>NZ_JBAZVP010000012.1:0-137554 GCF_041660805.1 Mucilaginibacter sp. | reverse complement strand
AACCTGAAACCGGTGATAAGGGCTATTCCTCAAGCCGTATCCGGCGCGTTAACCGGGGTAGTTACACCTGATGCCGCTTATCCAAAAATTTACGCTATTATGGGGACCGATACCGTAGGGACCGTTGCTGACGCTACCGGCAAATTTTATTTCCCCGGATTAGCTGCAGGCACTTACCAGGTCAACTTTACACCTGTAAGCCCTTATGCTGTTAAAATCATGGATAATATTACAGTAGTCAATGGTTCCGTTAAAGACTTGGGAACAATTACTATTACGCAGTAGTTAAGTTGTCATCCATACTTAACTTTGGGAGTAAAATATATTTGATTATTAAATGCCTGGAGCAAAACGGCTTTAACATAACGTTAAGGCCGTTTTTAATTTTACCAAAATTTCAATCTGCGTTTAAATCAAAAGGGAAACATTTTTGGTTCGGCCAACTTTACCATGGCAGAAATTAGCAAATATGATTAAAAGCAGAGTAGTATAATCAGTAAGATCACAAAAAATGCTTAATGCGAAAGCGTAAGTATTTTATTGCCGGTTATACTGCTACCTGGTTGTGCGGCCACGCCAACTAAACCCTTTAACATATTTATCATACAGCTCGGGGTAAAACTTAAAGGCATAGAGCAAACAATTTAATAGGTTAACATCCAATATTCTTTTCAGATAGATTTGAGAAATAACAAATCCGATAAAGCTCGATAACAACGTTGCATAAGCCGCACCTATCAAACCGAAGTAGAATATAAAGATAAAATTTAAGCCTAAATTCATTACAGCTGTTGATATGACCATAAAAAAAGTGGCCCTGGCCTTTCCAATTGACTGTAAAATAGTGCCCGCCTGCCTGCCAAACGGAACAAATAAACAGTATAACAAGGTGATTTTAAGCAGAGGAATGGACTCATCATATTTTGCATCTGCAAGGATCCGGACAATGTATTGAGCGAAGAAATATAAAAATATAACAACAGGGATCACTAACGCAAGAATTGTTCCTACAGACTTTTCATATAAGTACTTAACGGAACTTTTACCCTGGGTCTCCATCCTTTTAGAGCTCTGAGGAAATACGATCACAGCAACGGCAGAGGTTGGTATTTCAATGAGATTAGTAATTCTGACTGCGATATTGTAAGTGCCTGAAGCAACAGGCGAAATCATCGCGCCCAGCATCATTTGGTCCATAGTTTGGGAAAGCATAGAACTTAACGAGGACCCAAAAGTATATTTACCATAATTTAACAACTTTTTTATCCAGTCCAAACAATGGTTAAAATTAATGCTTAAGAAGGAAGTAACATATCCATAGGCTATTAGCGTACCCAGTAATATTCCAACAATTTGAACATATACCAGGTAAACTAAGTTGATATGTATTTTCAATAGTAAGCAAACAGCCAGAAATATAAAGAATATAAACTGGCGGGAGAAGGTGCTGTAAAAAATGCCCTTGTACTTTAAATTGGCGTATGCCACAGCATTAAATTGTGTTTGCAACCCCGTTAAAATAAAAGAAATGTTATATATGTATAACAGAAGTGTGAGTTCTGGCGCGTTCCACAGCTTGCTTAATGTGTTACCTATCAGCAAATTAATGATGACACAGAGTATGGTTAGTACGGTGTTAATGATAAACGAAGCGGTAAAGATCTTTGAATGCTCTTCAGCAACACTTGATGATAAAAATTTAACTAATGCGCTTTGAATTAGCCCCCCTCTTATTAATTCTAAAATGGTAGTATAGGACATAAACAATGTCCAGGCACCAAATTCATGCTTGCTTAAAAGCCTTACAAGTATATAAAAACTCCCTACGGCAAATAAAACACCTGTAAAGTTTTGTATGATATTAATTAAACCTGACTTTAGCCAGTAACCGTGCTCTTTATTAGCCATTTACAAAATATTCTGTAACGTACTTCTTAACTTCATCATCGGTCTTGGCGTGTAAGATACGGGCCCCGGAAAGTTGCGGGAATAATTTATGGAAGCATCCAAAGTAGTGTTCCACACCTTGTTTTGAAAGTATTAAGTTTATCCCCCCAAAATAACTGGCAAATGATGCCGTACCGCCGTGTATAGAGATAAATCTATCCGCATTGGCATAAACCATTAATTGCAGATGGTTGAAATTATTGACCTTGCTTTTATTCTTCGAATAAAGATCATCTAAATGAATTACTTCCGGATAGTTTGACGATAGAAATTCCAGGTCAAAAAGTTCATAAGTGTCGTTTTCGTCGATAGTGATATTTTGAGGTTGGGGTCTGCTGTATATAATTGTGTATTTATCTTTAAGATTGTCAATAATAAAGCTTAACAATTCAGTACTAAAAAAGCTTATAGGCGGGCCGCCCCATTCAGAATTGTATTTGTTAGCTATAATTAAAATAGGTTTTTCAAAAACGAATATATCATTTGCGTATTTTTCTTTTAAGGGGACACGTTCCCACTTACTTATATCATAATCCTGGCTAAACAGGATCCTTGGTATTTCCGCATTTTTATTCCCCTCATTGTTTCTTTTGTCAAAACATTCCTCATGATTTTCAGAAAAGAAGTAAAGTTCTTTAGTGAATTTAGAAGATTTAGTGCTTTTTAAGGTTTTATTTTTATAATGCCAGTAGGCAAAAGGTAATGCAAACATAATTTCCGTACCAAATTCTCCGTGATAGGAGATTTCTTTGTATTTGGGCTTGGTCACATAGTCTTTTATGAAATAAGTAAGTTGTATTAACTTGCAATAGTAGGTATCCCTATAATAATATAGGTAGGGTCTTTTGACCTTGTTAAAATACCTGATAACAACACATAAACTTAAAAACTTTTTTAATATGCTTTTTGCCGTCGCGTTCACTTGATTATTATAAGAATGGGTTGTGCAAGATAATGTATTTTAAGGAGGTGTATTGTAATAAATTCAAGAATATATATTAATGTAATAAGTTCAATACCAACTTAGAACGATATCCTTAACGGCCAAATAACAGATACTGCTACCGCTGTTTTGCAAACCCTATTATTTGCTGGCAAATTGCACGGGAGTATCCGGTAATTGCACATAAAAGGAAAATAACAGGCAAATTTGCGATTGATTTTTTTACTTCGGCGGATAATCAGGAATAGTTTGGCCGGGATATTATTCCGCTGCCACCATGGTTGGAGGAGGTGTTTTCGCTTTTCCACAGTTAATAACGATCATCAAAAAAATGGAATTCGTCAATATAATATTCATTATATAGTCCTTACAACCATTCCAAATTCCAAAGGTTGTACAAATAAAAAGGAGTTACCACCCGGTAACTCCTTTTATAATATAGGTAATTAGTTTTTGTCGAAGAATAGTTTGGTTGTTACTTCATCTCCGCCAATTTTTGATGATGCATCATTGTAATTAACAGTATTTACGTTTTGCTCGTTAACCGGGTAGGTAAACCTCACCGGGAAATCGCTTACCGGATCTGCCGGTGCAGGAAGTAATGGATAATCAAGCCTTCTGGTTTCTATCCAGGCATCCCAACCGCGGTTGTATAAAGCAATCCATTTTTGATATCCAATCTTTTGTTTATAATTACCGGCTGCAGTAGCATAGGCTACTGTTGGTTTTAAACTATAAGCTGTAGCAGCAGCAGCACTACCACCCCAATAAGTAATAGAAGCAGTTATGCCGTTTGCGTAATGACTGGCTGCAGTACCACCAACATTATAACCTCTTTCAACAGCTTCGGCTAAATTAAATTCAGTTTCAGCATAATCCAATAGCAAGCCAGGAAAGTTTGGAGCGGTTAAAGTTGTGCTTGGTTTTGAAAATGCGGAATAGCTGTTTGATGTGCCCGGTACACCACCAGAGTAATTACCGGAGGCATCAGTAGTGAAAAATAACGGAAGCCTTGGGTCGGCAGTTGTTTTTAAATTATCAATAATGGTTTTTGAGGCAATAAAATCAAGCCTGCCACTTTGTACAAGGTCAACCCATATTGGGTTAGTATTTGGCGGATTTAATGCATATTTAAAATTAGCATTATCACTATTGCTTGTAAATACACCTGCTGCCACAGCTGCTTCAACAACTGTTTTTGCCTTTGCATTGTCGGCATCAGCTAAGGTAATACCCATTTTTAGCTTAAATGTATTGGCAAACTTTTTCCAGCTGGGTATATCACCACCGTATATCTGGTCTGCTTCCCCCAGGGTGCCTTCTGCTTCATCAAGATTAGCTATATCGGCGTCCAACCTGGTTAACAACGCCGAGTAAACGGTAGCTGCATCATCAAATTTAGGGAATTTATTATCGATGTTAAGCGCATCTGTATACGGTATATTACCAAAGGTTGTTACCAGATAGTAGTAGGTGTATACCTGCATAATATCACTAATAGCGATGTTGTTTTTTATTGTACCCGCCGCTAGAGTGGGGGTATTTGTAAAGGTGCTTTTAGCTTGCTCAAATGGTTCTAAAACATCGCGGTAGTAGGCTGTCCAAATGCCATCCGGTATGGCATTATCTTTAATATTATAGTTACTTTCTGTAATATATGTGGTTTCTTGCCATTGCTGTTCAATAAGCCTGAAGGTGTTTAAATAAACATTTGAAGATGCAAGCTCATTGGTTAATGATCTTTGCGCTTCTGTGAATAAAGCCTCACCAGGAACCGATTGAGGTTGCTTGGGATTAGTGTTAAGGCTGGTTATATCTTTTTTGCAGGCGCCGAGCAAAAGTATCGGCAACACTGCTATAATAAATTTTTTCATCAACGTAATTGTTAAAATGTTACTTTGGCATTAAGTGAAATGGTTCTGACAGTTGGATAAGCTCCTGACTGATACCCTTGTAAATTCCCTGAACTTAAACTTTCCTCTGGGTCGGCATAGGGAAGGTTTTTATGGATTATCCACAAATTGCGCCCTATAAGGGAAAGGTCAATACCTTTAACCGGCCCAAATTTTGATACCAATTTTTGCGGAAGACTGTAAGAAATTTGTGCCTGCCTTAATTTAACATAGCCCGCATCATAAACAAAGGCCGCATTAGGGTTAAACTCATAACCATACAAGCCTGATCCGGTATTTTCAACACGGGTAGTATTCTGTTGGCCATCTGCGGTAACACCTTTTAAAATGACACCGCCGCCTTCTGAAATTGGGCTACGGGATGGGTTACCCTTATCATTTAAGCCAACTGATTCTGGATACAAACCAGTATCAAACCCGTAATAAGTATCAAGAGAGAAAACACTGCCACCTTTTCTGATATCTATCAGAAAGCTCAAAGTAAGATTTTTATACCTGAAACTGTTATTAATGCCGCCTATCCATTTAGGGTTACTGTTACCAATTACATTATTAGCAGTATTGGTTTGCATATAGTAACCATCGGCATCAACCACCTTTTGCCCATTCAGGTAAACAAAATCGGTGCCTCGTATAGTTCCTAAAGGCTGTCCTAAAGTTGCGTTGATAGTAACATTGCCCTGGAACGTGCCAATTTGCAGATTTTGAGCCTGCTGGCCTGTTGCATCCTGAAATAGCTCAAGTACCTTACTGTTGTTTTTAGTAAAGTTTACATCAACCCGCCATGAGAAGTTTTTGCTTCTGAACGGTGTGCCGTTTAATGAAAGCTCAATACCTTTATTTTGTACAGTTCCTGAGTTAAGGTATGCTGCGCTGTATCCGGTTGCCGCCGAAATTGTAACCGGTATGATTTGATCAACCGTTTTATTAACATAATAGGTTCCGTCAAAACCAAGGCGGTTATTAAAGAATGATAATTCTAAACCATACTCAGAACTTGTTGTACGTTCTGGTTTTAACTGCGGGTTGTTTTTAGTAGTGCCCACGGTTGCCTGCGGGGACCCATTAATAGGTGTCCCAATGGTGTAGGTATCAATTGTACTATAAATAGGGGCATCGTTACCAACTTCGGCATAGTTGGCCCTTAATTTACCGTATGATAACCAGCTATAATCTTTTAGAAGCTCTGAGAAAACAAAACCTCCGGAAACCGCCGGGTAATAGTAGGTATTATTGCCTTTGGGCAGGGTTGAGGCAACATCACGCCTTAAAGTACCATCAATTGTATAGGTATTTTTCCAGGTTAATGTTGCTCCGGCGTAAATACCGTTAACTTCTCTGCGCTGGTCGGCCTCTATAGGAGCATCTGGTGTGTTTTTTGAGTTTGATAACGTATAAATAAGAGGTACAATTAAACCGCCGTTTGTAATTGCATAAATATCCTGATAACGTTGTTTTCTGATATTTGTACCGGCAACTGCCTTCAGATTAAAGTCGGTACTGATATTTTTGTTTACACTGGCAATCAAATCATAATCTGTTTCGTTCCAGCCGGTATTTCTTCTTGAATAACTTGATACACCTGTTGTACCAACCGCCCTTCTTTCTTCCTGCAACTGGTTCCAGTTATCAACAGTAACACGGCCTAAAATATTTAACCAACTGGTAGGCTTATAATTGGCAAAAATATTACCAAAGTAACGGTTACGTGTATCGTTTTCATAGTTTTGATAACGGCTAAAATATGGATTGTCCCAATAAATGGCCGTAGGATCATTAAAGTCGCTTAAGTTCCAGGTAGCGTTACCATTTTCACCTTGTGCAAGGCTGTTGTAATAAGCGTTTTTTAATTGCTTAATATCATTGTTTACTTGCCACCACTGCCTGAAGTTGGTTAAAGTATTCTCAGATGAATAGCCTGTGCCATACCTGCCTAAACCATCGGTACGGGTATAATCAATGGAAGCTCCTGCAGATAATTTGCTGGTAATATTATAGGTGCCCGAAAAATTGACCGCATTTTTTTGGATGTTACTGTTAGGTAATATACCATTGTCATTATTACGTGTATATCCCAGCTTAAATGATCCGTTATCGCCGGCATTGGTGATAAAAATACTTTGGCTATTGGTAATCGGTTTCACAAAAAATGTTGATGGATCATTTGCAGCGGCCATCCATGGAGTAGCTTGTCCAAAGGTTGGCAGGCCCTTATAAAAGGCATTCCACTGGTAAACTTTCAGGTTGGGATCAAATTTTCCACCGTACGATGCATCTTCAGTTAAAGGTGTAATTAGGTCAGGTGTACCATCGCCATTAACATCCCTGTACCAAAAATACCCGCTGGGGTCCTCATAATAAGGGCCATAGCCACCACCATATTCTTTCTGATATTTTGGAAAGGTAGACTTATCAATTGACCCAACCCCAACATTGGCGTTAACAACAATGCCAAACCCTTTTCTGGCTTTTTTAGTAGTGATCAAAATTACACCGTTTGCACCTTGTGAACCATATAGCGCACTGGCAGCGGCACCTTTCAAAACCGTAACAGACTCAATATTGTCTGGGTTGATATCCTGTACAGGGCTACCGTAATCATACCCTCCGCGCCCTGTCCTTTGATCGGATGAGTTTATTGTAGAGCCTGACGGCGCGCCATTATTAAATGGGACCCCATCAACCACAAACAATGCCTGGTTGGAGTTAAAAATAGATTTTGAACCACGGATAACCACGTTAGTTGAAGCGCCCAGGCCATTGTTTTGCCTGATTTCCAAACCAGCAACTTTACCTGATAATCCTTCAACAAAGTTTGATGATCGTGTTTTGCTAACCTCGTCTCCTGAAACCTGCTGGGCAGCATAGGCCTGCTGATTACGAGTTCTGGTAAGGCCAAGTGCACCTGTTACAAGTACTTCGCCCAATTGCCTGCTTTCTGAAGTTAAAATAACATTTAGGGTAGGGCCGGTAACGGGGAGCGTTTGTGTGGCATAACCAATAAAGCTAAATGTTAAAGAAACACCACTTGGTACAGATAGGGTGTACCTGCCATCTGTAGTGGTTTGTGTACCGGTTGTTGTCCCCCTGATCCCCACACTTACTCCGGGGATTGGTAGACCATCTTCTTTAGCCGTAACCCTTCCGGATACGGAAATGTTTTGTGCAAACAATTGCATTGCAGATAACCATAGAATGCACAAAGCCGTTAGTAGACTTTTTTTCATGGATAAATAATTAATAGTTAAAAAAAAAATATTGAATAGCTAAATTATTAGGCTTAGGGAAATTAACTGAAAGAGTAATAATTACAGTTGAATTTATAGTATAATTAACTGATACCGAATTAATTTACATAACGTTTCGTCTGTGAAAATATTATTAATTTCCTATTAATAAGATGATATGACTACTCTTTGTTTTAATTTTTAGTATTTAATTTACTGATAATGGTAAATTATAATGCTATTCTGGAAATTATTACCAGCTATTGGTTGAGTATTAATAATAAGAGATATTTAATTCCTATCTGTGTTGCTGAATTCGTAAATAATACAATGCGGCAATATTTTCGTTCTAAGAGAGTCCATTTATGGTGCTTTTGATCCCATAAACATAAAGGTTGTTAATAAAGTACCGGCCTTAACAAATGCCGGGTAAAAAACTTATTTATAGGCTTTCCTTACAAGTATACCCGTCTAAATATCTGTAAGTTACAGGTGAAAATTCCGATAAACTAAGAGTGATTTATTCATTTTACCGAAAACGTTATCGTAAAAATTTCTGATGGTTTTTAATTGTTCATAAAGCGTATCACCATTTACCCTCCTTTAGTGTGTATTACATATAAACACCTGTCAAATAAATAGGTTGTAAAACGCTAATGTTGTTCATTAAGCGTATCGAAAAATAAATAACTTACTTATTATCAGTATTTTATGAAATAATTCCATTTGTTTTATCGATTTGGAATTGTTTGATTTGACCTGCCAATTAACAAGACCAGAATAACTTAATTTTCTTAAATCACCAATAGACAGAGATGCTGTGATCCCCCGCTGTATGTCATAAACCAGGTTTATGGATAGCTAACTTTTTAAAACCAATTCAATTGATCAAACAAAAAATTATGAAAAAAAAAATTACTCTTCTCATTTGTATTTTAATAACCACCTGTACGCTCTCCTTTGCGCAAAATACCATCGTTACCGGTGTTATTAAGGATAACAAGGGCGAAACATTACCGGGGGTAGCCGTAAGGGTTAAAGGAACTACCAATGGTGTAGCTTCAGACGTTAACGGTAAGTACAGTATAAACACACCTGCAAATGCAACGCTGGTATACACCAGTATTGGTTTTGCAACGCAAGAGGTTAACGTAAGTAACCAAACAATAATTAATATAACGTTGCTTGATAATAACAAGCAATTAGATGAGGTTGTGGTTATAGGCTACGGTACCCGCGCGGTTAAAGATGTTACCGGCGCAATATCCAGCGTAAAGGCTGATAAATTTGAAAATGATAACCCAACCAGCGTAACCGATATCATCAGGGGTAGTATTCCCGGTATTTCGGTAGGTTTAAATACGTCTGCAAAAGGCGGCGGTGCCGGCGATCTTGTAGTGCGTGGCAGGGCTTCGCTTTCTGGCAGTTATAACCCTTTAATTGTATTAGATGGTGTTATTTATCCCGGCCAGCTGGCTGATATCAACCCAAATGATATTGATAGGGTAGATGTACTGCGCGATCCGGCTGCACTTGCGGTTTACGGTGCTAACGCAGCAGGTGGTGTTGTTGCCGTTACTACTAAAAAAGGTAAAAACGGCCCGCCTCAGATAACCCTGAATGGCAATTTTGGCGTTGCTCAACTACTACAAAATCAAAAATATTACACAGGCGAAGCTTTTTTAAACTGGCGTGCGGATGGCCAGAGAAGCTCTAATACAGCCAATCCATATTACTATTATAGCGATCCTAACAAACTACCTGAAGGCGTAACTTTAGCGCAATTCATGAACGGTGCTACCGGCGACCCAACTACTGTTTGGTTGCAGCGTTTAGGTTTGTTTAATAATGAGATTGCAAACTACCAGGCAGGTAAAGTAACCGATTGGTCAAAACTTATTTTCCGCAACGGTTTCCGCCAGGATTACACTGCCAGCTTATCAGGCAAAACGGATAACTTTAGCTACTACATGTCTGGCAACTACACCAAAAATCAAAATCTGATTCAAGGTGGCCAATATACTGACGGTCGTTTTCGTGTAAACCTTGAAGGCAAAGCGGCTAAGTTTTTAACCATTGGTTTGAACGCGCAGTTTGCAAGTCGTGATGAAAGTGCTTCAAGCAATCCATTCGGTAACCCGGCGGTTGATAACTACGAGGCAGATTGGAACCAGATCATTAATTCATCACCATACGGGGATGTGTACAATGCTGATGGCTCATTACGCCGTATAGATACAGACGATAGCGGTTTAAATCAGCGTAATCCATTTTTAGGCAGAAAATATAACGATAACGTAGCTATTCAAAACGTTTTATTTTCAACCCTTTTTGCAAGAGTTGATCTTCCGTTTGGTATAAAGTATACTTTGAATTTTTCTCCGCAGATAGAATCATATCGTAACTTCTTTTTCAGGCCCGGAGCAAACCCTAATGAAATTGCTGTAGGAGGACTTACCGGTACGGCTTACCGTTCAATGGAAAACCGTTACAGGTATAACCTTGATAATATCCTGAGCTGGAATAAATCCATTGGTATCCATAACTTTGATGCAACCTTTTTGCTTAACAAAGAGAAATACCAAACCTGGTATACAAGAACAAACAACTCTCAGTTTAGCCCAAGTGATATTTTAGGTTACCATAATATTGGTGCCGGTACACTGCCTATTGAAAGTAGTGATGACCGTATATACAACGCCGACGCTTTAATGGGCCGTTTAAACTATACCTTATTAGGCAGGTATATGGTAACAGCATCAGTCCGTCGTGATGGTTTCTCGCCTTTCGGTCTTAAATTTCCACGTAAAACCTATACACAAGGTGCTGTAGCGTGGATATTCAGCGATGAAGCATTCATGAAAGCTGACTTTTTCAAATGGCTTAATTATGGTAAACTACGTTTAAGCTATGGTTCAAACGGTAACCGTTTAGCAACCGGGACAGCGGATCCATCATTGGCATTAGCGGTATTAAGCACACCAAAATATCCAACAGTTAGCGGGTCAGGAGTAGTAACTAACAACAGTGCTATTTATGCAAGTTCGTTACAAAATGCAGACCTGACATGGGAAAAAACCACAGGCCCTAACATCGGTTTAGACTTCACTATTTTAAATAACCGTTTAAGCGGATCAATTGATGTTTACAACCGTAAAACCACTGATATGATCGTTGATCGTAAGCTGCTTTCAATTCAGGGGCTTAATGCTGTAAACATTATCCCAGGTGGGGCAAATAACTCCAGCTTATTATCAAACATAGGAGAGGTTAATAATAAAGGTTTTGAGCTTTCATTAGACGGAAGAATAATTAAAAGCAAAAACTTTAACTGGAATGCTAACGGCGTTTTATTCCTTAACCGTAATAAAATTGTTCACCTGTATGGCGAATTTCCGGTTACTGATGTCAACGGCAATACCACAATGGTTGAGAATAATGACATTGGTAACGGCTGGTTTATTGGCCATGATATTAATGCTGTTTGGGACTATAATATCCTGGGCGTATGGCAAACACCTGATGCTACCGAAGCTGCAAAATATGGTGCTAAACCAGGCGACTTTAAGTTACAGGATCTGAATGGCGACTTTAAGTTCACAAATGATGACAAAAAATTCCTGGGCTCAACCAATCCTAAGTTTACATGGTCATTACGTAATGAGTTTAACTTTTACAAACACTTTGACTTTTCATTTATGCTGGTATCAAGCATAGGGCAGTTAAGGCAGTATAATGCAGCTTTAAACAACCCAGGCAGCGTTGGTTTTGCCCGTATGAATTCATATGTATTACCTTACTGGACGCCTGATAACCCAATAAACGACTATGCACGCTTAAACTCAGGTTCATCGGGTACCACAATTAACGTATGGCGCAAAGCATCATTTGTAAGGCTGCAAACAGTATCATTTGGTTATAATTTTGATAAGGGCCTTATTAAACGTTTAGGTATGCAAAGTGCTAAAATATTCATCAACGCTACCAATGCATACGTGGCTTCTGATTGGGATCTGTGGGATCCGCAAAACGCCGGGCCAACCCCAAGGATCTTGTCAGCCGGTTTTAACTTAGTTTTTTAAAAGTATTAGGAGATAATTATATATGAAAACGATAAATAAAAATATCATTGCAGGGCTTGCAGTCGCTGTGGTTTTTGCATCGGGAGGATGTACAAAACGCAGTGACCTAGTACCCGAGGCCCCTTCAAAGTTTACACCGGATGTAACATTAACTACGCCTGCAGCATTCAGAAACGCACTTGCAACATTGAACATCAGCGTTCGGTTTGAGTTTTTTGGTGATGCGGCCCCTATGTTAACAGAGTCCCTTTTTACAGATGCAGCAGTTGAAGGAACAACAGATAAAACCACGCCTGCACAGGATCTGAATATCCGTATTACACCAACATCAAACCTTGATAGCGACGATTTTAATAAAATTGGCCGTTACTGGTACGCCTGGTGGCAGGGGATACATGATGCTAATGTGATTATTTCACGTATTGATAACGCTAAATGGCCTAGTCCGGCAGAGCGTGATATTACATTGGCAACAGCATACTTCCACAGGGCTTATCGTTATTATCGCTTAGTGCATGAATTTGGTGATGTGCCATTGGTTTTAAAAGAAGAAACTACTGTAAACACAGGTTATTTTACAACCCAACGTACAGTTATTCTTAAACAAATGAAAACCGACCTGGAACTTGCTGTAACCAAACTTACTGATGCGAACGAAAAAGGTAACGTATCAAAAGGCGCGGCTTTGCATTTATTAGCCAAAGTTGATTTGGCATTGGGTTTATTTGATGAGGCCATTGCTGCAGCATCAAGCGTAATTAACGGCCCTTACCACTTAATGACCAACCGTTTTGGTATAGTAGCAAGTGATGCATCAAAGAACGTAATTTGGGATTTGCATCGCCCTGAAAATAAGGCTTTAGCTACCAATACCGAAGCTTTATATGTAGTGCTTGATCGCGAAACACTTGACGGAGCAACACCATTTGGGTCGCAGGTAATGCGTAACTGTGTGCCTATGTGGCATAATGGTACTATTTTAACACCAGGTGCGCGCAAGCCGGGTATATCTGATAAAATAACAGAAGAATTCCCTCTTACTTTATGGTATGGCCGTGGTATAGGCCGTATGCGGGGTACTCCTTATGCTACTAAATACATCTGGACGGATAATACCGATTTAAGGCACGCACCCGGTAACTGGATGGATATGACAGACCTTGTTTATAACAACCCGGCTATTAAAACCACTGACGCTGCCTGGTACGGTAAAAAGTTACAGCAATATACTGCAGCAAACGTAAATCAGGTGTTTTTGAATGGTGCAAGAGATACCATAAGAGCATGGTTTGGCTGGCCGCATTATAAAGTGTTCATAGGTTCGGGCCCTATTGCGCTTGATAAATACTGGAGCCCGCCACGTGGTACTAATACCGATTGGTATGTATTCCGCCTGGCAGAAACTTACCTGTTACGTGCCGAAGCCTATGTTTGGAAAGGACAAACTGCACTTGCAATGGCCGATATTAACCAGGTTAGGGCACGTGCAAAAGCGCAGCTATTAACAGACCCAAGTAAAGTGAACATTGGCACTATACTGGATGAGCGCCAAAGAGAATTGTATTGGGAAGAACCCCGCAAAACCGAGCTAACACGTATGGCTTATATTTTTGCACAAACCGGTATCCCTGCTTATAATGGTAAAACTTATAATGTAGCCAATTTTTCAACCAGCAACTTCTTTTATGACAGGATCATGGAGAAAAATGATTTTTACAAAAATCCGGCTGTTATAACCAATTCTGGTAACCATTTTACTATTTCTCCGTATCACGTATTGTGGCCAATACCGCAAAGTGAGATTGATTTAAATATTAACGGACACATCAATCAAAACAAGGGCTATTCAGGTTCTGAAAAGAATATAGCGCCATTGGATAAAATATAACATTATAATGGATAAGGTATTTAACCATTAATTATTCTTAAAAGCATGTGCAGTAATATATATTGCACATGCTTTTTTTTATAATGATTAAATAAAATGGAATATAGGTGTCACAGCTATAATTTTTTTATAATATTTGGTTACCCAATTGTAATAGCCCCACCGGCTGTTCCTCTAAATAATTTGAACTTATAATACTTGATGGTGAAGCGGCTATTTTTTTGCTCCATATGGATGCTGATGATGCAATTGACCTTTGCGCAAAAGGCGATAGTAATTCAAGGTGATTCACTTGAGCATATATTCATTAACAAAGAGATAAACTGGCTGGAAGACCCCAAAGGGGAGTTAACCATTCAGCAAGTGAGCAGCGCCGCCTTTAAAGATAAGTTTACAGACAATAAGGACTTTTATCCCAAAAATTACAACGTTTCTTCGGCTTATTGGTACCGGGTTAAACTCAATTTTCATCAACCTATTCCTTATATCAGTAGTGTGTTTGAATTTTTTGATCAAACAACAGACCAGATCACTGCCTATTTACCACAAACCAACGGGCAATACAAGGAAAGCAAAACAGGAGAGAATTTTAAATTCGATGACCGTTTATACAAGCACAAGAACTTTGAGTTTTTAGTAGAGAATTTCACGGAAGGTGAGCATACATACTATTTCAGGATTGTATCAAAAGACAGGGTGAACGTGATTATTGTTTACCGCACCTTTAAACGGTTTATCTACTATACGCTTACGGAATACATTACCTATGGTATGTTTTATGGGATGATCCTGATTTTCAGCTTCCATAACCTGCTGATGTATCTGGCTGTAAGGCGGCGGCAATACCTCATTTATATACTATATATTTTAAGTGTAGGCCTTTATGAGATGAGTGCCGATGGTATTGCCTTTCAATATATATGGCCAAATCAACCTGTATTGAATGATTATATGTATGGTATAGCGCTTTACATGATCAGTTTGTTTGCCCTTATATTTATTAGGGAACTTTTACAGGTAAAAGCAAGGAATATAACCTTATACCACATTATTAACTGGACTATAGCCGCCAGAACAGCATATTTCATGTATTGCATGTTTTTTGACCGGAGCCTGTTTATTTACAAGTTTGTTGAGTTTATACCGCTTTCCATTTCATTTTATACCGGCATAAGCATCTGGAAAGATGGGTTTAAGCCCGCACGCTTTGTTGTATTGGGGTATTTCGTGCTGTTTGTAGGCTTTATAGTGAAAGGTATATATGTACTTGGATTAGGCCGCTCTTTGCCTGCCTTGCCTGCGCATTATAGTTTAAGTTTCAGCTTTATTATTGAAATGCTGCTGCTTTCTTTTGCCATAGGCGATCAGGTGCGCTTGTTCAGAAAGGATAAAGACAGGGCACAGGCAGAGGTTTTGCAGCAAATGCAGATAAACGTGGAACTAAAGGATTTTATAAACCTTGAGTTGGAAAATGAGGTAAAGGCAAGGACCCATGAGGTGATCGAGAAATCTAACGTAATACAGGAAAAATCAGATATTATTGAAGATCAGAATGAGAAACTACGGTTTAAAAACCTCCAGTTAGAGAAGCAGGCAGCCGAGATAAGCCGTATGAACGTATTGCTTGAAAAGGATAATATCCAGTTAAAAACCAATATTGAAAAGGTAACCGACGCCCGCGCGCTATCTACCGAATTAAGCTTTGAAGAGTTTAGTGCCAAATACCCTGATCAGGAAGCCTGTTTTAAATTACTTGCTGATTTAAAGTGGATAGGTGGTTATCAATGTGTGCGTTGCAGTAATATCACTTATTGTAATGGGCGGTCACTTTATAGTCGCCGGTGTACCAAGTGCGCATATGAAGAAACCGTATTGCATAACACCATTTTCCAGAATAACCGTATTCCTATCAATAAAGCTTTTTACCTGGTATACTTAGTTTATGCCAGTAAAGGCACCATTTCGTCTCGCCAGTTGTCTGAAAAACTGGCTATCAGGCAAAGCACCTGTTGGGCCTATTCCAACCGGATAAAGAAGGCGCTTGAAGAACAAAAAAAGGTGCGTAAAAAAGCAGGTAAACAGGGATGGATGGCTTTGGTATTAGATGTGAGCTGATCTGTCCGTAGGTTTAAAAAATTAATCAAATTAACTAAAACGTTTTTGCAGAAGAATGCTGTGTTAAGTCGTAACTGAAAAGAATACATAGTATTTGTGACGATTATAAGCATTGTTTTCCGCTTACCCTTCAGCATACAAAATGCTTTAGGTTTATAAAATATGGAATGAAAAAAAAGATAAGTTTTTTAGTTTTCGTACTCACCTTTATGCTGAATGCATTGGTGTATTCACAGGTTCGTTCGGTAACAAATTTTAATGGTAGTTGGCAGTTTACTAAGCAAAGCTATAAGCCCGCCGGGAGTGTTCCTAATATTAAATGGCAGCCTGTATCCTTACCTCATACCTGGAATAAGGATGACGTTATGGATGATACGCCTGGTTATTACAGGGGGGCTTGCTGGTACACTAAAAAATTCACACCCTCAGAAATATACAGGAATAAAAAGCTGTATCTATATTTTAATGGAGCCAACCAGCAAACAGAGGTTTATATCAACGGAAAAAAAGCAGGCAGCCACACAGGTGGTTATACCCGTTTTTGTGTAGAGATAGATCAATATGTAAGCCTTGGAAAGGTTAACGAGATAGCTGTGAAGGTGGATAATAGTTTCAATGAAGATATTGCCCCGCTCACTGCCGATTTTACTTTCTTTGGCGGGATTTATCGTAACGTGAGTTTGATTGCAGTAAATAATATTCACTTCAGCCTTGATCAGGCAGCAAACGGGGTGTTCATTACTACACCGGAAGTATCGACAGAAAAAGCTTCTGTAAACATCAGCGGACATATAGTTAATGAAAATAACACTAAAGCAAACCTGCAATTATTAACCACTATAGTTGATAGGGAAGGCAAAGTAGTAAAACGTGTTACGCAAAGTTTAAAGGAGAATAGCGGTGCTATAGATTTTAAACAAGAAATCCCTGATCTGCAATCTCCGCATTTATGGACACCGGAGGATCCGTACCTGTATAAAGTGGCCAGTAAACTTGTTGATATTAATACAGGTAAGGTGATTGATGAGGTGATCAATCCACTGGGACTTCGCTGGTTTAAATTCGATGGCGAAAAAGGGTTTTTCCTTAATGGTAAGCCCTATAAATTAATAGGCGCCAGCAGGCACCAGGATTTTAAAGGTTTGGGCAATGCACTGCCGGATAGTTACCATATACGGGATGTAAAGCTATTAAAGCAAATGGGAGGCAACTTTTTGCGTGTAGCACATTATCCGCAGGATGCTAAAGTATTGGCCGCCTGCGACAGCTTAGGTATACTGGCATCTGTAGAGATACCGGTAGTGAATGCTATTACAGAAACACCGGCGTTTACACAAAACTGTAAAAGCATGCTGGTAGAGATGATCCGCCAAAACTTTAACCATCCCAGCATTATTATATGGGCTTACATGAATGAAGTATTATTAAAACCAAAATTCGGAAAGGATAAACCACGGCAGCAAATCTATTTCTTGCATGTAAAAGAATTGGCAGCGCAACTGGATAGCATGGTGAGGAAAGAAGACCCATCAAGATACACCATGATTGCCTGCCATGGTGATTATAACAGGTATAAACAGGTTGGGATAGTGGATATCCCCATGCTTATTGGCTGGAATTTATACCAGGGATGGTATGGTGGCAAAACGGCCGATTTCGCCAAATTTTTAGATAAATTCCATCAGGATTATCCTGCTTTGCCAATGCTGATAACAGAATACGGCGCAGATGCGGATGCAAGGATCAGATCATTGCAGCCGGAACGCTTTGATAAAAGTGTTGATTATGCTGTAGATTTTCACCGGGTATATTTAAAGGCGATGGAGGAACGCCCGTTTGTTGCTGCCGGTATTATTTGGAACCTTGCGGATTTTAGTTCAGAAGAACGTGCCGAAACAACTCCGCATATCAATTCAAAAGGGTTGCTTACGCAGGATCGTAAAGCAAAAGATGTTTATTTGTTTTACCAGGCTAACCTGTTAAAGCAGCCTTTCCTCAAAATATCTAACTGGAACCTGCGAGCCGGGATTGCAGATAGCCTGGATCATAACGTATCTACCCAACCTGTTTTGGTGTTTTCAAATGCTAAAGAAGTATTGCTCACGCAAAACGGCAAAAGCTTAGGCAATAAAACCATTGTCGATGGTGTGGCTACGTGGGATATTCCGCTGATTAATGGCAGCAATAAATTAATAGCTACCGGCAGTTACAACGGTAAATCCATAACAGATGCATCAGAGATCAGGTTAAACATGGTTCCTTATAATCTGCATTCCGCTAAAGCGACTGCAATTAATATCAACCTATTGTTAGGTGCTAAAAGATCTTATACCGATAACGACGGGGGAACCTGGTTGCCGGCCCATGCTTACAAAGCAGGCAGTTTTGGCTATACCGATGGAAAAGCCTACCAAATGGCAGGGAATGGCAGGCAAAGTTATGGTTCGGACAGGGATATCATGAAAACTAACGACGACCCTATATACCAGACACAGCAGGTAAATATAAAAACATTCCGCTTTGATGTACCGGACGGCAAGTATGAACTTGTTTTGCATTTTGCAGAATTAACAGCCGACAAACCCGGTGTAGCACTGGCATATAATTTAAACAACACCGATCAGAAGGAAGCTGTGCAGGATAGGGTATTTGATGTATTAGTAAATAATAAACCCTTGTTAACTAACCTGAACCTGGCTAAACAATATGGCCCGCTAACAGCTGTGAAAAAGAAACTCATAATAAATGTTAAAGGGAATGCAGGCATAACTATAAACTTTAACCCTTTAAAAGGTGAGCCTGTATTAAATGCAGTTCAATTGAGGCAAGCTAAATGATGATTTTAACATTATAAGTATTGGTGTTTTTAACAATTCTTACAGCCAAAATTAATCTCCAACAGGTTACCAGATTATAAGAATTGTAACCTAAAAGAAAGATAGCTCCGGGCTCTTTTCTTTTAGGTTACTATTTTGTTAAATCATCAATTTGGCTGTTTATAACGGGTAAGTGCTTGTACCTTTATCTCAATAAAGAAGATCATTTGCGTAGGGCGCTGGCCGGCAGCATATGAAAGGTTCGAGCCCTTTCCCTACATCCATATACAATATAATTTTTATGACAGAGATAAATTATCCTATTGCAGGAATCTTTGTATTTATTGCCTTTTGCCTTATCATATGGCTGAATTACATAAACCAAAAGGATAGAAACACTCTAAGGAAAATGCTGCCCGGTCATAGATGGCACCGGAAGAAAGCAAAAAAGAACAACTTGCATGTTTAAGTTATCAACTTTATGCAAGTTATGATGCACTCGTTTTAACGGGCGAAAAATAGCCGGTTATAGCATTATTGCTATTACTTTACAAGGCTTTATTAATAAGGCATAAATTTTAAAGCTGGTACACACATTAGTATATACCAGCCACAGTATTAACGTATTGGAATTAAGAAGCTGTGACTTCTGCTACTTTTGCGGCTTTTGCTTTGCTTTTGCTTGCAGGTGCAACAGGTGCTTCTTTTACAGGCGTTGCAGCTTCTGTAGGTGCGGGCTTAGCAATTGGAGCAGACTTTATAAGTTTTGCTATTTTCTTTGCTATTTTATTAGTGCCTTTAACAAGTTTATTTTCAATTTTTTTAGTGTCTGTACCAAGTTCGGTTGCTGTGCTTTTTATGGCAGCCAATAAACTAACTTCTAAATTTTTTACTAAGGTTTTCTTTGCTGTTTTCGCAAGCGATTTCTGTTCTGATTTTTTCATAAGGAATTGAGGTGAAAGCGCAAAGCTAAGTTAAATTTAAGTTGCTTGTATGTTATCTTTATGTTAAGTACCTTAAATTGAGGTAACAATGTATTTAGGTATTATGTGTGATATATAGGGGGATTATCAATTGTTAGTGATCAGATTTAAAAGTTTATGAAATATCTCTGTATTTTGATAGGTGCCAATAAAATGCTGAGACCCGGGCCCATAAGCAAGCACGGGGACATTGATACTGGTATGGTCATTAGTGCTAAAGTTGCCTAAAACCATGCCTTTGGCTGTTGATGCATCCAATAATGATAAGCCGCCGGTTTCATGGTCGGCGGTAATTATTACAAGCGTTTCACCGTCTTTGTCTGCAAATTTTAAAGCTTCGGCTACCGTTTTATCAAAATCATGCAGTTCAGTAATTAAAAAGGGTAAGTCATTTTCATGACCACCATGGTCAATCTGTGCACCTTCGGCCATTATGAAAAATCCATTTTTGTTTGTTGATAAAACCTTTATTGTTTGTAATAACGATGCCCGGAGCATATCGCCTCTGCCATTTTTTATGGGTTTTGTAGCGCTATCATTTAATAAAACAATGTGTTTGCCATTTTTAACATTGTTAAAATCAGCCAAAGTGGTATCAATTTGAAATTTATTCTTTTGCAGTTTAGTTATCAAGCTTTTATCGGCATTATTGAAAAAGCTTTTTTGGTTAGAGCCTACCAATACATCAATCTTACTCTGCAGCATATCGGCTGCTATTGCCTGTGATGATGATCGTTCCGGTTCATGAGCGTAAAATGCGGCAGGTGTTGCGTCTGTTATATCGCCGCAGCTAATTATGCCACTTTTAATACCATAATGAGCCAATGTATCGGGTAAGTTAGTTAACATTTTGCCTTGAGCATTCACCCCGATATAACGGTTATTAGTTTTTACTCCGGCAGCCATAGCGGTAGCACCGGCAGCCGAATCGGTATTGTCTGAATTTGCGGCAGCAGTTTGCGAAAAGCCCATGTACCTGCATTGCAGCATATTTAAATGGCCGTGATTGGTGGTTAAACCAGCCTGGATTTCTGCCAATCCCATACCATCGCCAATGAGCAGGATAATATTTTTTATTTTCTTATTTGCCCCATCGGTTTTATAGGTAGGGGTATAAACCGGGTATGAAACAGGGTTTACATACATTAGTTTATACCTGTTTACATAAAAATCATGTACCTGTTCCGGGTGATCTGTGTTAATCCAGTCTACTCCTAATTTTTCCAGTTGTATCCAGCTATTAGGACTATCCTGTGTTGCCCAAAAACGAAAAGGCTTGTGTTTGGCATGCGCCGAATTAATCAGTTTTTGAAGCTTGATGGAATCTGGTGCGGTTAATGACCCTTTGCCATTCCATTTGGTATAGTCGGCCAAATTATCGCTGATCATAGCGATATGTTTTAATTGATCAGTTGAATACGTGTTGTTAGGACGGCCATCATAATAAATATAATCAGGATAATTGCTAAACAGGGCAGGCTCGGGCATATCGCCACTCAAAACAATCTTAACTGAATTTTTATTAGCCGGGGCATTAAATACATCCTGATAAGGAGCCAACTCTTTTATTAACTGTGAGATAACATGTACATGGTCTTCTTTAATATCAATAACCAGTTGTAATGTTTGTGAAGGATCGGGATAAGCCATGCCATTATTTTTGCGGAATAATGCAGCAAGAGGTTTTAGGTATAGCTCATTTAAGGTGCGGCCCTCTGCTATCTCTTTACGTTCGTGCGCTACGTATAATTTTCCATTCAATAAATATACATCAGCCTCAATAGATCCGGCCCCGGCATAATAAGCCTTTAAAAAAGGAATGTTTTGTTTATAATCATTATGACTATGAGCGTGGTTAGTTGTTAATGTTTGCGCATGTGAGTCTGAAAAAAGTAAACAGGGCAAAAATAAAAGAAGTAAGTTTTTCAAGATAATGGTACTTAAAGTTATAGGTTATTATATATAGGGCAAACCTTTAATAAACAGGGCAAAGCTAAATTTTAACTTTAAATTAATTGTTAGCTTAATATAAATTATTAGCAAATTTGTAACGATTTGCTTGTTCTGTGAAGAGATTTATAATATGGAGTTAACAAATAGTTTTGTATTTTGCATCCGTAAACTAAAGCGCAATAATAGATACGGCCTGCAATTTCACCCCCCTTTGAAATTTAATGGCATAGATTTAATAAATATTATATAACATTTGAGGCAACTAAGTGTTACGTGGTTGCGTATCTAAACTATATATACAATATGGCTAACGAGTACTTTAGGAATAATAATTTATTAGAGTTAAATGATGGGAGCAATCAATCGTATATTGATAGTATCGGTGATAGTTCAACATCAGACTGGATAAAAAAATCAAAAATTACTGTAGATCCCATCGTAACTTCTCCGTTATTTAAAAAAAGGTTTAAACTTTTAAAGCGGGTGGTTGATATTATAGTTTCGCTTTTTATGATCATATTTCTGCTCTCATGGTTGCTTCCCATAATAGCTTTGTTAGTAATATTTGATTCAAAAGGGCCGGTATTTTTCATACAAAAGCGAAACAAAAAAGGTTCAAAGATTTTTAATTGTATTAAAATAAGAACCATGATTGTTAATGACGATTCTGATAATTTAGCGGCAATTGTAAATGATGTAAGGGTTACAAAACTTGGAAAATTTTTACGCCTGAGCCATATTGATGAATTACCCCAGTTTTTTAATGTATTGATAGGCGATATGTCAATAGTTGGGCCAAGGCCACACATGCTTGTTGAAAATGTTAGGTATAACGAAATGTTCAGCTATTATAATGACAGGCATCATGTAAAACCAGGTATAACCGGGCTGGCACAATCTTACGGTTACCACGGAGCTATCATGGATGTAGATATCATTGACAAAAAAACCGAGTTCGATATTTACTACATAAAAAACTGGTCGGTTTTAATGGATATACAAATATTGTTCAGAACCCTTTTGAACACCCTGAAAAAGATGGTAGGCAGATAGGTTTTTAAATTCGTTTTAATAAAAGAAACTTTAAGTATACCCAATGCACCTGTTTTTTAACTTTGCACCGTGACCGCATTAAAGAAACCCAGGGTAACTGCAAAGAAGACCACCAAACCCAGATCTGTATCCCGAAAGAAAAAGCCCCAAAAAAGCAGTTTGTGGTGGAAGATTGTTTTAGCAGGTGTATTTTTAATAATATTATCGCCCTTTTATTACGGATACGTACTTAAAACATTTTCATCTACCTGGAGGTGGATAGCCGATATAGGGGAGAACCCGCATTTTCGTACTTACAAAAGCTTTAATATCCGTATCCCATCGGGCTACAAAAAGTATGGCATTGATGTATCATATGCACAGGGCAAAATAGATTGGCAAAAGGTAAGATCTATGCAGGAAGATAGCGTACGAATAAGCTTCGCTTTTATAAAAGCGACTGAGGGCCTTTTAACAGTTGACCCATATTTTAAACGTAACTGGCGCGAAGCACCAAAAGTGGGGATTGTTTGTGGCGCATATCATTTTCTTCGCCCCACAAAAAGCGGGGCCTGGCAGGCAAGGTTTTTCCTGCAAAATGTAAAAATGGAAAGTGGCGACTTACCGGCCGTTGCTGATATTGAACGGTTGGATGGTACAACGCCCGAAACAATGCGTAAAGAACTAAAAGCCTTTGTAAAACAAGTAGAGTTAAAAACAGGGGTAAAGCCAATTATTTACACCAATATTAGCTTTTATAATGATTATTTAGCCGGGTATTTTGACGATTATCCGTTGTGGATTGCGCATTATTACCAACCGAAATTGAAGATTGACCGTAATAAACAGTGGCGTTTTTGGCAACATTCAGATATGGCAAAGGTAAATGGCATTGGCCATGTGGTTGATTTTAACGTATTTAAGGGTGACAGCCTCGCTTTTCAAAACATTTTAGCACCTTAATAATAAATAGTATTTATTTACAAACCAACTACATTTCTTTTCTTATTTTTGTGCATTAATAAAAGCAACATATTACGCACAGTCAGTTTAGCTAACCAGTTAAATAATAAATTGTACAATATTCTTTCGCATAAAGCATCCTTTATTAATACGCAGTTTTTACAAGGTTTTATTTAAACTTATACCTGTTGGTCAATTGATCGTTTACAATTGGCTGCAAGACTATTATTTTTCATATACATGAGACAACTAAAAATTTCCCAATCCATTACCAACCGCGAATCGCAATCGTTAGATAAATATTTAACCGAGATAGGGAAGGTAGACCTGATCACAGCGCAGGAAGAAGTTATTCTTGCACAAAAAATTCGTGAGGGTGACCAGGCAGCATTGGAGCGCTTAACAAAAACAAATCTTCGTTTTGTGGTTTCTGTTGCCAAACAATATCAAAATCAAGGGCTTACATTAGGTGACCTGATCAACGAGGGCAACCTTGGCCTGATCAAGGCTGCTAAACGTTTTGACGAAACAAAGGGATTTAAATTTATCTCTTACGCCGTATGGTGGATCCGTCAGTCAATATTATCTGCTGTTGCCGAGCAATCAAGGATAGTACGTTTACCATTGAACCAGATAGGTTCATTAAGTAAAATACACAAGGCCGCATCTAAACTGGAGCAAATGTATGAGCGCCAGCCTACGCCCGAAGAATTAGCTGATGACCTGGAAACTACTACCGAGAAAATAGCCGATTCTTTATCGAACGCGGGCCGCCAGGTATCTGTTGACGCGCCGTTTATTACAGGTGAAGAAAATACCCTGCTTGATGTTTTACAAAGCAGCGATGCAGGTACGGATAACGACCTGATGATAGATTCACTTACCCAGGAAATTAAACGTTCATTAGGTATTTTAGCCGAACGCGATAGGGAAGTGATTGTATTATTCTTTGGCTTGAATAACAATGCCGCTCATTCTTTAGAAGAAATTGGTGAGAAATACAGCCTTACCCGCGAACGTGTTCGCCAGATAAAAGATAAGGCACTGATGCGCTTAAGACAAAACTCGAGAGCTAATCTGCTGCAATCATACTTATAAAATAGATACGGACCGGTGTTGAAAAGATACCGGTTTAGATCAAAAAAAGCCGCCTTTTCGTAAGAAAAAGGCGGCTTTTGCATTTTAGGCCTGGTCGCTTTGTTTCAGGTATTTGTAATGCAGTTGCTTTAACGTTTCTTCAGATTCTTTATCGGTTGAGTAGCCGTAGCCTGTAACCAAAATACCCTTTTGGCCGGATGGCGAAGCCAGCGCATAAACGGTAGCTTCATCCGCCGGGTCTGACGGGCCTTCGTAGCGGTACTGGTCAACTATTTCAAACTCATCAGCCGGGTAAGAATGTTCGCCGGCTTTAAGCTGGTTTTCTGCTAAATTAAAATCCAACGTAAAGCCTTGCTCTTTTAATTTATCAATGGCTTCGGTTACTGTGTCGTAGTGAAATTTTTGTTTCATGATAGTAGATGTTTTGGTTGATGATTATAATTCAGCTATTCAAACTCTTCTTCGTCCTCGTCTTCTTCTTCCGGTACATAGTTGCCTATTGCCTGGCCTATCTGGTCAACTTCGGCGTCATTGTCAAACATAGGCATCTCGGTTTCCGGGTTTAATTTTAACCAAACGTTTTCGGTGTCCTTTTCTATCTTTCCAAATTCGGCCCCGGCTTTAAATATGGTGTAAACGTTATCTTCTTCGGGGAAAACAGAATAAACTATTCCATTCACTAATACGTCAAATGGGTCTTGCATAATTTTATAGGTATTGTAAAACAGTGCAATTTACCAATTTTACAATACCTGTTTAAACGGTGCAAAAATTAAATCTGCGAATAAGCTGTCGGCACCAATAGGGTTGATGTTATCTTGCTCACCAGCAGGGCATCAGCATACTCAGGTACGCTGCTTATTTTTTTCCATTGCGGGTCGCCGCCAAAGGCTTTCCAATGGGTATTTTTAGCTTCAAGGTCATCAAAGGTAACCATGTAAGTAAGGTTTGGCCTTAAGGGGCCAATAACCGTTTCGCCCCAAAAAACAGGTTTAAAGCCCAGTCGTTTAAAAATATCTATCTCCCCCTGACCTGTAAACATTTCAATTTTCTTTTTGCCGGTTGCTTCGCTGGCGCTTTGATACTGGCGCAATTCAAAGATCCGCGCTTTCTTTTCGGGCGCGGCTATTTTCAAAGCATGGGTAAATGATTTTAAAAGCGAGCTCTCTATCCGCTCATAAGCAGGCTCTTTAGCAGTAGCATTCAGGTAAGCCGCTCCTTTGGTCATAAACTCTTTGTCTTTGCCAATAGTTTCGGCTATGGTATTGAAATGAGTTAGGTTGTTGTATTGGGTAATCACATATATTTTGGTTTGCCCAGCCGGGTTCAGTTCTGTAAATACGCCATTATGCTTAACACCTGCCCGGTTCAGCGCCGGAATAGCCGCATTTTGCAAATAATCTTCAACCAGCTTTTGTTGTGTTTCGTTTTTTAAAGTATAAACCCTTAACTCATAATATTCGGCGCCTGTAGCGGCTTTTGTATCTGTTGGCATGGCATTACTAACTGCAGGTATAATAGTAGCGGCAGCACCGCTTATAAGTGATGATTTTACAAATGAACGTCTTTTCATGATGGTTTTTAATTGGAAAGCTAATATAGGAATTGACCTGCACTTATTTTTACAGCATCTTTTTTAATATACTTGCATTAACATTTTACACATGGATCATAGCCTTCTACTCGCCGGTATTGCCAAATACGTTAATCTTGACGCCCAGGAGCAAGAATACCTGATCTCTGTTCTGCATTATAAAAAGGTTAAGCGCAAGCAGTTTTTACTGGAGGAAGGCGACGTTAACAGTAAAGTGATTTTTGTTACCAGCGGCTGCCTGCGCAGCTACGCGGTTGATAAGAATGGCACAGAGCACGTGCTGCAATTTGCTCCTCCCGGCTGGTGGATAACCGATATGCGCAGTTTAACTACAGGCCAGCCAGCCCGGCTAAACATTGATGCCATTGAAGATAGTGAATACATCTATATCACTAAAGCTGATTTTGAAGAGCTGAATACCCGTATCCCAAAAATTGAGCATTACAACAGGGTAATAGGCCAAAACGCCATTGCCACCTATCAGCACAGGCAAATAGATAATGTAACGTTATCTGCTATGGAGCGATATGCCAATTTTTGCCAGCTATATCCATCGTTAATTAAAACCCTTCCGCAAAAACAGGTGGCATCATACATAGGTGTTACCCCCGAGTTTTTAAGCAAGATGCTGAATACCATGATCGTTAAATAAACTACCTGGTATTCCTCTTAATCTACATTAAGTTTTCCTGTTAATCTACATTATTCGTACGCGTTGGCATACGGGGTATCTTTGTTATGTCAAAAGGAAAGCATTATGAAAAAGAAGATCCAACACATACTCACCGGCCGCGAAAAACAGATCACTAAAGAAGAAACTGTGAGGCAGCCGCTGCCGCATATGGATTTCAGGTTTGCTAACCCCTTCATTGTGGTACATCATATGGGCCCTAAGGACATTATGCCCAACCAGGAGTTAAGGATCCATCCGCATCCGCACCGCGGCTTTGCACCGGTTACTTTTCAGTTGCAGGGCGAAGGTTACCATAAAGATAGCGCGGGGCATGATGAGATCATTAAAGCAGGTGATGTACAATGGATGTTTGCAGGTAAAGGCATTTTGCACAGCGAAGGCCCAACCAAAAATATGTTGGAAAAAGGCGGCGCACAGGAGTTGATCCAACTATGGATAAACGTACCAAAGGTGCATAAATGGGATGAACCAAGCTATCAATCGGCTACTAAAGAGCAGCAGCCACAGGTTTTGCAGCAAGATGGTGTTAACCTGAGATTGGCAAGCGGCAATTATGATGGCAAAACGGGCCCTATAAAAAGCTTAACGCCGGTTATTTCAATTGTAGGCGAGGTTGAGCAGGGCAAGCAGGTACAGTTTATGGCAACTCCCGGCTACTGGACGTTGCTTTACATAGCCAAAGGCCGTGTAAACATTAACCAGGAAACTGTAGAACAATACAACCTGGTGGTTTTTGAAAAGGATAATGAAGAGATAATATTAACCGCCGAAGAAGATGCACAGATCCTGTTCCTTTCTGCCGAGCCAATTGATGAGCCTGTAGCCGCGAAAGACAACTTTGTAATGAACACAGCCGAAGAAACCAACCAGGCCATAGCAGATTATAAGAATGGTTTGTTCGGCACATTAAGCTTTTAATAATTAAACAAAACAAACTAAATAAATATATCATGGAAAATACAGTAAACGGAATACACCACATAACAGCCATTGCAGGCAACGCTAAACGTAATTATGATTTTTATACAAACGTACTGGGCCTTCGCCTGGTTAAAAAGACCGTCAACTTTGACGATCCCGAAACTTATCACTTGTATTATGGCGATAAACAGGGCACACCCGGCACTATCTTAACTTTCTTTCCGTGGCAAAACATTACCGCAGGCAGGAGAGGTGCAAGGCAAGCTACCGAAATAGGCTATTCGGTACCTGAAAATAGTTTTGATTTTTGGATCAACCGTTTTGAGAAACACAACGTAACCTATAACAAGGTGGCCGAAAAGTTTGGCGAAAAGTATCTTACTTTTTTAGATCCTGATGGTTTAAAACTGGAATTGATTGCCGGTAAAACAATTGACACCCGCTTACCATGGGAAACTGATGAGGTTAAAGCTGAAAACGCTACCAAAGGATTTTATAATGTTACTATCACCACCAATAAAATGCAGCCTACCGCGGATATCCTTACTAATGTGTTTGGTTACCGTTTATTGGAACAGCATGTTAATCGTTTCCGCTTTATAACTGACGCGGTAGAGGGCGCCAATATTATTGACCTTGTGGAAGTGGCCGGTGAGGTTGCAGGCCATGTAGCCGGCGGATCAGTTCACCACGTTGCTTTTAGGGTGAAGAACGAAGAAGTGTTAATGCAGTACCATGATAAAATAGCAGCTTTAGGCTTAAACATTACAGGTAAGATAGACCGTAACTACTTCTTCTCCTTATACTTTCGCGAACCGGGAGGTGTATTGTTTGAACTGGCTACTGATAACCCTGGCTTTAGTGTTGATGAGCCGGTAGAAGAATTGGGTACACATTTAAAACTACCTGCACAGTATGAACAACACCGTAGCAGTTTAGAAGCTACTTTACCAAAATTGAGTTAATAAAATGTATAAACACAGCAAACAAATAAGCATTGGCGGTATACCAGCCGCCAATGCAAAAGCTGCATTAATAATGATACATGGCAGGGGTGCCTCTGCTGATGGTATTATGCAGCTGGCAAGCCGATTAAATGTAAAGGACATGGCTTTGTATGCACCGCAGGCAACCAATAATAGTTGGTACCCGTACAGCTTTATGGCGCCTGTGCAAGAGAACGAACCGGCGTTAAGTTCGGCTTTGGATGTGATTGACCATGTGGTTGATCAGATTATTGCTGATGGCATTAGCGAGGATAAAATATATTTCCTTGGGTTTTCACAGGGCGCATGTTTAACTTTGGAATACCTTGCCCGCAACGCCAAACGTTTTGGTGGCGCAGTAGCATTTACCGGCGGATTAATAGGCGAGGAACTGGAATTGAAAAATTACACTGGTAATTTTGAAGGTACACCTGTATTGATCACAACCGGCGACCCGGATATGCACGTGCCGCTGAGCAGGGTTAATGAAAGTGTTGACGTATTAAAAGGCTTAAATGCTAATGTTACTTTAAAAGTATATAAAGGCAAGCCACATACTATTAGCTTTGAGGAATTAAGTTTGGCTAACGAATATGTATTTTTATGAAAAAACTGATAGATTACCTACTGGCATTCTGGACATCTCTTCAATTTAAGAAAGTAAAATAATGAATTTTGCAGATATCGAGTTAATAAACAACGAGGCCATACACAACTTTGAACTGTTTGTGAACGGGCATCGCGCTTTTATAGATTACAAAAAAAAGGATAACAAAATATACCTGATACATACCGAGGTGCCTGCCGAATTAAAAGGAATGGGTGTGGCCGAAGCTTTGGTAGAAAAAGCTTTTAATTACATTGAGGAACACCAGTTAAAACTTGTGCCTTTGTGCAGCTATGTACAATTGTTTTTAAAACGCCACCCCGAATGGGGCCGTTTGGTAGCTTAAGAATTTTTGAAATTTATATAACTGTAGAGGCGCAATATTTTGCGCCTCTTATGCATGCGCAGAGACACAATATTTTGTGTCTCTAATTATACAAACGGGAGACGCAAAATATTGCGTCTCTACATTCATTAATTTAAGACACTGTATAAACACCATTTTTGATATGTTCCAGCATTTCGTTATAGGTGTATAATTTCCTTTCTTCTAAGATCTCGTATGAGATCCTCACCCGCAATGCTTTTAAACCCGATATCCCTTGCAGGTCCTCTATATCCAGCATATCTATACCTTCTTCCAGCATTTTTTTGGATTGTAAGAAGTGGATGTAATTTCTGTATTCCTTCTCTTCTGCTTTATTAGAATAAACTATAGTTAGTTTACCGGTAGCTGTAATTCGTTCGGTAGTGTTTTTTATAAAGGCCTTATCTATACGTTTTTTAACAATTTCAAAACGGGCGTTGTAGGTTCCATCTACATCAAAACGTTTTTCATCCATCCTAAACCTGATGGATATTGGCAAACTAAACGCAAGTATCAACGAGGTAACATTAAGCGGATAAGGCAGTGTATGTTTAATACGGTTATGCTCATACTCCATTTGGCATTGTACCTGTATTTGCCATAAACGAAGGTTGTAAAGGTCTCTTATATCAAATATACGGTTAGGTGTAATTGCCTGCCCGATGTATAAATTATGCTCAACGCCATCGGTTTTAAAACGCTCATAATAATGCGGATATGATACCTGCGCTTTGGTTTGCCAGCGATCAAGCAACGTAGACATTTTTTCATTAATCATAGCCACCGTTGTTTCATACATTTTACGGTGCTCATGAAACTCGCCGGTTTGGCCCGTTTCCATCAAATAGTTATTTACCGCGGATGCTTCGGGAAGCTGCTGGTCAACAGCTTTTTTTAGTAAGGGGTCAATGTGAATATCCAGATAGTTCTGAATCAGCTGTTCGGTGTCAGCACGTAATGGCAACTGCAGGTCTCCGGCCATTGATCTCAGGTTTTCAATCCATTCTACCGGCAAAGCATCATTAAAATAAGGCTGTAATTTTTCAAGCAGCGGAATAAGGGCGTTTAGCTGGTCTTTCAGGTCAAGCTGTACACTTAGGTTGCGTGTGTCTGATGATCCCTTAATATCTATCTGCCCGTACAAAGCATACACCTCTTTAAAAGTGATCTCTTTAAGCGTATAATCTTTATCCTGCCTGTGAAACTCGATATATTTAAGCGCTTCCCTTTGAAATTTCCAGTAAACACTCGGGTGGATGGTTGTATATTCTTTTTGTATTACCGCCCGTACCTGGTTTATCATGTAAGTATACTGCCTGTCGATAGTATCTGTCATGAAAGGCATTACAATTTCCAGCTGGTTTGCGTTAATGCTGTTTAAATCGTGTTTGTTGTCAGATGCCAGCTCAATTATCCCCAGTAAATGATCATTTTTAACAACCGGGCCAAGTATAAAGCTTTGTATGCCCTCCTCATCAAAACGTTGTGCTAAAACATTATCAGGCTCGTTCTCCAAATATCTTTTAACATCAGATATCGCGAAGTACTTTTTCTTATCTACCAGGTCGGCAAATGATTGTACACACATCATGTTTGCGCATAATTCATCTTCCTGGCCAGATAACAGGTAGCTCTTCAACTTTGCATTGAAGGTAGCCAGGCCAAACTTATTCTCGTCGGGATTAAAGGTGGTAAAGCCAATCTTCAGATCGGGCAGGCGAAATATTGACCTGAACACAGACAGTATGCTTTCATACACATCATTATTATAGGATACGCTAAGCAAAGTGCCTTTTAATGCAGATACCGCGTTTTCAACGGTAGCATCAAACAGGTTTATTAAAGCAAAGCCTTTAAGCGTCCAGCTGCCAACCGGGAACAATCGTTTCCACAGGTCAAGGTCGTCAAAGTTATCTCTTAACAGGTCAATATCTTCAGGTGTAAGCTTTACTGCTTTTTCTGTAGGGATAATTTCCATGAAATCCGCATTGTATAATATGCGGTAATGTTTCATTATACCATTGGCAGTAGGGATATCATAAAAGAAAGGTTTAGAAAAGTCAAAATGCTGACCATAAAAGTCCTCTAATATCAAACAGCAGCTTTGTACATATAACTGATGATCGTTAAAATCCCGTATGCCGATATCAAATTTAGGACCGGCACCTTTTAATATTTTTTGAAAGCGTTTTGTTGGGTTAAAGAGAAAGTCCTGAAAAGGGACAGTGATCGCCTTTATTTCGTTTTCGGTTAAAGCCTGCGGGAAAATGTCTGATAAAAGGTGGGTTAAAACTTCGGCATTTTCCTGTAAATGCGCAAAGTCATCAATGCCGTCCCTTAATTCGGGATGGGGCTCAATTTCTTTTAATATAACTTTAGCCTGCTCCGCAACATACCCTGTTTGCGTAGCAGCCACATCTTCATAATGCTCAATCAACTTATGGAATGAGATACAAAGCTTAAAGGGTGTATTCGAAAATTGATCCAAATTCATAACCTCAATTTTGAAGACATAAAATTAGGGTTAATTAATTATAAAAGTAACACATCTATACGATGGGCATGCACCATTTTTAACTGTTCAGACCATGCAAAAACTGTAAACTGGCCATCCTGCGATGCTACCAGTGCTACCGCGTCATGCTGGTCGCTCACAAATTGGGCCGCAGCTAAATGCCGGGTGCCCCCGCTTTGTGCCGGATGTACTTTTACAGCCTTTCCTTCGGCAACAGGTTCAGTAAATATTATTTGCCCTACGGGGATACTGTTCTCGGGCCTGCCAACTTTTACACCAAATGCTAAAAGATCATACTTTTTAGTAATAATAGTGGCACCGTCAACAGCGGTAAAACCGCCTATCAGGTCAATAGCTTCCAGCAGGTCTTCCTGCCATTGCAGTATATTCTTTTCGCTGTCACTCAGTTCTAACAATTCAGATATAGCGCCGTAAGCAGGTGTTACCGGGTATTTAATTGGCTGTACAATTGATTGTTCCCAATCGCAGGTATCAGGCGGAACAATTAATACCAGCCCGCCACGCTTATGTACCCGCATAGAAGCCGCGAGTTGTACCAGCACGTTAAATGATTCGCCAATAAATGATGGTAAAGGCATATTCTCCAGCGACTCAAGGAGCGAAGGACAATCGGCAATGCCCATAGTTACTTCGTCAAGTACTTTTATCTGGTCGCCCTGTAATACGGCAATGTTTACAAACTTACCAAAGCCACCCACCCGGCGGTGTTTAATAACCAATAAACCTGGTTCTATCACTTCCAATACAAAACAAATTGCGGGTATGCTGTGCGTAGTGCCCCAAATAAAAAGATCGTCGCCCTCTGGCCAAACCCCTAAATGTATGCCGGGCTGTTCAACCGCGGGTGCCAGTTTAATAAGGTTTTGCGGTGTTAACCTCAGCTTTTGCCCAAACATAAGCGGCCTGTCTGATTGATGCGGCTGCAGCAGCGCTAATGATATAGCTGGTGAGCGTCCTTCTTCCCTTCGCAGGCTTGCCCAAAAAGCAATATCAATAACTGCTTCAATAATATCACTGTTAGGGGCAGTCGCTAATTTTTCGCCATTAAGCGTGCTGGCGGCTGATAAATGCTTTGTGAAATGAGCCTCAATTGTTGAAGCCACCATACGGGCCGGGAGGTAGGTAGGTTCAGATAACATTGCTCTTTCAAATTTATTATACAATAATACTTAATTTGTAGGCATTTGGACTATACAAATTGTTCTTATGACTTTATTAAGATGCACTGCAGGTGCAATTCTTTTATACTTAATTATCTTTTTATGGGCTGTAATAACAAAGCTGTTCCGCTGCCTAATATTGCACCGGCGGCTACATCAGTAGGGTAATGCACACCCAAATACATTCTTGAGTAACTTACCGACCCTGCCCATAACATGGCAGGCGCAATAACATACCATTTAGGGTACGCGCTTGACAGTGCCGTTGCTGTAGCAAATGTAGACGAGGCATGCCCCGATGGGAAAGATGTGCTGCCCGCCCTGTAAACAGGAATTATTTTAACATTTTGTACAAATGGCCTCGGGCGTTTAACTATATGTTTTATCAGCAGTGTTAACCCGTATGAAATTGCGGTACTGCTGGCTACATATAATGCGTTTTGGCGCATCTGGCTATCGTTGCGTATAATGCCTCCAACAAGTAAAGCGGCCGGTATCCCAACGTCTCCATAACGATAGGTGTTAGACAAAAAAAGCATCACGCCTGTCTCTTCCGGGGTGCGATGCGCCGCCAAATCAAGCATAATATTGTCATCAAAGCGTTGTAATTGCGATTGCCCAAACACTTTGGCAGCAAAAGGAGCAGCCATAAACAACTGTAAAACAATCAGTATGGATAAAAATCGCCTTTTTTGATGTGTTTTCATAAATGTCAGGCTAAAGATTTTAATTTTTATATTTATACGCAAAGTAAGCAGTATTTGAGTTTGCATAATATCTAAATACAATTTAAATGTTTACTTACTGTTTTTTTATCATCCATGAACTAAAAGCATGAACTATCAACATTTACTGAAGCAGGTTAATGAGTATGCATTGGGGTATTACAAATTGCATAATAACCCTATACTTTTTTACCATAGCAAACAGCATACAGAATATATGGCCGGTAAGGCAACGCAAATAGCCAATCATTACCAGCTAAACGATCGTGATTTTTTTGTTGTAATGGCAGCTGCCTGGTTCCATGACCTGGGCTATATGGTAGATATAAATAACCATGAAGAAGAAAGCGCTAAACTTGCCGATGCTTTTTTAAGAAAGCACAATACAGAAGAAAGCATTGTTGCAGATGTGAACGCCTGCATAATGGCTACAAAAATGCCGCAATCGCCAAAAGTGTTAATGGAGCAAATTGTTTGTGATGCGGATCTGTTTCACCTGGGTACTGATGACTTTTTTGATAAGGATAAGCTATTGCTTAAAGAGTTGAATGCTTTACATGATACGGAGGTAAGCAAGCAGGACTGGCGCCGTAAAAGCATTAAATTTTTACAGGATCATCATTACCATACCGATTACTGCCAGGTTTTGCTTAATGACAGTAAGCAAAAAAATATCGAAAAATTACAAAGCAAGGTAGCCGACGCGGAAGAAAAAGCAAGCAAAAAGGAATTGAAAGAAGCGAAGAAGGAACCCGGCCTATTGATGGACTATACCATTGTTGATACAGCAGAAAACGGGAAAGGCAAACGGGATAAGCTTGAAAAGCCGGATAAGGGTATTGAAACCATGTTCAGGATAAGCTCAAGCAATCATCAGCGATTGAGCGATATGGCCGATAATAAGGCGCATATCATGATCACGGTGAACTCCATCATACTATCGGCTATTATCAGTTTGCTGTTACGCAGGCTAAATGATTATGAGTATCTGATAATTCCCACCTTTATCCTGTTATCGGTTAGTTTGCTGGCCATGACTTTTTCCATATTGGCTACACGCCCGTCTATCCCTGAAGGTACTTTTTCAAAAGCCGATGTTGATGACAAAAAGGTAAACCTGCTGTTTTTTGGTAACTTCTATAAAATGGGCCTTGATGATTATAGTTACGGTATGATCAAAATGATGGAGGACAGGGACTTTTTATATGGCAGCCTGATAAAAGATGTATACGCACAGGGGGTGGTTTTAGGTAAAAAGTATCGCCTGCTGCGCATTGCTTATAACATATTTATGTTTGGCCTTATTGGTGCTGTTTTAGCGTTCATTATTGCTTCGGCAATGTTTACAAAGTAATCTGCCATAAAATATGCCTACAAAGTATTTTAACAGGGACCTTAGCTGGTTAACCTTTAATGAACGTGTGCTTGACGAAGCCGCCAATACTCAGGTGCCATTGGTGGAACGGATAAAATTCTTATCTATTTATTCTTCCAATTTAGATGAGTTCTACCGCGTACGGATGCCTGTATTACGTGCCTTAAAAAAGGTAGGCGAAAAAAACAGCAATGATATTGATGCCGATGAACAGGCAAGTATTTTAGAGCAGGCGGGTAATATGATACTGGGCCAGCAGCAAAAATTCGGGCAGATATTAACTACCCAATTACTGCCGTTGTTAAAAGCAGAAAAGATCCATTTATTATATAACGAGGCATTGCCGGCAAATCTGGAGGATAAAGTAACCAGCTATTTCCTGTCAGAAGTGTTGGCTTTTATGCAGCCTGTAGTGCTGGGAACGGATACCAGCTTTTTTCCTGAAAACAATAAGCTGTATTTTATAGTGCAATTGCATGAGGGCGATAAAGAGAAACTGATATTGCTTAATATCCCATCAGACGAATTGCCCAGATTTTTTACTGTTAAGGCAGATGGCGGGCAGTTCATTTGTTTTTTAGACGATATTATCAGGTTTAACTTAAATAAATTATTTAAGGATGCTGTTGTTGAGAATTGCTACAGCATAAAAATTACCCGGGATGCTGAGCTTGACCTTAAAGACGAATATGCAGGCGAACTATCAGACCAGCTGGAAACCCAGCTTAAAAAGCGCGATCTTGGCCTTGCCACGCGCTTTTTGTACCAGGCCGATATTCCGTTGCGCATACTGCAGTTAATTATTCAGCACCTGGATCTGCAAAACGCAACCACTGTTGAAGGCGGCCGTTACCATAATCTGAAGGATTTTTTCTCTTTCCCGGTAAATGACCCTGCTTTGCAGTATAAGCCCTGGCCGCCAATAAATTTAGGCGTGCCCACCACAGAGCCATTAACAGCTGTATTGGCTCAAAAAGATATGCTGGTAAATACGCCTTATCAATCATATGAAACTATACTGCGGTTTTTTAACGAGGCTGCTAATAACCCCGATGTAGAGGAGATAAACGTTTCTCTCTATCGTGTGGCCAGCAATTCAAGAATAGTGAATGCCTTGATCAGCGCGGCTAAAAACGGCAAGCAGGTGAGGGTAGTGGTGGAGCTAAAGGCCCGTTTTGATGAAGCTAACAATCTTAAATGGGCTAAAAAAATGAAAAGCGCGGGTGTGCATATTATTTACAGCGTTACCGCGCTTAAGGTACACGCCAAGATCGCCCTGGTTAAAACCCGTAAAAACGATCGTGTACATTATTCGGGCTTACTGGCTACGGGTAATTTTAATGAGGGCACTGCCAGGTTCTATACAGATCATATATTGCTAACCACCAACCCAGAATTACTGCGCGAGGTAGAGTTGCTGTTCATTTTTTTGGCAAAGCGCGAAAAACCATCTGCAGCTAATCAAATTATATTCAGGCATATATTAGTAGCCCAGTTTAATCTCCAAACCCGTTTCCTTGAATTAATAGACCGGGAGATAAGTAATGTTAAGCAAGGCTTGCCCGCAGGTATCACCATAAAAATGAACAATCTGGAGGAGCGCGTCCTTATTGATAAGTTGTATGAGGCATCGCAGGCAGGAGTGAAGATCTCCCTGATAGTTCGCAGTATTTGCTGCCTTGTGCCCGGAGTTGCCGGATTGAGCGAAAACATTACCATAAAACGGATAGTTGACCGCTACCTGGAACATGGCCGTGTATTTATATTTAACAATAATGGCGATCCGGATGTGTTTATGGGTTCGGCAGATTGGATGAACCGGAACGTTTATCATCGGATAGAAGTATGTTTCCCGGTTTATGACACGGCTATAAAAAAGCAATTGATGGACATGGTTGATCTGCAGTTAAATGATAATGTACAAGCTGTTTTAATAGACGGGCATTTAAACCAGATACGCCCCGGTATTACAGGGGAACAGATCCAATCGCAAAAAGAAATTTACCATTTGCTAAACAATTAGGCCCGGTAATAATTATATCATTATGAAAACAGCTACTCTACTTTCCTTATTGTTGATAGGTGTAATAGGTTCATCATGCAGTCAAACCAAAAATTCAAGTGTAAAAGGCCCTGCAGGTTATGATTTGAGCAAGCCTGTAAAATATTCTATGCCTGCGGAGTTACTGGAGATCTCAGGGATAGCATTCAATAACGGCGATAATAGCCGCATATATGCCGAACAGGATGAAGATGGAGAAATATTTTATTTCCGCCCTGGCGATAAAAAGGTAAGCTATACCAAATTTGGTAAACATGGCGATTACGAAGATGTTGCCATTATTGGTAGCAGGGCTGTAATGCTGCGTAGCGATGGTAAGCTTTACAGCCTGGCCTTAAACCAGGTTAACAGCGGTAAATTAACAGATATAAAAGAGTTTAATGGTTTGCTGCCAAAGGGCGAATATGAGGGCTTACATGCAGATCAGCCGGCCAATAAACTATATGCTTTATGCAAGCAATGCCCCGGCGATAAACACGATAAAGAATGCAGTGGTTTTATATTCAATGTATCTGCCGACGGTTCAATTTCAAAGGCAGGTAATTTTAAAGTTGATGTAAGGAGGATAAGTGAGCTGTCCGGTAAAAAGAAGCTCAAGTTCCATCCATCGGCACTGGCAAAAAATCCGCTAACCAAACAGTGGTATATATTATCGTCAGTAAACAAACTTTTGGTTGTGGCAGATGAGAGCTGGAACGTTCAGCAAGCCTATCCATTAGACCCCGGCCGGTTTTTACAGCCGGAGGGTATAGCATTTGATAAACAGGGAAACTTATATATATCAAACGAAGGCGATCCGCTAAGTAATGGGGATATACTGCTGTTTAAATACACCAAAGGCAAGTAAAAGAAGGGATTGTAAGTTGATGGCCTGATTAATAAGCGTTCTCGTCGCCTTTAATAACATTTACAAATGTGTTGATAATGATTTTAATATCACCTGTAATGGTCCAGTTTTCAATATACCATATATCGTGTTCAACCCGGCGCAATATCTGGTCATGATCTTTAATTTCGCCGCGATAACCATTGATCTGTGCCCAACCGGTAATGCCCGGCCTTAAAAAATGGCGGTCCATGTACTGGTCAATAACAAGGCTATACTCTTCGGTATGTTTAAGCATATGCGGCCTTGGGCCTACAATACTCATTTCTCCAAATAATACATTAAAAAACTGAGGTAGTTCATCCATGCTTGTCCTGCGCATAAACGCGCCGATCCTGGTTGTTCTTAAATCACCTTTAGTGGCTTGTGATTGAATATTATTTACCCGCATGCTACGGAACTTGTAACACCAAAATGGTTTATTATACCTGCCAGAACGTTCTTGTTTAAAAATACCGGGCCCCGGCGATTCTAATTTTATCAGAATAACAAGTATTGGTAAAAGCCATGATAAAATAAAAATGATAACTGCTAAACTGAGTAATATATCAAATAGTCGTTTTAAAGTACGGTTTTGGTTCATAAATGTAATTAAACATCTAGCATCAAATGTATAATGAATTACAAATATCGGCAAAGATTAATTTGATAATTTACACATACACGGAAAGCTAAAGCAACTCTTTCGGAACTAATAAGTTTTAATGCATTAAGGGGGTTTGCAAATATTGAAAATTTATAGCTAATAACGAAATTTATATATGCAAACGCTTGCATATATTACAATAGTTGTAAAATTGATATTTAATAATATTAAATAATGCAATTTTATAACTATTGGTTGTAAAATGTTTGCTTGTTAATTTTCTTAAATTATTAAAAAGTCTGGGATACTTTCTTTGCCGGGTAGTCTAATTTAGCGCTTTTACGGTTGCCGGCTACAGTCATATGTACAATGTTTAATTGATCGTCATAAACATTTTGCAGCAAGCTTACTTCGGCATCAATTTTTTTAGGTACAGCTATTTTGGCCGATTCCAGATAAACGTTTACAGCTTCGCGGTTAATTTCGTATCCAACGTAGTTGAGTACTAAAGGAGCAGCCCCTGTTTTTAGCTGCAGATGGCTGTTCACGTAGTTCTTTACAAACGCATCCATAGCGGCATGCATATCGGGCTTGGTTAAGTCGGCTTTCGCGTGGAACTGCTTTTCAAGCGCTACCTCAAAGTCGTCTGTAAAAATTGTACAGATCACCTCCAGCTGGTTATCCTGCGCGTTAAAACTAACATCGGTTGTGCTTACATGTAAAGGGTGGAAATTATCAGTTGTTCTGCTGATAAAAAAAGCACCGGATAAAATGTAACAATATAATAGTGATTTACCTAAAAAAGCGATCATAATGCAAGCAAGTTTCATTAATATTAAAAACGTGCTAAATTTACGCTTTCAAGGCCCATATTATTATGTCTGATTTTGTTTTTTATTTTGGGTTGGGATGGAAACACATTATCAGTACCGAAGCATTAGATCACCAGCTGTTTATTCTGGCATTAGCATCGGTATATACCTTTAAAAATATAAAACAGGTATTGATATTAGTTACCGCCTTTACCATAGGGCACTCGTTAACATTAGCTTTGAGCGTTCTTGATGTAATAAGGTTCCCCGGCAAGTGGGTTGAGTTTTTAATACCCTGTACCATTTTTATAACTGCCCTTAATAATATTTTGAGGATTGATAAAAAGGGCGGCAGCGCTAAAGTGAACTATTACCTTGCCCTTGGTTTTGGGCTTATACACGGAATGGGGTTTGCGAATGCCATCCGTATTATGCTTGCAAAAGATCAATCAATAGGAATGGGGCTGTTTGGTTTTAATATAGGGCTTGAGGCAGGGCAGATATGTGTAGTTGCTATTGTGTTGATGTTCGCGCTCTTATTTATTAATTTTTTAAAAGTATCCCGCCGCGATTGGGTGTTTTTCTTATCGGCAGGGGTATTTGCATTATCAGTACAAATGGCTCTTGAAAGATTGCCTTTTTAAATTAAATTTGATTTTTAAACTCAATAACAAATATGAAGCGGATTTTTACAAGCGTTTTATTTACGGTAAGTATTATCAGTGCTGCTTTTGCACAAGATATACAAAACAACCCCGGTAGTAACCATGGTAATAAGTTTGAGCAGTTGGGCACTATTTTAAATACCCCTAACGAGCAAAGAACGGCAAGCGGTGCACCCGGAGTGAAATACTGGCAGCAGCGTGCAGATTACAACATTAAATGCGAGCTGGACGAAAAAAACCTGAAGCTTACAGGCAGCGAAACGGTAACTTATTTTAATAACTCGCCAGACCCGCTTACTTACATCTGGCTGCAGTTAGATGAGAACCAGCATAACACGCTTAATAATGCCAATTACCAAAGCAGCTCTACTATGCCAAAGTTTTCAACCACACAAAATGTTGACCGCTCTGCAGGCCGTAACAGCGATGTTGATAATGGGCTTGGTGATATGATCACTAAACTGACAGATGCAACCGGTAAAAAATTGAGTTATACCATTAACAAAACCATGATGCGTATAGACCTGCCTACACCGTTAAAACCGGGTGCACAGTTTATATTTAATTTGGATTGGAACTATAAAATTACCGACCGTATGACAATAGGCGGCAGGGGAGGCTATGAGTTTTTCCCTGAGGATGGTAACTACCTGTTCACTATGACACAGTGGTACCCGCGCCTTTGCGTTTACAGCGATTTCCAGGGATGGCAGAACCACCAGTTTACCGGCCGCGGCGAATTCGCTTTAACGTTTGGTAACTTTAAAGTTCAAATAACCGTTCCGTCTGACCATGTGGTTGGCGGTACCGGTGAATGTCTCAACTACAGCGCTGTATTAAGCCCTGAAAGATTAGCCCGTTACAATCGTGCTAAAACGGCAACTGCTCCGGTAGAGATTGTTACCCTTGCCGAAGCTAAAAAAGCGGAGAAAGCACCTGCAGCAGGAAAAAAAACCTGGGTTTTCCAGGCAAATAACGTTCGCGACTTTGCATTCGGATCATCACGTAAATTTATTTGGGATGGTATGGGCCAAAAAGTAAGCGGCAAAAACGTAATGTGCATGAGCTTTTACGGTAAAGAAGCTTACAACCTGTACAACAAATATTCAACACGGTTAGTTGCGCATACTGTTAAAACATATTCTGATTTTACTTTCCCTTACCCATACCCGGTTGCACAAAGTGTTGAGGCATCAAACGGTATGGAGTACCCAATGATATGCTTTAACTATGGCCGTACCGAAAAAGACGGTACTTACAGTGAAAGCACCAAGAACGGTATGATAGGCGTAATTATCCACGAAGTTGGCCACAACTTTTTCCCAATGATAGTGAACAGCGATGAGCGCCAGTGGACATGGATGGACGAAGGCTTAAACTCATTTGTTGAGTACCTTACCGAAGAGCTTTGGGATAACAAGTTCCCAAGCAAAAAAGGAGCTGCTTATACCATTGTTGATTACATGAAACTACCTAAGAATGAACTGGAGCCGGTAATGACCAACTCCGAGAACATTGTGAGGTTTGGCCCTAATGCATACTCAAAACCGGCAACTGCCTTAAACATACTGCGCGAATCTATTATGGGCCGCAAATTGTTTGATTATGCCTTTAAAGAATACTCACGCCGCTGGGCATTTAAACACCCTACACCTGCCGATCTTTTCCGTACGATGGAAGATGCAAGCGGTGAGGATCTGGATTGGTTTTGGAGAGGCTGGTTCTACGGAACCGACCCGGTAGATATTTCATTAGATTCTGTTAAATATGCCAAGGCTGATCTGGATGGTAAATTACCAAACATGCGCAGGCCGGGTGGTGGTGCACCAAAAGTTGCCCCGCCTGCTGTAAACAGCTTTGAAGATATTTCTAAGATCAGGAACAAAAACGATAAGAATATCAGATTCCAAACAGACAAGGATACTGCTACGCAGGATTTCTATTGGAAATACGATAGGGGAATGATAGGTGTTGATAGCAATAAATTTGCATCAATTATGAAAGGCCAGCCGGCAGGGCAGCCAATGAGCACTGAAGCCGCTACTGACCAAGACAAGGCTAAATATGCCAACAAGTACTTCTATGAGTTAACCTTTAGCAATAAAGGCGGTTTGGTTATGCCTATCATTGTTGAATTTACCTATAAAGATGGTACTAAACAGGTTGACCGGATCCCGGCACAGGTTTGGCGTTTAAACGAGCGTTCGGTAAGTAAATTCTACATACAGGATAAAGAAGTTGCTTCAATTAAACTTGACCCAATGCGTGAAACCGCAGATATTGATGAAAGCAATAACTACTGGGGTAAACTACCGGAGCCTTCAAAGTTCCAGCTGTTTAAACAACGTATAGCAGGTGCAGGCCCGGCGCGCGGCCAGTCTGTTGGAGTTAGCCCGATGCAGGTTTCTTCATCAAAATAAGAGTTTAAAAATACTTCATATTAAAAAGGACCGGCTTTACTAGCCGGTCCTTTTTTGTTTAATGTATTACCTTATTATTGTAACACTGCCTGATAATTTAGCCTTTCCATCCCGTGTATCAATAACATAATAATAAACACCCGGGGGAAGTTGTTTTCCATTATAGGTGCCATCCCATGGCTTGTTATATCCGGTTGATTGCATGAGCAAGGTACCGTTACGGTTAAATATATTTACCTGGCAATCGGGATAAAACACAAGCGACGGAATTTTCCACGTATCATTAATGCCATCATCATTTGGTGTAAAGGTATTGGCAGGTATAACAACAGCTTCGGGTAAAATGGTTATTGTTAACTCGTTGCTTGTAACGGGCGCTACACAGGTATTATCATTAAATGTTACGATACAGGTAACTTTGTCGCCATTTGCTAATGTTGAACTTGAAAAGCTTTCACTGTTTGTTCCGGTGCTTTGACCGTTTACCTGCCATTGGTATGATTTAACATCTGCTTGATTTGCAGTTGTAGCAGTAAAAGTAACGTTAGTACCGGTACTAATATTAACAGCCGTTGCTGATATAGTAACTACAGGTAAATTACCAGGTGATGAGTTTGTGATTGTTAACACCCGTGATACAGGGGTAGCAGTATTATAAAGTGCCGACCCGGCTTGTGAGGCAGTGATAGTTGTTGTGCCCGGCCCAATAATATGGACAACAGCATCTTCTGCAGATACTATGGCCACAGTGGGGTTACTGCTTACATAAGTTATTGGAATATTAATATTTGTGCTTGTTGCCCCTGCAAAAAAATCAACATCACAGCTTGTTTTGGCTGTAAAGGGAGGGAATGTGATAACCTGATCATCTTTACCTATAACTAAGCTTTGTGATACGGGAGTTGCATCGCTGTAATTTGCATTGCCAATTTGTGTGGCGGTAATTGTAGTTTGGCCTATGCCAACTATGTGTAAAGTGCCGTCTGGGTTAACGGTTACCACAGCCGTGTTGCTGCTGGTAATTATAATGGGCGTTTCGGTGTTGTTGCTGGTTATTTTAGGGTCAACGTTGTAATTGTTGTCCCATGTTTCACCATAAGGCAGTGTAGGGAATGTTATAACAGATGGCAGGAGCGTACCAGGTACCTTAACCTGTATATTAACCACTGTTGTGCTGGTACCGCCGGTATTATTAGCTGTTATGGTATAATTGGTAGGGGGCGATAAGGCTGTGGGGGTACCGCTGATAATACCAGTGTAAATGTCAAAGCTCATGCCTGGGGGCAGCGGTTTATCAATGGTATACTTGTCAAATGACACGGTTTGTATATAATTGTTATTACCTGTTATGTATAGCAGACCGTTTTTGTCAAAAATGAGCCCTGCCGGTTGAGATAAGAATGTTTGGGCGCCGCCGGGTTGCACTATATCTACCGTTGATACTACGCCGTTTGTATTAAGTAATCTTAAAATATCACTTCCCTCGTTAAGAACATCATTCCCTATATCTAATATATAGATATCACCCAAAGGACTAATGGCGATACCCGCAGCATTGCCAAAGCTGGCTGATAATGCAGGCCCGTCGGCCACTTGCTGTTCGCCGCTCCCTGCAATAGTGGTTACTAAACCGGCAGGGGTTATTTTCCTGATAGTAAGATAATCGGCTACATATAAATTTCCGGATGCATCAATGGTTATACTGGCCGGCCCATCAAAAGTGGCCGAATTGCCCTGGCCATCCACATGCCCGCGAGACCTGTTTCCTGCAAGTGTGGTAACAACGCCTGCCGGGGTTATCTTTCTTATCAAAAGATTATTCTGATCGGCAACATATAAATTATCTGATTGATCTATCGCCAAACTTATGGCACCATCAAAACCAGCTTGTGACCCGGTACCATCTGCAAAGCCACTAACAGGGCTTCCTGCAAATGTAGATACGACACCCTCCGGGGTTATTTTCCTGATGGCATATAAATCGGCCACGAATATATTACCATGGCTATCTACAGCAATGCCACGTGGCGCCCTGAATTGTGATACGTTTGCCTGCCCGTTGGCATTTCCTGTTCCGTTTGCACCAGCATAAGTGCTTACTATGCCTGCGGCGGTCATTTTTCTGATGGCGAAATTATTGAGATCGGCAATGTAAAAATTACCCGCGCCATCTAAAACCATTTGAAATGGAGAATTAAACTTAGCGGAGTTTTTTGGGCCATCTATCCGTCCGGGCTCCCCTGTACCGGCATAATTTGTAATTAATCCGGATGAATACCTTTTTACTTCACCACCGGTATTTGTTGGTGCAAGTGGTGCTATAGCCACATTTGGGGCGTAGGTTTTAGGAGTTTCATAAGTAATAACCGGGGCTGTTACAACAGGCGGGGCAATAGGTTTTACCTTGATATTGATGGTGGCATTACTTGGCCCGGCCGCATTTGTAGCTGTTACTGTATAAATAGTTGCTGCGAATGGAGCCGTAGGCGTACCGCTTATAGTGCCGGTATTAGCATCAAGTGTTAGGCCGGGCGGTAATGCCGCGCTTATGGTATAACCATTAGCAGGCACATCCCCACCATTGTTGGTAACGAGTAAGTTTACAGCCGTGCCAACTGTAAAAATTTGTGGTGTTACGTAGCTAATAACCGGCGGGTCAATAGCAAAAGTATTATTAGTATTCGTGGCAGGGATGTCTGCTTCGGTATTAAGTATTGTAAAAGTATCAACGCTGTTAATGATCTTTGTAGCAAGGGCAAAAGTACCTGTGCAAATGATCAGCGTTGCAGCAAATAATAAAGCCTTAAACGTAAATTGTTTAGTCATTAACTGGCGGCTTAATACTGTATTTATATTTGGCAGTACCAAAATAGGCAATTTTAAGGGCTTCGTTTCAATTAAAATTAATACCCGTTTATGCTTCTTCTATTAGCGTAAAATGTTTTACTTTGTAAGCTATGCCGGTGTTTATTGCATCATTAAATTCTGGAAGTAACGGCAATTGCTATTACATTGGTAATGAGCGGGAAGCGGTGCTGGTTGATGCCGGCATATCCTGCCGTGAAACCGAAAAAAGGATGACCCGCCTGGGTTTATCCATGCAAAGGGTAAAAGCCATTTTTATATCACACGAACATTCTGATCATATTCGCGGCTTAGCCGTGTTAGCTAAAAAATACCGCCTGCCGGTTTACGTTACCGATGGTACTGTACATCATTGCGGCGCCGTACCAAAAGAACTTTGTTTAACACTTAAATCGTACCTGCCGGTTCAGATAGGTAACCTGGAAATTATTGCTTTCCCTAAACATCATGATGCTGTTGAGCCGCATAGCTTTATGATCACCAATGGTGATACACGTATAGGTGTATTTACTGATATTGGCGCACCATGCGAACATTTGATCCGCCATTTCTCGCAATGCCACGCAGCGTTCCTTGAAGCTAATTATGATGAGGATATGCTGGAGCAGGGCAGGTACCCGTTCTATTTAAAACGTCGTATCCGTGGTGGAAAAGGCCACTTATCAAATAAGCAGGCGCTTGAAATGTTCATTAACCATAAACCCGATTATATGAGCCATGTGCTGCTGGCGCATTTATCAAAAGATAATAATGACCCCGAAAAGGCACAGCAGCTATTTGCAGAGCATGCAGGTAATATTCATATTAGCGTTGCATCACGGTACGTGGAAAGCCCCGTTTATTGCATTAACCCGGCACAGGTTGTAGTGGCCGAGTTTAATTCGCTTGATCAAATTACCGGGCAGTTTCAGTTTGTTTTAAGTTGATGCTGGAAATTCTTTATCAGGACGATCATTTAATAGCTATTAATAAACCGCACGGTTTGTTGGTGCACCGTTCATCCATAGCTGCGGATGCGGAAGAGTTTGCCCTGCAGATGCTTAGGGATCAGATAGAAAAAAAGGTTAATCCCGCGCATCGTATTGACCGTAAAACAGGTGGCGTATTGCTTTTTGCTTTTGATAAACCTACAGAAATTGCCATGCAGCAACAGTTTATGGAAAACCAGGTAAAGAAAAAGTATTTGGCCATTTTGCGTGGTTACACCCCTGATAGTGAAGAAATAGATTACCCGCTGCGTAAAGAGAACGGCACTTTACAGGAAGCTTTTACCCGTTACATTACTTTAAAGCGTGCTGAGCTGGATGTAGCTTTAGGGAAGCATACCACATCGAGGTATTCACTGGTTGAGGCCGCGCCCGAAACCGGGCGGATGCACCAGCTGCGCAAACATTTCGCCCATATATTCCACCCCATTATAGGCGACCGTACACACGGCTGCAATAAGCAAAACAAACTGTTTAAAGAAACCTGGGAGCTGGATACCATGATGCTTCATGCATCACAATTAATGTTTACACACCCCGTTACAGGTGTGGAGATAACCATAAACGCCCCCTTACAACCCGAATTTGTACGCACAATGGGTATAATGGGCTGGTGAAATATTTTTAAATAATAAAGTTTCCTGTAGTACTTTTGCAGCACGCAGGAAAATTAAATAGCTTGTATAATTAATTGATGAAAAGAGTTGTAGTTACCGGCATGGGAGTTGTTTCCGCTTCAGGAAATGATGTTGCCAGTTTTTGGAATAATATTGTTGAAGGAAATAGCCCGGCTAAAGCCATTACCCGTTTTAATGCCGAACATTTTAAAACCCGCTTTGCCACACAAATAAATGATTTTAGCCCCGCGCAATACCTTGATAGGAATGAAATTAAGCGTAGCGACCTATATACCCAATATGCACTGGTAGCTGCTAAGCAAGCTATTGAAGATTCAGGATTTGACATGCATACCATGTCGCCTTTTGATATTGGGGTAATTTTTGGTACCGCCCAGGGTGGCATGGAAACGTTTGAGCATCAGTATAAAGAATTTGCCGCATCCGGCTTTGAGCCTCACTTTAATCCGTTTTTTATACCTAAAACCCTGGTTAACATGGCATCAGGTATGATCTCTATTAAATTTGGGTTTATGGGGGTTAATTTCTCCACTGCTTCTGCTTGCGCAAGCGCTAATACCGCTATAATGGATGCGTTTAACTACATTAGATTTGGTAAGGCAAAAATTATTATAACCGGTGGTTCTGATGCGCCTATCAGTGAGGCCTCTATCGGCGGATATAATTCGTTAAAAGCGTTATCAACCCGTAATGATGACCCAACAAAAGCTTCGCGCCCGTTTGATGTGGAGCGGGACGGTTTTGTAATGGGTGAAGGTGCCGGTGTATTGGTGTTAGAAGAGTACGAGCACGCCAAAGCAAGGGGTGCCCATATCTACGCCGAAGTAGGAGGTGCTGCCATGACATCAGATGCTTATCATATCACTGCAACCCACCCAGAAGGTAAGGGTGCTATACATGGTATGAAATTAGCGCTGGAAGATGCAGGGTTAAATGCAACCGATATTGATTATGTAAATGCACATGCCACATCAACACCAGTTGGCGATATCAGCGAATCAAAAGCGATAAAGGCGGTATTTGACGGCCATGATGGATTACATATTAGCGCTACCAAATCTGTAACCGGGCATTTGCTGGGTGCTGCAGGAGCAATAGAAGCCATTATATCTATAAAAGCGATAATTAACGGAATTATACCGGCAACCATCAATACTACAACCATTGACCCTGAAATTCCGCAGGGGTTAAACATTGTTATAAAAGAAGCTATTAACAAAAAAGTGGATGCTGCTTTAAGCAATACCTTTGGTTTTGGCGGGCACAACGGAATAGTAATATTTAAAAAGATATAACCAGTAAGCTATGAGTAATAATGATGTTATGAAAAAGCTTCGTGTGGCATTACAGCTGCGCGATGATGATATTATAGAGATATTAAAGCTGGTTAACTTCCGTACAACAAAAACGGAATTGAGCGCTATATTCCGCAAGGAAGACCACCCCAATTTTCAGCCTTGTAAAGACCAGTTATTACGCAATTTTTTAAACGGATTGGTAATTTACAAACGTGGCCCAATGCCTAAAAAAGAACAGGAAGATTCGCAGGATTAATGCCTTACCGGGTCATGTTGTATCAGCTTGTATTTACCGCTTTTTATGAGCCGTTGCTGCTCGGCTGTGAATGACTCGCGGCCGCCAAAATCCTGTACCCAGTAACGGTTATACTCGGCAACGCCAACTTCTTTAAAGCCGGGGTTCATTAGGTTTTTACAATGGCCGTCGCTTTTAAACCAACCGGTCATCACCTCATCAATACTGGTTTGCCCAAAGGCAATGTTTTCGCCTGCCATAAAACTTTTAAATCCCTTAAATATGTATCCCGCGTTAATAATGCGGGTTTCCATACCGCGGCCATCTTTGCTGGTGTGGCTAAAGTATTTCTGTTTGGCCATGTCTTTAGCATGGCCCTCCGCAGATCTCTCCAGGTCGTTGTTCCAAACCATAGGAGCGGCGGGAGGCATATAAGTATTGCCGCAGTTACATCCCTTTGTACGGGTTTTGTTTATCAGGTCTAAAAACTGTTGTTTAAAGCTTGCATACTCATCGGGTTTATTATAAGTAAAACTTCCGGCGAATAGTACAATAAATACAAGTGAAATACTAAAAGGGATTGTTTTCATGTTGATGTGTTTGACATCATAATTTACCTGTGGTTTAACGCAAAAAAGATCATCTTATTGGGATGATCTTTTTGTTAATATTTTAAATAATTAACCTGTATGGTAGTTACTGCACTATCTTATAATGATGCCAGCCTTTTGGTAGAACTTACTTTAGCGCTCTTTTTAGCGGCTACCATTGGTTTCTTTTTGATAGTAGATACTGTCTTTTTAGGTTTTGTGGGGGTGGGCTTAGTTTGCATTGCAATGGCTTTCAGCTCATCATCCGGCTTAATAGTTTCAATAATTTCTGTCGCCCTTTTTAAAGCAAGGTCACCTTTTTCGTAATCTTTCATCCGGTTGTATAAAAACGCGAAATTTTGCTGTACTGATGCCTCGAGCCTTGGGATTTTGTTTTTTGTGGATAAAGCCAGGGCTTCGTTCAAATCGCGCATAGCCAGCTTATAATCCTTATTATCCATTTTAACACCTGATAATTTTACAAGTGATGTAATAATACTGATGGTATCTTTTTGACTGCGGGAAATTTTATTGGATTGTAACAGGAACCATTTAGCCTGACTGTATTTTTTTTGAGATTGGTAAACTTTGGCCAGGTAATCAAAACAAGTTCTCATACCCAAAGTATCTTCGTAAAAGCTAAAGTTGTGGAGGGCCAGCATGGTATAGTTAAGGGCCTCTTCCTGGTAATAGCGTTTTACCCCACTATGTTTTATGGTATCGTATTGCATTAAATACTGAGCGGCTATTTGTTTATAAATATCGCCCTTTAAAGAATCAATTGTGGTGAGTTGAAGCCTTGTTTTTAAACTGTCAAGATCATGCGTATCAGCAAATAGTTTGGGTGCGGCTAATAAAAAGAATATGGCAAGTGTAAATATTTTCTTCATCTGAACACAGATTATGTTGTGTGATAACATCTATTCAAATTAGATGCCTGTTTTAATGGCTAAACATCATAGTTGAGTCATTAAGTGGTGGTAAGTAATTTTTATACGGAGATAGCTGATTATTACGTATAAAATATACTAAAGATTAAATATGCACATAATTTAACTTATTAACACGCCCATAATTAGTACAGAAAAGTATACATAATGTTAGTGTTGTGCTACTTTATTGAATAATTTGCTCGTATCGTAAAAGGAATTTCTTTAACAGCACAGATAATGAAATGGTAATATTAAATAAAGCAATACCCAAAACGGCACAAATAATACCCGCAAGTACATCTAATATATAGTGATGACTAGCGTATACCGCGGTAAACCATATCCCTGCCATTACAATGGCAAAAAACACATTGATAACACCCAGCCTGTTTTTTATGCCGTAATACAACACAATTATTGGGTAAGATGAATGTAATGACGGCATAGCAGCAAAAACATTAGAGCCTTTTGCATATATAGATTTGAACAGGTTGATATTAAAAAACTTATCAAAACGGGCAAGCCCGGCCATATTACCTTGTGTTAACGGCTGGAATTTAAAGCCATGCACCTGTATGTACCATGGTGGTGCAGCCGGGTAGGCGTAATAAACAATAAAGCCCAATAGGTTAACCAGTACAAAAGTAAATGCAAAGCGTAAAAATTGCTCTTTGTTACGATAAAAAAGGTAAGCGGCAAAGGCCAGCGGTACAGGTATCCAGCATAAGTAGAACAGGCCCGAAAAAACATCAACAAAGTTAGTCCTTTTCAAATACAGGTACTCATTAGGGGTAAGTACGCTATTGTTGAAATGGATGCCAAATAGTTTTTTTTCGGTATTATAAAGTTCGCCTATTGCTACATCATTGTAATTATAATTAGGGAATGCCTTCATATAATCAAAAATGATCCAATAGACAATAAAGATGGAAAACCCAAGTATAAACCTGCGTGTGGTATTTGTTGCGTAAAAGCAGAGGTTGAAAATACCAAGCAGTACCAATTGATCTGACTTATAGCCTACCAAGAAATATGATACAAGTAAATAGGCGACAGATATAGCAGAAACAATACTTATATTTTTTGCATTGATCTGTATATCATCATTAGCATCATTAGCCATTCTGCTTTTTAGTGAAATCTGAATTAAAAATCTTATCCCACAAAGGAGAACTTACGCCATAACCTTTTGTTGGATCCTGATAATGATGCAGCATATGGTGCTGTTTAATGGCTTTCCAAAAGCTGCCTTTAAAGTTAAAGTGATGTATGGCATAATGTGATATATCATACACCAGGTAGCCTAAAATAAATCCGGGGAAAAAACCGAAGATATAGTTGGCCGGTAATAATGCATCAAACAAAAAATAAAAGCCGGTAGCCAGTGGTATGCTTGCCGATGGCGGCATAACTAAACGCATTGCATCGCTCGGGTAATCGTGATGTACGCCATGGAATATAAAATGCAGGCGTAAAGCCCATTTTTGTTTAGGCACAAAATGGAATACAAAACGGTGCATAATGTATTCGGTAAGTGTCCATACAAGAAGCCCGAATAAGAAAAGGCCGATATAGTTAAGCACACCAATTTGCTTATCATAAGCAAAATAGCTGCAAACCAAAATAACCGGCACAAAAATTATAATAGGTACAAAGTAATGCACCTTTGATAAACTCTCTAAAAAGCTATTTTTAAACATTCTCACAGATTCCTGTGAATTGGAAACAAAATTCTTTGCCATAATTACTCAGGGTTTAAAACGTTCTGTAATTTCTTTTCCTGTTGCAGGGTCTATCCCTTTCAATTCCACATAAATTACATTTGGCAACCAAAACGAACCGCCCTCTATTTTAATGAACACATAGTTAAGCATAATTTGCTTTTGCGCTACAGATGCGAAGATATGATATTTTCCGTCTGCTGCCTTCATTAAAGTGAGCGGAAATTTTTTGTATGACACAAATCTGATATCATATTTATCGTCACCCAAATGTTTCGCTGTTAAACCATATGCAAATTTACGCTGAATATAATTTAATTCCTCCTTTTGTCCTTGTTCGTTATATCTTATCCAATACGCATGTACAGGTGTTTCAGTATGTGGTTTGCCGGTTTTTTTATCAATATTCAGGTCATATATCAATGTATTGGTATTTGGGGTACGCTGAATATAAAAAAGCCTGTTAGCATCTGCGGGCGGGGTAGGGAACACAAGTGGTTTTTCGTGTTTCTTACGTGCCGCACTATCTTTACCGGTAATATTATCAAAACTATTAAAGCTTACCGAAGCGCTTAACGGTAACGTGAAAGTAGTAAACAGGAATAATATTAATACTGTTAACTTAATAGGGGTATTATTCATCTTCGTTCTCTGACAGTGCTTTTTTCGCATCCATCAGCCTTTTAAAGGCAGTTAGGTTAGTTAATACGGCAAGTATGGCAATAGGGAAAGTAAATATCGACATAGTTTCAAACACATGATACTTAATACCGGGTATATATAATTTATAATCGCCACCAATATAGGTAGAGGCAACACCGCATGCTATGGCACAAACACCAATAGTAACAACACGCTCGGGGCGCTGCATTAATCCGCCTTTGCTTTCGGCACCCAAACCTTCGGCACGGGCACGTACGTAGCTTACCATCATAGAGCCTATTAAAGCTATAAATGCAAATATCGAACTTAAAAAATAATGATGTGAAACCAGGTAATAACAAATACCCAGAAACATAATCAGCTCGCTGTAACGGTCAAGTACAGAGTCATACAGGGCGCCAAAAACCGATTTCATATTACCCAAACGGGCTACCTGCCCGTCAAGCATATCAAATAAGCCGGCAAATAATATTAAGCCGCCGGCCCAGCCTATATAGGTAAGGTCTGCACGGTCACCATCTTCACCACCAATTATAAATATGGCGGCTACGCCCACGTTTAAAACAAAGCCGATAGACGTTACAGCGTTTGGTGTTAATCCCAGCTTTATAAGCAGTTTAACAAATGGATCAATAATTTTATATATCCTAAGCTGTAAGCTTGTACGTATTGAAGTTTGCTGTTCCATTTAACAATAAAAATAATTAAAATTACACATATTAAAAATCAAATTTTACCTTGGTACGCACGCCCCATTCTGCAATACCGGGATGATCCAGATAGGTAAACCTCCTTACCACATCAACCCTTATAAACTTAAAAATGTTTTCTATACCAACACTTCCTTCAACATACGCCTTACTACCCAGGGCATAGGTAATTGGCGCACCGTTTTCATCAATAGGGAATTGGTATAAATTTGGATGTATGGAAGGATTGTTTTTATCACTCAACCCACCATATAACACCTTAATTGAGGCGGTTTCGCGCCACTTCAATTTCTTAAATAAAGGCACCTTATTAAAAAGGAAACCACCAAAATGCTGGTCTATATTAAAGCTTATTGATTTATCACTTACAAATTCTAAAAAGTTCATCAAGTTGTACGTGTCAACAACGTAGGCATAGGTTTGGTTGGCCCTATGAATATTAAGCAGGGGGTAAGGTACCTGCCCAAATATTTTGCCAGCTTCGGCTGTAAAATCACCAAAGCCAAATGGCGCTATATAATAGCGTTTATCTACCCTTGCCGTTAAGTTTTGATAATTATATTCGCCCCCTAAAACGTTCTTTAAACCGGTTGTAAAGTCTAATGAAATTATAGGGTATTTATTTTTGATGGGTGTGCGGAATAACTTACCCTGATAATATTGCTCATTAGGTGCATAACGCAAGCCAATAGAAGCCTCGGTGGTAGTTAAATGATTAAATATGTTGTTTTGGGTATTTATAAAAGGATATAAGCTGCCTGTAGGTGTTTGCGTTGTTTTTTTTAAGCCCAGCTTGTATGAGAAATGATTTTCATACTCGCTTACATAATCTAAACGGTAAATGTCATTATACAGGTATTTATCATTCCGGCCTCGTTTAAAAGATAAAAAAAAGTTGTCTTCCTGTATAAATTGCAGTTCCTGCCCCGGTATTTTAGTTTCCCGCTGAAAGCTTGCCCTAATGTAATGCTGCGGAAACCTGTAAATACTTTTGTTATTTAAAGAATAGGTACCGGCTATAAAATATTTCCAACGCTCATCTTTAAAACCGTATGCGCCATAACCTTCCAGGAAATAACGTTTGCTGAAGTTAGCCGTTGTACGCCCGCCTACACGCAGCCTGAACCCTTCTACCGGGTTAAAACTGTAAAATGTACTGGCAGGGCCAACCTCAAATTTCCCAAAGCCTTTAAAACCGGCAAACAGCAGGTTAACAATATCGGCAGTACGCCTGAATGATGGCATATGAACAAGGCTGTCAATATTTTTATAGGTTTTTGACTCGGCCCGGGTAAGAGTATCTAAACGATTTTCGGCCCAAAAGCTTTCCGGGCGATTTTTAACTTCTTCGTCTTCCAGCTCCGGCGGGGCTATATAGGTGGTTTCGGGCCGTGGTTGGTTTAGCGTATAATTTTTAAAAGTTAACGTACGGGAACCAAATAAACCGCCTTTGCGCTTCGCGGATATACCAAAATCTGCGAAGGTGTTGCTTTTACTGAGGTGATAACGGCCATCAGCATTTTGCTCAAAGCTCTGGTCAACATGCATGCTGCGCACAAAGTTAACGTTGATGTTTTTATTAATAGTGAGGCCATCTTTTTGTACAGCATAATTACCATCAAGGGTGATGTAAATTTCGCCCTCAAAAAGTATATCATTAGTGTTGCGCGGTGTAAAACTAAGCTTAACAAGCTTTTGGCCATTATCAAGAGTTACGGTATCTGCAATAAAAAACTTGTAATAGGTAGGGGCGCTGTTAGCGATAGGGCTTAAAAACTGCCTGCCTAAAAGCATTATGCTATTATCGTAAATATCAATTTTAGCATAAAGATGCTTAAAGTACTGGCCTATTCCTTCGGTATCGAAACCCGGCCCAAAATCAACCGATTTTTCTCCAAGCAAAATGCTCCTGGTAGCCTCGGGGTCTTTACGATAATAAACCTGTGATAGCCTTTCTTTCAGAAAAATAGGCAGCAGGGTTTTACCCGGATAAGTTACACTGTCTTTATTTTCAAATACAAATTTGTATTTTCTGAATAGTTTTTTCTCGGCTACCTTATCAGATAAGTTGCTCAGCGAAAACTGCATCTTATCATACTCTTTATACTCAACGTACTGATAGCTTTCGGGGCGGTTCTTATCCTTATTGGCAATAACCTTCCGTATTAACTCAACAGCGGGGTTGTCATTAACATATTTAGGCTTTTTTTTTGTTTTGACTATAACTTCGTTTAACTGCTTGGATGCCGGTACCATCTTTACATTTATAACCTGCTCTTTACCTGGCGTTATGTTTAAAATAACATCTTTAAAACCCAGGTATGACACTTTAATTTGGCTGTAAGGTTTTGTAGAGCGGATAGAATAAAAGCCCTGATTATTAGTAGTAACCCCAATTGTACTGCCCACAAAAGCTACTGATACAAATGGTAACGCCTGTTTGTTGGTACCATCGGTTATACTGCCGGTTACAATAGTATTTTGTGCAAATAAGGAGCTGCTTACAAATAATAATATTATAAATAATAAGTGCTTATAAGATGCTTCCAAATTCATTTAAACTTAACGTAATTATGCAAATACAAACTTTTTTTGCAGGAAGTAATTATAACTTACCCCTACAGATATTGAAACTAATACTTTTGAAATTATATAGCTTAAACCTGCATAATGTGTCACAAAAAACACACCAGAAGTATTAAGTATTGAATTTCCACCCCATACTACCAGGTATTTTAACACCTGTTGGGGTATGCCTTTTTCTTTACCGTTAAACACCCAAACCCTGCCTAAAGCAAAGCCTAATACACCGCCAACTATAGTTCCAAGTAGTGTTGCAGTTACGTACCAAAGGTAAAAAAATTCCTTGCAGACTACTGTGGTCAAAAAGTCAAATATCGATGCTATACAAGATGAAGCCTGAGCTTTAACAAAAGTTGCCATTAGCAATTTAAAAAAATTATACTACTTATTAGTAGTGAATACTGCCGTTACAGCAGTCCATGTTTAATACAATATTAGCCAAATAGACTATGTGGCTTAATAAATGTTACTATATGTATAGAAAATACTTCTGTGGGGCAGCAAAACCAATAATATCCCGTAAGGAGAGATTGGTGGGATTGAAAAGTGTATTCCTAAAAAAACCGGTTACTGCAACAGTGTACAGCAACCGGTTTTTTAATATTAAGTATTATGCATTAGCAAACATATCGTCATAATAGTCAAGGCCCAGATGAGTGATCAGGTCTTCGCCCATTAAGTAACGTAATGTATTTTCAAGCTTAATTAATTGTTTAAAAATATCATTTTCTGCATGTAAGCCCGGTGCAGTTTGTGGCGATTTTAAGTAGAATGATAACCACTCTTGTATACCGCTCATGTTAGCACGTTTAGCCATATCGCAAAACAAAGCTAAATCTAAAGCGATAGGTGCAGCTAAGATTGAGTCGCGGCAAAGGAAGTTGATCTTAATTTGCATTTTGTAACCTAACCAGCCAAAAATGTCAATGTTATCCCAGCTTTCTTTGTTATCGCCATGCGGAGGATAGTAGTTGATACGGATCTTGTGGAAGATCTCGCCATAAAGCTCAGGATTATCTTCCGGCCTTAAAATATCTTCTAACACACCCAGTTTTGAAACTTCTTTAGTTTTAAAGTTATCCGGATCATCCAGTACCAAACCATCGCGGTTACCCAAAATGTTGGTTGAGAACCAGCCGTGTACACCAAGTGAACGAGCTGCCAGGCCTGGTGCCAGGATTGTTTTCATTAAAGTTTGGCCTGTTTTGAAATCTTTACCGGCAATAGGGGTTTGCGTTTCTTTAGCAAGCTCCATTAACGCAGGGATATCTACAGTTAAGTTAGGGGCGCCGTTTGCAAAAGGTACACCTAATTTTAAAGCCGCGTAAGCGTATATCATACTTGGCGCTATACGTTTATCATCATCTAATAAAGCTTGCTCAAAAGCAGCTAAAGTTTGGTGAATTTCTGATGCTTCGTAATAGATCTCGGTTGAACCGCACCATACTAAAACTACACGGTCAAGGTTGTTATTTGCCTGGAAGTTTTTGATATCTTCCATTACCTGCTGGGCAAGCTCATGGCGGGTACCGGTTTTAACGTGGGTACCATCAAGGTTTTTAGCGTAGTTCTTATCAAAAGCAGCTTTCATCGGAACGATAGCTTCTAAACCTTCTTTTACTTCATTTAGTAAAGATGCTTCCAAAACCTTAGCGTTCATAGCAGCTTCGTAAACGTTATCTTCATAAACATCCCATCCACCAAATACAATGTCTTCTAATTTTGCCAATGGAACAAAATCTTTAATTTTTGGATGACGGTTCTCTGTTCTTTTGCCCAAACGGATACTTCCCATTTGAGTTAATGAACCTACAGGTTGTGATATACCTTTTTTTACGGCCTCAACGCCGGCAATTAATGTGGTAGCTACTGCTCCTAAACCCGGTATTAAAATACCAAGCTTACCGTTAGCAGGTTTAATGTTGATTTTCATTTAGTGAATTGTTTTTAATCGTTTTGAGCGTTAGCTCATCATGATTTTCATTTTAGTGTTTATTAATGCATAATGGCCTAAACCATTAATTTTTTTTCGTGCAATTAATATCCGGTTTAATTATAGCGGCATAGCCAATGCTAATAGGTTTACCTTATTTTATTGCCACGCAAATAACTCGTTTTTCAGATCATGGCTGCAAGTATTTTTACAAAGATTACGAGCAGATGAAAATTAAGGATAATGCTGGTTAATTATACCGGAGGAGTTATATGCCTTTTTGATATATTCTATATGTTTTGTACTGATCGCCACCTATGGCTTCAATGGCACGGTTCACCATGTCGTTCTTTTCAAGTGTCCATGATGCTTCGGCGTATTTTAAACCTTTGCGCCTGTACTCTTTAATAATGCTGCCATAAAGGCAAGCTTCGATACCCATTTTGCGGTAACCATCAATAACACCCAACAGCATAATACGTATACCGGTTATCTTCTTTTTGTTTAGCAACAATTTAAAGATACCCGTTGGCAATAAGCGGCCTTTTTTAATTGTACGCAGTATTTGGTTAATATCAGGGATGGCAACACCAAAACCAATAATTTTACCATCCTGCTCGGCAACCAGTGCAAAATCAGGGTCAAGTATCATTTTAAGGTCTTTTGCGGTATAGTCAAACTCCTCGTTGGTCATCGGGAAAAAGCCAAGGTTCTTATCCCACGCTTTATTATATACATCGCGCAAGGCATCGGCCTCCTGCTTAAAATTCTTCAGGTTTATTTTGCGGATAGTAATGCCGCTGTTACGTGTTAAACGGTCCTGCAGCTTATCCAGTAACTGTAAAGATTTATCGTTGTAATTAGCGCCTTCCCAGTACCATGCCAGTAAGTCGGCTTGTTTTTTAAAGCCGTAGTTTTCTAACAGGGTAATATAATACTCGGGGTTATAGGTCATCATTACCACAGGGGGCTTATCAAAACCTTTAATTAATAAACCACAGGTTTCATTGGTTGATGGGTTAACCGGGCCGGTAATGGTTTCGGCACCTTTTTCTTTTAACCAGCTAATAGCGGTATCAAAAAGCAGGTTAGCGGTTTCCTGGTCATTAATACAATCAAAAAAACCAAAGAAACCATCATTAACATTGTTAAACTTGTTATGGCTGGTATTGTAAACCGCGGCTATACGGCCAACAACTTTATCGCCATCATAAGCTAAAAATGTTTGCAGTGATGAGTGCTTGTGGAAAGGATGGGTGGTTAACAGGTCCTTTTGAGCAATAAATAATTCCGGTACGTAATTGGGATCGTTTTTATACAGATCATGTGGAAAATCAATAAAAGCTCCAAGTTCTTTTTTTGACTTAACCGAAATTATGTTTTTCATTATTAATAAGGGGGGCTAAAATGATGATGCCACTTTCGTGGCATCGGGTAAGGTTATAAATATGTAGCGATCTTATATTTTCTCTTTTATGGTATTTTCTACTCCAACAGCTTTAAAGGCTGCTATCAGTTTTTCAACTGCTTCATCAATTTGCTCAAATGTATGAGTGGCCATCAATGAAAAACGCAGTAAAGATGAATCTGACGGAACGGCCGGTGATACAACCGGGTTAACAAACACACCTGCTTTTTGCAGATAATTAGTTACTTGAAAAGTTTTAGCGTTATCACGTATATATATAGGTAGTATAGGGCTTTCTGTTGCACCAATATCAAAACCTTCGTCTGTTAATAATTTAACAGCGTAATTAGTGTTATCCCAAAGTTTTTGAATGCGCTCTGGTTCAGATTCAATAATATCTAAAGCGGCTAATACACTGGCTACAGAGCCCGGTGTCATACTGGCGCTAAACATTAATGAACGTGCACGGTGCTTAATGTAATCAATGGTCTCATAATCGCTGGCTATAAAACCACCAAGCGATGCAAGTGATTTACTAAAGGTGCTCATGATAAGGTCAACCTTATCAGTTAAACCAAAGTGCGATGCTGTACCAGAACCATTATGGCCAATTACACCTAAACTGTGTGCATCGTCAACCATAATATTAACACCATATTTATCAGCAAGCTCAACAATCTCCGGTAATTTAACAATATCACCTTCCATGCTAAAGATACCGTCAACAACAATTACTTTAACAGCCTCTTCGGGCAGTATGCTAAGCTTGCGCTCCAGGTCCTGCATATCGTTATGAGCGTATTTAATAACCTTTGAAAACGATAAACGGCTGCCGTCAATAATAGAGGCGTGGTCATATTCGTCAAGTATCAAATAATCATTACGGCCGGTAATGCATGATAATACACCCAGGTTAACCTGGAAACCGGTGCTGAATAAAACAGCAGCTTCTTTACCAACAAAAGCTGCTAAACGGTTCTCTAATTCAATATGAATGTCAAGTGTGCCGTTTAAAAATCTTGATCCGGCGCAGCCAGATCCATATTTGTCAATTGCTTTTTTTGTAGCCTCTTTTATTTTTGGATGACTTGTAAGCCCCAGATAGGAGTTAGAACCAAACATTAAAACACGCTGATTATCAATAATAACTTCAGTATCCTGGCCAGATTCTATAGGCCTGAAAAAAGGATACAGTCCCTGTGCCCGGATCATATTTGCATCCTGGAACTGGGCAATCTTCTCGTGTAATTTTTTAATCATTTATTAACACTGCTTAAAATTTTTGTAAAAATACCATGAATAAGCTTATCTCTTGCATGAGAAATGTAAATTTTTTCACACTAAATTAATAGTGTACACTTTACTCTCATCAGGCAAATTAATTAAATTTTTATGAAAGGGACATTACAATTTTTCATTTTCATAAAAAAAAGTTAAAAAATCGTGCCAATTATCATTTAATTCTCCTAATAAGGTAAAAATTTTGTTGTTGATTTTTAATTGATTTAGATTAGTGTCATATTCGTGAACAATCCTCTATTAAATAAAATTATGAAATTAAAAAGAACTATTCTTTATTGATTTCGTTTTGATAGTATCCCTGCCCTTATGAAAAAACTACGTTACATATTTATTTCTAATATACTGTTTTTTTTACCGCTTGCAGTATTTGCCCAAAACATTTCTGATACATCTGTTGCCGTAGTTACTTTAAAACAAAGTATTGATTTTGCCCTTAAAAATCAGCCGCTATTAAAGCAGGCTTATATTGATGAGCAAATAAATGAAAGAGATATCCGGATAGGTTTATCAGACTGGTTGCCGCAAATTGGTACAACAGGCCAGTATCAGCATTATTTTCAAAGGCCTGCGGTTGTTGCAGGTGGTGCCGGCACAGGAGGAGGGGGTACTCAGCCAAATTTAGCAGTAGCCCATAATGTTTCAAACCTGGGGTTACAAGCCAGCCAGGTTCTATATAATAATGATGTATTGCTGGCATCGCGTGCATCTAAATACTCACGAAAATATTTTAAGGAAAGCACCGAAAGCAGTAAAATAGATCTTGCCTCAGATGTAAGCAAGGCATTTTATGATGTTTTACTATCGCAACGCCAGCTTGAAATTATTAATGAGGATATAGTAAGGCTCCGCCGCAGTTTAAAAGATGCTTATTCGCGCTACCAGGCCGGTGTGGTTGATAAAACCGATTACAAACAAGCAACCATCGCTTTAAATAATTCACTTGCCACACGTAAAACAACCGAAGAGGCTATAAAAAGCAAAAACGCGTACCTGAAGCAAGTAATGGGTTTAAACCCCGATAAAAAGCTGGTACTTTCTTATGATACCGCTAAATTACAGGTAGAAGCGTTAATTGATACCAACCAGGCTATTAATTATAATAACCGTATAGAGTACCGCCAGCTGCAAACACAAAAGAACATCCTTAATTTAAATGTATCTTATTATAAGTGGAGCTTTTTGCCTTCGCTATCGGCAATAGGCGGTTATAGTTTGGCCTACTTTAATGACAGCTTCTCTAAATTATATAGTAATGGTTATCCAACATCATTTGCCGGGTTATCATTAACATTTCCAATTTTTCAGGGAGGCAGGCGTTTGCAAAACTTGAGCAAGGCACGTTTACAGGTTGAGCGTAATGACCAGGATCTGGTAAATAGCCGCAACGCCATAAATTCAGAATACGTAGCCTCTTTATCGGCCTACAAAAGCAATTATAATAACTGGCAGGTGTTAAAGGAAAATGTTAACCTTGCTACTGATGTATACAAAGTGGTTGAGCTGCAATACCGGGAAGGGATTAAAACCTATCTGGATGTAATTGTATCACAGGCCGATCTGCGTACCGCTCAGTTAAATTACTATAACGCATTATATCAACTACTATCAAGTAAAATTGACCTGCAGCGCTCACTGGGTATTTTGCAGGCCGAATAACAGCTATTAAACGAACGAACAACATATTGAGAATGAAAAATAAATATACTTACTGCATAGCCGCAATAACATTGTTATTATGGACAGCCTGCAAAAGCAAGTCTGACCAGCAAAATGCAGCTCCTCCGCCAACGCCTGTAAATGTTGCCGAAGTTAAAAATGCCGATGCCCTTTATTATGACAGATATCAGGGACAAGTGGTATCATTAAATTCAGTTGAACTGCGCAGCCAGGTTGCCGGCTTTATTACCGGGATATTTTTCAAAGAAGGTAGTGTAGTAGCTAAAGGCGCCCCGCTATATGAAATAGACCGCCGTAAATATGTGGCAGCCTATGAGCAGGCAAGGGCTAACCTTAGCAGTGCTAACGCAAACTTAATTAAAGCCCAAAAAGATGTTGACCGTTATAATATGTTACTGAAGAACGATGCGGTAGCACGCCAAACGGTTGACCAGGCAACTGCCGCTTATGAAACAAGCAAGGGCCAGGTAGCGGTATCGCAGGCAGCCCTGGCATCAGCGGCAACAGATCTTTCTTATGCAACTATAAAAGCGCCTTTTACCGGGCGTATAGGTATATCACAAGTTAAACTAGGTGCACAGGTTTCACCAGGTACTACCTTGTTAAATACAATATCTACAGGTAACCCAATTGGTGTTGATGTGGTAATAAACGAGCAGGATATTGACCGTTTTTACAAACTGCAAAAAAGCAGCACCGATACCACATTCCGTTTGCAGCTTTCTGATGGCAGTTCTTATCAGAAAACCGGGAAGGTATTTGCCATTGACCGTGGTGTAAGTAACCAGACAGGTACTATTAAAGTGAGGATCCAGTTCTCAAATGAGAAAGATGAGTTGAAAGATGGTATGAGCTGCGTATTACAGGTGTTGAATGATAACTCGGGCAACCGCGTACAAATACCTTATAAAGCCATTACCGAGCAAATGGGCGAATTTTTTGTGTTTGTATCTAAAGATACTATAGCCGAACAACGTAAGGTAACCTTAGGCCCGCGCATACAGAGTAATGTAGTAATTACGAGTGGATTAAAAGCCGGCGAAAAAATTGTTACCGATGGTTTCCAGCGCTTACGTGATGGAGGTAAGATCACTTTAGGGCCGCCGCCATCAGCAGCTGGTGCAGCAGGTGGTAAGGATAATAAAAGTACCGCTCCGGCAAAGTAAGGGATTAAGATCCTGCAGAAAGCTAACAGGGAATTCTTTTCCCGGAAAATATTTAAGATAAAGACAAAATAATGATCGCAGATACTTTCATAAAACGCCCGGTAACCGCCATAGTAATATCTCTGGTTATTGTGATAGTTGGTATTTTGGCAATAATGAGTTTGCCCATTGGGCAGTACCCTGAAATTACGCCGCCAACTGTACAGGTAACAGGTAACTATACGGGTGCGGATGCCTTAACGGTTGAGCAAACCGTTGCAACACCGGTTGAGGTGCAGGTAAACGGTACCCCGGGCATGACCTATTTACAAAGTAACAGTACCAGCAACGGCCAAATGAGCATGACCGTTAACTTTGAGGTAGGTACTGATATTAATAATGCCGCGCTTGATGTACAAAACAGGGTGGGTATAGCACAGCCTACATTACCGCAGGAAGTGCAGCGCCTTGGTTTAGTGGTACGTAAACGTAACCCAAGTATATTAATGCTGGTAGCTATGTTTTCGCCAAAGGGAAGCCATGATGTAACTTTTGTTGACAACTACACTAACGTATTTATAAAGGATGCATTGCTGCGTACCAAAGGTGTGGGTGACGTGTTTACCCGTGCTGATGATTTTAGTATGCGTATATGGCTTAAGCCGGATAAACTGGCCGCGTTAAATATGACATCGGCGGATGTTACTGCCGCGCTGCAGGAACAAAACGCGCAGGTTGCAGCGGGTACAGTTGGTGCCACACCGCAAATGAAAGGGCAAACCTTTGAATACACAGTTTTAGTAAAAGGCCGTTTAACCAGCAAGGCCGAATTTGAGAATATTGTTGTTAAAACACAACCCAGTAATGGAGCGATAGTACATTTAAAAGATGTGGCGCGGGTAGAGTTGGGTAAGTTTAACTATGCAGGTAATTCATTTGTTGATGGTAAAAGAGCATCGTACCTGTTAATTTATCAGGCACCCGGTAGTAACGCCATTGAAACGGCCGATAATGTTACTGCCACCATGAAGGAGCTTAAAAAATCATTCCCGGCTGATGTGGATTTTGTGGTTCCGTTTGAGTCTGTTACTGTGGTAAAGGTTTCATTGGATGAGGTAATTGAAACATTGGTTATTGCATTGGCACTGGTTATTGTGGTGGTATTTTTATTCCTGCAAAACTGGCGTACAACGCTTATCCCGGTATTGGCTATCCCGGTATCTATTATAGGTACGTTCATATTTTTTATACCGCTTGGCTTTACTATTAATACACTAACACTGTTTGGTTTTGTACTAGCTATAGGTATTGTGGTGGATGATGCCATTGTGGTGGTTGAGGCCGTGCAGCATTATATGGATGAGAAGGGTATGAGCCCCAAGGAAGCTACCAGTCATGCCATGAAAGATATCTCGGCACCGGTTATTGCCATTGCCCTGATCCTTGCAGCGGTGTTTGTACCGGTAGGTTTTGTACCGGGCATTGTGGGGCGGCTTTATCAGCAGTTTGCCATTACTATTGCTATTTCGGTTTTGATATCGGCATTTGTGGCCTTATCACTCACACCTGCTTTGTGTACCGTGTTATTACGCCCCCATAAAATAGATGAGAAATCTACTGGTTTAAACAAATTGTTCTTTAAATTCAATAGATGGTTTGAGAAGGTTACCGGCCGCTACAGAAAATCTGTAGATAGGGGTATTAAAAATTCAAAATTTGTGATCATTGTATTGGTTTGCATTGTTGTTGGTACAATATTATTGTTCAGAGGCAAGCCATCAGGATTTATTCCGCTGGAGGATGAAGGCCGTGTATATGTAACATATGACCTGCCCGAAGGCTCATCTACAGAAAGAACCGTAACTGTTTTACATCAAATGATGGCTGTACTTGATAGCGTACCGGCAATTAACCACTATGCTGCCCTCGGCGGATTAAACGCGGTTAACTTTGCTACAAAATCAAACAGTGCAACCATATTTGTACAGCTAAAACCATGGGACGAGCGTGAAGAAAAGCAAGACCAGTTAAATGGGGTTATAGCAACTTTACAACAAAAATTAGCAAGGTTTAAAGAAGCCAGCGTAGTTGTTATATCACCACCGGCTATTCCCGGTTTAGGTAATACAGGTGGTTTCTCGTTCATATTACAAGAAAAAGAAGCGGGGGGCGATATTAAGAACTTTGAGAAAGTGCTTAATGATTTTACCGCAGCCGTAAATAAAAGACCCGAAATTGCAAGAGCGTTCACCTTTTTTGGGGCACATACGCCTGCTTACCAGTTAACCATTGACCGTGAAAAGGCCAAAAAATTAGGTGTACAGGTATCTGATGTGAACAATGCCCTGCAAACTTATATGGGTAGCGCTTATATAAATGATTTTACTATTTACGGGCGTAATTTCAGGGTAGTGGCACAAGCCGATACTAATTACCGTACAAATATTGAAAACATAGGGCAATACTTTGTTCGTAACTCAGCGGGGGGAATGGTGCCGTTAAGCACCTTAACTACCTATAAAGTTATTGAGAATGCTCCGTTAATATCACATTACAATTTGTTCCGATCTGCAGAAATTAACGGTAGCACCAAGCCGGGTTACAGTAGCGGCGATGCTATTGCCGCGCTAAAAGAGGTTGCGGCACAAACCCTGCCTCAAGGTTACGGTTATGAGTTTTCGGGCTTAAGCCGCGAAGAGTTGTTATCCGGCTCAAAAACTGTTTACATTTTTGCATTATCTATTGGCTTTGTATTCCTGTTCCTGGCAGCGCTGTATGAAAGCTGGTCGGTACCATTTTCGGTACTGTTAGCCGTACCGCTTGGTGCATTTGGTGCCATATTGTTCCTGAACTTTAACTCGGATCTTACCAACAACGTTTACGCGCAAATAGGCTTAATAACGTTAATAGGTTTGGCCGCCAAAAACGCCATTTTGATAGTAGAGTTTGCCAAAGAACGTGTGGATAGGGGTGTGGAGCTGGAGAAAGCGACCTTAGAGGCAGTAAGGCTCCGTTTGCGGCCTATCATCATGACATCTATGGCATTTATATTAGGTGTTGTACCATTATTGTTTGCATCTGGTGCAGGTTCTGTAGCAAGGAAAACCATAGGTTATACCGTATTTGGTGGTATGCTTGCAGCAACATCGCTGGCTATATTTATTGTACCGGTGCTGTTCTACATCATTACCAAATTTGCCTACGGTAAAGAAAAACTGGCCGAATTAGAAAAGAATTACAAACCCGATCCTGACGAAGATCCGGTAGAGTAAATTAAGATAAAATAAAAGAAGCTGTTTCATAAGGGACAGCTTCTTTTGTTACAGGGCATGCCATTAAGGAACGGGGGCCTATCCTCAGATGTACCTGGCTCGTTTGTTTCCGGTTCCAACAAATAGTTACTACAACGATTTCGACAAAAATATTGGGCTTTTTGGCAGAATAACGCTATAATTACAGTTTCCCTGCAAATTGTAAACCTTTTATGAAAAACTTCCTTGACCAGGATTTTTTGCTGCAAACAGATACTGCCAAACGCCTCTATCATGATTATGCGGCTGATATGCCTATTATTGATTACCACTGCCATTTACCACCAGACCAAATAGCTAATGATATTAATTTTGACAACCTTACCGCGGTATGGCTCAACGGCGATCATTACAAATGGCGGGCAATGCGTGCCAATGGGGTAGACGAAAGCTATATTACCGGTAACAAACCCGATAAAGAAAAATTTGAGCAATGGGCAGCCACAGTGCCTTACACGCTGCGCAACCCCTTATATCATTGGACACACCTGGAGCTGCAAAGGTATTTTGGTATCGACTCAAGGTTAATGCCCGGCACCGCCAATGATATTTATAACGATTGTACAGCAAAGCTGCAAAGCCCGGACTATACGGTGCGCAAACTTATTACCGGCCGCAATGTAGAAGTAATTTGCACTACTGATGATCCATTGGATAGCCTGGAGTATCATCAAAAAATAAAACAGGACAACTTTGGTGTAAAGGTGTTGCCGGCCTTCAGGCCGGATAAGGCCATGAATTGCGATGACACTAAAGTGCTTAATGCTTATATCAACCAACTGGAGATAGTAGCTGATACGGTGGTTAATAGCTTTGAGAGCTATTTACATGCGCTGAAGAAACGCCATCATTATTTTGCGGCTAATGGCTGCTGCGTATCGGATCATGGTTTAGAACGGTTACATGCTGATGAGTATACCGATAGTGAGATAGTGGCTATTTTTAACAAAATAAGGCAGGAGCAAGTATTAACCCCGGTAGAAAGAGGTAAATTCAAATCGGCCATGTTGTATCATTTTGCCCTTTGGGATCATGAAAAAGGTTGGGTTCAGCAATACCATCTGGGCGCAATACGCAACAACAGCTCACGTGGTTTAAGGCAAGTGGGGCCGGATACGGGCCGCGATTCTATAGGTGATTTTTCACAGGCGCGGAACTTATCCAAATTTTTAGATAGATTGGATGCCGACGACAGGCTCACCAAAACTATTATTTATAACCTTAACCCGGCGGATAACGAACTGATGGCCACAATGGCCGGCAATTTTAATGACGGCTCTATAGCCGGTAAGATCCAGTTTGGGTCGGCATGGTGGTTTTTAGATCAAAAGGATGGTATGATAAAGCAACTGAACGCGATATCAAACATGGGCCTGCTAAGCCGCCTGGTTGGTATGCTTACAGATTCACGCAGCTTTTTATCGTTCCCGAGACATGAGTATTTCAGGCGGATATTGTGCAACCTGTTAGGTGATGATATTGAAAATGGCGAACTGCCAAACGATATACAATGGACGGGTAAAATAGTACAGGATATCTGCTACTTTAACGCGAAAAATTACTTTGATTTTGATAAGAAATAATGGACTATCTATCTGATAAAAATTTTAAAGAAGGGGCCGTATTATCATTTGGTGAGATATTACTGCGGATAGTGCCCGATGCAGATGGCGAATGGTTAAATGATAATGTGCTACCCTTTTTTATTGGCGGTGCCGAACTGAATGTAGCCAACGCGCTTGCCTTATGGGATGTGCCTTCAAAATATTTTACCGCGATGCCTGAGAATGGCATGTCGGCACAGATCGTTAATTATCTGGAGAAGAAAAACGTTGATACCTCGCCGGTTTACTATCATGGTAACAGGATCGGTATTTATTATCTTACAAAGGGTAAAGATCTGAAGCATGATGCCCTGATCTATGACCGGGCAAATTCCGCCTTTGCAGACCTTAAACCGGGTATGATCAATTGGGATAAGGTATTGGATGGGGTTAGCTGGTTTCATTTCAGCGCTATCTGCCCGGCCATTAGTCAGCAGGTTGCAGATGTATGTTTAGAGGCTTTACAGGCAGCATCGGCAAAGGGTATTACTATCTCGGTCGACTTAAACTATCGCTCTAAATTATGGCAGTATGGTAAACATCCACAGGATGTTATGCCGGAGTTGGCAAAGTATTGTGATATCATAATGGGCAATATTTGGGCAGCGGAACAAATGTTGGGAATTGAAGTTTTAGGCGATATCCATGAATCGGGACAAAAGAGTATTTACCTGAAAGAAGCCTTATCGTCATCACAAAGAATAGTAGCGCAATACCCAAAATGCAAAGCCGTAGCCAACACATTCAGGTTTGATGCAACCGGCGATATTGATTACTACACAGCCTTATATTATAAAGGCGAATTTCATAGTTCACACGAATATCACACTAATGAAATAGTTGCTAAAGTAGGCACAGGCGACTGCTTTATGGCGGGGCTCATCTACGGGTTTTATAACCACTTTGGGGCACAGGAAATTTTAGAATTTGCTACCGCGGCTGCTTTCCAAAAACTATTCATAGCAAGCGATGCCACTACACAAACCGTTCAGGAAATTAATAATACTATACAAGGATGAAGAGTAAAGAAGCCGTTTTAGATAGCATTTTGGTGCAGGGTATGCTGCCCTTATTTTTTTATGAAGATGCCGGTGTAAGTGTAGAAGTGATCCGTACGCTTTATAAAGCAGGGGTGCGGGTACTGGAATATACTAACAGAGGTAAAGAAGCGCTTGATAATTTCAGGATCATCAGCAAGGTGGTTAAAGCCGAAATGCCCGATATGAACTTAGGTATAGGTACTATTAAAACCGAAGCGCAGGCCGAAGCTTTTGTAGCCGCAGGTGCCGATTTTATTGTATCGCCAATTATTGATGCAGCTGTAGCTAAGGTTGCAGATAAGTATAAAATGCTGTATATCCCCGGTTGTATGACGCCTACAGAGATCCACCAGGCGCAGCAGCACAAGGCCATGCTGATCAAGATCTTCCCGGCTAATATATTAGGCCCCGCCTTTGTATCATCAATCAGGGACCTGTTTCAGGGGCAGCTATTCATACCAACAGGTGGGGTAGAAATTGAGGCGGGCAACATTGCCGGATGGTTCCGTGCGGGTGTTTGCGCGGTAGGCATGGGTAGTAAACTCATCAGCAAGAACGTGCTGGATAATAAACTGTACGACCAATTATATAACGATACGGTTAAGGCTTTACAATTAGTACAATTAAGTAAATAATATTAACCGTAAAGTAGCATGGCAGAAACCAAAACAAAAAATTACAGGTGGATAGTAGTAATATTATTGTTCTTCGCAACAACTATAAACTATCTGGACAGGCAGGTTATTGGTTTACTAAAACCCACGCTCGAAGTTCAGTTTAACTGGACGGAGACAGACTACAGCCATATAGTTATGGCGTTTTCTGCTGCATATGCCCTTGGTTTACTTGCTTTTGGTGGCTTTATTGATAAGATTGGTACAAAGCTGGGCTATACTATTTCTTTAATAGTATGGAGTTTGGCAGCAATGCTGCACGCCATTGTAAAAACAACTTTTGGCTTTGGTGTGGTAAGGGCTGCTTTAGGTTTAGGTGAATCGGGGAATTTTCCGGCGGCTATAAAAGTGGTGGCAGAATGGTTCCCAAAAAAGGAACGGGCCCTTGCTACAGGTATATTTAATTCGGGTGCTAATATTGGCGCGGTTGTGGCCCCGGTAATGGTACCCTGGATCTTAGGGATCTACGGCTGGCAAATGGCTTTTATTATTACCGGTGCTATTGGTTTTGTATGGTTAATATTCTGGTGGTTTATTTATGAAGTACCTGCACGCCACAAAAAGATCTCAAAAGAAGAATTTGAATTTATCCATAGTGATAATGTAGAAACGGTTGGCGAAAGTGAAGTGCCGCCTGTTAAAATAAAATGGCTGCAACTGTTTGGCGTAAGGCAAACATGGGCATTTGTTGTGGGTAAGCTATTGACTGATCCTATCTGGTATTTTTTCCTGTTTTGGCTCCCGTCGTATTTCTCCACTACTTTTAACCTCGATCTTAAAAAGCCGAGCTTGCCTTTAGTGCTGGTTTACACGGCTACCACGGTAGGCAGTATTGGCGGCGGGTATTTATCCTCCTGGTTTATAAAACGCGGCATGCCGGTGTTTAAAGCCCGTAAAACGGCCATGTTTTTGTTTGCTCTCTGTGTACTGCCCATCTTTGGCGCAAGGTACGCTACTAATGTTTGGCAGGCTGTGGGGTTAATTAGCCTTGCTGCGGCGGCGCATCAGGCCTGGAGCGCTAATATATTCACTACCGCATCAGATATGTTCCCTAAGCAGGCAATAAGCTCTGTGGTGGGCATTGGTGGCATGGCAGGTTCTGTAGGTGGAATATTTTTCCCGTTACTGATAGGCTTTATTTTAGAAACCTATAAAGAGGCAGGTAATTTAACCGCGGGATATAACATTATTTTTTCCATGTGTGCCTGTGCGTATTTGCTGGCCTGGTTAATTATGCATCTTATCACCCCAAAAATGAAACCGGTTAAGCTGTAATATCCGCCATCAGAAAATTGTACTTTTGCAGGCATGGAGCAGCAAAAATCAAAAGATCCGCTACACGGTAAAACATTAGAAGCTATACTAAATGCTTTAGTGGCTCATTTGGGCTGGGCAGAAATGGGCTACCGCATCCGTATCAATTGCTTTTTGGATAACCCGAGTATCAACTCCAGTTTAAAATTCCTGCGCAAAACACCCTGGGCACGTACCAAGGTTGAGGAGTTATATATTGAATTTTATAAAGATATGCCTTCTGAAAAAGCTTAGTGCTTCTTCTTGTTATTCAGTTTTGCCTTATAACCCGAACTAAAGTTATAAGTTTTTGAGTTTTCAGGTTTCTTTTCGTGGAAAGCCTCGCCCGGTACATATTTGTTAGGATCAACCTTTGCAGGTTGTTTTTCTTTTTCGGTATCCTTTGCCTTGCGGTCCTTTTCTATGATCAGTTCTTCCGGCAGATCTGCCTTTTGCATTTTCTGGCCGGTTGTATTTTCTATTTTACGTACCTGGTCCAGTTCAAGGTCGGTAGCAAAGGTTAACGCAAGGGTTTCATCATCTGCATCGGCGGTATGGTTCACTACGTGGTTAATGTATATATCCTTATCCAGCGGTAAATCAATATGTATAATAAAGGGGATGTTCTGCAGGTCAACTTCTTCCGTACCTTCATTAGCAATAACTAATACACGCAATTCGGCATTAGCCTTAAACTCACTGATGTCCTTAACGCCGTTATACTCAAAAAAGGTAGGGTTAAGCACAGCAACCGCGTTACGCATGCGGTTCTCCAGGCTTTTATAGATCTTCTCGGCAGTTTGGCGGGTATTGGCAAAAACCACTGTTTTGGTAAATAGTTCATCATCGTACAAAAATAGGTTCAGCAGGTTTAGCTTTGTGCCAAAATTTGGTACATGATACAGCATCTGCTGGTGCGTAGGCAATTGCTGCTCAGGAAGTTCCTCTACCTCAATTATAGCAGGTAATTGCATAAATGGCTCTATCATTTTATTCAGCTTATCATGCAAAACTTCGCTAAATACGAGGTGCTGCGCCTTACCAATGCTATTGGCCAGTTCAACAACGGGTAACTGCAAACCTTTTTTAACTATCTGCTGTGCATCATCAACTACAAGCAGCTCAACTTTGTTTAGGTTAAGGCCGAGTTTCAGGTAAATAGCACGGGCCCTGTCCGGGGTGGCCACTACAATATCGGCACCATCGGCCAGTTCATCCATTTGCTGTTCGGTAGTGGTACCGGCATGCAGGCTAACAATTGTTAATGATTTATTACGGTTCAACTGCTCAAACTGGGCAACAATACCAAATATCTTTTCCTGATCTGGTGCTAATATTAAAACTCTGGGCACACCTTCGGCATCATGGTTAAAGCGGTTTATTGTGCTCAAAACATAAGTTGTTGTTTTACCGCAACCCTCAGGGCCTACAGCTATCACATCCTGACCGCCAATTATGCGGTTCAGCGTTTTTAGCTGTATTTCTTTAGGGGTATTAAACCCTGCTTCAGTTACCGATTTTATTAGTTGCTTTTTAAGCTTGAATTTTTCTGCCCACACCATTTAAAAAATATAAAGAGCGCAAAGATACCAAAACCATATCGCTTTTAAATAAAGATGCTTAAAAGCGGAAGGGGTAACACAAAGTCGCCATCAAAAAATGAGGGGGAAATAAATTAAATATCTATATTCAGCGCACCAATTTATTTTTACATCGATGCCAAAAAATAGCACATTTACAGCCGTAGCGCTAATAACTTCTCTTTTCTTTTTATGGGGTTTCGCACTTAACCTTAACCCAATATTGATTCCGCACCTTAAAAAAGCCTGTCAATTATCAGATTTTCAATCGTCTTTAATAGATTCGGCATCATACATAGCGTACTTTTTGCTGCCTATCCCGGCGGCACAATTCATGAAAAAGTATGGGTACAAGGGTGGTATAATTTTAGGATTACTGTTATTCTCTGCGGGTGCATTGCTGTTTTACCCTGCTGCCGCGGTGCGTAATTACGCATTTTTCCTATCGGCATTGTTTGTGGTTTTTTCGGGCATGGCGTTTTTAGAGACGGCAGCAAATCCGTTAATAACACTAATAGGCGACCCCAAAGGCGCTACACAGCGTATCAATTTTTCGCAATCATTTAACGGGCTGGCAGCAACTGTTGCCCCGCTTATGGGCGGTATGTTTATTTTATCGGGCAAAACCTTAAGCGAAACGGAAGAAAAAGGCATGTCTGCAGCGCAATTGAATGAATATTTAAACAAGGAAGCATCATCGGTACAAATACCTTTTATAGTTATCAGCATAATTGTGTTTTTAGTGGCCATAATGGTTTGGCGTACCACTTTTCCGGTTATTAAAGAAGAAAGCAGCGAAGAAGTGAAAGATGAAAAGCGGCCTTTAGGCGTGCGCATTGTAGAACTGTTAAAGAACAAGCATTTAATGTCTGGTGTGTTGGCTATATTCTTTTATGTTGGCGGCCAGGCCTGTGTAAGCAGTTTCTTTATCCGCTTTAGCGAAAAAGTGGGTGATATACCTGAAAAAGCTGCATCAACCGTTTATTTGCCACTTGCATTTGCAGGTTTTATGGCAGGCAGGTTTATAGGCACGTTCTTAATGCGCTTTTTTAGTCCGGTGAAATTATTGGTAGCCTATAGCGTTATCAATGTTATACTGATCATATCGGCCGTTAACCTTGATGGCAGGGCTGCGGTATATACTTTAATGGCAGTATGGTTCTTTATGTCTATTATGTTCCCAACTATATTTTCTTTGAGCATACGCAACCTGGGGGCCAAAACCAAACTGGGTTCTTCGTTAGTTATTATGGGCATAGTAGGCGGGGCGATAATGCCGCCGATAATGGGCCGGATATCTGATATGACAAACATACAGGTGGCTTACCTGGTACCGGGAATATCCTTTATAGCTATATTATGGTTTGGGCTGAACAATTTAAGGGTTAAGAAAGTGCAGATGGTAGGTGCGCATTAAGTATAAATTAATATGAACCTGAATTTAACAGACAAAATAATCATAGTAACAGAGGGTGCTAAAGGCATTGGCGAAGGTATAGTGCACGCCTTAGCTGCCGAAGGTGCTATACCGGTAATAATTGGCAGGAGCGGGGCCGATAACTTAAAAGTTGTTGATGCGATAAAAGCTAAGGGTTTAAAGGTTGATCATATAATTGCCGAATTATCCCGTCCCGAAGAATGTGAGAAGGCCGTAAAGGAAGTAACTGAACGCTATGGCCGCATTGATGGCCTGATTAACAATGCAGATATAAATGACGGCGTACGATTGGAGAGTGGAGATCATGAAAGCTTTATGGCATCGCTGCATAAAAATGTGGTTCATTATTATTTGATGGCACAGCATACGCTACCCGCTTTAAAAATATCAAAGGGTGTTATCCTTAATATCATTCAAAAAACAAGCGGTACCGGCCAGGGGAATGTATCCGGGGATACAGCTTCTAACGGTGCACCTAATGCCCTTACACGTGAGTGGGCGGTTGAATTGCTGAAATACGATATCCGTGTGAATGCTGTGGTAATTACAGAACCGGGGATTAGCCCTGCAGAAAATGAGCCTGCGATCTCTCCTGATAACCGCATAATCACTATCGAAGAGATAGCTAATGCTGTTGTTTTCCTGTTATCTGAGCGGTCAAGTCATACCACCGGGCAATTAATTCATGTTGGTGGTGGGAGTGTGGGTTAAAATAGGGCGGGGCTGGATTAGTGGAATGTATTTGCAATGACGAAATGTCATTGCGAGGCGCACAGCGACGTGGCAATCCCGTAGCCAGTGCATGAACGCTTTGCATTCGACGCGATTGCCACGCTATCGCTCGCAATGACATGGTTTTTAGAATAATTATAGGAATGCCACGCTATCGCTCAATGACATTGTATTAAAAAATCCCGTTAATCGAATAAATCCATTTAATCCCGGTTACAGTACTCCCTTCATAACATCCCAAACATTGTTTGCCAATATTTTAGCGCCTTGTGCGGTTGGGTGGATGCCATCGGCCTGGTTCAATGAGCGTACACCACCTACACCTTGCAGCAGAAAGGGCACCAAAGCCATTTTGTTTTTAGTGGCCAGTTCCGGGAAAATGTTTTTAAACCCGTTAACATAATCGGCACCCATGTTGGGTGGCACCTGCATGCCCAGCATTACCAGTTTGGCGTTGGGGTACTTTGCTTTTATCCTGTCAATAATAGCTTGCAGGTTTTGGGTAGTTTCTTTGATGGGGATGCCACGCAGGCCGTCATTAGCACCCAGCTCTAATACAAAAACATCAATAGGCTGCTTTAAGAGCCAGTCTATCCGTCCTTTGCCGCCGGCAGATGTTTCACCGCTTAAGCCGCCGTTAATAATGGTGTAGGGCAGTTTAGCCGAATCTATTTTATGCTGAACCTGATTGGGGAAAGCATCGGCAGGGTCATCAAGGCCGTAACCGGCGGTTAAGCTATCACCAAAAAACAAGATGGTTTTTGTGGTTGATGCAGCAACCGGCGTTTCGGGTTTTGAAGTATCACTTACCGGTGCCTTACTGCCGCCATTACAACTTGCAATAACGATGACGGGGATCAGTAAAAGAGCTTTTAATTTACGTAGCATAATTATATTATGTGTTCGACCGCAAAATTTCAAGCGGTGGTTTGTTTAAAATACCGCGACTGTTTAGCAAGCCTATTATAACCGTTAACAACGTTATAACAATAAAGATTATGCCAACCGGTAATAAATTAACATTGTAAGGCATATCAAAATTGTATTTAGCCAATAACCAGCTGGAACCAATAGCGATTACAATACCCGTTAATGCGGATAACGCCCCTAAAAACAAGTATTCCAGGGCGGTAATGGCAAAGATCTGTTTGCGGCTGGCACCCAGGGTGCGTAATAGAACGCTTTCCTGTATCCGTTGGTATTTGCTGATACGAACAGATGAGATGAGTACTATTATCCCCGTTATGATACTAAAGCCACTCATGAATTTAATTACATAACCAATCTTATTAAACAATTCGTCCAGTACGTTTAGTATCAGCCCCAGATCAATTATAGATACATTTGGGAACTGCTGCACCACTACCTGCTGGAATTTTGCCGAAACAGTGTTTGATGGTACATGCGTTAACAGCACATTAAACTGTGGTGCATCTTCTAATACACCGGTAGGGAAAACGATCTGGAAATTGGTAGAGATCTTATTCCAGTTTACTTTGCGGATACTGCTTACATAGGCAGGCATCATTATCCCCTGTACGTTAAGCAGCAGTTTATCGCCAACTTTTACGTTTGCCCGTTCTGCAAAACGTTCCTCTGCCGAAACAGGGATCTCCTTACCCGGTTCGGCTTTACCTATCCAGGAGCCGCTGATGATCTTTTCGGACGAAGTAAGCGAATCACGGTAAGTAACCCTGTATTCATAAGTAAATACACGGGGAGATATGCGCAGCGTAGTATCTTTTTTAACATCCGCGGCGGTTTTGCCGTTCACTTTATCTATCCGCATGGTAATGATAGGCACTTGCGAAAGTACACGCAGGCCCTGTTTACGGGTAAGATCGGCCACTGCTTTTTTCTGGCTGGTTTGTATATCAAACAAAATCATGTTTGATTGATTCTCGCCTGTTGATAAGGTTACCTGGCCAATAAGCAGTTGCTGTATCAAAAACAACGTGCAAATAAAGGCGGTGCTTAACCCTATGGAAACAGTAAGGATAATGGTTTGATTATTTGGCCTGTATAAATTTGCAAACCCTTGCCGCCATATGTAACTCCACGAACTCATGATAAGCAACCGGGTAAACCTGATAAGCAGCCATGCGGTAGCGGTAAGTATTAAAAACGCTATGGCAATACCTACGGTAAATACCGCGGCGCCCATCCAGCTTCCCAGCTGCAGGTAACTAAATGAGGTGATAAACAACAGCACCAGCGAATAAACCAACCATCTTAAAGGGTCTTTAATAGTTGTAATATCATCAACAGAAAGCCTTAGTGTGTTTAATGGCGAAATATTGCGGATAGAGACTAACGGTGACAGCGCGAATAGCACAGATATGATGAGCCCCAACAAAATTCCCTGCCAAACAGCCAGCCATGAAATGCCTGCAGAAATTGTTATTGGCAAAAAGTCTTTCAACACTAATGGCAGCAGTTGTTGTATGACTGTACCTAACAGTGCGCCGGCAACAGAACCTATCAGGCCAATGCCAGTTATCTGGATCAGATAAATTAAAAATGCTTCTGATGCCTTAACGCCCATACAGCGCATGATGGCGATTGACTGGATCTTCTCGCGGATATAAATATTGATGGCGCTTGCAACACCAACACAGCCCAGCAACAAGGCTATAAAACCAACCAGTGACAGAAACCTCGACAGATCGGCAAAGGAACGGCCTGTGTTTTCCTTACGGGTTTCAATGGTATCGTAATTAAAGCCGGCCTTATCAAGCTGAGGGTCGATTTTTTTTATCAGTTTAGCTATGTTTTGCTTACGGTTATACTTATAAAAATAGCTATAGGTAATGCGGCTGCCTATTTTTGCCAGCCCGGTTTGCTCCAGATATTTTAAGGGAATATAAACCACCGGCGCAATGCCCGATGAGATACCCGTTTGGCCCGGCGCTTTGTTAAGCAAGCCTGCTATAATAAAAGTTGTGTTACCAACTTTTATAGAATCGTTCACTTTGGCGTTAAACTGCATCATCAGGGTTTTATCAACCAGGGCATATTTGCCTTTTTTGAATGCGCTGCCTGCTTGCAGCGGAACGGTCTCTAACGTGCCATAATAAGGGAAACCGCCTTCTAAAGCCCTCACCTGTACCAGTCTGGTCCCTTTGTTTTTTACGAAAAGGATCATAGAGGCAAAACTGCGTTCCTGCGAACGTTGATCCCCCAATGAATTAGTAAGTGCTTTTAGCTTGGCATCGGGCGTTTTATTACCGGAGATGGTTAAGTCGGCGCCAATTAATTCGGCTGCCTGGTCGTTTATATCATTCTGGATATTGTACCTGAAAGAATAGATAGCTACCAGCGCGCCAATGCCAAAAACAATAGATGAAATAAACAGCAATAACCTGCTGCGGTTACGGCGGCTATCGCGTATGGCCATCCTAAACAGCCAGCCAAAGTTTATTTTTCGGTTGTAATTTACGGTCTCCATGTGCTGATTATTCATTACCGGTTTTATCATCAGCAACCAGTTTGCCGCCTTTTATCCTTATAATGCGATGTGTTTTGGCAGCCAGCTCAAGGTCATGCGTTACCAAAACCAGTGTAGTTCCTGCTTCGCGGTTCAGGTCAAATATCAGTTTTACCACTTTTTCGCTGGTTTCGGCATCCAGGTTGCCGGTAGGTTCATCAGCAAATAATATTTTAGGCGAATTGGAGAAAGCCCTTGCCAGCGATACCCGCTGCTGCTCGCCGCCTGATAATTGAGCAGGGTAGTGGTGCCCCCGATCTGCCAGGCCTACTTTATCTAACAGATCTTGCGAACGTGCCTTAATATTTTTTTCTCCGCGAAGCTCTAAGGGAACCATCACGTTTTCTAGAGCGGTTAAAGTAGGCAGTAACTGAAAATTCTGGAATATAAAGCCAACATACTGGTTACGCACCTGTGCGCGTTTGTCTTCGCTTAAGTTACCCAAACTAATACCATTAAGCTCTACAATGCCCGCGTTGGCACTGTCCAGCCCTGCGCATAACCCCAACAGCGTTGTTTTACCACTGCCGGATGGGCCTACAATTGCGTTTGTAGAGCCAGTACTTATGCTGAAATTTATATCATCCAAAACGGTTAAAACACGACCGGCGCTTTTATACGTTTTGTTAAGGTTTTGTATGTTTAAGATGGTTTCCAAGTGTTTTATTTAAGTATGTTGTTAATTAAGTAAGTAAATATCAAAGTATTATTAATAATGCCGGTGTATAAAATGTTTCGTTACAAAAGCATTACATTCCATAATAGTAAAATGCCGAATATTTTTTACACTTGTAAATAAACCTAATACCCATATGCAGCAAGAATATCCCGGGCAAAAAAGAATTTTAGTAGCCGTAGATAGTATCATATTTGGATTTGATGGCGTTAACATCAAATTGTTACTGGTAAAGCGCAGTTTAAAACCAGAAAGTGGCAAATGGAGTTTAATGGGTGGTTTTGTTGACCCATTTGAAACCCCTGAAGATGCAGCCATACGCGTTTTAGAGGAGCGTACCGGCCTTAAAAATGTTTATATAGATCAGTTTAGGGTTTTTGGCAGCCCCGGCCGTGACCCTGTTGAGCGTACCATATCAATAGCCTATTTTGCATTGATAGATATTCAGCAATATGAACAGCAATTGAGTGGCGAGCATAACCCCGTATGGTTTTTGCTGAATGAAATGCCAGAGATGATTTTTGACCATGAAGAAATGGTTAAAATGGCTTTGCGGCAATTGCGTTATAAAGCGGCACTGCACCCTATACTTTTCCAGTTATTACCAGGAAAATTTACCATACCACAATTACAGGCCCTATATGAAGAGGTTTATCAAACTAAATTTGATGACCGCAATTTTAGCCGTAAGCTACTTTCTACCGGGTTACTGGTAAAGCTTGCCGAAAAGGATAAGTTATCGTCAAAAAAAGGGGCGTTCTATTATCAGCTGGATCAGTCGAACTATGAGCAGAAATTTGGATCATTCCTGAACCTTGTACCTAATCCCGATAAGTTTTTTTAATAAAATGTAATGTATGTAACTATAAGATTATTGATTTATCAAATCTTTAATCATCTGTTAATTTGCTCATTTTAATAAAATGTAATACGTATTTTTATCACTCATCTGCTTTGTATTGAGCAGGATAAATACAAACAGGTTATACTTTGGGCAGAACAATTACATTACGTTTTCTTTTAATACTTGCGCTTGCTCTTAGCTACTGTTCTGTATTTTCGCAGGGTAACACATCAAACCAGGGCAAAGAGTTTTGGACGGCTTACATGGCCCATGTTGAAGATAACGGCCAAAGCCAAATGAGCCTTTATATAACTGCCGATGCAAATACCTCTGGTAAGGTAGAAATAGCCGACGGCAGCTTTCCGGAAATCCCTTTTACTGTTACAGCTAAAGAAATTACTATTGTTAATGTACCCCGGGTTGCTTTTTTAAAAAACAACGGTCAGTTTTTAAAAGGGATACATATAACAGCGCTTAAAAATATTGCTGTATACGCTCATATTTACGCGCAAAGTGTTTCGGGGGCAACATTGTTATTACCTGTAAGCGGATTAGGGAAAAACTATTCATCAATTAATTTCTATCAGGCATCAAATGCAAGGGTTAGTACTTATTCGGATTTTACGGTTATAGCTACTGAGAATAATACCACCATTGAAATAACGCCGTCAAATAATTTAAACAGCGGACAAGCTAAAGGTGTGCCGTTTCAAATCACTTTAAAAAAAGGCGAACTGTTTCAGGGATTATCTAATATTGATTTGACAGGCACACGTATCCGTTCTATAAGTTCAGCGGCAGGAGAATGTAAGAAAATAGCTGTTTTTTCGGGCAGCTCAAAAATAGGTATTGGTTGTGAAGATATCGCCAACAGGTTAACTTCTGATAACTTATTTCAGCAGGTATATCCTACCGCGTCATGGGGGAAAAACTATATTACCGTGCCTTTGAAAGACAGAAACTATGATGTTTTCAGGATTGTATTAAGCGATCTTAAAACAGTAGTTAAATTAAACGGCGAAGTGGTTATTGATGGTATTAATGCTGATAACGCACCCTTTTATGAATTTAAGTCGCAAAAAACCAATGTAATAACTGCCGATAAACCTGTGCAGGTGGTGCAGTATGCCGTTAGTCAGGGCAGCAATATTGACGATTGTACGATCCATCCAGGCGATTTAGGCGACCCGGAAATGATCTACCTTACTTCACTGGAACAGACCCTGGATCATGTAGCGCTTTATTCTGCAAACGCCTATTCAATTAGTAAAAACTTTATAAATGTTGTGATAAAAACCAGTGCGGCAGCAACGTTTTTGATAGATAATGAGCCCTATACTGGTTTTACCCCTATCCCGGGTAAGGAAGATTATTCATACGCGCAGATAAGTACCGGATCTGGTACACATTATATTAATGCTGCTGATGGGTTTAATGCTATAGCATACGGGTTTGGCCAGGCCGAATCATATGGTTATGCGGCAGGTACTAATTTGCAAAATCTCGATCAAAACATTGTTATTGCAGATAATGTAAACAATCAGATAAAAACAAGCGGATGCGCCGGGATCTCCTATAAATTACAGCTAACCATACCTTATCAAACAACAAACATAAAATGGGATTTTAAGGATGGTACAGCCCCTTATATTGACAGCAACCCGGTAGTAAAGTCAACCACACAACGCGATTCAAAAACCCTGTATACCTACGAATACTATAAAACGATAGCCTTCCAGCCGGGCAATTATTCAATTACAGGTACGGTACTAAACCCAACCTCTGATGATTGCGGATCTGATGTGTCTATTGATTTTGATTTCAATATAGCTGAATTCCCTGTACCCAAATTCGCCTCAAGTAGTAATTGCGCGGGTGAAAATATTTTGTTTACAGATAAAACAACCCCTGCCGAAACCGAAAAATCATGGTTGTGGGATTTTGGTGACGGGCAAACATCTGTTTTGCAAAACCCCGGGCATGTTTATATAAACGGCGGCAGCTATGTAGTAAAATTAACGGTTACCAATGAGAACGGATGTGCTTCAACATCAGGTTCAACTATTAATATATTTAATAAGCCAACGGCTGCATTTAACCTGCCTGCACCTTATTGCTTTGGGCAGAGCATAACCATTACAGATCAATCTGCCTCAACAAGCGGGGCTATCAAACAATGGATATGGGACTTTGGTGATGGTACTGCCACAGAAACACATACCGATAATAAGCCATTTACACATGTGTTTACAAAATTAGGTGCTGATATCATACAACTAACTGTTGTTACAGAGAATGGGTGTTCGGCCACTGTTCAAAAAAACATAGATTTTAAACCGGCCCCTGTGGTTGATTTTGTTTTGCCTGATATTTGCCTTGCAGATGCTGTCGCAAAATTTACAGATAAGAGCACGATACCAGAAGATGGGGAAGGAACATTTACCTACTTGTGGAATTTTGGTGACGCCAATACCGGCGCGGGTAATTTAAATACATCTACCTTAAAAGAACCCGTTCACAAGTATACCAAAGCCGACAACTATACGGTAACACTTACTATAACATCTGCAAGCGGATGCACCGTAACTAAAACCCAAACCCTTACTGTTAACGGCGATATACCAAAAGCCCTTTTCACGGTAGAAAATAAAGATCATTTATGCAGTGCAAGCGTGGTTACATTCAAAGACCTCTCTACCGTTAATTTTGGTAATGTTACCAGGGTGGTTTGGTATTATGATTACTTGAATAAACCAACCGTTAGCGAAGTGTTTAAAAAAGCGGATATACCGGCAGATCGTATATATCATCACAGTTATGATGTATTTAATAGCCCGTTAACCAAAAGGTTTACTGTTAGGATGGAGGCTTACTCCGGCGAGACCTGTGTTGATGTAACCCAGCAGATCATCACTGTAAATGCTAACCCGCTGGTAAACTTATCTCAAATTGGTGCCGTTTGCTACGGGGCATCGCCTTTACAGATCTTTGTGGATAATAACGGTTTTACCGGCAGCGGTGTATTCTCAGGGAGAGGGGTCACATCAGGCGGTACATTTACCCCGCGCCTTGCCGGTGCCGGCGTTACTACTATTAGCTATACTTTTACTGCAACAAATGGCTGCAGCTACACCACCACACAAGATATTACTGTTTATGACGAACTTAAAGCCAATGCAGGGAACGATATTATTTTGCTTGAAGGCGAGAGCGTAATATTAAAAGGCACATCTAATGAGGGCAGCGTAACCTACAAATGGGCGCCATCTATAGGGCTTGACCATGACGATGTTGCCAGCCCGGTTGCCATGCCTGTTGAAGATGTTACCTATAGATTAACAATTACCAATGCCAATGGCTGTACCGATACAGACGATATTTTTATACATGTATTGAAGAAACCGGTGGTGTTTAATGTATTTACACCCAACGGCGATGGGATAAATGACATATGGAATATTAAGTATTTAGAAAGTTACCCAGGAAATACTGTCGACATATACAACAGACAGGGAGAAAAGGTATATTCGTCTGTTGGTTATGCAATACCCTGGGACGGAAGGTACAGGGGTAAAGACCTACCCGCAGGGCCGTATTACTATATTATAAACCCCAGGAATGGCCGTAAGGTTATTTCTGGCAATGTCACAATTATTAAATAAATGTTTATTAAAAAGTTATTTCTGTTCATAATATTGCAGGCGTTAGTGTTGTTTGTTAATGCCCAGCAGCGGCCACAATACACACAGTATGTTTTTAATAATTACCTGTTAAACCCCGCGGTTACCGGTATTGAAAACTATACCGATGTTAAATTGGGCTACCGCAGCCAGTGGACAGGCCTTGAAGGTGCACCTGTAACCAGCTATTTTAGTATAAACGCGCCAATAGGTACAAACTTTGTACAAGGCGATGCCTCGGCTTTTCCAACTTCGGGCGGCGAATACCCGCAAAGCAGGCTATATACACAGGACTATCGCGCTTCCGAGCCACATCATGGCATTGGTTTTACAGTAGTATCTGATAAAGCCGGCCCAATTACGCAAACAAACCTTAATGCAACCTATGCCTACCATTTAGGTATTACAAGCAAATTAAACCTGGCAGTTGGTGTGGCAGCAGGGGTAAGCCATATAAATTTAAATACAGCGTTAATAACCCTCGAAAACCCTAATGACCCTACCATTAATAATATTAATGCAAGCCAATGGAAACCCGATCTGGGTGTGGGGATCTGGGCGTATTCATCTAACTATTACGTAGGTTTATCGGCACAGCAGGTACTGCCTCAAAACTTATATATTACTACCGGCAACACGGCAGATCAAAGCAAAACAGTCCCGCATTTTTTTTTAACAGGCGGCTACAAGGTTTTTTTATCTGATGATCTTGCACTTTTGCCATCGGCACTAATAAAATTCATACAGCCTGTACCAACAACGTTTGATATTAATTTAAAAATGTCCTTCCGCGACAGGTTTTGGTTAGGCGGATCGTATCGTAAAGATGATTCATACGCGCTGCTTGCGGGCTTTAACTTAAGCTCGTTTGTAAATGTGGGGTACTCTTATGATATTACCACATCGGCCCTGCGCACAGTAAGCAATGGCACGCATGAAATTGTATTAGGTATACTGCTCAACAACCGCTATAAACTTACCAGCCCACAGCATGGATGGTAACCCCCCGGCCCCCTGAAGGGGGAGTAGAATTTGAAGTAAGATAAGCATTAAATAGAAAGCCCTTTGACAAATATCAAAGGGCTTTAAGTGTTTTCTACTCCCCCTTCAGGGGGCCGGGGGGTTACAGTTCTTTCCTCAACCTTGCTACCGGAATGTTCATTTGTTCGCGGTATTTGGCAACGGTACGGCGGGCAATGTTGTAACCGGCATCTTTAAGTATGTCTGTTAGTTTTTCATCGGCCAGCGGGTGGCGTTTGTCTTCTTTGCCTATATGTTCTTCCAGTATCTTCTTTACCTCTTTGTTTGAAACCTCTTCGCCGCTTTCGGTTTGGATAGCTTCAGAGAAGAAAGATTTTAACAGGAAGGTACCATGCTCGGTTTGTACATATTTGGAGTTGGCCACGCGCGATACGGTTGATATATCCATCCCTATCCTGTCTGCAATGTCCTTCAGGATCATTGGTTTCAGGTTTTTATCGTCGCCGGTTAAAAAGAAATCGTACTGATATTGCATTATGGCATTCATGGTTTTCAGCAAAGTTTGCTGCCTCTGCTTAATAGCATCAATAAACCACTTGGCCGAATCGAGCTTTTGTTTTACAAATTGCACAGCCTCTTTTAGCTTTTTATCCTTTTGAGCAGCCTTGTCATAGTGCTGAAACATCTCCTGGTAAGAGCGGCTTACTTTTAGTTCGGGCGCGTTCTTTGAATTCAGGGTAAGCATCAAAAAGCCGTCGTTATTGCTGATATGAAAATCGGGGATCACCTGCATTTGCTTGGTGCTTACCTCGTTGCTATCGCCCGGTTTAGGGTTAAGCTTCAATATCTCATTTACCACGCCACGCAACTCAATCGAGTTCATGTTTAAAGAACGTTCCAGCTTATCATAATGCTTGCGGGTAAACTCTTCCAGGTAATTTTCAACTACCATTATGGCTTTTTTAATGATCGGGTCGTTGGGGTCTTTACGGCGTAATTGTATCAGCAGGCATTCCTGCAAGCTGCGTGCGCCAACACCCGGAGGGTCAAAGCTTTGTATCACTTTCAGCATATCTTCCACCTCTTCATCATCAGCCATTACATTCTGTGAAAATGCAAGGTCGTCAGTAAGCGACATAATGGGCCTGCGCAGGTAACCATCATCATCTAAACTGCCAATTATTTGTTTACCTATGCTAAAATCTTTATCTGATAGCGGGAGCAGATCAAGCTGTGCCTGTAAACTCTCAAAAAATGAGCTTTGCACGGCAATAGGGATCTCTTTGCGCTCGTCCTCATCTTCACCATTCTGGTCATAGCGCGTTCCGTAATCGTTAACGTTATCATCCTGCAGATAATCGTCAATATTAAACTCATCCATTTCTCCCTTTTCTTCGTCGCCGTTATAAGTGTCCTCATCAGGGTCGCGGTCAGGGTATTGTTCTTCGGGTTCGTTTAAATTGGTTAAGCTGATATCTTCAAGGGCCGGATTTTCTTCAAGTTCCTCTTTAATACGGGTATCTAATGATACCGTAGGCACCTGCAGCAACTTTATAAATTGTATTTGCTGCGGAGAAAGTTTTTGTAAAAGTTTTTGCTGAAGATTTTGTTTAAGCATAATTATAGACGAGGACAAAAATACACCAATTACCTTAAAGTTTAAAAATAACTTATAAGTGGCTTATTTACGTTTTTAGAATATTTTTTGCCCGTATTTTGTTTGCATAAGTCATTAATTTATTAATAACTTTAAATACACAAAAATTACATTTATGGGATTTGTTAAAGAGTTTAAGGAGTTTGCCGTTAAAGGCAACGTATTAGATTTGGCTGTAGCTGTAGTTATAGGCGCTGCCTTTGGTAAAATAGTAAGCTCACTTGTTGAGGATATTATCACGCCTGCGGTTTTAACGCCAGCTTTAAAAGCGGCCAATTTATCAAACCTAAGCCAGTTGGTTATACCGGGTACGGCCATTAAATACGGCAACTTTTTATCGGAGGTGATCTCTTTTCTGATCATTGCCCTTTCAATGTTTATAATTATATCTGCTATTAACAGGTTTAAAAAGAAAGAGGCAGAGGAGCCAACAGTTGCACCTGCACCAACAAAAGAAGAACTGCTGCTTACCGATATACGCGATATATTAGCGGCTAAGAAGTAATTTACCGTATGGTTGATGCCGAAATATTTCGCCGGATAGCGCTTTCTTTACCTGAGGTTACTGAAGCTCCTCATTTCGAAAAAGCTTCCTTCAGGGTTAATAAAAAGATCTTTGCTACGCTGAATGTTAAAAACAACATGGCAACGGTAAAGCTGTCGGCTATTGATCAGGATGTGTTTTCGGCTTTTGATAATACGGTTATTTATCCGGTACCCAACAAATGGGGCAAGCAGGGTTGGACAAACATCAACCTATTAAATGTTCGTGAAGATATGCTGACGGATCTATTAAAAACCGCTTACATAGAAACCGCGCCTAAAAAACTGGGCGCTTTGCTTAATCCCGAAGAATAATTAGTTATAGGGGTCATGCTGAGCTTGTCTTGTCATGGTGAGCTTGTCGAACCACATTGTGAGTGGCCTTTGCACACGTCCTTCGACAAGCTCAGGATGCCCCGGCAAATGTTATTCCCCCTTCAGAATCAATCGGATTTTAAAACTAGAATTCCATTAATAACCCAATAACTAAAAAGTCTTCGGCAATTTAGGATCAGTAAGAATAATGTAATCGCCAAATTTGGCAAACTTGGTCCAGTCGGGGTTCTCAAAACTCTCATCGGCATAGGCGCCAATGTTTATCACCTTAACACTGGGTGCGTATTTTTTGAGCTGTGCTACGGTGCCCAGTTTTTCTTCGCTATGGAAACCACCGTTTACCTGGAAGATCTTAAAGCCCTTATTTGCTTTGTAAAACTGCGCTATAGAGTAGCCCATGGTAGCATCCCACAGGTTTTGCGACTGATAGATCTTTAAATTGCCCATTGCACTATGCCCGCCCATAATGGTTACAAACTTTTCATAATACGGCCCGGTGGCGGTATCAATAGGCAGGGGAGGCAGCCACGCTTTGGCTTTAGCGTCCAGCTTTTGCAGGTCGGTTAAACCTACGCGGGTAACCATATTGGTATAGCGGGTAGGGGCGTTAGCTGCAACAACCGGTAAATGCGCCTCTTTTGCCGTCTCTACCATTGGGCGGTAATCTTTATAGTTTTTCCAGGCACGGCCCTCGGCGATCAAGTTTTTCTCCCGGATAAAACCGGCCAGGTATTCATTTAACACAGTTTGGCAATCTGTTTGGAACATTTCCATAGAAAGCGCCGTTTTAGCCGGGTATTTGTCTGCGAGTTTTTTAAACAGCACCTGCTCCAGGTAGTGCCCGGTAGAGTCGTTATGCTCTTCCCCAAAAAATAAAACATCGGCTTTGCCCATGTCGTTTATGATATCATCAAGGGTTGCCGCGCTTTTTTTAACGGTATTATATACCTTGTAATGTTGGGCCATAGGCTCCTGGCAAAGGGCAAATAATGGCAGTAATAACAGTGATAAAACAGCGGCAAATTTCATAGTCTAAATATAGATGTTAATATGTTGATAAATACGCATTATCAAATAACCACATTTGTATTTGAAAAAACTAAAAAAAAGGCTACATTTGCACTCTTGTTTTTAAAACGGAAGAAGTAGAATAAAGAATAAAATATAGCCATGAAAAGAACGTTTCAGCCCTCACAAAGGAAAAGAAGAAATAAACACGGTTTCCGTGAGCGCATGTCAACTGCTAACGGCAGAAGAATACTTGCAGCAAGAAGAGCCAAAGGCAGAAAAAGATTGTCAGTATCTGACGAGCGTAGCCACAAAGCTTAATTCTGGTTGTTTCTCCTTGTAAAAGGAGCCGAACCGTTTGTATAGCTTATTTTTCGGTTCAGCACTAACAACTATGTATACTTTTAAAAAAGAAGAACGGTTATGTAATAAAAAGCTTATTGACGGGCTTTTTCATAACGGCTCTTCTTTTTTGTGTTATCCCTTCAGGGCATCCTGGCAGCATACTAACGCTGCGCAGCAATTCCCTGTGCAAATATTATTTTCGGCATCAAAAAAGCGTTTTAAGCGCGCTGTTGACCGTAATTTAATAAAACGCCGCATGCGCGAAGCCTATCGCCTGCAAAAACAAAGCTATTTATACAACACGTTAATTGATGCCGATAAAAAGATCGTGCTATCTGTTGGTTATATTGGCAAAGAGATACTCCCTTATGATGTTTTTGAAAAAAAAATGCTGAAGCTTTTAATACAGCTTGGAGGAGAGGTTATTAAATGAAATTTGTGTGGGATATATTCAAGACCCTGATAGGCGGATTATTTATCGTGCTGATAAAGATATATCAGTATTTAATATCGCCGTTAACGGGCGCATCATGCCGTTATACACCTACATGTTCACAGTATGGGGTTGAGGCTATAAAAAAACACGGTGCTTTTAAAGGTGGATGGTTAACTATAAAACGGATTGCCAGCTGCAACCCATGGGGTGGGCACGGGCACGACCCGGTACCATAGTAAGTCAAAATTCAAAAGTTTTAAGTCAAAACTCCTTTAAATCGGAGGCGACTGGTAATTTTCAATTTTGACTTTTTAATTTTGACTTAAACAATGAGCTACATTTTACAAATAGAAACTGCTACAACATCTTGCTCGGTTGCGCTGGCACATAACAGGCAGGTACTGGCGTTTAAAGAAATTAATGCCCGTAACATTCATGCCGAAGTGATAACTGTTTATATTGATGAACTGATAGCTAAATGCAATATAACTTATGCCAACCTGGATGCTGTTGCGGTGAGTTGCGGCCCCGGCTCATATACGGGCTTGCGTATTGGCGTATCAACTGCCAAAGGTTTGTGTTTTGCGCTCGATAAACCACTTATAGCGGTTGAGACTTTGGCAGCTATGGCTATGGGAGCGGTTGCCGGTAACCCGATTGGAGACGATGTGCTTTTATGCCCCATGATTGATGCGCGCCGGATGGAAGTGTATACTGCTATATTTAATAAAGCCCAACAAGAAATTAAACCCACAGCTGCCGAAATTATTGATGAAAACAGCTTTGCCGGTTTGCTTGCCCAACATAACATTCTTTTTTTTGGTGATGGCGCCGATAAATGCCGCGAAGCTTTAGGCAATAACCCGCATGCGCACTTTTTACCTGATTTTGTAAACTCGGCAGTCCATTTAACAAATATTGCTACCGATAAATTTGAGAAAAAAGAGTTTGTTGATGTAGCTTATTTTGAACCCTATTACCTTAAAGATTTTATAGCTGGTAAAAAAGCGGGAAGTTAATTATTCCCACGTTTAAATATCCGGTTCCAAAGGCTCTCAAAAAAGCCCTTGTTGTCGTCCCCCATGGGTATGTAGCTGGCGTTCATAGGATGCTCGATCAACGAGCCGAACTTTAATGAAAATCCAATGAAAAAATCAGCGCCCGAATATGCCGCGTTTTTGTTTATTTGGGTATCACTCCCAAAGTTGGCCATTATTAAACTTCCGGTTTGCAGTAACTTTTCGCTACCTATAAAAAACTCGGCATTGGGCGATTTTATCATAAACTGCCCGCCCATGCTAAATATTTTATATTGATCATAAGAAGAAGTTACACTTACCGTAAGGTTTTTGTATGATACGGGGTTAACCATTGCACCGGCTAAACCATTATAAAACAATTCTTTTGATGCTATTATTGTTGGCGAATACCTGAATTTCTTATCATAATCAAGCCAGAAACTTTTGTTGGCACTTAATTCAATTTTACCATTGGTAGGTGTAACAAATGAACCAAGCTGGCCTCCGGTATGGATAATTCTGCGTGTACTGCCAGCAATATTATCTTCCCTGCTCTTGCTTGAAATGTCCGTTATTATATCCTGAGTATTAAAAGTGTAAATGCTTGAACGGCTACTCCAGTGTATAAAACCCACATCTTTAATATTACCCTGCAAAATAAAGTTGTCTCTTGTACGTAAAGTTGTACCAATGCTTATTGAAGCGCCCGGATTACGAAGCGTAGGTAATAAATCATGAGCACCGAACCCACCGGGTGTGTAATTTAAATGATACTTACCGCCTAAACCTAAAACCGCCTGATCATTTGTCCTGTCAAAATCAATACTTGATTGATTGATGGTTAGCTTTTGATACTGTATCCCCAGTAATGCGCTTAACTTAACGCCCAGCGCAAACTTTCTATTGATCTTTTCACTATAAGAGAAACTTACCTGGTGATAGCTTTGAAAATAAATATTGTTATTAAATATATCATCATAGTGATCGTTATCAAAAGCATTTGGCCCATCAAAAATCGCGACAGATTCGTCACTGAACTTTCCTCTTGATTCGCCGCGTGTTTGTACAGAAAAACCTATCTCTCCGTTTGACGATAAGTTGGTATATGCCTTAAACATAATTAAATATATATTGGCATTGCCGGCTACCCTATTAAATGCACCTTCGCCTATTTTTAACCGTGCGGCGTCATACGTACCATTAAAAGCCCTGTTTTTTAACGATGACTGAGAGTTGCCCGTTAAATAAAGATTACTGGTGAGGTTAGGTATAAAAAAATTAAAGGCCAGCCGCCTGCTGGAGTCTGGTATGAAAGTTTGTACAGCCGGGTTTTCAAATGACTCATACACCGTACCGGTGTTATAATGTGAAAATTGCTGACTAAAAACTTTTGAAGCGGATAATATTAAACAAATAGCTAATAAAAATATTCTCATATAAGCTCCCCGGTATTGCTATAAATATCCGTTTTATAAATTAAATAAAAAATAGTGACTAAAGTATGATCTGTATTCATTTGTCAATTATTACCCTCTATAACGTATTTAAGTTAATAGAGTTCTAATTTTATTGCAGTTTTTCAACTATTTTTTTAACACCGGCCGAATCAGGTGCGTTTTGAAGCATGCAAAAGTTGGTATAAAAGTTTTTATCAGCTGCCGTAAATTGGTAAGATGCCGCATAATAATTTTTCCAGGATAGCGCGTTGTTTTTGTAAGCATCATAATAATCGCTTTTTAATTCGGCCTTTAGAATAGGCTGCGCGTTTTTAAAATTGATAAAGAAAGCCACATTACTGCGTTCGGCCACTAAATTATCAAAGCGTAGATACTGATCGGTTTTGTTTAAAAATTTGCGGTTAAAATAAGTATCGTTGTAACTTTCCAATTCCTTTGAGGTGTTGGCCAATATCAGATAGTTATCTATTATTCTGAAATACGGCCTCCTGAAACTGTTAAAAGCATCGCCCAGCAAAAAAAACGGCAGCTTGTTGTAATTGAACTGGCCGGTATCATCAGTTATCATCCCGCTTATATTGATCATAAATGGCCTTAACTTTGAGCCATCCTTAACCATAATAATTGCCATTTTTTCTTGATACCGGGTAGTAATAACCGCAAACTCGCTGCTTAGCAGGTTATTAAACTCTGTGTTTAAATTTATACCGGTCTCTGCTTTTATTTTTTGAAATAACTGGTCTTTTTCAGCCTTTAAACCCGCCTTGTTGTGGAACTCTGATAAATCGGCCGTAAACTTTTTAGGGTCAGATACCGCCATGTTCATAGCATATGCCGTTGTAGAGGGGAATATTCCTTTCAGCTCATTAACAACAGGCTGTTGGGCAGTAAACAAATTCAGGTAGCTTGCGGGCTTGTTATGAATAACATTGGTAAAGCCGTTAAACATTAAGGCATCGGTTTTATAGTTGAGGTTTAAAGCCGCCAAAGCAGGCAGCAATCTAAAGCTCTTGAACAGGTCTGAGGTGCTGTTTTTAAATAACTGATTAAACAACGGGTTAAGCTGTTCGTAATTAACATACAGGTTAGCCAGCGAATTGGAGTTTTGCTGATCGGGCAACAGCAGGAATGCCTGCTTATCTTTATCACTTTTGTAAGCGGCGCTTTGGTATAACAACTCCTTTGAAAAACTTGCCGAAAATATATTTTCTACCTTATTAATAATGTAAAAGCGCTTTTTTAAAGACGTAAAGTAAATAGTGTAGCCTTTTTTTTCGCCAATTTTTAGGGGAGTGATAACAAAGCCGGTTTTTTGCAGCTTGGCTAAACGATCAAACTGGGTAATATCAAAATCTTTTGATGCGGCAGCGGTAAGCAACAGTTCAGCATCATCGGTGTGCAATGGGTGTACTGATACAAAAATATTACTGCCGTTAAAAAGCTGGTCGAGCATTAAATTATTGAACAATACTTTCCTTACGGTATCCAGGTCGCTTAGCTTTTGTTCGCCTATCAGGCTGCCTATGAGTGTGTTGTTAGTAAATATATCGTAAAAGCTTTTCTCATTGGCAAACTCAAACACCAGCGCGGCATTGTCAGGAATAGTGCGCGTTATATTACCCGCATGCATACCAGATGTATTTAAGTTTTCAAAATACTTAACGGTAATGTATGCGGTGGCGGCAATTAAAATTAATGTGATTACTATAATTCTTTTCATTGCTTTACAGGCGCAAGTTAGAATTTTACTGTACCACAATAAAGTAATACTTTCATTTGGTTAACTTAGCCTTTTATAACCGGATGAACAAACAAATTATTATCACCGCATCGCTTTTTGGGGCGCTGGCAGTTATTGCAGGTGCTTTTGGGGCGCATGCTTTACGCGCCTCGTTACCGCCCAAACAGTTAGAAGTTTGGCAAACTGCTGTACAGTATCAGTTTTATCATGTATTTGCATTGCTGTTCCTATCTACCCTTGCAAGTTTTAAAAATAAGCTGATCGTAAGCACCTATTACCTGTTCACTTTTGGGATAATATTCTTTTCGGGTTCGCTTTACCTGCTCTCCTGCCGGGATTTGTTAGGTATGCCGGGTTTGACGGCTTTGGGGCCTATAACACCCATTGGCGGCCTGCTGTTTATAATAGGCTGGGTAACGCTTGCTTTTGCCGCTATCAGAAACAAATAAGCTGATGTTAGAATTTTCCGAAGGTTTACAGGCGCATCGTAAAACACTTTTTGTTGAAGTGATATTGCCTTTGGCTATCAGCCGGAACTACACTTACCGTGTGCCTTTTGAAATGAACAATGCCATTGCAGTTGGTAAAAGGGTGGTGGTGCAGTTTGGGAAAAGTAAACTGTATACGGCTATTGTATCGGTAATTACGGAGCATGCCCCGGAGAAGTACGAGGCCAAGTATCTTATTGAAATTTTAGACGATAAACCTATAGTAACGGACCGGCAGTTAAAATTTTGGCATTGGCTGGCCGAGTACTATATGTGTAACGAAGGCGAAGTAATGAACGCCGCTTTACCATCGGCACTAAAGCTGGCCAGCGAAACCAAAGTAATGCTGAACCGCGATTATGAATATGACCGCGCACAGCTAAACGACAAAGAGTTTTTAATAACCGAAGCGCTTGATATACAGCCCGAATTAACGGTTAGCGATATTGTAAAGCTGTTGGGCCAAAAAACGGTTATGCCGATCCTGAAGGCGCTGTTCGAGAAAAATATCATCAATATATCTGAGGAGGTTAGCGAACGTTACAAACCCCGCCGGCGTACCTATTTAACCTTAAACCCCGAATACCATAACCAGGAAAGCTTAAAAGAGCTTTTTATTATTCTGGAAAAGCGCGCCCCTAAACAGGCGGATGCCGTGCTGGCCTACATCAAATTATCGCGACAGCAAAAAGCGGTTACCAAAAATGAATTGATTGAAGAAAGCGGTTCGGGCGATTCCAGCATTAAATCGCTTATTGAGAAAGAGGTTTTTATTGCCGAGGAAAGAACCATCAGCAGGCTGGGGTACGATGAGGATGATGAGATAGCCAATTTTGTATTGAGCGATGCCCAGCAGGCAGCACTTGAAGAAGTACAGGATCAGCTTAAAGAAAAAGATGTGGTGTTGCTGCATGGGGTAACCTCGTCAGGCAAAACACAGATCTACATAAGGCTGATAGAAGAAATGATGAGTACCGGCAAACAGGTACTTTACCTGCTGCCCGAAATTGCATTAACCACGCATATTATTGAACGGCTAAGGGTTTACTTTGGCGCCAATATTGGCGTATACCATTCCCGCTTTAATGATAACGAGCGGGTTGAGGTTTGGCAAAAAGTTTTAAATAACGAATACCATGTTGTGCTGGGCGCCCGTTCATCGGTGTTTTTGCCGTTTAATGATCTTGGGCTTATTATTGTTGACGAGGAACACGAAACTTCCTATAAGCAATATGACCCGGCCCCGCGGTATAATGCCCGTGATGCAGCCATTTACCTGGCCAATATGCATAAGGGAAAGGTATTGCTTGGGTCGGCTACGCCGGGCTTTGAAACTTACTTTAACGCGCGTAACCATAAATTTGGTTTGGTTGAACTAAATGAGCGCTATGGTGGTGTACAATTACCCCTGGTTGAGGTGGTAAGCATTGCCGAAGAAACTAAAAAGAAAACCATGCAATCGCACTTTACCAGTGTGCTGATGCTTGATATGGAGCAGGCGCTGGCTAATAAAGAACAGGTAATATTGTTCCAGAACCGGCGCGGTTATGCACCGGTGCTCATGTGCAGGGTATGTGCCTATACACCAAAATGTATTAATTGCGATGTTAGCCTTACCTATCATAAACATAGCGGTAAATTGCATTGCCATTACTGCGGCTATAAAGAGGATACCCCATCGGTGTGCCCGGCATGTGGGTCTACCCATTTAGAGTATAAAGGTTTTGGTACCGAGAAGGTGGAGGATGAGCTATCAGTTATTATGCCCGATGTGCGTTTAGCCCGTATGGACCTGGATACCACCCGGTCGCGTAATTCATTGCAAACCATTTTGAACAATCTCGAAGAAAAGAAGATTGACATACTTGTAGGCACCCAAATGGTAGCAAAGGGCCTTGATTTTGCCGATGTTACCGTAATAGGTATTATTAATGCCGATAGTTTGTTAAAGTATCCTGATTATCGTGCTAACGAACGCAGTTACCAGATGCTGGCACAGGTAAGCGGCAGGGCAGGGCGCAGGGGCAAGCAGGGTAAGGTAGTTATTCAAACCTATGACCCCGGTCACCGTGTAATTAGACAGGTGATTGCAAATGATTATGCCGACCTGTACTTTACCGAAATGGAAGAGCGCAAAAGTTTTAAGTACCCACCTTACTATCGCATCATTAACCTGGATATAAAACACAAGAACCCCGAGATACTGTATAACCAGGCAGAATACCTTGCCAATGAACTGCGCAAGCATTTTGGCGATAGGGTGATAGGCCCTGAGCAGCCGCTAATTAACCGTATCCGCAATTATTACATAAAATCTATCATGCTTAAGTTTGAAAGGGATACCATATCTATTGTAAAGGCAAAAGCGATCATAAGGGATGTGATAACCCAGTTTCAAACTACCAAATTAAGCAAGGGCGGTATAGTGCAGCCTGATGTTGATCCGTATTAATTAATTTTACTGATACTGGTGATCTTAGCTTCCTGGTAACCATATCCGGTTATTGTACCGCAATGGAAAGTAGAGTTAAGTACGGTGTAGGTAACCAATACCTTTACTGAATCGGCAACTTTGTACTCATCGGTAAGATTAACCGGGCTGTAAGAGCTGTTTCTGGATTTATCTATTAATAAATAGCCACATCCATCAGCCGCAACCGCCCCGGTATTGCGTATCACAGCAGTTGATGTTGTTGAATTTGTACTTTCTTTTTTGCAAGCGTAAAAACCGATAGCTGATAGCGTTAAAATTAAAGCTGATGCTTTTAGTATTTTCATATATATGTGAATGTGTAATTACCCGTACGTAATGCAGGGCGTTATTATTACAGTAGTGTTAAATAAATAATTTGTTAATAACTGGCTACCTGTAAAGGGCCTTAAAAACCGTCATTTTATATAACTTTGCCTTGTAATGGCGTACAAATTTATTGATAATTACCGGGAACAGGGAGCAAGAAAAAGGCTGGTTGAAGTTTTAAGGAAAAAAGGGATTGAAGATGAACGGGTTTTAAAAGCAATTGGCAAAATTCCGCGTCATTTCTTTTTTGATGAAACCTTCTGGAACCAGGCTTACAAAGATATTGCATTCCCGATAGGGGCCGGGCAAACTATATCACAACCATATACAGTAGCTTACCAAACCGAACTGCTGCATATTAACAAAGGCGATAAAGTATTGGAAATAGGTACGGGCTGTGGTTATCAAACCTGTGTTTTAATGGAGCTGGGTGCCAATGTGGTAACCATTGAACGCCAGGAAACACTTTATGAACGTACCATACAAGTACTGCCCTATATGGGCTATAAACCGCAATTCTTTTTAGGCGATGGCTCAATAGGCAAAGCCGAACACGCCCCTTACGATAAGATAATTGTAACCGCAGGCGCGCCAACCGTTCCCGAAACATTGCTAAAACAACTCAATATTGGCGGCATACTGGTTATCCCGGTAGGCGATGAGCAATCCCAGAAAATGGTTACTGTATTAAAAACCGGTGAACACGATTATGAAAGACACGAACTGGATACCTTCAGGTTTGTACCACTGGTAGGTGATAGGGCCTGGTAGAGCAGTTTGCAGGTTTAAGTTAGCAGTAGGAGGTAAATAAAGTTTGCAGTTTTAAGTTAGCAGGTAGATAAAGACTGCACACTGTTATCTGCATACTGCTGACTATCTTTTCATCGCCCTGTCCATTTCAAGCTTGGTATCACGCTCTTTCATAGTTTCGCGTTTATCGAAGGTCTTTTTACCCTGGGCCAGGCCTATTTCAAGCTTGGCAAAGCCACGCTCGCTAATAAATAGGGCAAGGGGGACAATGGTTAAACCCTTTTCTTCGCCGCGGGTAGATAGTTTTTTGAGCTCTTTTTTGTTGAGCAACAGCACACGGTCACGCTTGGCTTCGTGGTTGTAAAACGAGCCGAAAGAATATTCAGCGATATGCAGGTTACGCACATAAAGCTGGTTATCAATAAAAGTGCAAAAAGCATCATTTATGTTTGCCTTGCCATCACGGATAGATTTGATCTCGGTACCCAATAGTTTTATCCCGGCTGTGTATTTATCCAGTATATGGTACTCAAAGTATGCCTTTTTATTCTTGATATATAAGTTCTGATCCATCCTGCGCTTCCTTTGTGCAAATATGCAATTAATTTTTTAGCGGTTTAACTACCAATACGGGTACGTTTACCTTATGCCTTACCGAATTAACAGTGGTGCCAAATATGAGGTCTTTAATAGTTTGGTGCCCGTGCGAGCCCATCACCACAAAATCAATTTTTGATTGATTTATGATCTCGGCTATTGAAGTTGCGGGGCCACCATAACCAATTTTAGCTTCGGCTTTATAGCCCAGATTTGTTAAGGTAGATACGTACTTATCAAGGTTGTCAACATCGCTTTGTGTTTCATTATCCATAACCTGTTTGCCATAATAGCGCGCGCCAGCCGTTTCAACCACATGTATTAATGTATAATGCGCCCTTTTACCACCCTGCATCAGCGCATGCCTTATGCAATCCTGGTCGTTTTTTGAAAAGTCAATAGTTATGCCAATGTTGTTGTAATGCACTGCTTCCAGGTTATCTAACGCGTTTGCAATACCGTGCGGCACATATACCCGCTGATCTGTATGCTTGTAAAGCAAAGGCCTTAAAAAAGTGTAAACCAACAGCAAACCAACCCCAACAGCAATGGGCGATATCACATAATGGACCAAATTTGCAGCCCCGGGGCTTGCTGCTGCCCAGCTATCAATTTCTTGTATCACCAGTCTTACATTCAACCCTACAATTAATACAGCAAATACCCAGGCAAGTATTTTTAGTGGAAGTTTGGTAGCAAAATTACCCATTCTTTTTTTATCTGATGTAAAATGTATCAGCGGGATAATAGCAAAACCCAATTGCAAGCTTAATATTACCTGGCTTAATATCAATAATTTACCTAACGCTTCTTCACCGGCATACAAAATAGTAAAAAATGCAGGGACGATAGCCAGTATCCGTGTTAGTATACGCCTTAACCACGGTGCAATACGTAAGTTAAGGTGCCCTTCCATAATAATTTGCCCGGCCAGTGTACCTGTAACGGTTGAACTTTGCCCGGCGGCTATCAAAGCGATGGCAAATAATGCCGGTGCCAGTTTTCCGAAAATATCGGTGAGCAATTTATGCGCATCCTGTATCTCGGCAACCTCGTGATATCCCCGACCAAAAAACGCGCTGGCAGCTAATATTAAAATGGCGGCATTTACCAAAAAGGCAAGGTTTAAAGCAATGGTAGTATCCCAAAAGTTAAAGCGGATAGCTGTTTTTATCCCCTCTTCAGAACGCTCTATCTGACGTGTTTGCACCAGCGACGAATGCAAATACAGGTTATGTGGCATTACCGTTGCGCCAATAATGCCAATGGCTATATATAATGATTGATTGGTTAGTTTGGTTGGGATAAAGCCCGTGGCAATATCCATAACATCGGGCTTAACTATAAACATCTGGGCCAAAAATGCCATGCCTATAATAAATATCAGGGAAATAATAAAACCTTCCAGCTTGCGCATGCCCTTATTTAGCAGGAACAGCAGCAACAAGGTATCAAACATGGTGATAGAAACCCCCCATATTAAAGGTAAACCAAATAGCAGGTTCAAGCCAATTGCCATACCAATTATCTCTGCCAGGTCGCAGGCTATAATGGCTATTTGTGCCAGTATATATAAGCAAAAATTAATAAAACGGGGGTAAGAACGTTTTGAGGCCTGCGCCAGGTCAAGCCCGCGTACAATGCCTAACCTTACGGCCAGGTTTTGCAAGAGCAGGGCAATCATGTTTGATAGCAGCAAAACCCATATTAGCCTGTATCCAAACTGGCTGCCTGCAGCAAGGTCTGTTGCCCAGTTACCCGGGTCCATGTAGCCAACACTTACCAAATAAGCCGGCCCTAAAAAAGAAAGCAGCCTGCGCCAGCCGGTTTTGTTGTTGGTTATAACAGAATTGTGAACATTGCCTAACGAGTGGTTATCGTGTTTTTGTGTCATAAAGCTATTAACAGGTTATTGGCCACATCGCGGCTTATATGTAAATCTTTATTATCCATTTGCAGTACTACTGTGTTATCGTAACTAATAATTTCTTTTACCATTATTTTTTTGCCAATGGTAAGCTGGTGTTTCTCCAGGTATTGTAAAAATGCCGATGAGTGATCCCTAACGCCTGAAATTATACCTCCGGAATGAACAGCAATGGCCGAAATTGGTTTAAGATCAATTATTTTAAAGTTGCCATTGCAATCTGGTATGGGGTCGCCGTGCGGGTCGCGGGTGGGGAAGCCCATAAACTCATCCAGCCGGTCAATTAACTCGGTAGATGATATGTGTTCCATCTCTTCGGCCATATCATGCACCTCATCCCATTTAAAATTTAGTTTTTCTACCAAAAAAAATTCCCAAAGCCGGTGCCTGCGAATGATGTTCACCGCTACTTTCTCGCCGGTTTGGGTTAAACTAACCCCCTGGTAGCGGGTATAATTGATCAAAAGCTTATCGGCGAGTTTCCGCAGCATGTCTGTAACAGACGATGCCTTGGTTGCCAGCGACGCCGCAATTTGATTGGTGCTCACCTTTCCCGTCTGTATTGACAGCTTGTAAATGGCCTTTAAGTAGTTTTCTTCGGTTAAAGTGTACATTTAAACAAATCTAATAATTTTTTTAGACTTGTCTAAAAATAATAATTAATTAGAAATTTGTTTTGTTAAAAGAGATTTATATGGAATTTTATTTTGTGTGATGAAGAATAATATATATTTGCAGGTACCATGGCAGCTGAATTAGATAAAATAGATTTACAAATACTTAAGATTTTACAAGAGAACGGGCGCATAACCAATTTGCAGCTCTCAAATGAAATTGGCTTATCGCCTGCACCTACATTAGAGCGTGTGCGTAAGCTGGAAAATGCCGAATATATTAAAAGCTATCATGCTTTGGTTGATGAAGAGAAATTGGGTTTGGGGATAAAAACCTTTATCCAGATCTCGCTTGATTTTCATCAAAAGAATACCATTCAAACTTTTTTGGATGAGATACAAAGCATTAAGGAAGTTACCGAGTGCCATCACGTTACCGGTCAGTGCGATTTTCTGTTAAAAGTGTACGTGCGCGATATTAAATCATACGAGCAACTGATAATGGAAAAAATAAGCCGCATTACTGTTGTAAAAACTTTCCAAACGATGATGATCATGAGCACCAGTAAAAAAGAACCGATCATACCGCTGGAGTATTAAAGAATAGATGTGCAGATGTGCAGATATGCAGATTTCAGATGTGCAGATGAGCTCCAAAAAGCGTCATCTGCACATTTTTAGTTTAACGTATATGCGTTATTTATTCTCATTTGCATATTTGCACATCTGAAATCTGCACATCTATACTATCTGCCAGTCTATCTCTTCCTTGCCTTGCTTTTTTAAGAACTCGTTCGTTTTTGAAAATGGTTTCGATCCGAAGAACCCGCCATGGCTCACCGCCAATGGTGATGGGTGAGTTGATTTGATGATGAGGTGGTTATTATTAGGATTGATCAAAACATTTTTTGACTGCGCGTAAGCTCCCCACAAGATAAATACAAGCCCGGTCTTCTCGTCAGAGAGTTTTTTGATGGCCGCATCGGTAAATTTTTCCCAGCCTTTTTTTTGATGCGACCCGGCGGTTGCAGCACGTACGGTTAAAGTTGCGTTCAGTAATAATACGCCTTGTTCCGCCCATTTGGTCAGGTCGCCGGTTTGCGGGGTTTTAAATCCGGGGATATCGGTAGTCAGTTCTTTGTAAATGTTTTTGAGGGATGGCGGTACGGCAATACCATCACGTACCGAAAAGGAGAGGCCATGCGCCTGGTTTGGCCCGTGGTAGGGGTCCTGCCCAATAATAACAACTTTTACTTTGTCAAAAGGCGTTATATTAAAAGCGTTAAAAATTTCTTTGTTTTTTGGATAAATAACGGCGCCGGCTTCTTTTTCCTGTACTAAAAAACTTTTCAGTCCGGCCATGTAAGGCTTGTTCAATTCTTCGCCTATAGCGGCGTTCCATCCGGGTTCTAATTCTCCTGCCATAAATATTAATACTGATGTTTTATTTAGATTACAAATAACGATATTTGCAGTTCGTTTTATACTATTACAAATTATGTCAAATATAGTTAGGTTAATTATTGCTTGTGTTATAATGGGAGCCGGTGTTACACTTTGTGCATTTGGTTTCTGGGGATGGGGAGTGCCGTTGTTTTTAATTGGCGGTTTAGTGCTGCTAACCTTCTTTTTTAACGAAAACATGCTGATCGCGCAGTTTTACCTGCGTAAAGAGAACCCCGAAAAAGCAGAGGCCTGGTTATTAAAAATCACCGATTACGAAAAACAATTATATAAAAATCAGCACGGCTACTATAACCTGCTGATAGGTTTAATAGAATCGCGCAAGGCGCCGTTAAAATCAGAAAAATACTTCAAGAAAGCCCTTACACTGGGTTTAACCATGTCGCACAATTTAGCATTAGCTAAATTAAGCCTGGCAGGTATATCAATGGCAAAACGTAATAAGCGCGAAGCGGAGATGTATTTGAAAGAAGCCGCTAAAGACGACAAAAACAAATTACTTGCCGACCAGATAAAGATGATGAAGGGCCAGATGGCACAAATGGATAAGCAGCAGGTGGTGCGTGGCGGGTTCCGCCAGCAAAGATTCTAATATAAAAGAAAGAATAAAAGCTATTATTTCTCGTCGAGGTTGCTGTAGTAATCAGGCTCTGAAGAATGGTCCTGAGCTGGTGATATGCGCCTGTTTGGAATTAACGGTTCATCCTGCAGATCATCGTCCGGCTGGTCATAATCAGTCTTAGTAGGTTCTGAAACCTCCACGATCTTTAACAGGCTGCGGATAAACGACAGGTTGAAATTACGCCTGCTAAGTTTGATCAGATATTCGTTTTCGGTTATTTCCAATATAGAATTTGTCATGGTATTCATTTATAGGGTGTTCGATATAAAAATAAACATCACTTATTAAACGAAGGTTTTATTCTCTTTATGATTTTGTTAAGGAATTGTAATTAAAACACCTTGTACGGGTGCTGTCAATTACATTACTAACAAAATTTACCTCGAAACGGTAAATTATCTATATTTACCGGCCATGCAATAAATACATTGTTTCCTGAAATTATTTAGTTATGAAAGTATTATTTGTCATTCTTTCGGTTTGTTTGTTTACACATACAGGTTACGCCCAACTATCCACTTCAAAATTATTTAACGATCACATGGTTTTACAAAGAAACCATGATATCCCCGTATGGGGCAAGGCCGGTAAGGGGGCTAAGATCACCATAAACATCAACAACAGCGTAAAAACAGCTATAGCAGATGTGCAGGGTAACTGGAAAGCCACTCTTGCGCCAATGAAAGAGGGCGGCCCCTACACCATGAAAATATCATCAGGAAGCGAATCTGTTACTTATACAGATGTTATGCTTGGCGAGGTGTGGATCTGTTCGGGGCAGTCAAATATGGAATTCCAGCTAAAGAATGCCTCAGGCTATAAAGAAGAGCAAAGCGATGCCGGGAAAGTTGCCGTGCGCCAGTTCCTGGTTCCGCATAAAGTTAGCCTTACCCCGGTAAAAGACCTTGCAGGGGGAGAGTGGACAGTTGCGGCACCTAATACAATAGACAACTTTACGGCTGTGGGCTATTTTTACGCGAAACAGTTGGCGCAGAATTTACATGTTACCGTTGGTATAATTAACAGTAGCTGGGGCGGAACAGAGGCTGAAGACTGGATAAGCCAGGATGCTATGGAAGCTTCCCCGGAGTTTAAAGCGGTTGTGCCAACATTGCCGCGCAATGAAAAGGAGTTAAATGATCGGGCCGACAAACGCCTGAAAGCATATGCTTATCATGACAAGCCCGTGGTAAATTATACAATTCAAGAACTGGCAACAAAGCCGGCAAATTTCTTTGATAACTGGCAGCCGGGCAATGCGCCGGGATCATGGGACTGGATGGGGAAACTCTACTCATACCGCGGCGAAGGGTTTATGCAGCGTACCATTAACCTGGATAGTTCAACCTCGTTAAAAAGTTCGATCTTAAACTTGGGCCCAACTAATGCTAATATTACCGTTTACATTAATGGAAAAACACCTGCCAATATTGGCAAGCCTACTGATAATAAATTTAGCCTGCCCGCCGGGACCTGGAAGAGCGGCGCTAATAGCATGGTCATAAATTTTTTAGATCAGAGAAGTACTTTGTGGTTTAACATTGGGTTTAGCGCCCCGGCAAATGACCTCAATATTAGTTTTGCAGACACTACTATTAAGTTGGCCGATTATAAATGGCGTGTAATGCCTGACCTGAGCAAGCCTTATCATTTTGATTTTTTGCCCAACAATACCGCTTTTGATCTTTATAATGCAATGGTACGCCCGCTAATACCTTACGCGGTTGCGGGTGTTATCTGGTACCAGGGAGAAGCAAATGTAGATAGGGCGTATCAATACCGCACTGCTTTACCACTACTTATAAATGACTGGCGAAATAAATGGCAACAGCAATTCCCGTTTTTAATAGTACAGGTATCATCACTTGGCGGGTCGCAAAATAGCAATGCAGGCAGTAAATGGGCCGAGCTTCGCGAAGCGCAGAATATGACCCTTAAACTGCCCAATACCGGCATAGCGGTAACAACTGATATAGGCGACCCATTGAACGTGCATCCAAAAGATAAAGCCAATGTAGGTTATAGATTGGCTGGCGTAGCTTTTAATCGGGTTTATCATTTGCCCGGCTTTTATGAAAGCCCGCAGCTTGCCTCTTCGGCCTTTGCAAGCGGTTATGCCATGGTAAGCTTTACCCATGCAGATGATGGTTTAACAGCAAAAGGCCAAAACGGTAATGTTAAAGGATTTGAGCTGGCCGGGGCCGATCATAAATTCTATTATGCACAAGCTGCAATTACCGGTAACAAAGTTAAAGTATGGAGCGATAAGGTAGCAAACCCGGTAGCAGTTAGATACGCGTGGACAGATGCCCCGGTTGATGCTAATCTTTTTAACTCACATGGCTTACCGGCTAACCCTTTCAGGACAGATGATTGGCCCGGACTAACCGTAGCTAAGAAATTCGAGTAAACAATAAAGGCCCTGTATCAGGGCCTTTATTGTTATATACTATATATAGCTATCATTACTCAAACCATGCCATAACAACTTCCTTAACCGGCATAGTTATATCAAGCTTTAATTTTTTGCGCATCCCGCCAAGGTCATTAAATACCTTATTTGGATTGCCGGCCTTTAGTTCTTCAACCGTGTTGAAGCCCATTTTATTTAATACAGGTACCCATTCTGCAGGTACGCCAATATTAATAAAGTCATCCGCTGTAGCAACTTTAGCTTTTTTCTCCGGGCGCATCTGCGGGAAAAATAATACTTCCTGTATGGTGCTCTGGTTGGTCATTAGCATTACCAGCCTGTCAATACCTATACCCAGGCCTGATGTTGGCGGCATACCGTACTCCAGGGCACGTAAAAAGTCGTCATCCATTGCCATCGCCTCATCATCACCACGGCCTGCCAGTACCAACTGCTCTTCAAGGCGTTCACGCTGGTCTATCGGGTCGTTCAGTTCAGAATAAGCATTGGCTATTTCCTTGCCATTTACAAACAGCTCAAAACGCTCAACCAAGCCCTCTTTTGTGCGGTGCTTTTTAGCAAGCGGCGTCATCTCAATAGGGTAATCGGTAATGTAAGTTGGCTGTATCAGGTTAGCTTCAACCTTAGCGCTAAAAATCTCGTCTATCAATTTGCCTTTACCCATGCTTGGGTCAACCTCAATAGCTAAATCGGCACAAACCTGGCGCAAGCCGGCTTCGTCCATAGCAGATACATTTATACCTGTATATTTCAGGATAGAATCATACATCGATAGCTTTTCGTACGGGCCTGCAAAGTTTATCTCATGCTGGCCAACCTGTACCACAGGGATGCCATGCACCGCTTTGGCAACAGTTTCTAAACATTCCTCAACCATACCCATCATCCATATATAGTCTTTATAGGCTACATATATTTCCATAGCGGTAAATTCCGGGTTGTGGGTGCGGTCCATACCCTCGTTACGGAACATTTTACCAAACTCGTAAACGCCATCAAAACCGGCTACAATTAAACGTTTCAGGTAAAGCTCATTGGCAATACGTAAAAACAACTGCATATCCAGCGTGTTATGGTGCGTTACAAACGGGCGCGCTGCCGCACCACCATGTACAGGCTGCAGGATAGGGGTTTCCACTTCCATCCAGCCTTTGGTATTAAAGTACCCGCGCATAGCGCTGATCACTTTTGAGCGGTTAATGAATATATTTTTAAATCCCGGGTTAACGGTTAGATCAACGTAACGCTGGCGGTAACGCATTTCGGGGTCGGTAAAGGCATCGTATATATTACCTTCATCATCGCGGCGTACAACCGGCAGGGGTTTTAATGATTTCGACAGGATATCTAATTCTTGTGTATGTACCGATATTTCACCGGTTTGGGTAGTAAACACATAGCCTTTAACACCTACATAATCACCAATATCCAATAATTTTTTAAATACGGTATTGTAAAGCGTTTTATCGTCGCCGGGGCAAATATCATCGCGTTTTATGTAAACCTGTACACGGCCTGTACTATCCTGCAATTCAAAAAACGAAGCATTACCCATAATGCGGCGCATCATGATACGGCCTGCAATGGTAACCTGTTTATAGTTATCGGGGTTAGCTTCAAAGTTGTTTGTAATATCTTGTGCCCATGCGGTTACCTCATAAGCTTCGGCAGGGTAAGGGTTAATGCCTAAAGCCCGCAGCTGCTGTAACGATTCGCGACGTATAATTTCCTGTTCGGATAGTGCAATACTCATATTGTAAAGGGTATTTTATTAAGGGTGCAAAAATAGGGTTTTTAAGTGATATTTGAATTGGTTTGGTTATGTTAGCAATTAATTATATACCCTAATGAAATTAGAAAAATCACAAACAGGAATAGCAAGTGAGTATTATGTTGCAGGCGAATTGTCGCGTCTTGGGTATAATGTTACATTAACTTTTGGAAACACAAAAGCAATTGATTTACTTATCCAAAAGGGAAAAGATGTGTTTAAAATTCAAGTAAAGGGTATCCAAACTACAAAGTCCATATGTTGGAATATTGACAAAACAAAAGTTTCTGCTGATTTATATGTTGTATTAATAAACCTTCATGTTAATAATCCCTCAACAAAGCCTGAATTTTTTGTACTTACAGGTTCTGAAGTTTTAGAATTGTTTTTGGATACGATAAAATTAGGAAACAAACGAACATATCTTGATTACAATAAAATTAAGAAGCTTTCAATATATCAAGATCGGTGGTCAGTTTTTGGACTTCCAGAAAACATAACTGCGATTACCGAAGAAGAATAGAGGGTTATTATATTAATGAATTTTATTTGTATTAAGCATATATCTTTACCTCATGAACATTAAAGTAATTGCGTTTGATGCTGATGATACCCTTTGGGTGAATGAGCCCTACTTCAGGCAAACGGAAGAGCAGTTTTGCAGCCTGCTGGCCGAATATGCTTCACAGCACGAGTTAGAACGCGAACTGCTAAAAATAGAGATTCACAACCTGGGGCTTTACGGTTATGGCATAAAAGGCTTTATTCTTTCCATGATAGAGGCCGCCATGAAAATCACTCAAAACACTTTAAGTATTGAAGTTGTAGCGCAAATAATGGATTTAGGCAAGCAAATGCTTAATCAGCCTATTGAACTGCTGGATGGGGTGGAGGACGTACTGCAATCACTTAAAAATAAATATCGTTTAGTGGTTGCCACCAAAGGCGATTTACTTGATCAGGAACGCAAACTCAAAAAATCGGGACTGAACCATTATTTTCATCATATTGAGATAATGAGCGAAAAAGATGATGCCAACTATAAAAAACTGATTAAACATTTAGATATACAGCCGGATGAATTGCTGATGGTTGGCAATTCCCTAAAGAGTGACATTGTGCCGGTGCTTAACATTGGCGGTTATGGTGTACATGTACCTTACCATATTACCTGGGCACATGAGCAGATTGAGCATAGCATTGATAACGAACGCTTTAAAAATGTTGAAAGCATAAAAGAGATACTGGAATTTTTATAGCATGAAAACTAAAATAGACCTGGCTAACTGGCCTCGTAAAGATCATTTCAATTTTTTTAACCAGTTCGAAGAACCCTTTTGGAGTGCCACAGTAAACGTTGATTGTACAATCGCTTACAAAAAGGCAAAAGAGCTGGGTGTATCATTCTTTTTATATTATTTGCATTGCTCATTAACCGCGGCTAACCAAAGCGAAGCTTTCAGGTACCGCATTATTGGCGATGAAGTTTTTGTTTATGATGATGTGCATGCCTCGGCAACCATTAACCGCCCCAACGGTACTTTTGGCTTTTCATATATCGATTATCAGCCTCAACTTGCAGCGTTTATTGAAGGCGCTAAAAAAGAGATTGACAGGGTACAGGCTACAACGGGGCTATTCCCATCTAACTCCGGCGAGAATGTGATCCACTACTCGGCTATGCCCTGGATAAATTTTACCGGCCTAACCCATGCGCGAAGCTTTTCATTTAAGGATAGTATCCCCAAAATATCTTTTGGTAAAGTAACCGATACCGATGGCAAAAAGTCAATGCCTGTATCTATCACCGTACATCATGGGTTAATGGATGGGTACCAGGTAGGCCAGTATGTTGATCTGTTCCAAGAGGTGCTAAACGGGTAACCAGGCAACCTTCTGTTGGTTTAAGTAGTAATTAAATTATATATTTATGTATTCTTCGCTTATAAACCAATATGCTGTTAAAAAGATCTGGCCTGCTGCTGTTGCTGGCACTGTGCATGTTATCCTGCAAAAAAGAACCGTTTGTTCCTAACACCGCAAATGCTTTACCGGGTTTATGGAAACAATTAGGGACTTTCACGGGTATAGGCCGCGTGCGCGCATTTGGTTTTACCATTGGCAGCAAGGGATACATATTAGGGGGCAATGCCGGGAGCGGTTTTAATTTGCTGTTATTGAATGATTTTTGGGAGTACGACCCTGCTACTGATAAGTGGACAAGAAAAGCAGATTATCCCGGGCAGGCCGCCGAATATATTCGTGGTTTTAGCATCAATAATAAAGCTTATGTAGGTACAGGCTTTGGTCAGCGGGTGTTTATACCGGGCAATAGCGTGCCTCAAAACAATGATTTTTACGAATATGACCCGGCAACCGATAAGTGGACCCGCAAAGCCGACTTTGCAGGCGGGGCACGTGAAAATGTTATCGCTTTTGAAGCAAACGGTACAGGCTATATGGGCCTGGGCACTAATGATAGTTACGATAAAAATTACAAGGATTTTTATAAGTATGATGTTACTGCTGATAAGTGGACCCGTGTTGCCGATTACCCGGGCAGCGGTAGTTTTGGCGTAGCTGCATTTTCAATTAACGGAAAAGGTTATGCGGGCTTAGGCGGAGCTGCCCCAAATACAATTGAAAAGGATTTTTGGGAGTATGCCCCTGCTACTGATAAATGGACTAAAAAGGCAGATTACACAGGTAAAGGCCGCGTATTTAGCGGGCAATTTGTTATTGGGACTGATGGTTACGTTGGCTTTGGAACTACTATTACCGAAAATTTAGACGATTGGTATAAATACAATACCCTTATGGATAGCTGGTCAAAGATCACCATTTTTAACGGCGCCGCGCGTTATGATGTGGCAAGCTTTGCCATTGATGGTATAGGGTACATTGGCACCGGAAACCCCGGTCAGTTGGATGACTTTTGGAAATATACACCTACAAAAAAGTAGTATCACTCTTACAATTTTGTAATACTGAGGAATAAGATTCGGCGGATTCTGAAGAGGGAATGACATTTACCGGGGTCATCCTGAACTTGTCGAAGGAGGTGCGAAAAGGCCCACCCCGCAATGTGGTTCGACAAGCTCACCATGACAAGACAGGCTCAGCATGACATCCTTAAGTTTGTCATGACTTAAACCCATATTAGTATAAACACGTTTAATATTTACAATCAATTTATATATTGCGGCATGAAAAACATCCACAAAGCATTCCTGTTCCTTTCCTTTATATTTTTGTTGCCTTTTTATGGTAACGCACAAGATGCAGCTTCAGAATATCAGCAAAAATTAAATCTTGTTCAAAATATGGTTGGCAGTCCCGCCCCTGAATTTAATGCCAAAACAATAGCCGGGAAACAGGTAGATTTAAAAACATTGAAAGGAAAAGTAATAGTAGTTAACTTTTGGTTTGTTGGCTGCCTGCCCTGCGAAGAAGAAATGCCGCTGCTTAATAAACTAACCGACGAATACAAAAGCAACCCGGATGTGGTGTTCTTATCATTCGCCAATTCAGAAAAATCGACCGTTAAAAGTTTTTTCAAGCGTAAGAAATTCAGCTACCAAACCGTTACCGATGCAAAGCTAATAGCACAGAAATACAATGTATCCGGCTACCCATCGCACTTTATAATAGATAAGGAAGGAATATTAAGGTTTGCGAGTATAGCCTCGCAGGATGATATTGATGTTTTTTTAAGCGGAAAGATCAAGGGAGTGTTGGCTAAATAAGCGAATAGTAATAAATATAATTTGCCTGCCCGTGTATTATGCAGCTTATATTAGCATCATTATCTGTGGAATGCCATTTTTACCAAATAAAATTTGTTTCGACCTAAAAAATTAACAAAAAATAAAATTATCTATTGACAAAATGATTTTTACTTGTACATTTACAGCATCAACAACAAAATGATTACAACACGTGCATATTTTTATGGTTACTACTTCTACTTTAACAGTAAGAGCCGGGACTGATATGTACTAACAAAACATACAAAAAACTGAAAAGTCCCGGCCCTAAAAGCCGGGATTTTTTGCTTTATACAAATTATGAAAACCGAGAAACCAAGAGTTGCCATACAGGGGATACGCGCTTCCTTCCATGAAGAAGCCGCGTTCAAATACTTCGGCGAAGATATTGAGACCATTGAGTGCAACTCATTTAAGCAAACATTTGATGCCTTGCAAAACAAGCAGGCCGATTATGTGGTAATGGCCATTGAAAACAGCATTGCCGGCAGCATCCTGCCCAACTACTCGCTGATGATGAGCTACAGTTTCCCGGTTGTGGGCGAGGTTTACGTACCTATTCAACTACACCTGATGGCTTTGCCCGGTGTGCGGTTTGATGATGTTAAATATGTAACCTCTCACCCCATTGCTATTCGCCAGTGTGTTGATTTTTTTGACGAGTACCCTAATTTAAAGATCATTGAAAGCAATGATACCGCTGCATGTGCCAAACGCATCCGCGATGAACAGCTGACCGATACCGTCGCCATTGCCAACACTTTAGCCGCGCAGTTATATGGCCTGGATGTTTTAGAACGCAGGATAGAATCTAACAAACTAAACTTTACCCGGTTTTTAATCCTTACCAATCATGAAAATGCACGTAAGAAAACAGTTACCAACAAAGCCTCATTATGCTTCCAGGTGAGCAACGAAGTAGGGTCGTTAGCTAAAGTGCTTAATATTTTTGCAAATGAAAATGTGAACATGAGCAAAATTCAAAGCATGCCGGTACTGGGCAAGCGCAACGAATACAATTTTTATGTAGATGTTGAATGGGATGAGCATAAACAATACGATTCGGCCATCAGGCAGATATTGAAATACACGCACAACTTTAATATCCTGGGCGAATATGAGCGATACCAGGAAGACTCGGCACCTAAACCACAGCTAATACCAGAAAAAACAAGAAGATATATAACAGTGAAAAAGTTAAACGAATAAGTACAGTCGGATATATCCCGAAAGTCGGTAAGTCCGAAAACAGCAGTAATTAATAATCAAAAGATAACAATAACATAAATAATAATCTTCCGGACTTACCGATTTTCGGGCTTTCGGACCAACAACAACGATATGAAACTTAATTTAGACATACAGCCGCTTAATTCGTGGATTAATCAAGCAGGCAAACAACCCCTGGTAATTGCCGGCCCTTGCAGCGCCGAGACCGAAGACCAGTTAGTAGCAACCGCACATTTATTAGCTAAAACAGGTAAGGTAAGCGCACTGCGTGCCGGTATCTGGAAACCACGTACCCGCCCGGGCGAATTTGAAGGTATTGGCAGCATTGGTTTAGAGTGGTTAAAACGCGCTAAAGAAGAAACCGGCTTGCCTATAGCGGTTGAAGTAGCTACCGCTAAACACGTAGAAGAAGCTTTAAACGCTGGTGTAGATATCCTTTGGGTAGGTGCACGTTCAACCGTTAACCCTTTTACTGTACAGGAAATTGCTGATGCCCTGCGTGGTGTTGATGTACCTGTGATGGTTAAAAACCCGGTTAACCCTGATCTTTCTTTGTGGGTTGGTGCTTTAGAGCGTATCAACAACGCGGGTATCACTAAGCTGGCGGCTATTCACCGTGGCTTTTCATCATACGAAAAATCAGCTTTCCGTAACGAACCAATGTGGGATCTGGCTATCGGCTTAAAAACCCTTGCCCCGCACTTGCCTATCATCAACGACCCAAGCCACATTACCGGTAACCGCGACCTGATTGGTTACATCTCTCAGAAAGCTTTGGATTTGGATATGCAGGGCTTAATGATAGAATCGCACATTGACCCAAGCGTGGCCTGGACTGATGCTGCACAACAGGTTACACCTGCTGCGTTGGCTGATATTATTGACCACTTAGCTTTACGTAAACCAGAAGTCCGCAATGTGGAAGTGAACGATAAACTGGCCGAATTACGTAGCCAGATAGATAAAATTGACGACCTGGTGATTCAAAAAATGGCCGAGCGTATGAAAATTGTAGAGAAAATTGGCAACTACAAAAAGGATAATAACATTACCATTTTACAGGTTAACCGTTGGGACGAGATCTTGCACAAACGTACCAGCTACGCAAAAGCTTTAAAATTAAGTACCGAGTTTACCGAGAAATTACTGGAGCTAATGCACAGCGAATCTATCCGTAAACAAACCGAGATAATGAACAAAAGCGAAGCAGGACAAGCGGCTGAGAAACTTACACACGTTTAGCCTCACCCTGCCCTCTCCAAAGGAGAGGGTTCTAAAAAAGTCTTTCCCCAGCCCCTTTTCTTTGGAGAGGGCCTGCGGACAGGCATAAATTTATATTAATGAAGCATAACATCATTCTTACTAAAAAAAGCAAAACAGTAAACGGTACGGTACAGCTCACTGGTTCAAAAAGTGAATGCAACCGCGCACTGGTTATTGAAGCGATAAGCAATAGTAAGGTAAAGGTTGAAAATATTTCTGATGCTGCAGATACGGTAACGCTGGCAGGGATCTTGAGAAAGTCGGCAGTTAACAGTAAGCAGTTAGCAATGGCCGATATAACTCCCTCTCCTTTGGAGAGGGCTGGGGTGAGGCTGATCAACATCGGCCCTGCCGGTACGGCTATGCGTTTTTTAACGGCGTATTATGCAATAGGCAATCAGGAAGTAATATTAACAGGCAGTGAGAGGATGAAGCAAAGGCCAATAGGTATTTTGGTTGATGCGTTGCGTAGTTTGGGTGCCCATATTGAATTTGAAGAAAAAGAGGGGTATCCCCCCGTCAAACTAAAAGGCAGTTTTGAGCAGCAAACTCGTAAGATCAGTATTAAAGGAAACATCAGCAGTCAGTATATTACCGCTTTGTTACTTATAGCTGCTCAACTGCCTTTTGGTTTGGAATTACATATCGAAGGTGAATTAACTTCGCGCCCGTATGTTGAAATGACTTTAGCTATGCTGAGGCAGGCAAATATACAACACAGTTGGGAGGGTAACGTCATTTCTATACCACATCAGGAATTTGCCACTACATCGTTACATATTGAACCAGATTGGAGCGCGGCATCATACTGGTACGCCATAGCCGCTTTAAGCGATGAGGCCGAATTGTTTTTACCCGGTTTAACATCATACAGCTTACAAGGCGACAGCGTTATCACCGAACTAATGGCCAACTTTGGCATCACCTCGCAGTTTAAAGATGGCGGTGTGCACTTAACCAAAGAGCCAAAACCAATTTTCCGTAAGATCTTTGATCTGAAGGAATGCCCGGACCTGGCCCAAACCCTTATTGTAGTTTGCGCCGCATTGGGGCACGATGCAAGCTTCACCGGCTTAGAAACTTTAAAGATCAAGGAAACCGACCGCATCCTGGCCCTGCAAACCGAGCTGGCTAAAATGGGGGTGAAGCTGATTGAAAAAGGACAAGTTTACAAACTGGATTGCAGTGAAAAACAAATTCCGCAGCGTATGTTTGTAAGCACTTATGACGATCATCGTATGGCAATGGCCTTTGCGCCACTGGCAATACTGATCCCCGAACTTGAAATTGAAGATGCCGACGTGGTTGAAAAATCATACCCGGCATTTTGGAAAGATCTGGAAAGCGTAGGCTTTGAGGTGAAAGCCCAATAATATCCACGCGTCATTGCGAGGTACGAAATCCGAGGCCTCTGAAGGGGAAATGACATTTGCTGGGTCATCCTGAGCTTGTCGAAGGACGTGCGCAAAGGCTCGCCCGTAATGTGGTTCGACAAGCTCACCATGACAAGACAAGCTCAGCATGACCCAATTAACTAAATAGGTCATTGCGAGGAGCGATAGCGACGCGGCAATCTCGTAGCCAGTGCATTAGTGCCGGCAAGCGACGAGATTGCCACGCTATCGCTCGCAATGACATAATATAAATTATTAAACAAACAATCTGCACATTTGCATATCCGCACATTTGCACATCAAACATTATGGCAGGTAATTCATTTGGTCAATTATTCAGGATAACAACTTTTGGCGAATCGCACGGCGAGGCTATAGGCGTAATAATAGACGGCTGCCCCGCAGGCTTATCCGTCGATCTGGAATACATTCAGGGCGAGCTGGATAAACGCAAGCCCGGTCAGTCTAAGATCACTACGCAGCGTAAAGAAAGCGATACGGTTAAAATATTATCCGGTGTATTTGAGGGTAAAACCACAGGTACCCCTATTGCCATGCTGATACCAAATGAAGACCAGCGGTCAAAAGATTATACCCACAATGTAGATGTATTCCGTCCTTCACATGCCGATTATACTTATCAAACCAAGTATGGCATTCGCGACCATCGTGGCGGCGGCCGTTCATCAGCCCGCGAAACCGCCGCACGCGTTGCAGCCGGTGCATTGGCTAAATTGTTATTAAAAACACAGGGGATAGAAATTGTTGCCCATGTAAGCAGCGTTGGTAAAATAGATGCCCCAAATGTGTTTATTGACAGTGCCGATGAATTTATAGCCGAACGCGAAAAAAACATCGTCCGTTGTGCCGATCCTGCAACGGCCGAAGAAATGATTGCCTTTATAGACGACATCCGCAAACAGGGTGATACCGTTGGCGGCAAGGTAAGCTGCTATATTAAAAATTGCCCAGTGGGCCTCGGCGATCCTGTATTTGATAAACTACATGCTGACCTGGGTAAAGCCATGCTTAGTATTAATGCCGTGCATGGTTTTGAATTTGGTTCGGGCTTTAGCGGCAGCGAAATGCGCGGATCAGAACATAACGATATCTTTGTAAGCCTCACCCCGGCCCTCTCCAAAGGAGAGGGAGGTCCTAAAATTGGTACCCGTACCAATTTTTCGGGCGGTATACAAGGCGGTATCAGTAATGGTATGCCTATAGAGTTTAAGGTGGCCTTTAAACCTGTTGCCACCATTATGCAAAGCCAGCAAACAATTGATAGCGAGGGCAACGCAGCAGAAATATCAGGCAAAGGCAGGCATGACCCTTGTGTGGTACCACGCGCCGTACCTATTGTTGAAGCAATGGCTGCACTGGTACTGGCAGATCATTGGCTGAGGAATAAAAATTCCCGTTTGAGCTAAAGGGGGCTATATCCCGGCACTAACGTAGAGACGCAATATTTTGCGTCTCCTGTTTACGATTTGTTTAAGAGGCGCAAAATATTGCGCCTCTACGTTTAAATATGCTTGTTACTTCCCGGAATCTATTACCTGAGTAGTCAAATAGCATAATCTTCAAATCCATTCATTCCCGGCATCAATGCAGAAACGCAATATTTTTGCGTCGGGATTCGTATGCCAATAAGCAAGTGGCCAATGTCTCCGTACCTACGGCACGGGATTTAATAATTATAATTTATCTACAAAGCGGCAACCCCTATGGGGTTGTAGAAGGCGTAAGGAGAGATTTGCTGCTCCGTAGGAGCAAAAGCTTTGTAGATAAACATCACATGGGGTTTGCGTGCCGTAGGTACGTGGCCAATGGTCCCGTAGCTATGGCGCGGGATTTAATAATTATATATTTATCTACAAAGCGGCAGCCCCTACGGGGTTGTAGAAGGCGTAAGGAGAGATTTGCTGCTCCGTAGGAGCAAAAGCTTTGTAGATAAACATCACAAGGAGCTTGCGTGCCGTAGGTTACGCGGCCAATGGTCCCGTAGCTATGGCGCGGGATTTAATAATTATATATTTATCTACAAAGCGGCAGCCCCTACGGGGTTGTAGAAAGCGTAAGGAGAGATTTGCTGCTCCGTAGGAGCAAAAGCTTTGTAGATAAACATCACAAGGAGCTTGCGTGCCGTAGGTTACGCGGCCAATAGTCCAATATCCACCGCAGGCCATTTATAATTTGTTCCGAATTGATCCAAATCAAATCTTATTTTTGATCCTGTTAACCTAAAAATCCCTTACAGTGTCAATAATCCGCCTATATAAAAACGCCTACAGCGGTTTATCACCCAATAGCTGGTACCTCAGCGTGGTGATGTTCATTAACCGTAGTGGTACTATGGTAGTGCCGTTCCTGAGCATTTACTGTATAAATCAGTTACATTTTAGTGTTGTACAGGCAGGCTACATTATGGCTTTGTTTGGTGTAGGCTCTATTTTAGGAGCATTTACCGGTGGCAAGCTTACTGATAAGATAGGCTTTTACGATCTGCAGGTAATTACGCTTTTAAGCGGTGGTATCCTGTTTATTATACTGGGTTACCAGCGTACTTTTTTAACGCTTGGCATAGGTACGTTTATACTAAGCTTTTGTAACGAGGCATTTCGCCCGGCTAACTCAACGGCAATCGCGCATTACAGTTCGCCCGAAAACAAAACCCGATCCTATTCATTAAACCGTTTGGCTGTTAACCTGGGCTGGGCATTTGGTGGTGGGTTAGGCGGTTACCTGGCATCAATCAATTACAATTTATTGTTTTGGGTAGATGGTTGTACCAATATATTGGCTGCCCTGATGCTGTTAAAACTAATGCCCCGCGCGGCTATCAAAAAATCGGAAGTAAAGCCTGTAGCAACGGGCCCGGTTTCATCGGCGTATAAAGACAAAACCTACCTGTGGTTTATATTTCTATCCACCATTTTCGGTTTATGCTTCTTCCAGTTCTTTATTATGGAACCTGTGTTTTATAAACTCAACTGGCATTTTGGCGAGCGTTTAATTGGCTTCCTGCTGGCATTGAACGGACTGCTCATTGTGGCTATTGAGATGGTATTGATCAATTACCTGGAAGGTAAAAGGCATGCCCTTATCTATATTGTTTGGGGAGTGCTGATAACAGGCTTCGGCTTTGTACTGCTCAACATTTTACCGGCAGGTATAACAACTGCTATATTGGTAGTGGTACTGGTAACGCTTGGCGAGATCATGAGTATGCCCTTTATGAATAGCTTTTGGATAGCGCGTACCAACAATTATAACCGTGGCGAATATGCAGCTTTGTACACTATGTCGTGGTCGGCGGCACAAATACTAGCCCCGGCAATGGGCAGCCAGGTTATTAATTACGGTGGTTTTAGATCGTTGTGGTGGTTGCTTGGCATATTATCCCTGTTAACGGCCGCCGGTTATTATTTGCTGTATCATAACAACAACAAAAGCATTATCGAAACTGTTACTGCCGAAGAGATTGCGGGCCTTCCGGAACAATTACCTTAATTATACCTATGAAACGAGTTTTAATATTAGATCTTGACAATACCATTTACCCGGTAAGCTCCATTGCCGAGCACCTGTTTGGTAAATTATTTAAGTTGATAGATGAAAACCTTGGCGAAGAGGATAAGTTAGCAGCCACTAAAGCAAAAGGAGAACTTACCCGCCGCCCTTACCAGCATGTGGCAGATGAATTTGGGTTTAGCGATGAGCTAAAAGCACAAGGCATGGAAATGCTCCGCAACTGCAAATTTGAAGAACCGATGTATCCCTACGACGAGTATCATCTGCTTCGCCAGATCCCTATCGACAAATTTTTGGTAACCACCGGCTTTACCAAACTGCAAATGAGCAAAGTAGAAATGCTGAACATTGGCGCCGATTTTAAACAGGTTTACGTGGTAGACCCCGAGCAATCCGGCCAGACAAAAAAGGACGTGTTCCAAAAAATAATGAAGGAGAATGGTTATACTACAGAAGAAGTGCTGGTAATAGGCGACGACCCAAATTCTGAGATTAAAGCGGCAATGGAATTAGGTATCGATACGTTCTTATTCGATCCACTGGATAAGTACACCAATCAAGGTGTTACCTACCACGCACGCGATTACAGGGATGTGGGAGAAATAGTGAATAAGTAGTTAACACCGGATTAAGCTTGTCGAAGGACGTGCGTAAAGGCATAGTACGCTAATGGTTCGACAGTCTCCATGACATATAAGAGGTAGGGTCCTCCTGAGCTTGTCGAAGGACGTGCGTAAAGGCCGGCCCACTATGTGGTTCGACAAGCTCACCATGACTCGACAAGCTCACCATGAGATATATAAGTTTACCATGACACCTAACTAAGTTAAAAATATGATGAAGCAATACCACGTTTATATTCTCTTATGCCGAGATGGGTCATATTATACAGGCATAACAAATAACATTGAACGGCGTATTATAGAACACGAAGCTGGCGAAAACCCTACATGCTATACTTATAAAAGAAGGCCAGTTAAGTTAGTATTTAATGAAGTATTTGGAGATGTAAATCAAGCTATTGCATTTGAAAAACAAGTTAAAGGTTGGCGAAGAGCCAAAAAGGAGGCAATAATTAATGGTAAATGGGAATTATTGCCCGAGCTATCAAAGTCCGCTAATGGTTCGACAAGCTCACCATGACACTTTGCGAAAAACAGGGGTCACCCTGAGCCTGTCGAAGGACGTGCGTGGGATAGCCCACTAATGGTTCGACAAGGCTCACCATGACACTTTGCGAAAAACAGGGTCCTCCTGAGCTTGTCGAAGGACGTGCGTGGGATAGCCCACTAATGGTTCGATAGGCTCACCATGACACTTTGCGAAAAACAGGGTCCTCCTGAGCCTGTCGAAGGATGTGCGTAAAGGCCCGCCCGCTATGTGGTTCGACAAGCTCACCATGACAAGACAAGCTCACCATGACCCTTTTTATATAATTTTCGCAGCACAGAAGCTTTCCATCAAATCCGAAATCGAAAATCCCAAATCCGAAACCTCGCTACTCTGCTTCTGTTTCCCAGTTATACATTTCGTCTATCGCATCGGCGTATTTCTTTTCTATTACCTTGCGTTTGGCTTTAATGGTGGGGGTTATTTCACCAGCCTCAATACTGAAAGGTTTACGCTTTATCCTGAAGTTTTTGATGCGCTCGAATTTGGCCAGTTCGTTTGAGAGTTTTTTGATATCCAGGTTAAGCCAGTCGTTAATTTCTTTATCTTCAATAAAAATATCGGGCTGTTCAAAAAAAGCGTCACTTAGGTTAAAGGTTTCCTGCAATATTTCTCGCGATGGTACCAGTATGGCAGTGATATATTCGCGTTTATCGCCTACTAAAAATACCTGTTCAATTTTAGGGCTTTTTAAATAGGTATTCTCTACCGGGGTAGGATAAATGTTTTTGCCGTAAGCATTAACCAGCATGTTTTTTAGCCTGTCGGTAATTTGTAGGTTGCCCCTATAAAACCTGCCGATATCCCCGGTATGGAACCAGCCTTCGGGATCAATAACAGCGGCGGTTTCTTCCGGCTTTCTCCAGTAACCTTTCATTACACAATGCCCGCGCACAATAATTTCACCTTCTTCCGATTCAAAATCAGGCCTGAAGTTATCGTGCGTTTGTATGGTGTAGATCTTACGGGTATCAACATTTTGTATAGCCACTTCAATGCCCGGTATAATACGGCCAACAGTACCGTAAATAATACGGTCATCTTCGGTTACTGCCATTACCGGCGAAGTTTCTGTTAACCCAAAGCCTTCCAATAGCTTTATATCGATGTTGCCAAAAAATTCACCAACATTTTTAGGTAAAGCACCACCACCGGATAACAGCACTTTCAAGCGCCCACCGGTTTTTTCTTTGATCTTGCTGAAAACCAGCTTATCTGCCAGTTTTTGCTCGGCACTTAATATTAAACCTGGTTTTTTGCCTGCTTCATTGGTAAGACGGTATTCCTTGCCAATTTTTAATGCCCAGGTAAAGATCTTTGTTTTCAGGCCTCCGGCAGCCAGTCCGTTCTTCATGGCTTTATCATGGATGCGTTCTAACAAGCGTGGCACGCAGCACATTACGGTAGGTTTAACCTCTACCATGTTTTTAGCCAGCAGATCAAGGCTTTGTGCAAAAGCTATGGTACAGCCCTTGTTCATGCATATGTAATAGGTGGCGGTACGCTCAAATACATGTGATAAAGGCAAAAACGACAGGAACAGGTCATCCTTGGTAATAATAGGGATCTGATACAGGCTTACCTTACAGTTTTCGGTTAGGTTATGGTGGGTAAGCATTACACCTTTAGGTGTACCGGTAGTCCCAGATGTATAGATGAGGCAGGAAAGATCTGACGGTAAAATAGCCTCCCGCGCTGCATTAATAGTCGTTCTGTATTTATCGATAATTTTTAAACCTTCTTCAATAACTTTTTCAAAACTGATAACACCGGCGTTTAGGGTTAGCTTATCGCTGTATTTTTCGAATTCGTCACAAGCCGGTATCAGCCTTATTAAGGCCGGGCAGTTATTAGCAATTTTTAAAACCTTGCGGAATAAAAACGGGTTGCCTATAATTAAGGTTTTTGCTTCAGAATCATTCAGGATATATTCAATTTCTGCCTCAGAAAGGGTAGGGTAGATAGATGTATTAACCGCGCCAATTTGTTGCAGGGCCTGGTCGTAATAAATATAATCTGGGCCGTTCTCTATGATGAGTGCCAGCCGGTCGCCTTTTTTTATGCCGATATCAAGGAACCATGCAGATATAGCGTCTATTTTTTCAAGCGCCTGTTTATAGGTTATCTCCTCCCATGTATCCTTTACCTTATGCATCAAAAAGGTATGGGTATCGGGATGTATGGTTGCAACAATATTACGGATCAGGCCGGGGATAGTTGATTGCTCAGCTACGATGTTCATCAAGTTTATATCGGTTATAGTATAACAAAGCTAATTAAATTACATTAATTTAAACAACATAAATGATACCATATGGGATGCCGAAAATGGAAAAATAAACCACGGACACACCAAGTTTGCATAATAAAAAAAGCATGTGAGATTTTTAGAGATAATTAGAGATTTTTAGAGTTTTGGACAAAAAATTGGCCAATAGTAGTAGGTTTAAGTGTGATTTTTAGAGATTTTATCGAAACAAAAAAAGGCCCCGAAAAGGAGCCCTTTTAAATATTATTTAAATCCTCTCCAAAGGAGAGGATTAGGTGAGGCCTATACCGAGAAGCTTTCGCCGCAGCCGCAAGTGCGGGTTGCATTGGGGTTATGAAAGTTAAAACCTTTACCATTTAACCCGTCAGAAAAGTCAAGTTCGGTACCTGCTAAATACAGGAATGATTTCATATCCAGGGCAAAACGTACGCCGCGATCTTCAAAGAACTGGTCGCCTTTTTTCTCCTCGTTATCAAAATCAAGGTTATAGGACAAACCAGAGCAGCCACCACCCTGAACAGACACACGCAGAAAATAGGAGGCATCCAGCCCACTATCCTGCATCAGGCTATCTATTTTAGCTTTTGCTTTATCAGTTACAGTTACCATGTTAGTAAATGGTTAGTTAAGTGAGTTGTGAGTGGTTGGTAAGCATATAAACTATTCACCATTCAACTACCCTCTACTCACCAATAAATTAGTGATGTGATTTTTCCAGAACAATTGGTTCCATGCCATTTTTCACACGGAAATCATTGATGGCTGCTTTAATAGCATCCTCTGCCAATACTGAACAGTGAATTTTTACCGGTGGTAAAGCCAGTTCTTCAACAATATCCATGTTATCAATTTTCATTGCATCATCAACGCTTTTACCTTTTAACCACTCAGTAGCTAAAGATGAAGAAGCGATTGCCGATCCGCAACCAAAAGTTTTAAATTTTGCATCGGTGATGATGTTATTATCATCAACCTGAATCTGCAGGCGCATAACGTCGCCACACTCAGGTGCACCAACAAGGCCGGTGCCAACCTTGTGGCTGCTTTTATCTAACGTGCCCACATTGCGGGGGTTAGTATAATGATCAATTACTTTATCTGAATAAGCCATAGCTTTAAGTTTTAATTGTTATAGTTGTGAGTTAAATTCTAAACTCTAATTTCTAAATCCTAAAATAAATCCGAAATCGAACATTCGAAATCCGAAATCAAATTAGTGTTCTGCCCACTCAATTGAGTCAAGGTCAATGCCTTCTTTAAACATTTCCCAAAGCGGTGAAAGTTCGCGCAGGTGGGTAACCGATTTTTTAGTTACTTCAATCGCGTAATCAATTTCCTCTTCGGTAGTAAAGCGGCCTAAACCAAAACGGATAGATGAATGTGCAAGATCGTCAGATAAGCCTAAGCTTTTCAATACGTATGACGGCTCCAATGATGCTGATGTACAGGCCGAACCTGATGATACAGCCAGATCTTTCATTGCCATCATTAAACCTTCACCTTCAACATACTTGAATGATATATTAGCAACATGCGGCAAGCGGTGTTCAACATTGCCATTCACGTAGCTTTCTTCTAATACAGTTAATGAACTTTCCAGTTTATCGCGCAAAGTCGAAAGGCGTTTTGCTTCACTTTCCATCTCTAAGCCGGCAAGCTCGCAAGCTTTACCTAAACCAACAATGCCCGGAACGTTTAACGTACCTGAACGCATACCGCGCTCGTGGCCGCCACCGTCCATTTGTGCGGTAACTTTTACACGCGGACCTTTACGCCTTACGTATAATGCACCTACGCCTTTAGGGCCGTACATTTTATGTGCCGATAAAGCTAAAAGGTCAATACCATCAGCAATTACATCAACAGGTATTTTACCAACAGCCTGTGTGGCATCGGTCATAAACAAAGCGCCAAATTTGTGTGCAATGGCTGCAATTTCTTTAATCGGTTGTATAACACCAATTTCGTTATTGCCATACATGATAGATACCAGGATGGTTTCGCTTGTCATGGCTGCTTCCAGTGCGGCAAGGTCAACTAAACCGTCTTCTTTAACCGGCAGATAAGTAACTTTTCCGCCTAATTTTTCAACGTGTTTACAAGCATCAAGTACAGCTTTATGTTCAGTAACGGCAGTAATTATGTGGTTGCCTTTCTCTTTATACATTTCAAATACACCCTTAATAGCAAGGTTGTCTGACTCGGTAGCGCCTGATGTAAAGATGATCTCTTTTTCAGTTGCGTTTATCAGCTTTGCTACCTGCTCGCGGGCATAATCAACGCCTTCTTCTGCTACCCAGCCAAAAGGATGGTTGCGGCTTGCCGCGTTACCAAACTTTTCGTTAAAGTAAGGCAACATAGCTTCCAGCACCCTGGGATCCATAGGTGTAGTAGCGTTATTATCTAAGTAAATTGGGATGTTCATGTATTAAAAAATTAACAATACAAATATACGTAAAGTTTTACTTTTATATCTGCAAGCCGCTATAAATTGCATTTAGCTGCCATTAATTTACAATATTTGGACATGAATAAGATAGAGCATATCGGCATAGCGGTTAACAGTGTTAAATTGGCGGGTGATATCTATGAAAAGCTGCTAAATACGGCTGTTTATAAAGTAGAGGAAGTAGCATCTGAAGGGGTTAAAACAGCGTTTTTACAAAGCGGCCCCAACAAAATAGAACTGCTGGAAGCCACAGATCCCGATAGTCCGATTGCCAAATTCATCACCAAAAAAGGGGAGGGGATGCACCATATCGCCTTTGAAGTAAATGATATTGAAGCTGAAATGCAACGCTTAAAAGTCGAAGGTTTTGTATTGCTGAATGATGTGCCAAAGCTGGGTGCGGATAATAAATTAGTGTGCTTTGTGCATCCAAAAGGGACAAATGGTGTGCTAATAGAGTTGTGCCAGAGTATTGGTTAAGATAAAGAATATGGATCAAAAGATGAGATGAGAAATATCACTTACGTATTTGCAGCAATATATCAGGGTATTAAAAACAGACGACCCGGAGGTACCCCTTACTTTAATCTGCGTTTGCTTATCACATTCATAGTATTTTTGCATATAGTTCATATCCAGTTGGGGTTAAAAATTCTATTTGATATTGAGCTATACTTAAATCGTAATTTATTTATATTTTGTTTTTTGCTATTTGGAGCACTAAGTCTATTTGCACTAAATTATATTATACCTGAAGAACAATTACAAAATATTGCGATTGAAAAGTCAGACATTAATAAAATGAATTGGTATTCGGGGCTTTATTTTATAGCTTGCATAATACTCATGGTAGTGTTATTAGTCAATTTGCCGCCTCCTAACATTACATCAAGATATTGAATTTTCGTAGGTGTTTAATGTGAGATACATTCCGCGTTAAGGATTGCAGCGGATACCGGCCCTGTGACTAAGGCCATGTGTGCGTATGAGCGGAAAGCCCGGCCGCAGGCAACGCCAATATAAAATAGACCCTGTTATTTCGCCTCGCTATTACTCGTTCAAAATGACCCATAAGGGCATATTCGCAAGGTTTTCCGCTCGATATTTTCAAACAGATATAATTTGTTTCTTATAGCAACAATACCATACAACCCCACGTATAATGGGTAACTTGAAAAAAGAGCGTTAATCAAGGTATTATTTAACCCCTGCTGAAAAATATACTTTTCAGTCTAAATCAAATTTAGATGAAGAATTATCTTAAATTATGGATAGCTGCCGGGCTTACTGTATCATCATTTGTGATGTGTACTAAAAGCATGAACGAAATTGTTAAGCCGGTAACAACAACTAAAACTCTCCAAAGACTCAACCCCAATAATATAGTTTTATCTGAATGTACGTATACCGTTCAACCATCCGAGTGGTTTGTTGACGGCGCTAAAATACCTGCCGGTTCGGTAATATGTATCCCTGCCGGTGTGAGGGGCGGATTGTTGCTAAAAAACTTTAAAGGAACCGCTGCAAAGCCTATCATTATCATCAATAAAGGGGGGAAAGTAACCTTTTCGGCAGCTACAACAACTTCGTACGGGTTTAAAACACAAAATTGCCAGTACTTCAAGATATTGGGTAACGGTGCCCCGGGTGTTACCTACGGTTTTGACGTGAACGGCGGAAACATTGGCATGACCATAGACGGTTTGAGCTCGGATTTTGAGATCGCAAATGTTGAAGTGCGCAACAGCGGTTTTGCAGGTATCATGGCCAAAACAGACCCAACGTGCGATATAAGTACGCAGCGCGGCCATTTTACCATGCGGAATGTTAGTCTCCATAACAACTACATCCACAAAACAGGTGGGGAGGGATTTTATGTAGGTAATTCTTTTTATGCCTCCGGGGTTTCGGCATCATGCGGCCAGGTGCTGCCTCATGACGTAGTTAACGTAAAGGTTTACAACAACATAACCGACTCGACCGGTTGCGAGGGCATCCAGGTGGGTAGCGCTATCTCTGGTGCCGAAATTTACAATAACACGGTTAAATCGCCGGGGTTAACGCCATTTGCAAGCGCGCAAAATAACGGGATACAGATTGGAGAGGGTACCGGTGGTAAATGTTATAACAACCTGGTTAAGAATGCACCCGGCAACGGTATTATTGTTTTAGGTCTTGGTGATAACCTGGTGTATAATAATTATATCCTTAACTCGGGAGGGCATGGCATCTTTGCAGATTCGCGGTATACCCCCGGGCCTGATTTTAAATTTATTAACAACACCATCATTGCTCCGGCACTTAACGGGATAAAATTAAATTCGGAGACTATTCCTATGAATACCGCTATCAATAATGTGATTATTAAACCTGGATTGGGTGTTGCTATTCAGAGGAAAAGCACCAATGTTAAGCTTACGGCATCGAATAATTACACGGGCGAAGACATTAACGCCCTTGGATTTGTAAATTATAGCAACGATGATTTTCACCTGCAGTCGTCGTCTCCGCTTATTAATGCGGGTGCCAATGTGTTATCATACGGAGTAAGTACCGACTATTACGGCACCTTGCGCCCATCAGGTATCGCGTTTGATATTGGAGCTACGGAGTATAAATAAATTCATGTTGATTTTAAGGATGTTTCGCTCCAAATACTATCTATCCACACCTGTTAAAAACTTTTTACTTTCTGCTTTACAGTTTTAACTTTAATTACTATATTTGCACCTCTTTTATAAGAAGTATTATAATATAATGAAAAAAGATCTGCATCCATCAAACTATAGATTAGTTGTTTTTAAGGATATGTCAAACGACTATTCTTTCATGACCAAATCATGTATCGACAGCCGCGAAACCGTAAAATGGGAAGATGGCAACGAGTATCCATTGATTAAATTAGAAATTTCACACACTTCACACCCGTTCTACACTGGTAAAATGAAGTTAGTTGATACAGCCGGACGTATAGACAAGTTCCGTACCCGTTACAACAAAAAATAAGTGTTTTTTCAATAAAATATTTACAAGTCCCCCGTATACCGGGGGACTTTTTTTATTTTTGGCCCATGGGAATTATCCTTTTTGACGATACCGCACACAACACCCTTCTTCCACTAACATATACCCGCCCCGTTGCCGATCTGCGAATTGGGATCTTAACCATTGCAGAAAAATGGGGTAAATATTTAAATTCCGATTTTTCTTTTCATACCCAGGCTTACTTGCAGGGTAAATTTTCAATAAGCATTCAAACTGATAACCTGTTCATTAACGGTGCTGTTTGCCCGGATGAATTTTTGCTGGAAGCCATTGATAAATTACAGGCAGGTGAAGCACTAAAATATAAGGAGATCCTTTTAGCTGTGAGGCTAAATGCCACTAATGCCGCAAGTTTTGATGCACAAGCTGTGTTCAATCAGATTGTTGCATATGACCGTGTGCCGGTTATGGTACGCTACCCCGAAGATATTTTTCGAAAGAACGATATAGAACTCCGCAAAGATTTTAAGCTGCTTACCAAAGGCCGTGCCAGTGCGGTTTTAAGCAGCACCAATACCATTATAGGAAACGATTTTTTTGCTGAGGAAGGTGTACAAGCCGAGTGCTGTAGCTTTAGCTCCATAAATGGCCCTATTTATTTGGCGGCCAATACCGAGGTTTGGGAAGGTACTAATGTACGTGGCCCCTTTGCTTTGTGCGAACACTCGCAAATAAAAATGGGGACCAAAATATACGGTGCTACTACAATTGGCCCTTATTGCCGCATTGGTGGCGAAGTAAATAACGCTGTGGTTTGGGGATATTCATCAAAAGGCCATGAAGGTTATCTGGGTAATGCTGTAGTAGGTGAGTGGTGTAATATAGGTGCCGACAGCAATAACTCGAACCTGAAAAATAATTATTCTGAGGTAAAGCTTTGGGACTATACAACGCAAAGCATGCGTAAAACAGGGTTGCAATTTTGCGGATTAATAATGGCCGATCATGCTAAATGTGGTATTAATACTATGTTTAATACAGGTACAGTGGTTGGGGTAAGCGCCAATGTGTTTGGCAGCGGTTATCCGCCCAATTACGTTCCTGATTTTTCATGGGGTGGCGCACAGGGTTTAGGAGAATATGCATTTGATAAAATGATGGAAACGGCCGATAGAGTGATAGCCCGCCGGTTGCACCGTAAATTTGATGATGCCGAAAAAGCTATCCTTACAGAAGTTTATGAATTAACCAAAGGGTTTAGAGAGGTTTAAATGTTGTAATTATTAAAAATACAAATTAGTTTACAACCTTTACAGCTTTAAAACCCTTACACTATAACTATTACAAAAAAAGAAATGAGAAAGAAAATTGTAGCCGGAAACTGGAAAATGAACCTTGATTATAACGAGGGCCTATCTTTGTTTTCTGAAGTGATAAACATGGTAAAAGACGAAGCAACCGGCACTCAGGAAGTTGTGGTATGCAGTCCGTTCATTCATCTGCACAGCCTTGCTCAGTTGGCTAAAGGCTATAATAAAATATCAGTAGGTGCACAAAACGCTCACCAGGCCGAGTCTGGCGCTTATACAGGCGAAGTATCTGCAAAACAAGTTAAATCTGTTGGTGCCGGGTATGTTATTTTGGGCCACTCGGAGCGCCGCCAGTATTTTGGCGAAAACAATGAGCTGTTAGCCAAAAAAACCGATACTGCTTTAAAGAACGGCTTAAAACCCATCTTCTGTATAGGCGAGACCTTGCAGGAACGCGAAGCTAATCAGCACTTTGATATTATTAAAAGCCAGCTTGTTGAAGGTGTTTTCCATTTAGATGCTGAGGCTTTTGGTACTTTGGTTTTAGCTTATGAGCCTGTTTGGGCTATTGGTACGGGTGTAACCGCTTCTGCAGAACAAGCTCAGGAAATTCACGCGTTTATCCGTAAAGAACTGGCTGCAAAATACGGTGAGCAAGTGGCAGATGATACCACCATTTTATACGGCGGTAGCTGTAACCCAAAAAATGCAGCCGAACTGTTTGCCCAGCCAGATATTGATGGCGGCCTAATTGGCGGCGCATCCCTAAAATCACGCGACTTTACAGATATTGTTAAGGCATTTAATTAGTATTTAATGCCAGGCAGCAAGCGTCTCAGGAATATCTGTTTTGATCTTGCTGCCTGATATTAATTATCTGATATTTCAATGAGATCATTATTAAAAGCATTCCTGCCTACATTTATCCTCTTTTCAATATTTGCAAGGATAACTGCGGTTGATGATCTGCACCGTAATTTGCACGATGGGCTTACCCAAATAACTTTGCCGGGCTTGATGCTTTATTTTTCGTACCTGGCGCCTTTGTTGTATGCTATACTGTTTCTTACACAGTTACTAATTATTATGCCCATGTGGAACAGGGCCAATAATAAAATTAAGGTTGCAATCCCTGTTTCTATAGCCAGCTTATTGCTTTCGTTAGGTATCAGTTATATTATATGGAATAGTGCATCTGGCATAAACGACTTATTCAGTTCAATAATTACATTATTTTTATTACAGATGGTTTATTGGGTGTTGAACCTATTTATACTATTCCTAATGGATAAAGTGACCTATCTAAAACATCAACCCCACATCTAAAACCATGAATTACTACGAACTGCTCTTCACCACCATTACTACCGAAGATTACCAGCAGGACCTGCTGATAGGCGCTTTGGGCGATATTGGTTTTGATACTTTTGAAGAGGTTGACCTTGGGTTTAAAGCTTACATTCCGGTAGACGATTTTGACCAGGCAAAGCTGGATGAAACTTTAGATGCCTACCGCGAAACGTTCACCTTTAGCTATGATATTACCCTTATCCCGCAAAAAAACTGGAATGAGGTATGGGAAAGTAACTTTGAGCCAATACAGATAAGCGATCAGGTTTTTGTACGTGCAACTTTCCATGCGCCCAAGCCGGAGTTTCCGTATGAGATTGTTATCGACCCTAAAATGGCGTTTGGTACCGGCCATCACCAAACTACTGCCATGATGATGGCTTTGATGCTGGAGAATGATTTTACCGGAAAAAAAGTACTGGATATGGGTTGCGGCACGGGCATATTGGCTATCCTTGCCGCTAAACTTGGCGCTGCCGATATTACCGCTATTGACTATGATATAGTGTGTTATGAAAGCACTATTGAAAATTCGGCGTTGAATAACATCACTAATATTAAGGCCCTCTGCGGATCAAAAGAAGTGATCCCTCAAGAGCAATACGATATTATACTGGCTAACATTAACCGTAATATTCTGATAGACCAAATGGGAAGTTATGCTAAGGTACTTAAGCCCGGCGGTGAGATATATTTCAGTGGTTTTTATGAATCGCCCGATCTGGATATTATCAGCGAGGAAGCCCATAAATACAATTTAAAGTACATCACCCATAAAAAAGATAAAGACTGGGTAGCTGCCAAGTTTGTCAGTTAACACAAATTAGGGAGGCAATACCTTGCGTCCGAATGAACATAAAATAAACAAGAGACGCAAAATATTGCGTCTCTTGTTTTTAGATAAATCCTTTAATCTGAAAAATCAGCTTAATCCTGGTTCTGTTTAGTAGCCCAATGTAAATCTTGCTTTAACGTATTGGTTGTTCTCCAATTCGTTAATCACGGCAACAGCAAGGTCTTCAACAGAGATATCGCTTTTACCATCTGCATCAAATACCGGGTTTTCTGTACCCAAACGGAAAATGCCTTTGCGCTCACCGGGGTGCAGGTTAATGGCAGGACTCAAAAATGTCCAATCCAGTTCTGTTTCTTTACGGATGATGTTCAGATAATCGCGGGCCGCTGTAGCACCGGTTTTCCATTCAGCCGGGAATTGCGGGGTATCTACCAGTTGCACTCCGGGTGCAATCTCTAAACTGCCCGCACCACCAATAACCAATAAGCGTGTAACGCCCGATTTTTTGACGGCTTCCTGTATAGCTTCAGAGCCTTCAATAAAATGGTTATACAGATCAGGATCTGCCCAGCCGGGGTTATATGAGCTAACCACAGCATCATGGCCGGATAATGCCGCTGCCAAAGCATCTGCATTATTCACATCAACTGCTACGGCTGTTACGCCCGCTTCTTTGGCTACTTTTGAACTATCGCGGGAAATAGCGGTTACTTCATGCCCGCGCGATACTGCTTCTTTTAAAATTGCGCTTCCTACAAAGCCGGTTGCGCCTATTAATGCTACTTTCATATGTTTATATTGTTAAGTGTAATTAAAATTGTTACAGTTTAGTTTAAATTTTTTTAATTGAATTTATCGCAAAATTCTAACAGGTTTGTTTTGTCTAGCTTCTGCATTACAGAATGGTCAATTTCCTGGTAAAGTTCATTTAAATGCTGGTTTATCTGCTTACCAATAGGGCAGGCGGGGTTGGGCTGATTTTTAGCTACGCCCAAAATAGTTTCGGGCCTTACAGCTTCATATATAGCGGCCAGCGTAATCTTCTTTGGGGGTTGATTGAGTTTGTATCCACCATTCTTACCTTCCTGGCTTGTTACCAATTGGTGCTTTATCAGATTGCTTAATTCCTTTCTTATTAAAACAGGATTAACATTTATGCTGCCTGCAATATAATCTGATGGTAGTAATCTATCCTCCTTACAAAGCAGGGTCATGATGTGCAGCGCTATTGGGAATCTTCCGTTCATTATTATCTGTAATAAAAAATATTACAGTACAAATGTAATGGTATAATTAAACAAAACAATAGCCGTTCATTAAGTATCTGAAATATGAAACGGTGTTGACAATCCTGAAAAAATTCATAATTAGATTTGTTGCGTACTAACTTTTAGACCAACGCGGTCAAAAGATAGTTAATCTTATTTGTATGAAAACCTATCTTGTACCTATTGATTTTTCTGAAGCTGCTTTCAATGCCGCCGATTTTGCCGCCCGCCTAAGCCATCAAACTAATGTGACAGATATTATACTGATGAATGCCTATTACATATCTGAGTTAGAAACTATTTTGCCAGATCCTAATATGTTGATGCTGCGCGAAGAAGAAATTGAAGAGAGCGCTGCAGACCGTATTGCACAATTAGAAAAGTTGAAAAGTAAGCTGAAAAAACAAGTTAGGGAAGGGGTTAAGATACATGTTAAATTAAACCGCTCGCATTTATTGCGTGCTGTTATTGATACCGTTACGGCCAATAATGTTGATATGGTAATGTTGGGCAGTATTGGCAATAGCACCGTACGCGAAAATAGTATAGCGATAGGCAGCCACGTTATTAAGGTATCAAAGGCAAGTCCGGTACCTGTTATGGTGATTCCGCCGGGGTACAGGTATCATAAAATAGATGAGGTAGTTATAGCCTGTGATTTTAAGGAGGTAAAAGAGAACATTCCTATGGATGTATTGCATAAACTGTTAGGTAACCAGCTAATTAAACTGTTAGTAGTAAATATTGATACGGAAGGCAAGCATGCCGGTGCCGACGCGAAGCAATTAGCAGAAGAAACCGAATTATACAGTATGTTAAAAGCTTTTAATCCTAAATATTTTTATTTAAACAACCCCGATATAATTACTGGAATACTTGATTTTGCTACAGAGCATAAAGCACAAATGGTTATTGCTTTGCCGCATACCTATGGTTTCCTGCAATCTATCATGCATAGCAGCATTTCGCAACAGTTAGCCAAAAATTCAACGGTACCTGTATTGTTGTTGAAATAGTAATATTATAAGTAATTATTAAAGCGATTATTGGTGTTGTAACGCTTTTTTACGTTTATTTGTTGGGCATTTTGCAGCACTAAAACTTGTTAATGAAAGTACACTTTATAGCGATAGGCGGGAGCGCCATGCACAACCTGGCCATCGCCCTGCATAAAAAGGGTTTTGAAGTTACGGGCTCTGATGATGTTCTGTTTGAGCCATCGGTATCACGCCTGGACAAGTACGGAATTCTACCAGAGCAAACAGGTTGGTATCCTGAAAAGGTCAGTCGCGGCCTGGATGCGGTAATATTAGGCATGCATGCCCGCATTGATAATCCTGAACTGCTTAAAGCCCAGGAACTGGGAATTAAGATCTATTCCTATCCAGATTATATTTACGAGCAATCAAAAAATAAACAGCGTGTTGTAATAGGGGGCAGTCATGGTAAAACTACCATTACCAGTATGATATTGCACGTATTGCAGGAAGCCGGTAAAGATTTTGATTACCTGGTAGGCGCACAACTGGAAGGCTTTGAAACCATGGTGAAGCTAACCCATGAGGCCCCGGTAATTATTATTGAGGGTGATGAATACCTGGCTTCGCCGATTGACAGGCGTCCAAAATTTCATATCTATAAGGCCGATATCGGTGTTATTAGCGGAATAGCCTGGGATCATATTAACGTTTTCCCAACATTTGATAATTATATTGACCAGTTTAAAATATTTGCCGAAACCATACAAGCTGGTGGAAAGCTTATTTACAGTAAAACCGATGAGGTTTTAAATACAATGGTGAGCAAGCTTAATGTACCGGTTGAAAAATTACCTTATGCCTTGCCTGAATTTACCATTGATAATGGCATAACCAATGTTATAGCCGATGGTAAAAGCTATTCGCTGCAGGTGTTTGGCCAGCATAATTTGCTAAATATGGAAGCTGCCCGTTTGGTATGCGAAGGCCTGGGAATTAACAAGGCCGATTTTTACTCATACATTACTACCTTTAAAGGTGCAGCACGCAGGCTTGAGGTGCTTGGCAAGAATGATAACGCTACCATTTTTAAAGATTTTGCCCATTCGCCATCAAAGTTAATAGCTACTATACAGGCAGTTAAGGCACAATTTCCCTTCAGAAAATTAATTGCTTGTATTGAATTACATACTTTTAGCAGCCTTAATAAAGAATTTTTAGATAAATATGCCGGTACAATGAACGGGGCCGACCAAGCCATTGTTTTTATTGACCGCAAAACATTTGAACAGAAAAAGATAACGCCTTACCCTGCCGAAGCTGTAAAAAACGCCTTTGCAAACGATAATTTACTATTTTTTAATGACCCGGTAAAGTTGCTAAAACACCTGGAAGAATTGGATATTACCAATAGTAATTTATTGATGATGAGTTCGGGTAATTTTGGTGATATTAACTTAATTGAATTAAAAAATAAATTGCTATAAATATTGCTGTGTAATTGGTTATTAGGCAAATATGTTGTAACTTTATTAACTATTGAGAAACCTATCCTAATTGATATAATTTATGAAGACACTGGGAAAAAAGATCCGGTTATTACGCCACCAAAAAGGCTGGAGTCAGGAAGAAGTAGCTAAAAGATTAGACATTTCTATTCCTGCCTTTTCAAAAATTGAAACGGGTATAACCGATATCAACCTTTCACGTTTAGAGCAGATAGCTGCTTTGTTTGAAATGTCTGTAGTGCAACTACTTACTTTTAACGAAACCGAGCAGGATCAAAAAATTGCAAGCGAGTTAGAGAACGTCAACAAGAAATTGATGGATCGCGAAACCGAAGTAATTGATCTGCAGAAGAAAGTAATTGAGCTTTTTGAAGAGTTAAGACACAAAAAAGTAGCAACAGCTTAATAAAGTGCAGTTAATTTTAAGCCCGTAATTTTTTCGGGCTTAAAATTTACACCTCATTGTTAAGTGTCTTTTTCCAAATGTAGCACCTACCGCAGCGTGGATAGCAATCATTTTTTCATTAAAATCGCCCACCCACGATAATTCCAATTCATCATACTGCTTTAAGGGCAATACATATTCCTTTAATTTGATGAACAAGCATGATTCCAACCCGTGTTTTTGGAACTTTTGTTTGGTGCCCATTACTATTGCCCGCATCCGCGATACACCTTTCCACTTTCGGTAAAGGAAAGTTAATTTGCCCCAAAGATTAAGTTTGCCATTAAGCGGTTTTATCATTGGGTTAGCATCAGGCAGTATCACAACAAACGATGCCGGCTCATTATCTACGTAGGCAAACCATATCAGTTTTTCATCCATAATGGCTTTCATTTGTTTAAAGCTTTCCATTATAGTAGCATGGTTTATGGGTACAAAATTTTCAAAATCATGCCAGCCGTCGTTATATATTTCTATAAAATCTGATGCAAACTTGTCTATCTCTGAGCTTTTAAAGTGCTCAAAGGTATAGCCAGGTTTATTCATTACCCAATTGGCAATTTTAGTGAACCTTTCTGAAAATGGTTTATTCACATCCAGGTGATTAGTTATCTGCTCATATTCGGTTTTAAAACCATAATCTTCAAAAAAAGCTTTATAATAGGGCGGGTTATAATTCATGCCATAAGATGGGGGAGTAAAACCCTCCACAAGCAATCCCCAAAAGTTATCATTCTCCCCAAAGTTAATTGGCCCGTCCATAGCTTGCATGCCGTTTTGCCTGAGCCAGTCTTTAGCTGTATCAAACAATAAAAAAGCTGCATTTTTATCATCAATACATTCAAAAAAACCACAGCCACCTGTTGGTTGCTCATAATTAAAGGCCTTTTTTTCGTTAATAAATGCGGCAATGCGCCCAGTTAGTTGCCCGGCATCATTCCTTAATATCCATCTTATAGCTTTGCCATGCTGGTGAAAATTATTTTTAGCAGCATCAAACACGGCATTAATATCATTATCAAGCGGGCATACCCAGTTGTTATCATCCTTATAAAGGAGGCGGGCTACATCTAAAAACGCTTTTTTATCGGCCTTGCTTTTAACTTCAGTTATCTTCATCTAAGCTTATGGTTATTACAAAAAAAGCATCCAGCGGGATACTGAATGCTTTGCAATTATATTTTATATTGTTTGAACAATTAGTCGTCGTCCTCCTCTTCATATGGGTCATACGAGTCAAATCCCCCCAGGTCATCATCCAACGGAATTTCTTCATCAAAGTCATCATCATCATCCGCAACCTTTTTGCCTGGTTTTGGATCCTCATCAAAGTCATCATCTTCCTCGTCGCTGATCTTTTTGGTAGAGGTGTTTAAAGGTTTTTTTGCAGCTGCCATTTTAATAAATTTTTATTTGTTAAAACTTATAATCTGTTCCTAATAGTTTTTTAATATGTACTTAATATTGCTACACTATAATCAGCATTATTTACCAGTAAAAATAATCAAAATCATTTTCAATAAAAATCATTTTCAAATTTATTCTGTCGGTTCACCAATTGCGCTGCTATTATCTGTAATTTCCTTAAGCTGTGGTAGTTCGTTTATACTGTTAATGCCAAAATAGTCCATAAAAAGGCTGCTGGTGCCATAAAGAATGGGTTTTCCAACACTTTCCGATTTGCCGGTGATGGCAATTAATTCCTTTTCAAGTAACTTTTGTATCGAATAATCGCAGTTTACTCCCCTAATTTGTTCTACATCTGTTTTGGTTACCGGTTGTTTGTAGGCAATAATAGCGAGTGTTTCCAACGCGGCCTGGCTCAACTTCTTTTTTGACCGTTGCAATTGCAGTAAGCTTATCACCGTGTGGTACTTTTTTTTGGTGAGAAACTGGAAACCGCTATTTATTTTCACTATCTCAACAGCTAAACCTTCATCCTGGTATTTAACACAGATGTTATCAAGATGCTTGCTGATTTCATCGGCAGTATAATCATGCTCAAAAGCAGCCTGTAAACAATACAGTATTTCTTCCATCCGGATACCTTGTTCTGACGCAAAGATCAACGCCTCAATGTATTGCTCAATATCTTCCATGCGTTGCAAATATATTATTTAGTCCGAAAGTCGGCGTGTCAGAGAGTCTGAAAGTGAAAAAAGATTGTGATTAGAAACGAGCCAGGTAAGTCATGAGCGTTATGATATATAAATTTCGGTGTAGTTCAACAACTACTTATTAGAGTAAGTATATCATGGGCGTTCCCTGCGGGCGGGCTTTATGCTCATACTGCACAGGGCCTTAGCCACAGGCCGGTATCCGCGCCAATCCATTAGGTTTGTTTTATATTTAAAAGATATCGCAAGTCAGAGGTGAACCAGCTCCGATCCTAGGTGTGGAGACCTATTTAGGGATTCGGTCCTCTGACTTTGCTATGCTTCGGGCTTAAAT
>NZ_JBAZVP010000011.1:0-178393 GCF_041660805.1 Mucilaginibacter sp. | reverse complement strand
AGGTCGGTGCCCAATCTTAAAGTTAAACCCTTCATCCAAAAGATGAGGGGTTTCTTTGTTTAAAATACTTTTTTCCTGATCCGCCTATCTGCACATTCACCTGCCTGCACATCTGATCCCCCCTTAAGTGTTCACGTTCACGGCCGTGAACACCCGTGAACATAAATAAACAGCTTATAACCAGGTAGTTGATAAATCAGCTACTGACAATATTGTGCCACCACTTTTGTTATTTGCAGAGGTTATATTATGCTGATGAAGTAGGGGGGATTTGAGGCACGAGAAATGTTAGGACTTTACAATTTTGAGTTGCTTAAAGCCACAAGCAGGACGCTTGCGGGAGCGGTAGGTAAAAGCAGTTAATTTGTTTATCCGTCGTATTTCTCAAATTTAATATCATAGCCTCCAGCAATTTGAAATGGAGTAATAATATATTTTTCATCACTGTTTAAAGCCATAATGTATGGATTGTGATTAATGTATTTTAGAACATCTACAAGATACCTTTTTATGTTATTAAGTTCAGTCAGCGCGTCACTTAATGCTTGCTTACGTCTTTCATACTCGAGGCCTAGATCAATGAAACCGATTGCTTTGTACTGTTCAATAATTGCAACCGATGGCATGTTTATATTAGAATCGACTTCCCCCGAGATTAATAAATAATTTGATTCAGCGACGGAATGGGTTCGCCAGGCTTCAATGTAGCTTTTTGTAAGTTCTTTTAAATTCATTCTAATGATCGTAAACAAAATTTGAGGCCGTCATAAAGGCCTCAAATACTTTAACAGGTAGCCCCATTTTTATACCAACCGTTGGTTCCACAGGTATAACTGTAATGATTGTAGCAAATTTTAGCCCCCCCAGGGTAAGATGTTCCCCCATAAGTGCAACTAGCTGCCAAATCTTCTTCCAATTTTTCAGTTTCTAAAAACGGGCTGTCCTTTTTTGAATCTTCTGCTTCTTCGTTTTCCATAATATAAGTTTTAATTGTGAATTAATAAATCTAATTTATATATAAAGTTCATGGCTGTCAATTACCAATCGACTATACATATTTTTACAGAAATAGGATAAGTATTCTTAACTTCCCTCTATATGTCATTGCTTCGCTTTCACTTGTAAATACCGCGCTGAGAATAACCCCGCTCCCGCAAGCGTCCTCGCTTGTGGACTGATGCAAGGCGTAACCTGCTTGTCGGGGATTGCTTCGTACCTCGCAATGACGCGTGGGGGAGGGAAGGATAGACGCTTACCGAACGTCCTACGAGATTGCCACGTCGCTGCGCTCCTCGCAATGACATGGTGGGTATGGTGGTTTACTTGTCCGCAGCATGTCCACAATTATGCCGGACAGGAGAACGGACGGACAACATCTGGACTAATTTTAAAGAAAACAAGAACTAAACCGCGAACAGCTTGTTAGTTTATAAAAAACAGAATGAAAAATCCATTTCACAAAGAGGACAATAGCAATATATTAATAGCCGGTTTAGCACTGGGGGCAATTTTTGCAGGGGCAATTACTTACTTGTATATTAAACGCAAGGCAGATATAGAAGCAGATGCAGCCGAGCTTAAAGAACACGCACAAGATTACTTGAAGAAAAAGGAAAAACAAGCAAAAAAGTTAAAAACTGATGTGAGCGAACTGGGCAACAGTGCTCACGATTAATTATTCTGCGCTGTTCTGAGTTTAGCTATAGTATAACTATTTCTAAGTAAGGTTAAAGCCGTAACTCCGCACGGATTGCGAAGCCGGTTGTCCACTCACCTTTAAACCCGATAGCAGCGGATACAGGCCCCATCGGGCATAAGGCCTGCAGGCGTATGAGCGTATAGCGGGACTATCAGTTGATAGCACCCACAACAGCACCTTTACTTATTGGTGTGAGGAAGCCTTCAGCTATCGGTACAACAATGATATTTCCTAAATAAAGCCTGTTAATTACCTACTACCCGGTACACCATCCAGTCGGTGGTTTCAAATACCTTGCGGAAAATTAGTTGGGGAATGGTTTTTTTAATGCTGATAATGTATTTATTGTTGAGTTGGGTATAGCCGGTTAGTGCATTCTTTGCGGTGGCTATAACTATATAGTCGGCATATTTATCGGGCGACTCCAGGGCGCTTAAAAAACTGTTCCCGTAAGGCAGTATTAAAGGCCGTATATCATGCGTAAAGGCTACAATGGGGTATGCTGTGGCATCATCTATAAGTATGTGTGCATCATCTGGCAGGCTGCTTAAGTAATTGGCAACATCGGCATTGTCCTCTTGGGTGGGGTCGTCGGTGCGGTTAAAAAGTACGTTCACAAAATTCTTTTCTTCGGCAATTGACGATGTTTTTAAATAATAACCACCAAAGTAAATTTGTACAAGCACCATTATGGCCAGCATTATTTTAAATGCTTTTTGATTTTTAACCGTATGCGATTTTATAATTACGCATAAAACAGCCAGAATAATAAATATGAGGTAATACTGGTAGGCCACAAAAACCTTATCGTATTTAACGTGTAAAAACTCTATGAAAGCAAAGGGGGTAAGTATGGTAAGTATTTGATAAGTGCTTTCCCTTAACAGATATACCGCTACAAATATCATTGGACAAAACAGTAATACACGTGCCGAGATCAGTATGGAAATTTCTGGAATGCGATATATCCTGCCTGTGGTTTGTTCATCAAAGCTTAGCTTATCAATTAAAACATTCCAGGTGGCATAAGGGCTTTCGTTAAAGTAGTTTAAATCATTGGCATGGGTTAAATTTAATAGCTTATAACACAACACGGCTACCAACGGCAGTGCAAAAAGGATAATATACAACGCGAATGTTTTGTTAATAAGCTTACGCCTTAACGATGGGCTGTTAAAGCTTTGAAACAGCCTGAAAATGGATTCCTGCTCGCCTAAATTTAAACTGTGGATGGTAATGGATAATACCAGCGGTAAAAAAAACAGGGTAAGCCATATGAATTTATAATCGCAAAATATGAGTGTTACTAAACAGATGCTTGCAATGGATATGTGGAACGTTGTGTTTGACCGGTAAAATTTAAACAGATTTAAAAAGAACAGGAAAAAGAAAATAAGTACGAGGTAAATGCTTTTGCCTGAGCATGCGGCATAAAGCATGCCCGGATGAAACAGGAATATGGCCAATAACAGCCACATATAAAAATCATTAGTAAGCCTTTTAATAAGTGCGCCGGCAATTATATAAAACAATACCCCGGTACCAATTGCCGATGCCAGTACAGGTGCCAGTGTAACACTCACAGGGGTAAATATGAGTGTGGCGTAAAAAGGTATCATAGGAGAGGTTAGCCCCATTATTTTTAAACGGTTGCCCACCCCCTCAAACATGATCTTTGCTTTCTCGATATAAAATAGCGACTCGTGGTTATAATACCCCAGCTTATTTAAATATACACCGCATACTACGTAATAAATAACCAGTATTAAACTTAATATGAACAGGTATGCCGATTTTGAGATCATCATTTAACAACGTTTGTAGGATTGTTAACTTTACTTAAGCCATGGTTTGTTTTTTCCCAGTAAAAGGGTTTTACAATGAGCTGGTATAAGCCTTTATATGCGGCAATTGAGTGCATTAACCAGTAAATAGGGTTTGCCACGGCAAATAATATCAATTCATAATACCGCCTTTTAAATACCGCCATCATGTTTACATATATCATTAATATATTGCCAACCATTAGGTTAAAAATAGACATGAACAGTACCCAGTCTGGAAACAGTGTGCGGATGGTTGACAGGTCAAATACAATATAACAGATAAAGAAAGCAAGCAGCAGCGGGTACACCAAAAAGGTTACGGGCGTTGCACCAATAAAGAAACCAAAGCCCAGGAAGCCTTTCCAGCCAATTCTTTTCCAAAGGGCAACCGGGTCGCGCATGTGTACCAGGTAGGTTTGCATGTAACCTTTGATCCATCTGGAACGCTGACGGATCCAGTTAAAAGGTTCGTTGTTGGCCTCTTCGTAAGTAGTAGAGTTAATGATGGCTATTTTGTGGCCTTTAGCATAGGCACGCACGCCTAAGTCGGCATCTTCGGTTACGTTGAACGGATCCCATGCGCCCAGTTCAACCAGTTCATTTAGCTTAAAGTGATTACTGGTACCCCCTAACGGGATAGGAATATCGAGGGTATCCAGCCCGGGCAGCATATAATCAAACCAGTACGAATACTCAAGCGTAAACATACGGGTAAGAAAGTTCTCGTTACGGTTAAAGTAATTTAAAGCGCTTTGGATGCATATGTACTCATCAGGCAGCTTAGCAAATAACGAAACCACTTTTTTTAGCTGATCCGTATCCGGGATATCTTCGGCATCATAAATGGTTAAATACTTACCTCTTGCAAAATGCAGCCCATAGTTACACGCTTTGGGTTTGGTTTTAGGCATATGGAATGGCACCACAATAACCTCAAAAACCGCCGGGAAATCCAGGTTCTTAACCGCGTTTAAAGTTTTATCGTCGTCTTCCTCAATAAGCAGTTTAATATCCAGCTTAAACCTGGGGTAATCAATAGCCTGCAAGTTCCATATCAGCTTTTTTATCAGCTTGTCTTCTTTATAAACAGGCAGTAATATGGTATAGGTTGGTAAATCGTCTTCGGTTAAAAGTTTAAGCTCATCTTTGGTTACAGCCTGGTGCAGCTCAAACCTGGAGCCTACCAGCGCCAGGAACAGCTTAAAAATAATGGCAATTAAGAAAAAGGAACTTAGTATTACGTTAATAATAATTGAAGTGTTTTTAAAACTTAAAACCAGCCCAATGGTAACCAGCGCAATTAATACAAATAAGGATATAAGCTGCGGTGAAGAGAAAGTAACTACTGCCGAACTATCCGGGTCGCGCTTTAAAAGTTCAAATACGGCAGATTTTACATATTTTTCACCTAAAAGTTTATTACTAAGCCAAACAATTTCAAGGTCTGAGGCTATAATAATTTCAGGTTCAAGCTCATAAGTAAACTTTATAAAATCTAAAAACAAAGGGTCATCAGGGTTGGCCATTAAGATGATAACCTTGTTGTTTTCTATCCGGAGCGGCATAGCTACCCGTTCATATGCAAATTGCAGGTCTATCTTACTTAATACCTGCGTATCAAATTCCATATCCCTTACAGCTGCAAAAGTGTACCCCACGTTTGATAATGACCGCTCATAATTTTTACGTGACACGTAGCCGAGGGTTAAAGCAATTTTTACAAATGATATGCCCGATGTTGCTGAGAACGCCTCAATCTCTTCCCGGTCCTTTGTTGTAATAAACCCGTCATTAATCAGTAACTCAGGTATGGACATGCTCATGAAAAAATTAATAAGATATCTAAACGCAAGGTATTAAGCAGCTTAATCATTAAACAGCTCCTGTGATTTCTGAACTTTTGAGCGTATGTATAAAAATGATAGTAATATTAACACCAATATACCCAGTAATATGTAAAGGTTATAGTTGTCCCAAAACCGGGTAAGTGAGCTTTTGGTATCAATATACTCCAGGTTTTCGCTTGATTTGTTGATGTTGAACAGGTATTTATTGTTGTTAGCATCAGATATACAAACATTACTTGACAGTGTTGAAAGCTGCTCGGTAATAGATTTTGAGGCCGACAAAAATGCATCTGCAAGGTGCTTGCCCGTGGCGGTTAAAACTAAAGTCGCATTATTGCTCCGCCCGTAAAATATTTGTGCCAAACCGTTAGATGTGGTATCAGACAGGGAATATACAACCGTGTTGTTATCGGTATTATAGAGCCTGAAATTACGGTTGAATTTTATTGGCGCATCCGGAAATTCATTCAGTAAAGGATCTTCTTTTGTTAATAAGGCTATTATGTTATGTTTCTTTAATTCCGGCGCCTCCACCTGGTCTGAATACATAAATTCAGGAAAGTTGTTGGCATTAATATTATTGTTTAGTTCGTAAATGATTTCGCCAAGTGCACCGGCAGCATATTTAGCAGATTTTTTAGACACTATTATACGTGTTGTACCACCGTTAAATGCTTCGGGATATTGGTAAAAACTTAAATCGCTTGTTATGAATGGGTTTTTTGATTCCAGGTATGATTTATCTACATCTATTTCTGAAAAGAAATTGGTGAAGCTATTTGCGCAGTTACCGCTGCTTGGATAAAATCTGAATTCGGCTTCAAGTGTGTTGTATTTATGATGCTGATACCGGTTAATGGTAATGGAGGTATTTAATTTGCCCGAAGCATCAAGTTTCTGGCTGCTTAACAATAACCCGTTAAGATATAGGTTAAAGAAACCGCGGTCGCCGGGGTTTAAGCTGCTGTAGTTAGCTATAATTCTTATTTCAACTTCTTTAGGTGTAAAGCTAAAATCGCTGTTTTTAAAGTTAAAGGCGCTTTTTAATGAACCAATACCCGATAAGAAATCACTAACGCCGCCAATTTGCTTAAGCGATAATTTTGAACGGTTCTCATCAATAGTTTTAAAGAAAGTGTTTTGAGCTTTGTTTACCAATAAATAATCGCCAAAGGTTGAGTTAAGAATATTCATGTTACCTAAAGCGGTGATGGCTTTATCGTAACCGGCATCGTCTCCACCCGATACAAACAGGATCTCGGTAGGTACAAGCTCCCGCGTAACAGTTTTAACAGGCAAAAAGCGGCCCTTCATATCAACAATACTGGTTATAGTATCCATTATTGCACTAACAGATTTGTGCAGGTAAAATAAACCCTGGTTGTTTTGTGCCGTTACTTTTATTAGCGGGCGCTTATTACCCGGTATTGAGGATAGTTTACCTACCATTATATAGTTTCTAACACTATCCGGCAGGTTTGTTGCTTCATATACACCAATGTTTTTCACTGATGTTTTCTTTAACCGTGCATAAGCCCATGCTACCGCTTTAAGATCATGCAGGGTTGGGTTTGAGGGATAAGCAATAGCTGATTTTGTATCAAAGCAATTGCTGATGTTTACATTATTAAAGAAGTTTTTATTGCTTTTAACTAATGATACATATGAAAAGTTCTTGATTTTTAACCACATGGCCGGGTTATCCAGGTCGCGGCACTTATCATCAGTAATAGTTAGCAGGGTTTTAACCTGTATTTTTAAAAAGTTATCAGGAGATATATCAGCCCGGGTTAGGTTAATAGCAATTCTTTGGATAGAATCTTTTGTAAGCCGGCCGCTATAAACCGGCTTTGTGCCTATAAACAAGTTGATGAACGATTTTTCTTTGATTATTGCCTGCGAAGGTTCAAAAAATATTACCAGCTTACTGCCATTTACCTCATATTGAGGGGTTATTTTATAATAAAATGAGGTGGCCCCGCTCATTCCGAATATTGGCTCGTCATCAGTGTGGCCCATTGCTTTAAATGATACAATAGCTTGCGATTGTGCAAACAAAGCGGAGCTAAAAAGTATGAAAGCTAAAAAGGTAAATAATCTCTTCATCAGGTTTGGTAAATGTTAGTTTATTACGTAAAATTCTACCCTAAAGTAGTTGCCGTTATCGTCGCTGCGGTAAATTAAATCGCCGCCAAGTTCTTTTGTCATCAGTTTAGCAATGGAAAGGCCTAAGCCCAACCGGCTCTCAATATTGCCCGATGCATCGTTTAATGTTTTTAGTTTATTGAACATCATATCAAGCTCTTCCTGCCCAATAGCTACACCTTCGTCAATTATCTCGAAAACAAATTTTTGGCGTTGCAGGGAGGTAACAACTCTAATGTTATTATTTGTTTGTGAAAACTTTATAGCGTTTGATAGTAAGTTTTGAAACACCTGGCCAGCAAATACACGATCAAGCCTTACGTTAAGCGGTAGTTTCAGAATATTATCCTCCAGGTGAATGTTCTTCATATGGGCGGTTTCAACAAGGCCTTTATAAACATGCAGTACTTCCTGGTTAATATCAAAGATCTCCATGTTGAATTTCATCTCAGGCGATTCGATCTCTTTAACATCCATCAGCTTATTAAGCATGTACTGCATCTTCTCGGCAGATTCTGAAATAAAACCGGCGTATTCTTTCTGATCGGCGCTTAGGCGGTAATCTTCCTCCTTAAGCATGTTATTGCTCATTATTATCTGGCCAATAAGGTTTTTAAGATCATGGCCTGCAATATTAATAAAGTTGTTTTTTTGATCGTCAAGCTTACGCAGTTGCTCATACTGCCTGTCAATGATGTTATTTTTTTCGTTGATATCGCGGTTTTGGCCTTTTAGCTGATCGTTTGATTTTTCAATTAATATTTGTGAACGGATCTCACGTGCAATTACCTTATAACGTGCATTAGGAATTAAGCACGATATAAAAGAAATAATGAAAAAGAATTGCCCGCCGTTACTAACAACCAAATCTAAAGAATATTCACTTAAAGCATTATAAAAAATGGCCAGTAATAGTATAGCAAGCAGCGTTTGTATAATGGAGTTAATAGGTTCCCAAAAAACCTGGAGGTTAAAGAACAATAATACAGCAGCGTATATCAAATAAAATATGTTTGCCTCTTGAATGTTCACAAGATTACACAACATGGCCGATGTTACAGAAAGCAGGAAGAAACAAATGTGAAGCAGTAAACGGTAATTGTACTTACGTGTTTGGAAAAGGTTATATAAGCCTAAAATAATAAGTACGGTAATAATTCTTACGATAAAAAATTGCAGCCAAATGTTGTTGGCATAAATAAAATCAACAATGCTGAATATTGGGTATAGAAATATGATAGTCCAAATAATATTATTTGTTTGATACCATGCTTTTTTTGATATTTCTTTTTGGTATTCTTCCTTGGAGATCTGAACAAACATTAGCTGGCTACTTAAATTAAAAAGGGATAGGTCTATAAACGCTGTACTATAAATGAAAAAATAAGCTTCGGATCAATAATATTTAAAGCTGCTAAATATAACTTTAATTATACGTATGCATTGTACTGTTGCAAAAAGCCAACCAATCCCCTTAAGTAAAAGGCAGTGGGCACTTAAAGGGGTAAAAGCTTTAATAATATTACAGTATTTCGAAATTTAAGCAAACCGGCAATAACCATATTTAAAGCGGGAAGGCCATTAAACAAGTGATTTTAAGTTAATTAGTAAATTTAGGTTTAAAAATGAGAAGCACATCATAGCTTTTAACTATCACGGCACAGCCCACATTCCGTTTGAGAAAGTATTTACTCATATTGATGAAGTTTTGGAACAATATACTTATACGGAGGAAAGCCTGTGATAGGTTATCATTGAAACTAATTTGCCACACTTTTGTTTAAATATAAATTGCAAATTATTAAAACCGGTGAGCCTGATATTATGTATTAATAACACGGCGGATGATAATACAATAGGTGCCGGCCGCCGTGACCCTTACATTAAAGGCTGCATGAATTTAAATGACGTATGTCCTATAAATGTTATTGGAGTACAATACTATTTTTTTTATTTTTAACAGCCCCCATCAATTACTAATTTAGTAGATTGATAAAAGATGCTATGATTAATATGCATCAAAATTATATTAACATTAAAATCGTTAACTTTGCTCACTAATTAGTTTGTATGAGATTTTTTGAAGAAAAGCGCAAGGAAGTAATGGGGCATATTGAGAAGTTCATGCTCGAAAAGATGAACGAATACCTGAAACCCATTGACACCATTTGGCAGCCTTCAGATTTTTTGCCCGATGCTTCAAGAAGTACTTTTTTCAGCGAGATAAAAGAATTGCAGGAAAGTGCTAAAGGTTTATCATATGACCTGATGGCTGTATTAATAGGTGATACAATTACCGAAGAGGCTTTGCCTACCTATGAATCATGGTTAACCATGGTTGAGGGTGTGTCTGATAATGAAGAAGGCGGCTGGATGAAATGGACCCGCCACTGGACAGCCGAAGAGAATCGCCACGGCGATTTGCTTAATAAGTACCTGTACCTGTCTGGCCGTGTTGATATGCGGATGATGGAGGTATCAACCCAGTACTTAATTGCTGATGGTTTTGATATAGGCACCGGCCATGATCCGTATCGTAACTTTATTTATACATCGTTTCAGGAACTGGCAACAAATGTATCTCACCGCCGTGTAGCTTCGCAAGCCAAAAAAGATGGCGATACCCTGTTATCAAAAATGTGCGGCGTAATTGCCGGTGATGAGGCCCGCCATGCTAAAGCATATAAATACTTTATCGAAAAAATATTTGAAGTAGACCCTAACGAAGCTATGCTGGCTTTTGAGGATATGATGCGTAAAAAAATTGTGATGCCGGCCCACTTCCTGCGCGAAGTAGGTTTAAAAATAGGCCAGACCTTCGGTCACTTTACTGATGCTGCCGAGCGTTTGGGTATTTATACTGCAATTGATTATGTAGATATACTAAGGGAATTAATTGAAGACTGGCATATTGAAAGCGTTACCGACCTGGAAGAGAATGGCGAAAAGGCCCGTGATTATATCATGAACCTGCCTAACCGTTTACTCCGCGTTGCCGAAAGGATGAAAAACCCAATGCTGGAATACAAGTTCAGCTGGATAAACGGATAAATAAAATTTGAATTAAAGCCGCCCGGCTCCAGCCGCAACTGTGCAAACTTTGAATTAAAGCCGCTCGGCTCCAGCCGGGTGGCAATTATTATAAGGCCTCCGGCCGCCTCCCTAAGTAATTTCTCTCGTACACTGCAGGGAAATTTACCCCTCTTTGTTTACGTTAAACCCGGGGCTTTTATAATCTTTAGGTTTATAATTATCAGGGATCTGTATTCCATTGCCATCCCGCAGCGAAGTGAAATGCGGCGACATGATCTCTACACCTGCCTTATTAAATTTATCCTGAATGTTTTGGTGCAGTTCAGAGTAAATAACAGCCATTTTTTTAGGCATGTTGGTGTAGGCATTTATTTGGTAGCCTACATTAAAATCATTTAGCTCGGTTTGTAAAACAAAAGGTCTAGGGTCGGCCTGTATACCTTCTGTAGCCAGGGCTGCGTCGGTAAGTAATTGGTGTATAGTTTGCCAGGGCATATCATATCCAATAGTTACAGTGCTATGTAAGATCAAACCGAGTGTTTTAGCTGATGATGTATAATTAACCGCATGCCCGCTCAATATAGATGAATTTGGGATAGTAATATCTTCATTCTTAATTGTCCTTACTCGGGTTATCAGTAAATTCTTTTCAATAACATCGCCTGTTACATCACCCAGTTTCACACGGTCGCCAACTTTAAAGGGGCGCATATAGGTAAGTACAATACCCGCTACCATGTTTGATATGGCCGATGATGAACCAAACGAGAACAGTACCCCCAAAAACACCGTCACCCCCTGAAAAACCTTGGTTTGCGAACCCGGCAGATAAGGGAATATCACCACAAACATAAACGCGTAAAGTATCACCCTAATAATATTATAGGTTGGTATTGCCCAGTCCGGGTAAAAATTACTGATAGTAAACGACCCATTCTTTATTTCCATGGCAATAAACCCTATCAGCTTAACTATATACCGGGTAACTATGTAAATTACCAGTACCGTAAGCAAATTAGGTATGTACCTTAAAAAAGCAAGCGCGATACTTTTAAGCGGATCAATAACATAACCCAAAAGTTGTGTAGCAATGGGTTTAGTCCACGGGAAAATGTAAAACAGTACCGGTAATGAAAGATAAACAAGCAGTATAATTACAGCAAGCTTTATAACACGCAGCAGCGTGTTTATAAAAGGCAATAGCCGGTTAACATAATTTGCCGGCGCCCCTTTTTGTGCAAGGGCATCAACCCGGCGGGCCCAGCTATTAACAATACGTGCGCCCAGCCATTTAAAAGCACGGTTCACCAGCCATATTAAAACTATAAGCAAGGCAAACACCAATATGGCTTCGCCAACCTGTATGGCCAGTTCTTTAAGGTTATAAGTTTCGGTAGCTGTTTTAAGGCGCTGTTTTAAAAGCGAATAATAATTCTCGGCAAGTGCTTTGCGGCTCAGTTCTGAGAACTTGCTGTCCTGCTCATTAACCGCGAAAACTATTTCAGATTTATAGGTAATAACAGATAGCGAGCTATCATTTGTAAGCTTTAATGAATCGGCAACAAAATCAAACCGGCTTATTAAATCGTTTATACGTTTGGTTACTATCTGGGCGCGTTCGGCGGGTGTAAACAACCCCTGGCTGGTATAAAATTTAAATAGGGTATCTTTATTAATAATAACAGGATAACCGTTTCCCGGCTTTTGAGCTTTAGCCGTAAATACAGATACACATAAATAAAGGCATAGCAGGTATAATTTTGGCATAGCAGGTTTTTATGCTAAAGCTAAAAATTATATTATAAAGTATAAATAGCAAAAGTGTTATCCTTCCTGCACCAGATCGGTACCTAAACCATCAGATATATCATCAAAAAGACTGTTTAATATTGATTCGACGGTTATTGAATTTATATCATCCACATAGTGCTCATTCCGGGTAATGTGCAGCTGCGGGCCCTGTACCGAGATGTTGAATAAGACCCCCTCATATAATTCGGGTTGTGTAATTTCGATACCATCGGGTGTATTGCTTATTATAAAATTGATGTTGCTTTGCTTTTGCTCCTTAAAAATAGGGTTAAGTCTTTTTTGCAGATGCTCAAAAAGCTCATTCTGATTAACGGGTTTATGCAGGGTGATAATTTTCATGGTTATGCTATTTGATATATATTTACAATCGCCTGTGGTTATTGTTTACAGGGCATTTTTATTTGCATCCATAAAACAGGAGTTTGCCGCAGGCGTTCCTTATAAAACATCATTACTATGAAATATAAATTACTGGGCCGGTCGGGCCTTAAAGTATCTGAACTTTGCCTGGGTACAATGGGCTTTGGCACTGACGGTGGCTGGGGAGCCGATGCGGCAACAAGTTTTGAAATAATGGATGCCTATGCCAATGCCGGCGGTAACTTCCTTGATACCGCTAATGTGTACAAACTGGGCAACAGTGAAAAAATCATAGGCGATTATGTGAGCAACCATGACCGCGACTATTTTGTACTCGCTACCAAATACAGCTTAAAGGATAATATCACTAACCCCAATGCGAGCGGCAATAACCGCAAAAACATGATGCGTAGCGTAGAGGAAAGCCTTAAGCGATTAAAGACCGATTTTATTGACATATTATATTTACACATTTGGGATGACATTACCCCGATTGATGAAGTAATGCGCGCTATGGATGATCTGATAAAACAAGGCAAGGTCACCTATGCAGCCATAAGCGATACCCCGGCCTGGGTAGTAGCTAAAGGCAACACCCTTGCCGAACTAATGGGCTGGAGCCAGTTCATAGCCCTGCAGGTAGAATATAGCCTGCTGGCCCGAACACCGGAACGCGACCTGATCCCGATGGCTAAACACTTTGGGATGACGGTTACTCCCTGGGCTCCGCTTGCGGGTGGCGCGCTAACCGGTAAATACCTGAAAGGTGATAGAGGCCGAATAAAACCAGAAAGCAACCGCCTTAATGAGCGTGCAGAAAAAATAACCCGTGTGGTGATGGAAGTAGCGCAGGAACTCGGCGTATCTGAAAGCCATGTTGCCCTGCAGTGGACAATGAGCAAGGGTTTTAGTTGTATCCCCATTGTTGGCGCCACCAGGGTAGACCAGCTAAAAGATAACCTGAAGACTATTGATGTAGTACTAAGCCCGGAACAGATCCAAAAGCTTGATGACGCCAGTAAGTTTGAATTAGGTTTCCCCGGTGATTTCTTTAATGAAGATGCCGTAAAGAATAATTCATTCGGCGGATTTTATGATAGGGTGGAGAAGAGGTAGATCAAACTAAATATAAATCCATGAAATTGCTATTTCTAATAATAAGCCTTTGGTTAAACGACACCGATACACTTATGTTAAAAAGGGATCTGAAAAATGACAGGTTTATTTTAAATAACGAGCATGGTGTTTCCATTGATGAGGTAGGTAAGCGCAATTTGAAGATTTTTGACAGATATGCTAATATGAAGCTGTCAGAGTTTAAGTTTTTTAAGTGGAAGATTGGTGTAAATCAAATAAGTCGATGGACGCGCCCAGGGAAAACTAAATTAGAGATTTATCAGGTTGAATCAACAATAGAAGCGGATAGTGCATATGACGAGAAAGACATTAATACAGGTGTTATTAAGAAAACCCGTTTAAAAAAGGGCGTTTTTATAAAATTTAGAACATATATAATTAATCGGGTTAACTATCCGCAACTTATATACCTAACTCAAAAAGGAGAAGGTCTAATTAGTTATAACATAGGAAAGCAGACATTTGGACCGAGTCGGGAAGATATACTTTTGGGTGTCAGATATCCTGATAATAAACAGATTTTTGAATCAATAGCTAATAAGAAGTACGATAGATGAATCCGATTGTAGCGGATACCATCCGTGTGGCTAAGGTCTGCACAGTATAAGCGAAAAGCGAGGATACAGGAATGCATGCATTTCGTAATGACATGGTAAGGCAGCAAGGGTGAGGGGTTTCTTTTAACCCTCTTTACACGCAGTGTAGAGAGGGTGGTCGGGCGAAGCAAAGACCGGGTGAGTCAACTATGTGATAGGTAATCCGGGCAACCCAATCCGCACTCTCGTAACCTGCCCAATAAACTCATCCAATAAAAACTAAAAACCATTTGTAGATTAAACAATTAAGCCTATCTTTGCAGTCCCGTAATTACGGGGTAAAGTATACGTTTAATAAATTTAATTTAAAGCAAGTGAATACGTTAAGTTACAAAACTGTCTCAGCCAACAAGAAAACCGTTAATAAAGAATGGGTTGTTGTTGATGCAAACAATGAGATTTTGGGGCGCTTGTGTACTAAGATCGCAATGATGATCAGAGGTAAGCACAAGCCAGGGTTCACCCCACACGTAGACTGCGGAGATAATGTAATTGTTATCAATGCAGACAAGGTTAAACTGACCGGAAACAAATTCAGCGAAAAGCAATATGTTTCTTACACCGGTTACCCGGGTGGTCAGCGTTTCATTTCTCCAAAAGAGTTAATGGCAAAGCATCCTGAGCGTGTGATTGAAAAAGCCGTACGTGGTATGTTACCTAAAAATCGTTTAGGCCGTGCTATTTATGGTAACCTGCATGTTTACGCAGGTGCAGAGCATCCTCATGCAGCTCAAAATCCAACAACCATTTAATTAAAAAGGAGAAAAGAAAAATGCCAACAACTAACACTTCAGGCAGAAGAAAAACAGCAGTTGCCCGCATCTACTTAAATGATGGCACAGGCACCATTACCGTTAACGGTAAAGATTACAAAGAGTACTTCCCTACCTTACCATTACAATACATCGTTATGCAGTCAACTGAAGTTTCAGGTTCTGCAGGTAAATTTGATGTAAAAGTAAACGTTGCAGGTGGTGGTGTAAAAGGACAAGCAGAAGCTGTTCGTTTAGCTATCGCGAAAGCTATTGTTGAACTGGACCCGGAAAAGAAACCGTCACTGCGCGCTAAAGGTTTAATGACACGTGATGACCGTATGGTTGAGCGTAAGAAACCAGGTCGCAAGAAAGCACGTAAGAAATTCCAATTCAGTAAACGATAATTTAAGGAGGACACAAACAATGGCAAGAACAACATATCAGGATTTACTGGATGCAGGTGTACACTTTGGTCACCTTACCCGCAAATGGGACCCGAAAATGTCACAGTACATTTTCATGGAGCGTAACGGTATCCACATTATAGATTTAAACAAAACCTTATCAAAGGTTGAAGAAGCTGCTGCAGCTATAAAACAAATTGTAAAATCAGGTCGTAAAGTATTATTCGTAGCAACAAAGAAACAAGCGAAAGATATCGTAGCTGAATATGCAAAAAGCGTAAACATGCCTTATATCACCGAGCGTTGGTTAGGTGGTATGTTAACCAACTTTGCTACCGTACGTAAATCAATCAAAAAGATGTCTAACATCGATAAATTGACTAAAGACGGTACTTACAGCAACCTTTCTAAAAAAGAAAGATTGATGATACAGCGTGAGCGTATCAAATTAGAAACTTTGTTAGGTGGTATTGCGGATCTTAACCGTTTACCTGCTGCATTGTTCCTGATCGACGTTAAGAAAGAGCACATCGCGGTATCTGAAGCTTTAAAGCTTAACATACCAACATTTGCAATGGTTGATACAAACTCTGATCCTTCAAACATCGATTTCCCTATCCCGGCGAATGACGATGCTACCAAATCAATTTCATTGATCACCGGTATCATCATCAAAGCTATCGAAGAAGGTTTAGATGAGCGCAAACGCGAAAAAGAAGATGAAACTGAGAAAGAAGCAGCTGCTGCTAAAGCAAAAGCTGATGCCCCTGAAGCAGTAACACCAGACCGTTCTGCAGGCGAAGGCAAAAGAAAAAGGACTGCAGATGTAACAGCTGAAGCTGAAACAGAAGCTCCTGCTGCTGATTCAACAGAAGAATAATATTTAGTTGTAAGGGTTGCAGAAGTTGTAAGGGTTATCCTTTGTAACATCTGCAACCTTTGTAACATCTACAACTTTTAAAACTAAAAAAATGTCTACAGTACAAATATCTGCATCAGATGTAAACAAACTGCGCCAGCAAACTGGTGCGGGCATGATGGATTGCAAAAAAGCATTAACAGAAACCAACGGTGACTTTGAAGCTGCTATTGATTTTTTAAGAAAAAAAGGCGCTAAGGTTGCTGCAAGCCGCCAGGATCGCGAATCAAACGAAGGTGTTGTTATAGCACGTACTTCTGAAGATTACAAACGCGGTGTTGTTATTGAGCTTAACTGCGAAACTGATTTCGTAGCTAAAAATGCCGAGTTTGTTGCTTTCGCTAATGAAATTGCAAACGCTGCAGTTCAAAGCAAACCTGCAAGCATCGAAGAGCTTTACAACTTAGAGATCGACGTTGAAAACAGCCGTGTTAAAATTGGTGATGCTATCATTGACAAAACTGGTAAAATTGGCGAAAAGATCGGCGTATCTAAATACGAGATAGTTGAAGGCGAAAAAGTTGTTGCTTACATACATGGTAACTACCGTTTAGGTGTGTTAGTTGGTTTAAGCAAAGCTGTTGCCGGTGCTGACGAAGCAGGTAAAGACGTTGCAATGCAAATTGCTGCCATGAACCCTGTTGCAATTGACAAAGATGGTGTTGACGCTACTACTATTGAGCGCGAAACAGAAATTGCCAAAGAGCAGATCCGTGCTGAAGGTAAACCAGAAGCAATGGTTGAAAAAATCGCTGCCGGTAAACTGAACAAATTCTACAAAGATTCAACTTTACTTAACCAGGAGTTTGTTAAAGACTCTTCTAAATCTGTTGCACAGTTTTTAGATACGGTTGATAAAGGCCTAACCGTTACCGCATTTAAGCGGGTAGCTTTAGGAGCTTAAATATTTTATCCCCCTCGTTATTAACGAGGGGGATTTTTTTTGCCCTTTCTATTTTTAATTTGCAGGGCAGTGTTAATGCAATAGAGCCGCGATATTTTGCGTCTATTTGCCGGATAGTTTTAAGGGCACAATCATTGTGTCTGTACGTTGAAAATCTTTAATGTTTAAAATATGATAACAGCACTTCATAATCTTAAACTTATTTCTAACGGTACCATCACCGAAGGCAAAGCCGTTTTAATTGATGGCAGCCATATCAAAACAATTATTGACGATACAGCTATCCCTGCGGATGCTGAAAAGAAAGACCTTCACGGTGCTTACCTTGCACCGGGTTTTATCGATCTGCAGATATATGGAAGCGGCGGCAAACTATTTGCCGGCACACCCGAAGTTGCAGCCCTGCAACGGATGGAAGATGACCTGCTAAACCAGGGAACCATAGGCTTTTTTGCCACCATCGGCACAAACACAAATGAAATTGTTGAGACAGGCATAGCAGCGGCTAAAGAATACCGCTCAAAAGCGAGAGGGAACTTTTGGGGCTTACATCTGGAAGGCCCATACCTTAATCCGGCTAAAAAAGGCGCGCATCCTGATAAATACATAAAGAAGGCCACCCTTGCCGAAGTGAAAAGCTGGGTTGAGCAGGCAGACGGTGTTATCAGCATGATGACCATAGCGCCCGAGCTGCAGGATCAGGAAGTGATAGATTATCTGCATGGGCAGGGTATTATTCTGTCGTCGGGCCATAGCAATGCTACGTATGAGCAGGGTAAAGCGTTTTTAAATAAGCCAATACCGGCAGTTACGCATTTGTTTAACGCTATGCCGCAAATGCATCACCGCGAACCGGGGTATATCCCGGCTATATTCGAGGAAAAGCCTTACACCAGTATTGTGGCTGATGGCATCCATGTTGATTTTGCGATGATCCGCTTGGCTAAACGCGAACTGGGCGATAAACTCTTTTTAATTACCGATGCCGTTACCGCTGCAACTGTAGGCACCTATCAGCACCAGTTTACTGGCGACAGATATGTAATGCCCGATGGTACGTTGTCTGGCTCATGCCTTACCATGCTAAAAGCAGTACAAAATTGTGTTGAGCGGGTAGGTATTGAATTAGCCGAAGCCGTAAACATGGCAACATTATACCCGGCACAGTTAGCCAAAAAAGTTAACAAGGGGCAAATTAAAGCAGGCTTTGATGCCGATCTGGTAGTATTTAATAGTGCCTTTGAAGTGCAGCAAACCATACTTGCGGGGAATTTTTTAACGAGGACTACATAAAATTTTAACAATGCCAATTATTAGCTATTTTTGGCAAATCTTCCTTATACATGAAATACAAAAGAATTTTACTGAAGCTTAGCGGCGAATCCCTGATGGGACAAAGGCAATACGGCATTGATAACAACCAGGTTTTGCAGTACGCGCATGACATTAAAAATGTGAAAGATGCCGGCATGGAAATAGCCATCGTTGTTGGCGGAGGTAATATTTTCAGGGGCCTGAGTGCCGAGAAATCTGGTATGGAACGTGCACAAGCCGACTATATGGGCATGCTGGCCACTGTTATTAACTGTATGGCTTTGCAAAACGCGTTAGAAAGCATTGGGGTGGAAACCCGCCTGCAATCGGCCATTAAAATGGAGCAGATCTGTGAGCCTTACATCCGCCGCCGTGCTATGCACCATTTAGAGGTTGGTAAAATTGTAATATTTGGCGCCGGTACCGGTAACCCATATTTTACAACTGATACCGCGGCATCATTACGTGCTATTGAAATAAAAGCCGATGTGGTATTAAAGGGAACCCGTGTTGATGGTATTTATACCGCCGACCCGGAGAAGGACCCGGCTGCTACCCGTTATGACGAGATCTCCTTTCAGGAAGTATATGACAAGGGCTTAAATGTGATGGATATGACTGCCATCACGCTATGCCAGGAAAATAAACTGCCTATTATAGTATTTGATATGAACAAGCCCGGCAACTTCATGAAAATTGCTCAGGGCGAACCTATCGGTACGCTGGTAAAATAAGTTATACGACATAAAAGCCCTGCTGAAATACTTTCAGCAGGGCTTTTTGGTTAATTAAGAATTGTCATTGCGAGGAGCGTATCGACGTGGCAATGACAGTAATAGTGTTATGCATCTACCGTATGCTTCTCGCCAATTTGTTGCCTCCACATAGCATAGTATAGGCCTTTTTGGTCTATCAGATCATGGTGTTTGCCTGATTCTACAATGTTGCCTTTCTCCAATACAAATATCCTGTCGGCATGCATAATAGTTGATAACCTGTGCGCTATCAATATGGTGATATGATCATTCAGTACAGATACATCACGAATAGTATCAGTGATCTCTTCTTCGGTTATGGAATCAAGTGAAGAGGTTGCCTCGTCAAACACCAAAATATCCGGTTTGCGCAGTAATGCACGGGCTATAGATAGGCGTTGTTTTTCGCCGCCTGATACCTTTACGCCGCCTTCGCCAATTACGGTATCTAAACCTTTATCGGCACGGGCAAGCAGGGTTTGGCAAGCGGCACGCTGCAATACGTTCATGCAATCCTCATCTGTAGCGTCAGGCCGAACAAACAGCAGGTTCTCGCGGATAGTGCCCGAGAATAATTGCGTATCCTGTGTTACAAAACCTATTTTTTCGCGCAGCTGATCAAGATCGATCTCTTTGCTCAGGGTATTGTTATATAAAATATCGCCCTGTAATGGCTGATATAAACCAACCAGTAATTTAACCAATGTGGTTTTGCCCGACCCTGACGGACCTACGAAGGCAATGGTTTGTCCGCTATAAGTTTCAAAGCTGATGTTATTTAGGGCGTTACGGTTAGCGGTTAAGTGCTTAAAGCTTACGTCGCTAAAGGTTAACATATTTACCTTTTCTAATAATACCGGTTTCTCGGGCTTTTTATCTATCGGGATATTCAAAATATTCTTGAAGTTCCCTAAAGAAACTTCGGCCTCGCGCCAGCTTAGTATTACATTACCCAGTTCCTGTAACGGGTTAAACAAAAAGAAAGAGTAAAACAAAAAGCTAAAATATTGCCCGGGAGAAATTGTTTCTTTAAATATCAGCAGTAATAAAACAACCACCATAACACTGCGTACAAAGTTTACGGTTGTGCCCTGCACAAAGCTCATGCTGCGTACATATTTTACTTTCTTTAGCTCCAGATCAAGGATCTTGTAGGTGGTAGTATTTAAGCGTTTTATTTCCTGCTTTGCCAACCCCAAACTTTTTATCAGCTCAATGTTTCTTAATGATTCTGTAGTTGAACCTGCAAGCGCTGTAGTTTCTGATACAATGCTTTTTTGGATGCGCTTAATTTTGCGGCTCATGGCCATACTCACAAATGTGATAACCGGTATGGCTGCAAAGTAAACCAGGGTTACCTGGTAACTCACTGTGGCCGAGTAAACAATCACGAAAACCATACCTATCAAGCTCACAAACAATATGCTGATGAACGAGGTAATGAACTTTTCGCAATCTAAACGTACCTTTTGCAGTATGCCTAAGGTTTCGCCGCTGCGCTGATCTTCAAACACCTGGTAGGGGAGTTCAAGCGAGTGCTTTAATCCATCGGCATACATTTCTGCACCTACTTTTTGGGTGATGATATTGGTAAAATAATCCTGGAAATTTTTGGCTATACGCGATACCATCGCCACCCCGATAGCAAGCCCTACCAGTTTTAACACGCCATACATGTACTCGTCATGTGAAAGCGTTTTGTATTTTTCGATAAAATTATCTACAATGCGACCAGTAATATAAGGGTCAAGCAAAGAGAAGCCTATATTCATTCCGGCTAAAAACAACGCCAGGACAACAACCCAGCGATGTTTGGTTAGATATGACAAAAGTATTTTCATGTTCGGCCACAAAAATAAAAAAAGGGAATGGCTAAGCAGCTCATTCCCTTTAATTTGACAATAGGGTTATTGATAACAGGTGTTTTAACCACAAAGGGCACAAAGCCTTTATGTTATGATAATCACAGAGCCCATAAAAAAATAAATATGGGGTGGTAATTTAAGCCGTCACGATCTCTGTGGGCCTTGTAGTTTTCTGCATGGCCCCTTGAAGTTTATTTTTATATATTCAGTTCCATTTGAATATTACACCGCTCATACGGCGAAGGGATGCCGGTAACCTTTTTAAACCCTAACTTATGGTACAGCGTTATTGCCGGTTTAAGAATGGTGTTGCTCTCCAGGTACAATTTAGTTGCTCCCATTTGTTTAGCCTTAGCTATACTGGCTTTGCCCAGCAGATAACCAATGCCTTTGCCTTTCGCCTTTGGCGATACAGCCATTTTAGCCAGCTCATACATATTGTTATCCATTTTAATAAGTGCGCAGGTGCCAACCGGTTCGTTGTTGTATAAAGCGATGAGGATGTGGCCGCCTTTATTTAAAATATATTCATCCGGATGGTCTAATGATTTATAGTCCGCTTCTTCCATTTTGAACCAGGTGGTGATCCACTCTTCATTCAGTTGCTTAAAAGCGGTTTGGTATTTTGGTTCATAATTTATTATCTCCACATCAGTACTTTCGCGTTGTTTCTTTTCATCCTTCACCCGGTTGAGTAAGCTTTTTTGTTCCAGCAGAAACTCCCATTCTTCAATGGCCTTCCAAATATTGTATTGCGTTTCGTTCAACGCATTTTCAATAGCCGAATTCACATCCGTATACTGTACCTGTATCCGCTCATTTATCTCCCTGCCTTTGTCTGTTAGCCTGATATAGTTTTTACGCCCATCTGCTTTATTAGGGATCTCTTGCGCTACCCCATGTTTTACCATCTCTTTTACAATGGTGCTAACTGATGGGTGCGAATGACTTATCTCCTGTGCTATTTGCATAATTGATTTGTCCTCACCTGCCGCCAGCGCATAAAACACCGGGAACCACTTAGGGTTCATATCAATATTATATAGTTCATAAACCTTGCCTGCCTGGTCTGTAACCAGCTCACTTAATCTGCGCAGCCTGCTGCCCAGCGCCATTTTACCTACTTTATTATAAAACTCCATAATGTAATGTCAATTACGTAATCAATTACGCAATATTATAAATTGATTTTTAATTTTCAAACAGTTTTATTGATTTATGTTAGTTAGATGATATTTAATCTCAAATGGGTAGGGGTATTAACCACAAAGGTCACAAAGATTTTTCACAAAGTACACAAAGCAGATATAACCGTAGAGACACAATATTTTGTGTCTTTCTTATAAGTAAAAGGGTTATAATCACAAAGATTTTTTTTGTCCCTTATTGATCAATAAAAAGAGGGATGCACCTTGCGGCCATCCCTCTTTTAAACTTAAGCGTTGTTTAATTGCTTAAACAGTCATAATATCTTTTTCCTTAGCATCTGAAAGCTGATCAACTTTTATGATGTATGCATCAGTAAGTTTTTGCACTTCGGCTTCGCCAACTTTAATTTCATCTTCAGAAACGCCTTCGGTTTTTAATTTTTTGATCTTCTCGTTCGCATCCTTACGAATGTTACGAACGGCTATTTTACCGGTTTCGGCCTCTGCCTTAGCCTTTTTCGCCAATTCGCGACGGCGCTCTTCTGTTAAAGGTGGTACATTAATACGGATAATTATACCATCGTTTTGAGGGTTAATACCAAGGTTAGCTTCTTTAATAGCTTTTTCAATTGGTGCAAGTAATGATTTTTCCCAGGGTTGCACCACAATGGTACGGGCATCTGGTGTATTAACGCTACCTACCTGGCTTAAAGGTGTAGGTGAGCCGTAATAATCTACCATAATATCATCCAACATGCTTGGACTTGCCTTGCCTGCACGGATCTTATTTAATTCGCTATCTGCGTGGGCAATTGCTTTGTCCATTAAAGCTTTTGCATCATTCACTTGTTTCTTAATGAGTTCGCTCATTGTATCTGGATTTTTGACAAAAATAATAAAAAGTATGAAAGGCCTTCAACATCTGTGAGGATAGATTAGACTTTTTTACTTTAAGCGTCAATTGTTAGCTTATAATTTTGTAATACAACCTATTAGATGCCGCTATGTTTTGTTGCGATTGAATTTTACCACACCATGCGGAGCTATCCCTTTAAATAATGTAGCATTTCGGATCAATAACAAAAGACCTGTTATTGCCATGGAAATCAGGCATATACCCAAAAATCGTGAGAGATATGATCAAATAATCTTACTGTTAACGGCATAAGAAAGCGCCTCTATTATATTACTTACCTCCAAACGCTCAAAAATTCGCCTTCTGTAGTACTTAACTGTATCAGGAGCAACAAATATCTTTTCCGCAATTTGGTTGATCGTTAACCCTTGTGCGTATAGGTGCAGTATTTCTATTTCCCTTTTCGTGAGTTTTGGTTTCTCTGATTTACGCCAAACATTGTTGCTTAGATCCAGTTTCCATATTTCATCAGAGCCTTGTTTGTATATACAAATATTGCCGGCATTTTTATGATGCGAAATAGAAACGATGCACATTGCTTTCCACATCTTTTTATCACTTGTTAGAAACAATGGAGTAAGTTTATGATTAATAAGAATATGCTTGCCATTTTTATTCACCAAATGGAAATCATAACTTATGCTATACTTCTTTTTCTCATCACCTGGCAACCTTTTAAAGAAATCAAATCCTGCTTCATTTATCAGGTTTAACATTTCCAAATCACTTTCAGGAACATTTTTAAAATAAAACTCATAGCCTAAATTCAGCACTTCTTCGGGTGAATATCCACATAGAAATAACGGATTTTCTGAAACGTACTCAAAAGACATATTTTCATAGTTAATTATGTACACGCTTTCGTACGTTAATCTCGCAAACGATTTTACGGCCTCCAGATAATCTTTCTGTTCAAAACGGTCCTCTTCTGATATTTTCCCTAAGTTATTCTTGGTAAGCAGGCTTGAATTAATGTGATTTTTCATTTGCACGATACTGAGAGTAAATTTACACTATAGTGTAGTCTTTGAAAATATTTTTGTATTGACTTTTGAGTAAATAACTTTTGTTTGATTTTCATTAAAAAATCGGTAATGGTAAATAAGGCCTCCTATCCTAATAATTTATAACCTTTATGCTTACTAATACGATGAATTGCAAAAACTGCGATAATACAGTCGACAACAATTTTTGTGGCAATTGTGGTCAACCTGTACAAATTAAAAGAGTTGACAAACACTATTTATTACACGAAATGTGGCATATTTTACATTTTGAAAAGGGCATATTTTATACCATAAAAGAATTGTTGATCAGGCCTGGTCAAAATGTAAGGGAATTTATCACAGAGGACAGAAGCAGGCTTGTAAAACCAATAATATTTATCATAATAACCTCATTGATATATACAGTGATAAATAATTTATTTCATATTGAAGAAGGGTATGTTAATTTTAATGGCACAAAACAATCTGCAACAACCCTAATTTTCAATTGGGTTCAAAACCATTATGGTTATGCAAATATTATAATGGGGGTATATATTGCCTTTTGGGCTAAGCTTTTTTACAGAAAGTATGATTATAATTTTTTTGAAATATTAATTCTATTATGTTTTGTGATGGGAATGGGAATGCTGATATTTTCTGTTTTTGCACTTTTTGAAGGATTAACAAAACTGAATTTAATGAAAATTTCAGGGATGATAGGTTTAACATATTGTACTTGGGCAATCGGGCAATTTTTTAATCAAAAGAAAGTGGTAAATTATCTAAAAGCACTTATTTCATATGTATTAGGAATGCTTACATTTTTTATTTCGGCAACACTTTTGGGTCTTTTTATTGACGTTTTTATAAAACACTAAATACAAAAACCAGAAAGTGAAGTAAACACTGATATCCGGACAGAGAGGTTAGCCAGCGGGCGAACGAATCTATCTTAAATTTCTTCGCCAACAGGAGCACCAATGCTTCCGCAGAATCTTCAACGCTAAGGTCAACGCTTTTAAAACTATTTTAAGAGGAGTAAGAGATACTATTTCTTCTTAGGCTTGCTAAATTATATGCTTAAGTATCTTATCCCTGAACTTTTGGACTGATCCATAGTATGGGTAGCTATTGATAAGCACAGCCTATGCCTTCAGTTATGAGATTAAAAGAAATATAATGATATACAGTGACAGGTAGAAGAATACCTATAGGAAGAGATTTAGCAATTTTAATTATTGCATATAGAAAAACACGCTGACAAGCTATTTGAGAGCGTATAAACAAAACTAAATCAAAACACCGTGGTGACCGGTGTTTTGATTTAAGCCTGGTAACAGATTACCAGCGACTTCCGCCGCCGCCGCCTCTGTTGTTATCTTTTGAGTAGCCGCCACCGCCGCCACCTCTGCTGTCTCTTGAATAGCCGCCGCCACCGCCACCGCGGTTGCCGCCTCCGTAACCACCACCGCCACCGCTGCTTCTGCGATCGCCAGGTTTTTTGTCCTCAGCCTGACTAACAGCTATTGAACGGCCGCTAACTTCTGATCCGTTTAAGCCAGAAATTGCTTTTTGAGCAGCTTCGTCATCTGACATTTCAACAAATCCAAAGCCTTTGCTTCTGCCAGACTCTCTGTCCATAATAATTTTAACGGTGGTTACTTCACCATAAGCTTCAAAAAGCTCTTTCAAATCTGCTTCCTCTAAAGAGTAAGGAAGGCTTCCTACGAATATGTTCATCAAAAAATTAGTTTAGTATGCCAAATGCCTGGCATTTTTTTTATTGTTTACATCAAATATAGAATAGATATTAATCACTTGTACATTAATTTATTAAACTATACCGTTTATTTTTAATTTTCACACAAATAGCACACCGATTTTTACTGAATTGACTGTATTTGATAATTTTTTCCATTTAAAATAAATTCATCGCCCGCCCGCATTCCTTTTAGTTTTATACCAATTGGGGATGCCGGCGATACCGCGAAGTAGCTTTTGCCGTCTAATTCTAAAATTCCTGCACTTATTGAAATGTAAAAATTGCCGTTGTTGGTTATTACAAGGCTGCCGGGTTCGGCTCTCTGAGATGTGCTTTTAATGCTTAACTGGTTAAGTACTACCATTAACTTATTGGCCTCGTTTAACTGTGCTAAGTTCCGGTTGGTTTCCTGCTGGGCCATTTCACGGCCGGTTTCGTACTTGTCGCCGGCGCTGCTTTTGGTGTCATTATTAGCCGCCTGCTGTGCCTCGGCAATTGCTTCTTCTGATGCCTTCATACGGCTTTGTACATAGGCTATGCATAACTGGTACAGCTTTTCTTTTATATCACTCATGCTTAAATTTCAATTCCAAAAGAACGAATATGAGTAAAAAAGGGGGATGATGTGCAAACAGACTAAAAAATAAAAGCCCCAGGCACTCGCTGCCCGGGGACTTTCAACCTAAACCTTATCACAATGTAAGTGTTTTGCACTTACATATATATTAACGTAATTAATTGCCTAACGTTATATCTCACTGCCAAAATTTACCAGAAAATGATAGTTTTTTCTTAGGCGGGTAATCAATAAAACAAAGCCGTGCTATATTGGTTAATGTGTAAACCATTTAACAACAATAACTTATTAATACAATATGAACTTAAAACGTACTTTCGGAGCTATACTTACCGTGTTAGGTATTATAGGATTAATTTACACAGGTGTGCAGATCATTCAGCATACGGGTGCGGCTACCACATTAATAGTAGTAGGATTGATATCTATTATCTTCTTTTTTACCGGCATCAGCCTGGTACGCGATACTAAAGACGAAGCTTAATTTATCTGTACGGGCATTTCCACTTTGTATAAAACATAGCATAACCATCTTGTTTTATATAATTTAATTGGCCCGTTTATGTACTGTCTATTTCACCAATTAAATATTGATGAAATAGCAATAAGCATAAAAAAACCTCTCATGAGCATGAGAGGTTTTATATATTAATTTAGGTTTGTAGTTAGTTCGATGGTTCTTCGTCCGTTTCGGAAGATGCGGAAAGCTCATTTTTAAATGATTCCAGCATGCGGCCCCCTTTGTAAAAAAAGCGGCTGTAATAAGCATCATCAAGGCTTGATATGGCAACACCTTTTGAAGATGCATGCGCAAACCTGTTGTTACCTAAGTAAATTCCAACGTGTGATATGCTGCGGCTGTGTATTTTAAAGAAAACCAGGTCGCCTTCTTTCAAGTCATCCTTACTAACAGGGCTAACCATGCTAAAAATATCACGCGAGCTGCGGCGGATAGTAGTATTAAACACTTCGCTGTATAATTGCTTGGTGAATGCAGAACAGTCAATCCCTTTTCTTGAGCTACCGCCAAAACGGTAAGGGGTGCCTATCCAATCGTATACAAAATGAAAAAGTTTCATGTTTGATGTCGCAGACATTGCAACACCCATTATCTGTGATAAGTAATCTTTTGCTAAACTCTCTTGCTCCGTGCTTTCGGCCGCTGGAGTTGGAATAGTTTTTGTTTGTGCCTTTGCAGCTAAAACGCTCAGGAACAATGCAATAGCAAGTGTGATTTTCTTCATTTAATCTCTTTAATTGTTGTAATTAGGACAACAAGTGTATATTAAATTGGACAGTGTGTCTATTGTTGAATACAAATCTATATATTATATTGAAACCTCCAAATTAAACATGAAATTTTTTTCATGTTCTGTAAGCTTAATAATATTAACCATTGTTAACTAAAACTATCGCATAAGTGAATTTATTGTGCAAAATTTTCAACAGGTGAATTTATTTTTCGTAGGACTATGGGTGGGGCGTAAATCCAGACGAATTTTACCAGGTGATTTTCTGCTGGGATAAACATTAAAATTGAGCAGAGTGTTTATTTATCGTTCTTGTCTTGACCATACTTTATCTGAATCCCGGTTGGGTTAAATAATCTGAATCCCGGTTGGGTTAAATAATAAACCAATTGGTTTATAAGCGTTATATTTCAATTTATGTAATATTGCCAGGCGATAATTATACTTTTTTGAAGTATTTTTTTAAAAAGAAAATTGCGTATCGGGGGCTTTTTACAACCATATAACCAACACAATTTGTCAAGTATCCAAATGAAATTTCGCTTTTCAGAAAATCAGGCTTTAGTGGCAAAAAAGCCCTGAATTCTTATTAAATAATTCTTTACAACAAATTCGTTGCAGTTTCGGTTATTTGCAGGATATAATTAGATTTGCACTTTCTCTTAGAATTGTTTTTAATAAATGAGTTCAATCGAAATAAATAAAGAGACCTACCTGATGTGGTATGAGTCTATGCTTTTAATGCGGAAGTTTGAAGAAAAAGCTGGTCAGTTATATGGTCAGCAAAAGATCCGCGGATTTTGTCACCTTTATATTGGGCAGGAAGCGGTGTTAGCCGGTGCTATGTCTGTTATGAGGCATGAAGACAGTATGATCACCGCTTATCGTGACCATGCACATGCTTTAGCCAAAGGCACAACTCCAAATGCTGTAATGGCCGAATTGTATGGTAAAGCAACCGGTTGCTCAAAAGGCAAGGGTGGTTCTATGCACATGTTTGACAAGGAAAACCATTTTTATGGCGGGCATGGTATTGTAGGCGGCCAGATACCTATGGGTGCAGGTATAGCCTTTGCCGAGCAGTATAAAGGGACAGACAATGTGAACATTGCCTACATGGGTGATGGTGCCGTACGCCAGGGTGCCTTAACAGAAACCTTTAATATGGCAGCGCTTTGGAAACTGCCTGTAATATTTGTTTGCGAGAACAATGGCTACGCCATGGGTACATCTGTAGAGCGTACCACTATACAAACTGATATTTATAAATTAGGATTGCCTTACGGTATCCCTTCATCACCTGTTGATGGTATGGATCCTGTGGCAGTGCATAACGCAATGGACGAAGCTATAGCACGCGCACGCCGCGGCGAAGGCCCAACCTTTTTGGAGATGCGTACCTACCGCTATAAAGGCCACTCAATGAGCGATCCGCAAAAGTATCGTACCAAAGAGGAGCTGGAAAGCTATAAAGCAAAAGATCCTATTGAAACAGTAAAGCTAACTATACAAAAAGAAGGTTATGCTGATGACAAATGGTTTGAAGAAATTGAAGCCAAGATAAAAGCACAGGTTGATGAGTCAGTGAAATTCGCTGAAGAATCTCCGTGGCCGGATGCGTCAGAACTTTATACTGATGTATATGTACAAAAGGATTATCCTTACATACGCGACTAATATTCCTATATTTATAAATATTAACAAAATTCATCACATTATTGTATGGCTGAAGTAGTTAAAATGCCTAAAATGAGCGATACCATGACCGAAGGGGTATTGGCTAAATGGCATAAAAAAGTTGGCGACAAGGTAAAATCGGGCGATGTTTTGGCCGAGATAGAAACTGATAAAGCCACTATGGATTTTGAATCGTACCAGGACGGCACCGTACTTTATATAGGTGTTGAAGAAGGTAACGCTGTTCCGGTTGATGCCGTTATTGCCATTTTAGGTAAAGAGGGCGAAGACTATAAAGCCGCTTTAGAAGGAGCTGCTGCCCCTGCAAAAACTGAAGAAAAACCAGTCGCTGAAGAAAAACCGGCACCGGCCGAAGATAAAAAACCTGCAGCTGCACCGGCTGCTGCAAAACCTAAAGTTGATCTTTCAAGCATCCCGGCCGCGGTTATCCGTATGCCATTGCTTAGCGATACCATGACTGAAGGCACCATTGAAAAATGGTACTTTAAAGTTGGCGATAAAGTAAAATCTGATGATGCATTAGCTGATGTGGCAACTGATAAGGCTACCATGGAAGTTGTGGGTTATGAAGAAGGTACACTTTTATACATAGGCGTTAAAGAAGGCGAAGCTGCCCAAGTTAATGGCATTATAGCCATTGTGGGTAAAGAAGGTACTGATATACAGCCACTGTTAGATAATGCTGACGGAGCTGATGGTACAGCGGAAGAAACTCCTGCTGCTGAAGCAAAAGAAACTGCACCTGCTGCAACGTCTGACGCTGCGCCAACCGCTGTTGCTACCGGTTCAACCGAAGATGACAGCCGCGTTAAAGCATCGCCGTTAGCACGTAAAATTGCTAAAGATAAAGGCATTAACTTAAATGATGTAAAAGGCAGCGCTGATGGCGGCCGCATCATCAAAAAAGATATAGAAAGCTTTACACCATCTGCAAAACCTGCAGAAACCGCTAAACCTCAAGAAGGAACAGCTGCTGCTCCTGCTGAAAAAGCACCGGTTGTATTGCCAACTTATACAGGCGAAGAGAAATTTACGGAAAGAAATGTTACGCAAATGCGTAAAGCTATCAGCCGTAGGTTATCTGAAAGCCTGTTTACCGCACCTCACTTCTACGTTACCATGTCAATAGATATGGACCAGGCAATTGCTGCCCGTAACAAAATGAACGAGGTTGCACCGGTTAAAATATCATTTAATGATTTTGTATTAAAAGCTTGCGCGGTTGCCTTAAAACAACACCCTGCTATTAACTCATCATTCCTTGGCGATAAGATCCGCACCAACGAGCATGTGCACATTGGTGTTGCCGTAGCGGTTGATGAAGGTTTATTGGTACCGGTAATTAAGTTTGCTGATGGCAAATCACTAAGCCATATCTCTACCGAAGTAAAAGAATTTGCCGGTAAAGCAAAAGCTAAAAAATTACAACCAGCAGAAATGGAGGGCTCAACCTTCACCATATCAAACTTAGGTATGTTTGGTGTTGATGAGTTCACTGCTATTATTAACACACCAAACGCTTGTATTTTGGCCGTTAGCGGTATAGCACAAGTGCCGGTTGTTAAAAATGGCGCTGTAGTACCGGGCAATGTTATGAAAGTAACCCTAAGCTGCGATCACCGTGTGGTTGATGGCGCAACTGGTGCTGCATTCCTGCAAACATTAAAATCATTACTGGAAGAACCGGTAAGGATGATGATATAGTTTTCGGGAGAAGTACGAAAAGATAAAGAACAAAAGACGAATAGCGATGGGTTTACTCACCGCTATTCGTCTTTTGTTTAAATAGCATCGCCCGCGATCCCTGTAACGTGTAGGGGAAGGTTCCAACTGCCGTAAGTTAACACCACAGGCTACGCTACAGGGTCAAATTTTAAATAATCTTAATCAGCTTAACTATTTTAAGATCCTCACTTAATTCATCCTTTGTATAAAAATACTTATTATCAAAAATGGGGAATCCATAACTATTCCAATTAATATACGCGGGTAAATAAACGTCGCCTATCTTTAAAAGTAAACCTTTATCAATCAGATTCGCGTTTTCATTATTAGCTAACTTTGCTTCCGGTGAGTCAGGACTACATGATATTTCTTGATGTTCGCCAACAGTTTTAACAGTTAGTTCTTCAACTGGTTCAGTCTTGAGTATGAATATCCTTTTAATCCAATATTTTAAGCGTCTAAAAAACATTTCAGAAGAAGAATAACGAGTATAGGTCGTGAAATAAAGGAAAGATCTAACAATATGTGCTTCGATTATCGGTTTGTGTTCGCATATCTGCTCATATCCAGTCGGGACAAAATTCCCGTGTGTTAAATCTACAGTTGCAATTATTGCTTCGTCAGATTCATTTATACTTGCAGCCCTTCGAGATGTGCAATAAATACCAATATATTGAGAGTCATACTCAAAAACGTATGATAGGAAATTATACCATATTTTAATTGGAGGATTATTAATAATGTACTTTATTAATTCTATTTGCTTATTGTTGTAAGTATAATTATTCATTTATAATCCACAATATAGTTATTAAACTGCCATGTTAATACTTGCATTCGCTATTATTGTACTTGTTTTCATTTACTTCTTTAATCGGGAGAAGAAACCGGCAGTACAGTGGCCTACACCTTTATTAAGACCGTTGCTTACCCAGCATATCGGTTACTATACTAACCTAAATGATGCGGATAAAATGGTATTTGAGCAAAAGATACAAGCCTTTTTGAAAGATGTACGCATTGAAGGCGTAGGTTTAGAGATTGACGATGCCGACCGTATTATGGTGGCATCAAGCGCGGTGATACCCATTTTTGGCTTTAAGGACTGGACATACCGCAATGTTACCAATGTACTTTTATACCCTGATACTTTTGACAGTGAATTTCAGTTTGAAGGTGGTGAAGACCGTAACATTATGGGGATGGTAGGCAGTGGTTATATGAACGGGCAGATGATACTATCGCGCAATGCGCTGGTAAAAGGTTTTTCCAAAAACTCCGGCAAAGAAAATACAGGTATTCATGAATTTGTACATCTGCTTGACAAAGTCGATGGCGCTACAGACGGTATACCTGAAGGCTTTCTGACGCATGAGTATACTGCCCCCTGGGTGAAAATGATGCATCAGGAGATACATAAAATTGAAGCCGGCCACTCCGACATTGACCTATATGCCACCACTAACGAAGCCGAATTTTTCGCGGTAGTATCTGAATACTTCTTTGAAAAGCCTGATCAGTTCCAAACCAAACACCCGGAACTGTACGAAATGCTAAGTAAAATTTTTGGACAAAAGCCGATGGCTTAATCTCACAACCCTTATGACCTTCGCCGATAAAGTAATCAATTTCAACAAGCAACTGGAATATACCGGACCCGAGCTGCCGGCTGGCATCCGTATCATGAACCCGTTTAAAGAAGAGGAACAGGCCATGCGGATCTCCGAGGAGTTTTACCGCAAGTATTACAGCGACGAAAACAAACGGCACATTATCCTGGGCATTAATCCCGGCAGGTTTGGTGGTGGGTTAACCGGTATCCCCTTTACAGATCCTAAGCGGTTACAGTCTGAATGTCACATCAACTATGAAGGCAAAATTGCGCATGAACCGTCGTCGGTATATGTATATGAGGTGATAAACGCTTATGGCGGGGTAGAGGCATTTTACAAAAAGATCTATATTAATTCTCTTAGTCCGCTTGGCTTTACTACTATTGATATAAAAGGTAAAGAGAAGAATTACAACTATTACGATAGCAAGGCGCTTTGCACCACAGTAACGCCTTTTATTATTGATAATATACAAAAGCAAATAGCCTTAGGCGTTTACACCGATACTTGTTTTTGTTTTGGTACAGGCCAGAACGAAAAGTTTATTAAAAAGCTGAACGATGAACATGGATTTTTCAATAAGATAGTAGCGCTGGAGCATCCACGGTTTATAATGCAATACAAATCCAAATCAAAGCAGGCCTATATTGACAAGTACCTGCAGGCATTTAGTGAGGTTTAATAGGAATTTGTAAAAAGTGTCATTGCTGTAAGGAGGAACGACGTGGACAACCGACCGTAGGGAGCTCATTAATTCCATAAAGAAAAATCAAACTCATTAATAATCTCGTAGCTAATGCATAAACGCTCAGCATTCGACGAGATTGCCACGCTATCGCTCGCAATGACATGTTATTGATAGTTAATATATTAAGGGTCATCCTGAGCCTGTCGAAGGACGTGCGGGGATAGTCCGCCAATGGTTCGACAGGCTCACCATGACATAGTTATTCCTCCTCTTCAATTTTCGCAAGGGCGGTTTTGCTCATCAGTCTTGCGCTTTCTGCCAGGCGTATAAACTCAGACCGGTAACCTTCAACATCGTTGCCCTTGCCTGCACGGGCTGTGGCAATAGCATGTTTGTAGGTGGAGTGCTGTTTGAATTTTGAATCGCGCAGCAGCATACCAAATTCTGCAACAGCCGATGCAAATTTAAAATCGGCTGTTGTGGCGTTAAAATCTTTAGGGGTATCCATAACCGTAACCTGGCTTAGTTTGCTTTTTGATGAAACGGGTTCTTTGTATCTGAATTTAATGGTCATCATTTCTGCTGATCCTGATGTAGCTACCGGCTTGCTATCATTTTTTTGGTATTTAAGCGCATCAACACTAACCATATAATCATCCTTAATGCCGGCAGGTACAATTTCATAAAAGGCAGTAACAGTGTGGCCGCTGCCCATATCGCCGGCATCTTTTTTATCGTTGTTAAAATCTTCTTTGTTCAACATCCGGTTCTCATAACCCAGCAACCGATAAGCTTGTACTTTGGCAGGGTTAAATTCTATCTGCAGCTTTACATCTTTAGCAACAGTGAACAAGGTGCCGCCAAATTCATTTACAAATGTTTTGCGGGCCTCGGTAATATTATCAATGTAGGCATAGTTACCATTGCCTTTATCGGCAAGGGTTTCCATTTTGCTATCCTTATAGTTCCCCATTCCATAACCTAACACCGACAGAAAAATACCGCTTTCGCGTTTCTTTTCTATCAATTTCTCCATGTCATCATCGCTTGATGCACCTACATTAAAATCGCCATCGGTAGCCAGCACTATACGGTTATTTCCGCCCTTTATCAGGTTTTCGGCAGCTATCTGGTAAGCAAGCTTTATACCTGCACCACCAGCGGTTGAGCCGCCCGCTTCTAAATTGTCTATAGCGTTATTAATAGTTTCTTTTTTGTTGCCTGCGGTAGCTGGTAATACAACACCTGCGGCACCTGCATACACCACCAGCGCTACTTTATCCTGTGGCCTTAATTGGTCAACCAGCATTTTAAGCGAAGATTTTACAAGAGGCAGCTTATTTGCCGAATTCATAGACCCGGATACATCTATCAAAAACACCAGGTTTGATGCCGGTAGCTTTTCGGTAGCTATTGTTTTAGCTTTTAAACCAATGCGCAATAAACGATGTTTTGGATTCCATGGTGCAAATGACAGTTCGGTATGTATGGCTACCGGTTCGTTATTGGTTGGGCCGGCAAGGTTGTAATTAAAGTAATTGATCATTTCCTCAATCCTTACCGCGTCGGCAGGTGGCAATTGTCCGTTATTTATAAAGCGCCTTACGTTGCTGTATGATGCCGCGTCAACATCTGTAGAGAAAGTTGACAACGGATTTGTTTTAACACTGCTAAATTCATTTTCGGCAATGCCTTTATAGCTTTCGGTATTATCTTCAACCATAAACCTTTTATCCTGAAGTGTAGAAATACCTCTTAGCTGAATGTTTGTCGAACTCCCCGGATTACCGGCATTAGTCTGAACACCTGCAAGCTGTTGTGGTATGGCCGGTTGATTTAACCTGCTAACACTTCCTGTCAGCTCTTTTTTATGTTGTGCTGCATAACCCGTAACTACAACTTCGGTCAACTGCCTGTTTGATGGTTGTAAATAAACATCCAGTTTATCCTTACTACCAATATTTACCCTTTGCTCGTTAAAGCCAATAAAGCGGAACGTTAAACTCGTTGCACCGTCGGGTACGGTTATTTGATAGGCGCCGGTGATATTTGTTTGTGTGCCGATGCTTGTACCATCAACCGTAATATTTACGCCCGGTATTGGTTGTTTATCATCATTGGAGAAAACAGTACCGCTGATAATACGGCTGTTGCCAGTTTTAAACCCGGTTAGGGCGGCAAGCATTACAATCATTAATAAAAGCTTTTCCATAATTTTTAAGGTTTTATTACATGATGCAGCGCAGATAGTATTTCCATAAACCATTTTAAAAAATTATTTTGCGGTACGCACCTAATGAGATTTTTTACCCGATCAGTTAAACCCGAAGACCTTGCAGATGATGAGCTGGTAAACAGCTATCGTACAAATGGCGATGTGGCCATACTGGGTAAACTGTATGAGCGGTACATGGGCCTTGTTTATGGCGTATGCCTAAAGTACCTAAAGGACGAGGAGCTGGCTAAGGATGCCGTGATGGGGATATTTGAAGAACTGGTAACCAAGGTTAAGCAGCATGATATTAAACAGTTTAGGGCGTGGTTATATGTGCTTAGCCGCAACCATTGTTTAATGCAGCTACGCGCTGGCAAGAAAATGGATATAGTTGTATTGGATGAGTTTATGGAATTTACACCAATTTTGCATCCTGATACTGATAGCAGGGAAGAGACCATGCAGGCACTTGAACGTTGCATGGAAAAATTAATACCGGCACAAAAACAAAGCGTAACTTTATTTTACCTTGATGAGAAGTGTTATAAAGATATAGCTGAACTAACCGGCTTTACGCTTAATGAAGTGAAAAGCTATATACAGAACGGAAAGCGCAACCTGAAAATTTGCCTGGAGAGAAACGGTGAACAATAAACGGACAAACATATCGCAGATAAGGAAGTACCTTAACGGGGAGCTTGATAGCACCGCTATGCACCGCCTGGAGCGCGAAGCACAGGACGATCCGTTTTTGATGGATGCATTGGAGGGGTTTGAAGCGGCCGGGCCAAATCAGCAGGCAAACCTTAATGAACTAAACAAACGTTTACAGCAACGGGTAAACAAGAAAGAGGCACGCATTATTCCTTTTTGGTATTGGGGGGTAGCGGCATCAATTTTAATTGTTGCAGGTATGGGTGGCCTATGGTACAAATATAATGCGGCACCACAAAAAACTTTAGTTGCCCAGGCCGATAAAACAATAATGCGGGAGCCATTACCGGTAGAGCCCGCTGAAAAAGAAAAATCAGAGCCCGAGTCTTTAGTGTTGAAGCAACCCGAATTATATGATGCAAAAAAAGCAAGGCCAATTGCGGCTGTTAAACCAAAATTAAAACGTAACCGGGTAACAGCGGAGCCTGCAAGTGAAAGTAAAGTAATTGCGGCTGCACCAGATCGGTTAAAAGAAGTTAAGGATACTGCTGATTTAAGCGAGACAGTAATGACTGGTTTAATGTCGGGAAAAAGCAAAGAATTGCTGACCGCTGATACCAAAGTAGCTATTGATACCGGTAAAAAATACCAGGTTACTTTAGAAAGCAAGGTTAAAGGTGTGCAGGTAAACCCTAATTATAATGCGCTTAAGCACCCTGTTGTAATATCAGGCGTTGTTATTGGCAAGAATGATGGTTTGCCTATCCCCGGTGTTAACATAAGGGTATTAGGTACAACCGCCGCCACCCAAACAGATGCGAACGGTAAATTTATTTTAAGTGGTGCTAAAGATAAAACAGTATCGGTAGCGTCTTTAGGCTATAAAACCGAACAGATAAATTTAAAAGGCAAAGACTCCTTAAATATCGCTTTAAGCACTGATGATAAAGCATTGAGCGAAGTTGTTGTAGTTGGCTATAATAACACCGACCGTGATATACCCCAATACAAGGCGCGTCCTAAACAAGGCTGGGGGAGTTTCAAAAAGTATCTTAAGGCAAATAGCATAATAACAGATGGCGCGGAGGGTAGTGTAAAACTTCAGTTTACCATTAACCAATATGGGCAGATAAGTGAGATCAAAATACTAAAGAGCCTTAATGCATCTGCAGATGAAAAAGCGATTGACCTGATCAAAAATGGCCCGGGTTGGTTTGGTAACACCAATAACAAATCAGAAGTTATTAAGGTGAAGGTTGATTTTCATAAACAAAAATAAGGGCTGAAGCTAAGCTTAATCAAACCGTCATCCCGAATTTATTTCGGGATCTCTCAGGACATACCGATTGTATATTCGCGAAATTGCAGGAGGGATGCTGAAATAAATTCAGCATGACGGCGGGCGGCATAAGTTATTTCTCCTCCGAGATTCTCTCGGAATTTATTCCTTATCGTATGAATTAAAAAGCGATGAGCTTTAGGCTCACCGCTTTTTAATTCATAGTATCTTAAATAAAATTACTTCTTATTCTTATCGTAAAAAGAGAATACTTTTTGCAATAACGGTGTGGTACGTGCCCCTAAATTCTGGCGGATATTCAGTTCTTCCTGGGCTATCTCTACAAATAAACCACTAATTGCTTTTTGAGTAACGTAATCGCTTATATCAGGGTTTACTTTGCTTGCAAAAGGCACTTTATTGTATGCAGCAGCAGCGTCACTATAATATTTTGTAGCGCCTACTTTATTAAGGCTGGTTTGTACAACAGGTTTAAAGCTTTCTGCTAATTGCGATGTTGTTGTACGTTTAAAATACTGCGTAGCGGCATCCTGGCTGCCCAAAAGGATATTGGTAACATCCTGTAGGGTCATTTGCTTAATGGCACTAATAAATATAGGTTTTGCTTTACCTGCGGCATCTTCGGCGGCGCGGTTAAGTGATAATATCACATTGTCGGCCAGTTTGCCTAAGCCTATGCTACGTAAGGTTTTCTCAACTTTTTGTGCCTCGGGAGGGAAAAGTATTTTTACTGCCGCATTACTAAAAAAGCCATTAACGGTTGATAGCTGATCAGAGCTTTTAGTTGTGCCCAGTTCAAGCGCTTGTTTCAGGCCATTTCCAATCTCTGATGTAGATGGGTTCGTGGTTTGTGCCGATGCTGTTTTTGCTACCTGGCTAAGCGTATCACAGCCCGAGAAAATGAGAAAGATGAACGGAATAAATAATAAGAATTTTTTCATATGGCTAATATTTGCTGCAAAGATAACATTACCAGTGGCGTACCAGCATAAATACCAGGCCGGCAATTAAAGCCGACATAGGGATGGTAATTATCCATGCCCAAACCAGGTTAATAGTAACCCCCCAGCGTACTGCCGATACACGTTTTGTAAGCCCTACACCAATAATTGAACCTGTGATAGTATGTGTGGTTGAAACAGGTATAGCTAAGCGCTCAGTAATGAACAGGGTAATAGCACCGGCAGTTTCGGCTGCTACACCCTCAAGAGGGGTGATCTTGGTGATCTTTGATCCCATGGTTTTAACGATCTTCCAACCGCCAGACATGGTACCTAATGATATAGCCGAATAACAAGCCAGCGGGATCCACTCAGGCATTGGCGCGCCGCTGTTAATGATCTTAGATGCAACCAGGGCCACATATAAAATACCCATAACTTTTTGCGCGTCATTTGTACCGTGTGCAAAGCTCAATGCCGCAGCCGATACTAATTGTAACCGTTTAAACCAACGCTCTGCAGATACAGGCTTGGCCCTTTTGCAAAGGTGAAGTATTAGTATGGTTATAAAATAGGCCATAAATAAACCTATAAATGGCGCCAATACAATGTAAGCGATAATAGTAAGTATGTAATGCGCATTAACAGCGCTAAAACCATGGGCACCTAAAAGAATTGCATTGGTAATCCCTGCACCTGCAAAGCCGCCAATTAAGGTGTGTGATGAGCTGGAAGGGATACCAAACCACCATGTTGTTAAGTTCCAGGTAATGGCGGCAATTAAACCGGCCAGTATTACATGCAGGGTTATAAATTCTTCATGAACTATTTTGGCAACGGTATTGGCAACTTTATGGTCCTTTATAAAAAAGTATGCCGCAAAATTAAATATAGCAGCCATTAATACTGCCTGGAAAGGTGTTAATACTTTAGTAGATACTATTGTAGCTATGGAGTTGGCCGCATCATGAAAGCCGTTTGTGTAATCAAAAATAAGTGCCAGGGCAACTACAAAAACAAGTAAGGTGGTAACCATCTAATAAATGATAAGTTTCTGCGGTTAGGCGTTTTTAACTAATATTGATTCCATTACATTAGCTGCATCTTCGCACATATCTGTAGCGGTTTCTAATGCTGCTAATATCTCTTTATATTTTATCAGGCGAATGGCATCTGTTTCATATAAGAAAAGATCGGCAACTGCACGGTCAAAAACATAATCGGCCTGGTTTTCCACGCTGTTTATTCTGATGCATGAATCAGCAATGGCACGTACATTACGCAAATCCTTCAGCTCTCTTACTGCTTTCTCCAGATCAGTACCTGCCTGTAATATCAGTTCAGATAATTTGCGGATATGCTCATTAAAATCGTCTATCCTGTAAAGCAGCATACGGTTTGCCGCACCATGTATATAATCGGCAACATCATCAATAGCAGTAGCTAATGAGTGTATGTCTTCACGATCAAACGGGGTAATAAAGTTTTTACCAAGCTCCAAATATATCTGGTGGGTAAGCTCATCACCTTTGTTTTCCAATTTATCAATCTGCCTGAACAATTCTTCGCGGGTAGCCGGATTAACCGAGTTAACTGCCTCTACTAAAATGGTGGCCATACTAACAACATTACTTGCCGCCTGTTCAAATAAAGGGAAAAATGTTTTTTTGTCCTTGGGTACAAAATATTGGAAAATACTGTTAAGTGACATTATGTGAGAAATTTTCGGTAAAGGTACGTTTGCAATGTTAAGTTAATGTTAACTTTTTAGTGCCGGGATGTTTGGAAATGGTAAAGTTTGCTTTGCTTTTTGCAATGTGAACCCAAAGGTGGAGCCTAAGCCTTCGGTGCTGCGAACATTAATGGTTTGCTGATGGGCCTCTATAATATGTTTTACAATGGCCAGCCCTAAACCTGAGCCACCAATTTGGCGGGATCTGCTGGTATCCGTACGGAAAAAACGCTCGAACAACCGGGGCAGGTTTTTTTCTTCAATGCCAATACCATCATCAGTAACTTCAACCAATACCTGTTCATGCAAGGTGAATATGCTTACTGATGTGCTGCCGCCTTCATTGCCATATTTAAATGAATTATCTATCAGGTTAACCAATACCTGTCTTATCTTTTCCCTGTCGGCATTTACAAAAATGCCGTCATCATATTTTTGTTTAAATATCTGTTTAATATTGTGCTGCTCTGCCTTTAGCTCAAGCGACTCAAACACTTCTTTTACCAAATCATTTATTTTAAACTTAGAGTAATTAATAGGGATCTCACCCGTCTCCAGTTTTGATATCTCGTCCAGGTCCTGTATCAGGTAGCTGAGCCTGTCAACGTTTTTTGATGCCTTGTCTAAAAATTGTTTGGCCAGTTCCTTGTCTTCAAATTCATCGTCCTGTAAGGCTTCAATATAACCCTGTATAGCAAACAGAGGGGTTTTAAACTCATGCGATATATTAGACAAAAAGTCGCGGCGAAATTTTTCCTGTTTTTTCAGGTCGTCAACCTCTATTTTTTTCAGCCTTGCCCATTCTTTAACTTCCTGTTCAACATCATTTATAGGGTCGGCACTTACATGTTCGCCCAGGGCATCGCGCAGGTCACGGCCCAGCTTAAGGTTATGTATAAGTTTGTATATGAGTTTTATTTTTGAATAGATGTATTTTTCTATCAGGTAGTAGAAAACAATGTAGCTGCTAATTAGGGTCACTAAAAAAGTGATCATCATGTCATACCACTTGTGCTGAAAGTAATAGTTTACTGCCGAAAGACTAATGGCTACAGCAACGGAATTAATGAAAACCAGTACACGCAAATTCATGCGCTAATTTACTGTTTAAAATAATTAATGCCCAACTGAATGGGCATTAATATGTTATATTATGATTATTAAATTATGTTTTATAGTATGGCAAGCTTACCTGGTAGTTTCGGCTTCAACAAAAATAGTGGCCTCATTGGCAAGGGTTAAACTGCCACCCCCAATACCAAAATCGCGGCGGTTAATTTTAAAGCTGCCTTTTAACAGGGCCGTGCTGCCTGCATTGGTGTAAGTGAACGGCAGGTCAACCAGTTTGGTTTTATCTTTTATGGTGATGTTAAACTGGCCAACATAATCATTGCCGCCTTTTTTCTTAAACGAAACTGACGACATGGTGATCTTAGGGTATTTGGCCACATCAAAATAATCCTCACCCTTTAAATGCCCGTCACGCGTATTATTATCAGTATTGATGGTTGTAATATCGGCCACGGCTTCAATCTTGCTTACATCTAACTTAGCCGGATCAAAATTCACGTCGGCCTGCATGCTGCCAATACTTCCACCGGTTTTTATACCAAGATTCTTTATCTCAAAAGTGATTTTTGATTTGGTAATATTATTTTTTAACTGCGCGAAGGCAGTATTACTTGCTATGAGTATCAGTAGTGCTATGCAGATTTTTTTCATATTTCAAATATGACTTTATTTAATACAGAGGGTTTAATATTGATGGATTTTTACATTGTTACTATGAACCCTAAAACTCCACATGCGCCCTTAATGAAAATACATTAACCGGGCCGCGATCTTTATTGTACGCCGGATTGGCTATAAACTGATAATCGGGCGTAAGCCACAGCTTTTTCTGATAGGCATTTACTTTATAATAGAGCTCCGCAATCAGCTCATGCGAATAGTTTAGTTTGCCATCGCCAATTATAAAGCCATACCCGCCCGCAGCCAGGTAATCGCGGTGAGGGCCGGAGATACCATTAGCCACAAATGCCAGTCCCAGTTCGTCATCGTCACGTTTCCATTCACCGCCTTTGAGTACGGCACCCAGGCTTAATGAACGGTCAATTTCGGTAAATGCCCAGGTTTGGGTATGGCCATCATTGTAACTTACTTTAGCAAATACGCCAAAGTTTTTTGAGAGATATTGGTCGGCACTTATAGCAAAGCCGTATTTATGCTTACCATAAACCAGGTTGGTATCTACCACCGGGGCAACAGGGTTTAAAGCAATTGCCTGATTATAATTACCCATTTTACCGTTATTGCTAAACCCTAAAACCCTTACCGTTCCTTTTTGGCCGTTAAGGGTAAAGCGTTTTTCATATTCAAGCGTTAGGGTATTGGCATGCGTAATGCGCTCATCCCAGATAGCGCCGTTTGCAGATGTTGTTGTCATGGTAGCAGCAAACCGCAAAGCCCAATCCGGCTGGCCAAGTTCTGCCATAGCGCCCATTACATAACCACGGGTATTGGCAGGATAATCCCATGCGGCATTATCCATCAGCGACCAGTTCATGAACTGCGAACGCGCGTCATGACTAAATTCGTTCCCGTCAAAAAAATCGGCCATGCCAAATTTACCAACCGTGAACCTTAAGTAGCGTTTACTCGCCAGGCCGGCCAGTTGGTTAGCATCGTCACTAAGGGTGTCTTTATCATTACCCCATTCAAAATTTTGGGTAAAGTACAGGCGGGCTATATAAATTTTAGGTTCGGCACCGCCAACTCTAAAGGTTTCGCCATTTGGGAAACCGGCTATGCCTAATGTTTTGCTTAAACCCGCACCGCCAGACATTTCCGGGTTAAAAAAGGCCGAAGCGCCTTTCCATAAACGGGCGCCGCCAAAAAAAGTGGTGGTTAATGATGTTTGGGTTTCTTTGGCTGTTTGTAAACTGTTGTCGCCGGTATAATTGGCGCTAAAGGCGGGTTTAAATTGGGTAATTACTGTTTGCTGGAAATGAAAATTAAAGCGTTGTTGTTTTAGTGTATCCTGCGCGGTGGCAATTTTTGTAAAACCTATTAGTAAGGCAAATGAAAATAAACGTTTATTCATGTTATAAGGGGCTTGGGGGTTACTTGAGGAAACGTAGGAAAAATTTGAATTATTGCACTTCTGAATAAAACTGTTCAAGGTAGCTTTCCATAAAGCTGTGCCTTTGCTGCGCCAGCTTTTTACCGGTAGTTGTATTCATTTTATCTTTAAGCAATAGTAGTTTTTCGTAAAAATGGTTAATGGTTGGTGCCGAGGTATTTTTATACTCCTCCTTAGTCATATTTAAATTAGGAGGGATGTTGGGATTGTAAATTTCCCGGTCTTTAAAACCCCCGTAAGTAAATGCACGTGCAATACCAATGGCGCCAATAGCATCCAACCGGTCGGCATCCTGTACAATGGCTAATTCTTTTGAGTGGAAGGTTACTTTATCAAAGCTTGCCTTAAAAGACATATGTCTGATGATCTGCTGCACATGTATAATAATGTCCTCTTCAATGTTGATACTTTTAAGGAATTTGCCTGCAGTGGCGGGGCCTATTTCTTCATCGCCATTATGGAATTTACTATCGGCAATGTCATGGAGCAATGCGGCAAGTTCTACGATAAGGGTATCGCAGTTTTCTGTTTGAGCTATGAGCCTGGCATTGGTCCAAACACGTTGAATATGCCACCAATCATGGCCTCCTTCTGCATCTTTTAAGGTATTTTGTACAAAGTTTGCGGTTTGCTCAATAATATCTGCATTGCTTAATGTTACCATAGGTGCAAATATATTACACAAAACAAAGCCGAGCTAATAATTATTAAGCAGCTTCAGCTTTTTCTGTATTGATCAGTTCAATCGGGTCGGTTTCTAATATTTCGGAAATCTGGAACAGGCGTTCTATGGTTATTTTAGTATAACCCAATTCTATTTTACTATAGGCATTCTGAGAAATGCCCAGCTTAACGGCCAGGTACTCCTGAGTGTAATTTAATTTCTCACGTTTGTTACGAATGTTGGCTGCAACTGCTTTAATCCTGAGATTCAACAAATTCTTCATTAATATCAAATTGATATTACATTAACGAAATTAATAGGGCTTTGGATTTGATTTTTTTGTTTTTAAGTCGATTTTTTTGCCAAATGCATTTTATGCAGCGCCTTAACTCAGATAATAAATATGGTCATTGAAGCAGGCAGGAGCCTTATAGTACATGGCCACCCGGGCTGGAGCCGGGCGATGGTGTATAAGTTCCATATGTTAGAATATAAATTACTTTATATCATACTGCACAACCACGGTGGGTAACAGGGTTGCCGCGTTCAGAGGGATCTGGTCTTTTGCCACAATTGGTTTACGCGCCTTGTAAAAAGCATAAGCAGCTTTTTGAACCTCGGCTACACCGGTAGTTGGCTTGTTAAAGTTGATAGAGACCGGAATTATAAAGTCATGGAATTTTTCCTTGTTAGGGATGATCCATTTTTTGGTTGATTTTTTAAGCGCCTCAATAACCGGCAGGGTAAGCAGGTAATCATCAGCATAATAGATCACAATTTTTGAAATGTTACCGCTAACATCAGCTGTAAATTTAAATACCGCCATACCTGTAGCCTTTTTCTCAATAATATCCGGACTAACCAATAGGCTATCCTTAAAAAACCTGGTCATGATTGGGCCGCCACCCTGAAACGGGAACGCCAGATCTTGTTGGGCTTTACAATAAACAGTTGAGGTTAGTAACTGGGCAATTATGATCAGTTTTTTCATTTTTCTATTTCTCTGGGTTCGCGTTTAGTACCTTCGTATAATTCGTATTCAAATAAGCGGCAATCTAATTTGCCATTATAAAATTCAATTCTGCGTGACGGGCGCAAGCCTATTTTCTTTGCCAGGTCGGGGTTGCCGGTAAAAACATATCCCCTATAACCCAGGCATTGTTTCTTTAAATAATCGCCAATGCGCGCGTAAGTTATTTCCAATTTGGTATGCACGCCTAAACGTTCACCATATTCGGGGTTAAACATTACAATGCCCGGCTCGGCAGGCACTTCTGTATCCGCAAAATCACAAACGTAAAAATCTATTAAATGTTCTACACCGGCTGTATTTGCATTTTTACGGGCAATATCAACAGCATCTTCAGATATATCTGTTGCTATAATTTTAAAGTCGACCGCTTTTTTGGCTTTATCTTTTAATTTACGGCGTTCAACAAAAAATACCTGCTCATCATAACCCATAATATGCATAAAGCCATAGTTCATTCTAAACAGGCCGGGGTGTTTATCGGTAGCCAGCAGCGCTGCTTCAATAGCAAGGGTGCCAGATCCGCACATGGGGTTTATGAAAGTACTGTTCCTGTCCCACTGGGTAGCCATTATGGTTGATGTTGCCAAAGCCTCCAGCATTGGGGCTTTGCCCGGTATTTTACGGTAGCTGTGTTTTGCCAGTGTTTCGCCGGATGTATCAATAAAAATATCGGCCTTTTCATCCTGCCAGTAAAGGCGGATCACCGCCTTATTAGCTTCCGCACCAGAATTAGGCCTGATACCTTTTTGCGCTTTTATCCTGTCTACAATAGCATCTTTAACCTTAACATTTGCAAATAATGGGGTTAATATATGCTCGTTATTCACATTAGAGGTTACCGAGAAATATCCGGAGAAATCTATCAGCTGCTCCCATTCTATCTGTACCAATTGGTCATAAAGTTCATTTGGGTTTTCGGCGTCAAAGCTTTTTAGCAAATAAAGCACCTGGCTTGCGCAGCGCAGGTTAAGGTTTAATGCTATGGTATCGGTAATGGTACCTACCAATTCAACCCCCGTTTGGAAAACGCGTGTTGGTTTAAAGCCCAATGCTTCAACTTCTTGTTGCAGGTAAGGCGAAAGCCTTTTATTGCAGGTAATGATGATTTTACTCTCGGTGTGGAAAACTTGCATAATATTTCTGCGAATTTATGAATTAAATGCGCCCATTTTAAATTGATACTATTAACTTTACATTTTAAATATTTCTGAAGCTATGGAAGTTAAAGGTAAGGTATATGAAGTATCGGCAACACAACAGGTTACCGAGTCATTAAAAAAGAGAGAATTAATACTTGAATATATTGAGAACCCTCAGTATCCGGAGTATTTGAAGTTTGAAGCGATACAAGATCGTTGCAATCTGCTTGATAATGTTAAAGTTGGCGACGACATAGAGGTTTTCTTTAATTTAAGAGGCCGCCCGTGGACTGATAAAACAGGTAAAAAAACCTATTTTAACTCTCTGCAATTATGGAAAGTTAACGCCCTTGGTGCTGCAGGCGCAGCTTCTGCCCCTGAATACGCAGCACCGGCTGATATCAGTTCAACACCAGATGATGACGATTTGCCGTTTTAATTCAATTAGCAGTTGCCAGTAGGCAGTTTGCAGTTTACACATACAAAAAAGAAGGCCTTTCATGTTGAAAGGCCTTCTTTTTTGTAGAGGGATTAGCCGGTTTTTTGCAAACCGCAAACTGCCTACTGCAAATTAATCTTCCTTAACTATTTTCTTTGTTACCGAAGCAGTGCCTTGTTTAACATTCAAATAATAGACACCATTAAGCGGCAGGCTCACTTTTTTGCTGAAACTACCGGCAACCGCTTTATCTGTAAATAATATTTTACCCTGGCTGTCGGTCAGTTTAACATCAGCCGGTGATTTAGCAGGCAGATTAAAGCTCAGCATGATCTTTCCGGTTGAAAATTCCGGGCTAAGGTTAAGGTCGTTGAGGGTTAGGTAGGTTTTATCTGTTCCGCCACTTGCCTTTACTTTATTATTCATGGCATCAGTTACCCTGAAACTGATGCGGGTGCTTATCCCGTCGTTATCTGTATTTACATAGTTGAAATTTTGTGTGTTGCGATTATTGAACCTCATCCTCATTGGGCGGATGTTTGATCCGTCAAACCTAAAATCCCTGTTCATTTCAACTTTAACGGGGTGTTCATCATCAAGCTGATAGTTAAAGGCGAAAGACGTGTCTATCTTTTTTAATCTGTTTAATTTAAGATTGAATTTTTTGCTGGAGCTATCCCCCGGGTTCATTTCAAAAAATTCAGGAGTAAGCTGGTCGCCCTTTTTTATCCTCCTTTCAACAATTACATTTGTTTTGCCATTACGCTTGTTGTTTCTTTTAATGGTGATATTGCTTTGTGCATCGCCATTGGTTTCTATTTCAAATGTGCCGCGCATGTTGCCCAGCTCGGCCATGGCATCCTTTCGCTCCTGTTCGTTCAGCTTTTTAATGTTCTTTCCGTTAACAGTTGTATCGCCATTTACTATTTTTATTTCAAAATCTTTTTGTGTTTGAGCCATTACCAAAGGCGGTAATCCTAATATAGCCATTAGGCTAATGGAAAACACCACTTCAAGGCTGGGTTTTAATAAAAGCTTTTTCATTTTATGATAATTTAAGTTTACAGCTACAAATTTAGGAAACGGTTATTAATCAAGTTGTTAAATGTAGCTTTCTGAATTGTTAAAAATTGTTAAATGCAGGGGTAATAAGTTTAAATTAAAATATTTTTGTGACTGCATGAAGAAAAAGAGTATCGGTATTTTAATTGGCCTAATGGGGTTTGCGCTTTTGGGCGTTGTAATTATGCAATTATACTTTTTGCGCCAGTCGTACTTAATGCAGTCTGATTTGTTTAGCAATACGGTTAACGAAGCATTAAATGCGGTTGTAACCAAAGTAACCAAGCAAGATGCCATTAACTTTTTAAACGCAAAATCTAAAAAGTTCACCTTCCAGAGTAATGGTAATATTGAAAGAAAAACGCGGATAAGTATTAACGGTACCGCTACCAGCTTTGATGATTCAATAATTTCCAAAAAACGCCAAACCAAACGCGAGCGTAAGCTGGCCATACTTCGCGATAGCTTAAAGCGCATGATAATGCATAAAAAGCTTGATGATGAACAGGCTGCTTTAGCCAAAAAGGGCTCGCTTAACCTGCGTATCCGGATAGAGGAATTTACTGATGAATTTGGCGATGTACATGGCCGTTTTATACCTGAGATTGTAAAAACACCGCCTCTGCCTGTAAAAAAGAAGCTATCTAAATATGATACTATCAGGTATACCTATATCGATCCGCAGTTTGGTAAGCAGCTGATATCTGAGATAAATATTAACCCGGCCTGGCAGCAGCAGCAATTAAAGCTGCAAAAAGAGCGGCAGCTGAAGCAGATAAAGAAAATACTTGAGGTAGATTCTTTGGAGAATGTACCGCAGGATAAAAAGAAATCGAGCATATTAGAGAACCTTGCTATTGAATACGGCAAAACAAGTGAACCGTTAAAGAAGCGCCTGAACAGTTACTGGATAGATTCGTTACTCCGGTTCGAGCTGCATAACCGTGGGATATCTTCACCCTTTAGCTACGAGGTGTCTACCGTTAACAACGATTCGTTAATATTCTCAAGTGCAATGGATATGACTGGCCGCAAGCCAGATTTTAGTGCTGCAAATACTTACCAGAAGGCCATTTTTAATAACGAGCTGGTTAATGATCCCGGCATTATCAAGATCTCGTTCCCGCAAAAGAGCTCCTTTATATTAGGAAACATGACAGCTACTATTGGTACCACCGGCGGCCTGTTATTTGTACTGATATCTTGCTTTGGGTACACCATTTTTTCCATCTTGAAGCAAAAGAAGATCTCTGAAATGAAGATCGATTTCATCAATAACATGACTCATGAGTTTAAAACTCCGGTATCAACCATCATGATAGCCAGTGAGGCTTTAAAGGATCAGGAAATTGCCGGGGATACAACACGGGTAGCCCGCCTTGCCAATGTTATTTACGAGGAGAACGTTCGCTTAGGCAGCCATATTGAGCGAGTGCTGAACATTGCCCGGATAGAGAAAGACGATTTTAAACTGGAGAAGAAACCTGTTGATGTAAACGAAATGATTACCATTGTGCTGGATAGCATGAACCTGAAGCTGCAAAAATGCAACGCGGTTACCACGCTGTACCTGGATGCGGAGCAGTCCGTAATAATTGGCGATGAGCTGCATTTTAGTAATGTACTGTATAACCTTATTGATAACGCCATAAAATACAGTAATGATGCGCCCGATATTACCATCAGCACAATAAACAGGAATGGACACGTTTGTATTAAAGTTGCCGACAAGGGCATAGGGATGAACCGCGACCAACAGGCTAAAATATTTGAACAGTTTTATCGCATACCAACCGGTAACCTGCATGATGTTAAGGGTTTTGGCCTGGGCTTAAGTTATGTAAATACTATTGTAAAGCGTTTGGACGGCACCATCAGCGTGAAATCAGAAAAGGAAAAAGGATCGGAATTCGAGTTAAAGTTTCCGGTTGCGTAACAAGTTGATGGTTCCCGGAGTCGAATAAGTCCCGGAGCCGGAGAACTGATCTTATATTTAGCTTTCGAATAATATAAACCATAAAACCATCGAACTTCCGGCCTTACCGGGATTTCGGACTAAACACATCATGAAAAAAATATTACTCGTTGAAGATGACCCGAACCTTGGCTTGCTATTACAGGACTACCTGCAGTTAAAAGGCAAGTTTGATGTGGTTTTATGCAAAGATGGAGAGGAAGGCCTGCGTGCTTTTACCAAACAAATATTTGACCTGCTGATACTTGACGTGATGATGCCCAAAAAAGATGGTTTTACATTGGGTAAAGAAGTAAGAAAAATAAACCCCCGCGTGCCTATTATCTTCGCTACTGCAAAGTCAATGATAGAAGATAAGACCCAGGCTTTTAATTTAGGCGGCGATGACTATATTACCAAGCCATTCCGCATTGAAGAATTGCTACTGCGGATAAACGCGTTATTAAAGAGAACAGATAACCCTGATAAGAAAGGCGACGATAATCCTTCGCAATTTAAATTGGGCAGTTATAATTTTGATTATACCTCACAAATAATTAGTCAGGGTACACTACTCCAAAAGCTATCAACTAAGGAAGCGGAACTGCTGCGCCTGCTATGCCTGAAAAAGAACGAAGTACTTACCCGCGAAGAAGCCTTATTAAACATTTGGCATGATGACAACTACTTTAACGGGCGCAGTATGGATGTTTTTTTAAGTAAGATCCGTAAATATCTAAAGGATGACCCATCTGTTGAGATCATTAACGTGCATGGCAGGGGCTATAAGCTGCTGATTAATTAACTCCCATAGAAGCTAATGCTGCCATAGAAAAAGATCTGATGGCAATTTTGCTGTTTGGTTTCAATAGCTTTCGCAACATTGCTTTTCGCTATATTTTGATGCCATAAGAGTATTTGTCTTTTCAATGGAAATAATTGTTAAAGTAAAATACTGTAATTTTAATTTAAATTAATTTCATTATTATTATGATAATTAACGAAGGGTAAAAAAGTATTGGCATGGTGATTGATTGAATTCGGAAAAATAATTCACAATCAAAAAAAATCACTATGAAAAAATTTACTTTTTTATTCATTAGCATTTTTGCAACCTGGCAATTGGCAAATGCACAGATCCAGCAGGGCAATGTACTTGTTGGAGGAAATCTTTCAAATATTAATCTGGGCTTAAATGACCCGCACATATTTAGCCTTGATATCACCCCTAAAGCCGCATGGTTTATAGTAGATAATGTTGCATTGGGCGCGTATGCAAATTTAGGGATACAAACAGCAAAAAATTCAAGCACCACTGTAAGTTATGGAGTGGGAGGTTTAGGCCGCTATTATACAGGGTCTGATGTAGAAATATTACGCCACGGAAGGCTCTTTGGCGAAGCAACATTGGGTATAGGTGGTGTAAATGTAAGTGATGGCGGCGGCAACACAAACGGCTTAAACTTTAGCGTAGGGCCGGGTTTCGCTTACTTTGTAACTCCCAGCATAGGGCTGGAGGCTTTATTAAAATATAATGGCTTAGCCGGCTTTGGCAGCCAGGGTTATCAAAATAACCTTAATTTATCTTTCGGCTTCCAGATCTATCTGCCTGGCCAAAGTACTGCTGCTAAGGTGAAAAGTGATATAAGGTAGCCCGAAATGTTAAGTAGCTGATCAGTTTAAAGAGATCAGCTACTTACATTAAATATAGATGCAGGCTTGTCTGCGATCAGTCTTCATTTTCTTCCCCTGAAATATCTTCCCCAAAATGGATAATATTACCATCATTATCTAAAATGCTGAATTGCCTCATTTTCCAGGGCATATCCTTCAAATCGCCATTTGGATGTATTATGCCTTTAGCTTTTAGTTCTGCATATAGTTTATCAACTTCGGTAACGTTTATATAACAGCCTGTAGCTTTAGGGATCTCCGGGTCCTTGCAGGGCCAATGATGTATGCTGATGTTATCCCGGCTAAAAATGAGGTATCCATCCCAACTGGAATGGAAGGTAAAGCCCAGCTTTTCTGTGTAGAACTTAACAGTCAGCTCTTCGTTTAAAGAGGCTAACATAGGTACAGCTTTTTGCAACATGGTTATCCGTTTAGGTTTTCTAAATCATCCAGGTCCTTTGATCGCCCGGACGCCTTTTTTGCACTTATAAGATCGTTGATATGAATTGTCCTTATTTGTAAGCCATCTTCCTCAAAATAAACGGCTTTACCAAAACACTCGTCAAAATTCAGGCCTAACACATTTACCATAACATCTATTGCTGTAGGCGGCCTGCCAAAGGTAAACACGTCGATATTAAAATCATTCAAAAAACGATATTCGGTCATGTCAAAAACAGGCATCCCAAAAAATAAAAATGCACTGCTTATTCTTTTATAGTTTTCTGATGTTCGGTCCACCCAGATATCCATATCACCTGTGGTTCTGGGATGGCCATGTAATATTACCGAATAGCCACCAACCAGTATATATCGAACATTATTAATGTTTAACGCATTTATAAAATCTCTGAAATCTTCTTTAAAAATATCACCCATTATTATTCCGGCTTCTGCAGCTAAATACGGTACGATCCATTTTTGGCGGGGCGTTCTCCGGATAATTATAGGCGATGCTATTTAGGTAATTAGCAACTTTAAGCCTCTCCTGCCAGGTTAAAGTTTTATAATAGGCCGTATGGTTTGATGCTTCTTTAGCCGTTTGGGCTTTAAAAGCAGTTCTATCTAAACGGTATTCGCTCATAATTCAAATATACCTCAAAATATATATTACTTGTAACAACTTTGTTAAATCCGGCCTAAAGTAATGATAGATAATTTAGATAAGTTTGTTATTGATTAAACTAACTAACTGATATGAAATTAAAACTACTTTACACCTGTTTAGCACTTACAGGTATAGCAGGTACTGCTTTTGCGCAGGAAACTGTTGACCAGGCTGCAGTGCAAAAAATTCGTGAGGAAGGGTTAAACCACTCCAAAGTGATGGAAACCGCTTTCTACTTAACCGATGTTGCTGGTCCGCGTTTGTCCGGTTCTCCGGGCTTGAAACGTGCACAGGACTGGGCTGTTGGCCAACTAAAATCATGGGGACTAGTAAATTCAAAACTGGAGCCCTGGGGTAAATTTGGTAAAGGTTGGGAAGTTCAAAAAAACTATGCCGCCGTTACAGTACCTTACTACCATGCCATTATAGCTATCCCTAAAGCCTGGACACCGGGTACTAACGGACTAATTAAAGGAGACGTGGTATTGGTTAAGGCAGATACCACTACAGATCTGGCTCAGTACAAAGGAAAGCTGCAAGGTAAAATAGTAATATTTGATACCCAGGCCAGCTTAAGCAGAACATTTAAAGCCGATGCTGCCCGTTATACTGATGAAGAATTAGATAAAATGGAAGCCGCGACAGCTGCACCACGTGGCGGTGCCCAGCGCAGGGCTTTTGATGCTAACAGCCCTCAGTTTGCAGCCCGCAGAAAAGCAATGGCTATGCGTACTGTTATTAACAAATTTTTATTGGAAGAAAAAGTTGGCTTAGTATTAAGCCAGGGACGTGGTACTGATGGTACTGTGTTCACCACAAACGGTGCATCATATGCTGATACTGCAAAAACAGTAGCGCCAGAGCTGGAAACCAGCGGCGAAGATTACCTGCGCATTTTAAGATTAATTAAAGGCGGCCAAAAGGTAACAATGGAAGCAGACATTAAAACCGAGTTCTTTACTTCTGATCTGCAGGGTTATAACGTAGTGGCCGAAATACCGGGTACTGATAAAAAATTAAAGGACCAGGTAATTATGATAGGCGGCCACCTTGATTCATGGCACGGTGCAACCGGCGCAACAGATAATGCTGCAGGTAGCGCGGTAATGATGGAGGCTATGCGTATTTTAAAAGCAACAGGCTTTAAACCAAAACGCACTATCCGCATTGCTTTATGGAGCAGCGAAGAACAGGGCTTATTTGGTTCACGTGGTTACGTAGCAGCGCATTTTGGCGACCCACGTACCATGCAGTTAAAACCTGAGCAGGCTAAATTAGATGCTTATTATAATTTAGATAACGGTACAGGAAAAATCCGCGGTATTTATTTACAGGGAGATTCTGCAGCCGGGCCACTATTTAAGGCATGGTTAGCGCCATTTAAAGACCTGGGCGCAGGTGCAGTAACCATCAGCAACACAGGTGGTACAGATCACCAGTCGTTTGATGCGGTAGGCATACCGGGCTTCCAGTTTATACAGGATGGTATGGACTATAATACCCGTACCCACCACAGCAACCAGGATACATATGACCGCCTGAGCGAAGATGACCTTAAACAAGCAGCTACAATTATTGCATCGTTTGTTTACAACACATCAGAGCGCCAGGAAATGATCCCTCGTAAACCATTGCCTACGCCGCCGCCGGCAACACCAGCAAGGTAACTAATACCAGAGATTGACAGTTTTAGATTGTTGGATTTTGAAGAAAAAGCGATTGGCACATGCCAATCGCTTTTTTTGTGGGAAAGACTTTGTTTAATGCGCCTGATACTACTACCTTTATTTAAAGTGGTTTAAAACTCATCACTACCCATGGTAACATTTAGTTTTCAATACAGCAATATTAAGTTATTCAGGTATTTAACAAGCATTGTGTTATTATGGAGCGTCGCGATAGCCACTGCACTGGCACAAGAATTACCCAGGGCAGCTATCAAACAAATAATTTCAACCGCAAATACTTTTAATGCCAAGCAGGCAATTGAAAAATTGTACGTGCAAACCGATAAGCCTGCCTATACAGCCGGGGATACGCTCAGATTTAAAGCCTATTTACTTGAAACACCCTATCTGAATGCTGCTGAAAAAAGTGGTATTTTATATATTGAAATAGCCAATGACAGCAACAGGGTTATGAAGCGGACAATGCTGCCTGTTTACCACGGTATAACATTTGGTAACATAACACTTGATGACAGGGATATGCCCCAGGGAGGATATATATTAAGAGCGTATACCAACTGGATGCGCAACTTTGGTGAGAATTATATATTTAAAAAACATTTTTACATAGGTAACGCCACTAATAACGACTGGCTGATAAATTACAATGCCCGTACTGTAAAGAATGAGGGTAAAGACAAAGTACAACTCAATTTGCGGTTTAACCGGTTTGATATGGTCCCTGTTGCCCTGCGCGAAATGCAGCTAAGGCTTACAGACGGAAATAGAACCTGGCTAAAAAGTAATATAGATACAGATATGGATGGAGTGGTAGCTGTAAACTTTGATCTGCCTGAAAAGGCCAACTTTAAAAAATTGTCACTAAGCGTACAGGATATTCGTAAAGGCGAGGGTAACAGGAAATTATTAATGCCTTTGATCCTCAATCGCCCTGAGCACGTCGATCTGCAATTTATGCCCGAAGGCGGCAGCCTTGTTGCAGGCCTGCCTGCCTACATAGCTTTCAAGGCCATTAATGAAGATGGGTATGGCGCTAATGTGGCCGGGAAGGTTTACAACAGCAAACAGCAGGAGGTGGCTGAATTCAATTCAACACATAAAGGTATTGGTACGTTTAATATGCTGCCGCGGGCAGGCGAGGTGTATTCGGCTAAAATAAAGCTTCCGGATGGGTCATTTAAAACCTTTCCGTTACCCCTGGTCAAAGGATCGGGCATTACCCTAAAAGTTAACAATCCGTTTAAAAGCGATTCTCTTGAAGTAACAATTAATGCCACTCCGGATATTGCAGTTCCGGGTTCGGGGTATTATTTAATGGGGCATTCGCGTGGTATGGTTTGTTACGGGGCATTGGTCCACTTTAACAAAGGAGTTTCCAGGTTTGTGATCAGCAAAAAAGTATTTCCCAGCGGAATCGTGCGTTTTACGCTGATTGGGGCCGATAAAAAGGCGCTTAACGAACGTATGATCTATATTGACCATGAGGACGATCTGAAGATACAGGTTATTAGTGATAAGGCAGAATATAAGCAAAGGGAAAACGTTGCATTGAATGTTACTGTAGCAGATGCAAACGGGGCACCGGTACAAGGCAGTTTCTCGCTTGCTGTAACCGATGACGGGCAGGTTAAAGCCGATAGCATGGCCAGCAGCTCAATTGTTACCCATATGCTGCTAACTGCCGATTTAAAGGGCATTGTGGAAGATCCTGGCTATTACTATCACAGTACGGCTACTGACAAGAAGTGGCAAGATCTGGATCAGCTGTTATTAGCGCAGGGATGGGTGGGCTACAACTGGGATGATGCCTTTTCTCCGGCAAAACCCGCCACCTATGCTGCCGAGCGTGAGTATTTAATAAAAGGCCGTGTTACTAATGCTTTTAATAAGCCTGTGCCAAAATCGGGAGTAACTATCTTTTCAAGAAAACCCATGCTGGTAACCGATACCTTAACTAATGAGCAGGGGGCTTTTACGTTTAAAGGGATTTTCCCGGCAGATACAGCGGTGTATTTCGTACAGGCCAAAAATAAAAAAGGTAAAAGCTTTAATGTGGGTATTGAGATGGATGAATTTAAGCCACCGGTATTTACTGTTGCCAATGAGCGCGTAACGCCCTGGTATTTGAATATTGATACTAATAAATTAATTACTTTAAAAAAACAGGCAGTACTAAAAGAGAACCTGGAAAAAATTACAACCGGGCGTGTACTTAAGGAGGTGGTTATTAAAAGTAAAAGGATTGTTAAGGGTTCTAAAAACCTGAACGGACCCGGAGAGGCCGATGTAGTTATTGATGAAGAGGAACTTCAAAAAGCAGGCAGGGCCACACTCGGTGATCTGCTCGAAAAGAGGGTTAAAGGATTTGGCTATAGAGCTGATAAAACGGGACAGTTGTATTATCATGTTGGCTTTTTGGCAGTGCACCTTATTATAGATGGCCTGGATACGGAATTTTTCCGCCCGGAGGGGATATCGTTATATGAGTATTTTAAACAGTATTTTGATTATTACGACGCCGAAGAAATTAAGGGAATAGAAGTTATGACGACCACAAGAAACGCGATGTACTATACAACCCGTTTTCTCGACCCAATGGCAAATCCCTCAGATCATGCATTTATTGAAGTAACCACCCGCAGCGGGCATGGGCCGTTTGTTAAAAAAGCCGTGGGCACCTACGTTTACAGGCCAATGCCTTTTACTGTGCCTAAACTATTTTATGCCCCTAAATATTCGGCTAACAGTACACCTGATATGACGGATATCCGCTCAACCATACATTGGGAACCAAACATCATTACTGATAAAGATGGTAAAGCAACTATCAGCTTTTATACCGCCGATAACCCCGGTAAGTATACTTTTATAATAGAAGGTGCAGATTTGGGGGGCAGTGTAGGTGCCAAAAGAGGGGCTATCATCGTAAAAAAATAATAGGCTCCAAAAAAGACTTAAAAAACAAAACCCTTTCTGCGTACTGCGCAGAAAGGGTTTTTTAGCATAATATCGACCTAAGCCTCTATGAGGCTATAGTATGTTTATTGCATTTAATATCTAAATCCTTAACTGTTGTGGCAATTCCTTTAGCATCGTAGCCGCACTCTGCCCACAGCTCGGGTTGTTCGCCGTGCTCAATAACATGGTCTGGTATGCCCAGGCGGGTAACGTTGGCCTGGTATTTATTATCGGCCATAAATTCTAAAACTGCAGTTCCCATACCACCTTCAAGGCAGCCGTCTTCAACAGTTATTACATTGCTGAATTTTTGGAAAACCTCATGCAACAATGCTTCATCAAGCGGTTTTACAAAACGAAGGTCGTAATGTGCAGGATAAAAGCCCTCGGTATTTAGCTCGGCGGTTGCTTTGATTACCTCATTGCCAATAGTGCCAATAGATAATATAGCCACTTCCTCGCCATCGCAAATCTTGCGGCCTTTACCAACAGGTATGGCTTTCATTGGGCGCTGCCAATCTACCATAACACCATTACCACGGGGGTAGCGTATTACAAACGGGCCCATGTTGTCCTGCTGGGCAGTATACATCAGGTTGCGTAATTCTTCCTCGTTCATTGGTGCCGATACCGTCATGTTAGGGATACAGCGCATATAGGCCAGGTCATAGGCACCGTGGTGTGTTGGCCCATCGGCGCCGGCAATGCCAGCTCTGTCTAAACAAAAAACAACATTTAGTTTTTGTATGGCCACATCATGTATCACCTGGTCATACGCCCGCTGCATAAAACTGGAGTATATGTTACAAAAGGGTATTAAGCCCTGTGTAGCCATACCTGCGCTAAATGTTACCGCGTGCTGCTCGGCAATACCTACGTCAAACGCGCGGTTTGGCATAGCCTTCATCATCAGGTTTAATGAGCAGCCTGATGGCATGGCCGGGGTAATGCCCATTATTTTAGGATTTACCTCGGCAAGTTCAATTATAGTATGGCCAAAAACATCCTGATATTTAGGCGGCTGTGGCTTATCATGTTTGGTTTTTTTGATCTCGCCGGTTATTTTGTCAAATAAGCCGGGGGCATGCCACTTGGTTTGGTCCTTTTCTGCAAGTGAATAGCCTTTACCTTTTATGGTAACACAATGCAAAAGCTTTGGCCCGGGGATGTCACGCAAATCGCGGATCAGCTTAACCAGGTGCTTAACATCATGCCCGTCAACCGGGCCAAAGTACCTGAATTTAAGCGCTTCAAAAAAGTTGCTTCTTTTTAGCAGTGTGCCTTTTATGCTTTTCTCAATCTTCTGCGCCATTTTAAAAGCATCAGGGCCAATAGAAGAAAGCTTGGTAAGCACACCTGCAATATCATCCCTAAACCTGTTATAAGGCTTTGAGGTAGTAATATCTGTTAAATATTCCTTTAAGGCCCCAACGTTAGGGTCAATGGCCATATTATTATCATTCAGTATCACCAGCAGGTTTGAATTTTCAATGCCTGCATGGTTCAGCGCTTCAAAAGCCATCCCGGCCGTCATAGAACCGTCACCAATAACGGCAACGTGCTGCCTGTCTGTTTCGCCCTTATATTGTGATGCGACAGCCATACCTAAAGCGGCCGATATTGAGGTAGAAGAGTGCCCTACGCCAAAAGTATCATAGATGCTTTCAGAGCGTTTTGGGAAACCACTTATACCTCCGTGCAACCGGTTGGTGTGGAACTCATCGCGGCGGCCGGTTAGTATTTTATGGCCGTAAGCCTGGTGGCCAACGTCCCATACTAACTGGTCATAAGGGGTATTTAATACATATTGTAAAGCAACAGTAAGCTCTACAACGCCCAGGCTTGCTGCAAAATGGCCGCCATTTACTGATACTACATCAATAATATACTGGCGTAATTCTTTGCATACCTGTTCAAGCTCATCTTCTTTAAGTTTCTTTAAATCAGAGGGATAGTTAATGTGCTTTAATAGATCACCGGCGGGTACCTGCATTTATTTTCTTTAGAGTATTTTAACTTACAAAACTAAGCTATTTAATGGAATATATTAAAGGTAAATATTGTTTTGTAATTAACAATAGATATTTTTTTTAAGTGAATTTAGCCGTAATTTTGGATATGACCGATGATGCTTTCGCCATAAGGTTACCACAGTTTGAAGGGCCGTTTGATCTGTTGCTTTTTTTTATAGAGCGCGATGAACTTGATATTCATGATATACCCATTGCCCGCATCACAAACGATTTTCTGAATTACATTCACCAGATGACAGTGCTGAATATGGAGTTGGCCAGCGAATTCATATTTGTGGCAGCAACCCTTATGCGCATAAAAGCTAAAATGCTGCTGCCGCGATACAATACCGGTGACGAAGATGAAAATGAACTGGATACCAAAGAAGGGTTGATCCGCAAGCTTATAGAGTATAAAAAATTCAAGGAATTGTGTGAAGATCTGCGCCCTTATGAGGATGAACGCTTTAAACAGGAAAAACGCGGTAATATAAAAACCGACCTGGAGCAGGTAGAAAAAGTAGTTGTACCAGGCGAGGAGCTCTCCGAGATAAACCTGTATAAGCTAATGATGGTGTATAATAAGGTTATGCGCCAGTTTTTAACCCGTACCGAAGAAGTAACGCATACGGTAACACAATACCCTTATACCATTGAAAAGCAAAAAGCAGCCATTAACGATCTGCTGCAGATAAACAGTAAGCTCGATTTTAAGAACATTGCCGGCAATTCAGAAAACAAGGTGCACTTTGTGTATAATTTTTTGGCCGTATTGGAGATGCTGCAGCAGGAGTTAATAGATATAACTATAGGCCTGGGCTTTAATAATTTTTGGATAGCGTCAAAAGAAAAGATTTGAGAATTTAGAGGTGAGATATAAGGCCAGAAGCTATTTACACTATAAAACAAGTAGCGTTTTTCGATCTCATATCTCACATCTCGTATCTAATATCTAAATTAGCGGCGTTTTACATACAACAATGAAAAGAGATAAACTAATATTCAAGCTGTTAGATGAAGAGCAGCAACGCCAGGAAGAAGGCATAGAGCTAATTGCATCTGAAAACTTTGTTAGCAAGCAGGTTATGGAGGCGGCAGGTTCAGTTGCAACCAACAAATACGCCGAAGGCTTGCCCGGCAAGCGTTATTACGGTGGTTGCGAAGTAGTTGATGAAATTGAAACCATCGCAATTGAGCGTGCCAAACAGCTTTTTAATGCCGAATGGGCAAACGTGCAGCCACACTCGGGCGCACAGGCAAACGCGGCAGTAATGCTGGCCTGCTTACAACCCGGCGATAAAATATTAGGGTTTGATCTATCGCATGGCGGGCACCTTACACATGGTTCGCCGGTTAACTTTTCAGGTAAACTATATGAGCCGCATTTTTACGGTGTTGTAAGAGAAACCGGTTTAATTGATTATGAGCAGCTTGAAAGAGTTGCCCTTGAGCAAAACCCAAAACTGATCATCTGCGGGGCATCAGCTTATTCACGTGATTGGGATTATGAATTCATTCGCCGTGTTGCCGATAAAGTTGGCGCATTGGTATTAGCAGATATTTCTCACCCGGCAGGTTTAATTGCCCGCGGTTTGTTAACAGACCCACTACCACATTGCCATATTGTTACTACTACAACCCATAAAACATTGCGCGGCCCGCGTGGCGGCCTTATTTTGTTAGGGAAAGATTTTGAGAACCCGTTTGGTTTAAAAACGCCTAAGGGCGAAATAAAAATGATGTCGGCTTTATTAGATATGGCTGTGTTCCCCGGTACACAAGGTGGCCCGTTAGAGCATATTATTGCGGCAAAAGCGATAGCTTTTGGCGAAGCCTTGTCTGATAGCTACATGAAATACATTTTGCAGGTTAAGCTGAATGCCGCTGCAATGGCAGAAGCGTTTATTAGCCGTGGTTATAACATTGTATCAGGCGGTACTGATAACCATTTGATATTAATAGACCTGCGTAATAAAAACATTACAGGTAAAGCTGCCGAGAACGCTTTGGTTATTGCTGATATCACGGTTAACAAAAACATGGTCCCTTATGACGATAAATCGCCATTTGTTACTTCGGGGATAAGGGTTGGTACTGCTGCCATCACTACCCGCGGTTTAAAAGAAAAGCATATGGATACTATTGTTGAGTTAATTGACGCGGTTTTAATTGATCCCGAAAACGAAACATCATTAAAGAAGATACGTAAAAGGATACACAAGTTGATGTATGATTATCCGCTATACAGGGATAAACATTTAGATTAAAAATGATTGAGCAGCAGCGCACCCTTCAAGGAAATGAACAAGACAGATTAGCTGCACTTAGCTCATACGGTATCATGGATACCTTACCAGAGAAGGAGTATGATGCTATAACGCGCCTGGCATCCTATATATGCCAGGCGCCTATTGCTTTTATATCATTTATTGATGATACCCGGCAATGGGTTAAAGCAAAGGTGGGTTTAGATGTTGAGCAGGTACCTGTTGAAGATACCTTTTGCCAATACACCATCCTTCAGGATCATTTGGTTGAAATTCCGGATGCATCAAAAGATAATAAATTCCGCGATCACGAAATGGTTAAAGGCGACTTTGGCCTACGGTTTTATGCCAGCACCCCCCTTATTGATCCGGACGGCTACCGGATAGGTACCCTATGTGTTATTGACCAAAAAGTTAAGCATTTAAATAATGACCAGCGCGACGCTATGCAAATTTTAGCTAACGAGGTAATGTCGCACCTTATTTTGCGCAGGCAAAAAAAGGAACTGGAGAAAAGCCTGGTTATTCATAAGGAGTTTTATAACCTGTTCAACAGCTCATCAGAGATCCACTTTATTGCCAACGAAGGATCAAATATTGAGCTGATCAATGACGCGGTTACCGCCATACTGGGTTTTACACCTGAGCAGGTTATTGGCTTATCGTTATGGGATTTTGTGGCCGGTAAAAACCGCGAACAATTTGTGCCGCTGATTGAACATGCCCTGGCGTCGAAAAAGCCTATTGAGCTTGAAACACAAACTCTTACAAAAGATAAAGAAGTTAAATGGGTGAGCTGGACCGCCATTAATAAAGGTGGTAAATGGTACGCCAGCGGGCGGGATATCAACTTTCAGAAAAAATTGATCCTCGAAACCGAACAGTTATCACTCGTGGCAAGTAAAATAAAAAATGGTGTTGTAATAAGCGATGCCGGGGATAAAGTTATATGGACAAACGATGCCTTTAATGTAATTACAGGTTATGACCTTGCTGATGCCGAAGGAAAGTTTTTGGGCGAGATACTAAAAGGCAAGCCCGTGGATGCTGCTGCGGAGAAAGCATTGATTGAAGCAAGGGAGAAAAACCTGTCATATGAGGTGGAGCTGTCCATGAACACTAAAGAAGGCAAGCCTATTTGGATATCGGTAACCAACTCTGTTATATATGCCGGAAACGGGGGGATAGAAAAGTTTATTCGCATTATTATAGATATAACCGCCCGCAAGAAGGCGGAGCATGACGTGGAGATATTGTCATTTGCCGCGCGTAAATCACCAAGTGGTATTATGATACGCGATGCAGTGGGAAAAATAATATGGATGAACGAAAGCATGGAAAGCATTATCGGTTATTCGTTAGAAGAGCTGAAAGGGCATACCATTGGTACAAAATTAGTAGGTGAAGAAACCAGTCGTGAAGTTTTTGAGAAAGCTGTAAAAGCTGTAAAAGAAAACAAACCGTATGAGATTGAAATAAAAATTTATAAAAAGAACGGTTCAGTAGTATGGGTATTTATTTCAAATAGCCCGCTGTTTAATGAGGTAGGCAACGTAGAACGCCAAATAGGTGTAATGGTTGATATAACCAACCGGAAAAAATCTGAGGAGCAGCTTACCAAGCTGTCATTGGTGGCCAGCAGTACAACAAGCGGGGTAGTTATCAATGATAGTGAAGGTAAGGTAGAATGGGTAAACAGCGCATTTGAAAAAATTACCGGTTATAGTTTAGATGATGTAAAGGACAAACACCTGGGTGATTCTTTAAAGGGAGAACTTACAGATGTAGCTATCATCACTAAAACCCGTGAGCTTTCGCAACAAATGCAATCATTTGAGGTTGATTTGTTGATATACAGAAAGGATGGCCAGCCGTTATGGATCTCGGTTATCAATTCGGTTATTATGGCCGATAATGGCAAGGTTGATAAATACATTGAAGTAATTATTGATATCACAGCTAAGAAAAAGGCCGAGATGGAACTGATTGCCGCCAAAGAGGAGGCCTTGCAATTAAGCCGGGCCAAAGACATGTTCATTGGCGTAATGAGCCATGAAATACGCACCCCGCTTAACGCGGTTATTGGCATGTCGCACCTGTTACTGGATGATAGTCCGCTGCCGTCACAAAAAGAAAACCTGAGTATTCTTAAGTTCTCTGCAGAGAACCTGATGTCGCTGATAAACGATGTACTTGATTTTACAAAAATAGAAACAGGTAACATTGAGCTGGAAAAAGCAAAGGTTGATCTGCGGGACATGGTTAACAGCATCAGGGCATCAATGCAATATAAAGCTGTAGCAAATAACATTTATCTGAAAGAGAGCATTGATGAAGCCGTACCTGCATTAATAGCTGGCGACCGTGCAAGGCTTACACAGATTTTGCTAAATTTGGTGAGCAATTCTGTTAAGTTTACTTCAAATGGCGGGGTGAACATAGATCTCAAGGTAATTGAAGATAATGAAAACAGTGTTAGGATCCGTTTTGCCGTATCAGACACCGGAATTGGGATTGCTAAAAACAAATTAAATACCATATTTGAATCTTTTAAGCAGGCCGAGGCCGATACAACCCGTAATTATGGTGGTACAGGCCTGGGTTTAGCAATAAGTAAACGCCTGATAGAGCTGCATGATTCGCGTATAAATGTGGATAGTGTGTTAGGGCAGGGTTCAACCTTTTGGTTTACAATTACCTTTAATAAAATAAAGGACCATACAGTTAATGATACAAATAGGGTGGAAACAGGATTAAATATTAATGTACTGGTAGTTGATGATAATCAAATAAACAGGTTATTAATAAACAAAGTATTAAAAAAATGGGGTGCAAGTACTGATTTTGCTGAAAATGGTATTGAAGCGATTGATAAATTAGAGCTGCACAAAAACTTTGATGTGGTTTTAATGGATATACACATGCCATTAATGGGCGGGCTGGAAGCAACAGGGGTTATCCGCAGCAAAAACGACTCGTATTTTCAGAAATTACCTATCATAGCATTAACCGCGTCAATGCTAAGCAATCAAATGGATCAAATAGAAACAGCCGGTATGAATGATTATATCTTAAAGCCCTTTGATCCTAAGACACTTTACGATAAGCTAAGCCGGTATCAGAAGCAGTAGTCAATTGAGTGAACGGTGGGTGGTTGCCGCTTTGTTACCTGAGTTGTTAAGCCTGGAATTCATGCAAATCACATCTCTTAATCTGAAAAATCCGCTTAATCCTGGTTTTATTCCGCATATGCAATTGTAGCTATGCTTAGTTTTAAGCCGGGCACTTTAAGCAGTTCAATGCCGCAGGCCTCAAGTGTTGAGCCGGTTGTTACAATATCATCAACCAATAAAACATGTTTATTAATTAAGTCTGCCGGGCGGGCAACTGCAAATACCTCCTGCATGTTTTCAAACCTGGCAAACCGCGATTTATGGGTTTGCGTTTTGGTAGCAACACTCCGCACCAAATTATCAATATCAACTTTAGCGCTTATTTTTTGCGCCAATCCATCTGCAAAACTGGCACTTTGATTATAGCCGCGCTCCTTTAATCGTTTTTTGTGCAATGGAACGGGTATAATTATTTCAGCAGAATTAAATACCTCATTTTGTAAAAGCTGTTTCCCTGCAATATTTCCCAGCATATTACCAATGCTATGCATGCCATTATACTTAAACTGATGCATCATATTTTGAATATTGCCGCCCTTGTTGAAATAATAAAGGGAGTAGGCGCCTTTAATAGGTAATTTACCCCAAAACTGGCGGGCAACAATATTATCAGGCTGTAGGTGAAAATTAGTAAGCGGCAAGTTATACAGGCAATCGGTACAAAGCAAGTCTTCATTTGCCATTAAGCCGGCGCGGCAAGCCACACAAAGTTCAGGGAATATCAGCGAAACAAAATCTTTCAGGTACGTGCGTAATTGCATGCCTGTAATTTAAGCAGAAAATTATATTTCGGCTGTAGCTTCTTTTTCTTTTTCGTTGATAGCTAATTGCCCGCAGGCGGCGTCAATATCTTTACCACGGCTACGGCGCAAATTGGTATTAATGCCCTGGCTGCGCAAGTAATCGGCAAAAGCCTCTACCTTATCTTCACCGGCATTAATAAAACTGGCAAAAGATATAGGGTTATATTCAATAATATTAACCTTGCAGGGTAGGTGCTTGCAAAAACGGGCCAGTTCAATGGCATCTTGCAGGGTATCATTAACACCATCAAAAATAATATACTCGTAGGTTACCGGGTTCTTGGTTTTAGCGTAGTAGTATTTTAAAGCTTCGGCGAGGGCCTTTAATGAGTTTTGCTCATTTATAGGCATTATGGTATTGCGTTTCTCGTCGTTAGCGGCATGTAATGAGAGGGCAAGGTTAAACTTTACCTGATCATCGCCCAGCTTACGTATCATTTTAGCAATACCCGCTGTAGATACGGTAATGCGTTTTGCGGACATGTTCAACCCATCCTCGGCAGTAATTCTTTCTATTGATTTTAAAACATTGGCATAATTAAGCAATGGTTCGCCCATGCCCATATATACAATATTTGAAAGCGGGATGCCATAGTTTTCGCGCGCCTGCTTATCAATTAATACCACCTGATCGTAAATTTCATCCGGATTAAGGTTTCGTTTGCGCTCCATATATCCTGTAGCACAAAATTTACATGTGAGGCTACAACCCACTTGTGATGACACACAAGCGGTCATTCTATCAGAAGTTGGAATTAAAACGCCCTCAATTAGGTGAGTATCGTGTAATATAAAAGAATTTTTTATAGTTTTATCAGCACTAACCTGTGATGTATTGATTTTAACATTATTGATGCTGAAATTTTCATTAAGCTTAGTACGGAGTTCTTTTGAAATATTGCTCATTTCATCAAAGGATAAACACGATTTTTTCCAAAGCCACTCGTAAACTTGTTTTGCGCGAAAGCTCTTTTCGTCCATTGCGATAAAGTGCTGTTGCAAAGCATCTAAGCTTAGGCTTCTAATATCTATTTTACCTTTTTTGTTATTCACAATGCAAAAGTACTTAAATTTAAAAAATTCGTTCACTTTTTAAAGTCATATGTTTATAACATAAAAACAATAACTAATGGTTAATTGTTATTTTTGCTTTATAAGCCGGATTTAAGGGATTTATTTGAAGATGCTAAGTTTATTTATTAATGAAAAGTTTTAAAGCCGATTACGTTTTCCCTGTTTGTGCCGATCCTATAAAAAATGGAATAGTTACTGTAAATGATTCCGGAAAGATCATTTCTGTTTCAGAGGCCCCCAGCCCCGACCATCAAAATTTACCGATAGAAACTTTAAGCGGGATAATAACCCCCGGATTTATAAACACCCACTGCCATACAGAATTATCACATCTTAAAGGCAAAATAACACCCGGCGGTGGATTGATCAGCTTTATAAAAGATATACAGGCTTTTAGAAATGCTGATGCAAGCGAGATCTCAGACGCGGCCCAAAAGGCCGACCAGGAAATGCATGACAATGGTATTGTTGCTATTGGCGATACCGCTAACAGTAATATTACAATTGCTTTAAAAGAAAAAAGCAAGCTTTACTACCACACTTTTGTTGAGATATTTGGATTTTTGCCTGAAAGCGCCGAAAAACTTTTTGGTAAAGCGGTGCAACTGGCCGATGAATTCAGGCCGCAATCTACCTCAATAACCGCACATGCGCCATATTCGGTTTCAAAAGAGCTGTTTAAGTTAATAAAACGCCACAGCGACGATCAAAGCAATCTGCTAAGTATCCACAATCAGGAATGCGAGGATGAAAATAAATTGTATCGTTACAAATTAGGCGGCTTTATTGATATGTACAAGCATTTTGGTATCAATATAGATTATTTTAGGCCGCAGGCACGTAATTCCTTACAATCAATAATTCCGCTGCTCAGCAGCAGGCAAAAAATATTGATGGTGCATAATACCTGTACTAATTTAAAGGACATCTATTTCATTAAGCGGTTTGATCGTAAGATAAACTGGTGCTTTTGCCCCAATGCAAATGTTTATATAGAAAATAAACTGCCTAAAATTGAGCTTTTTGTAAACCAGGGCCTTAACATTACTTTAGGTACCGATAGCCTGGCATCAAACAAAAGCCTGAGCATTTTAAGCGAAATGCAAACTATCCAGCAAAAATTCCCGTCGTTAAGCTTTAACACTTTATTAGAATGGGGCACCCGGAATGGTGCCGAATTTTTAGGGATCGAAAGTGAAAAAGGTACCATAGAAACCGGCAAGACCCCCGGGCTAAACTTAATAACCGGCCTTGACGGGTTAAAACTTACTCCCGAAACCAAAGTTAAGAAGTTGATTTAGTTGGATTGGGTTTATTGAGTTGGATTAAGTTAATTTGCATTAAACACATTCAACTCAAAAAATGAAGCATTTAGATATTACTGTAAAAGGTAAAGTACAGGGCGTTTTTTTTAGGGCAGGCGCCAAAGCCGTTGCCGACCAGCTTGGTGTTAAAGGCTTTGTTAAGAATGAACCTAACGGTGATGTTTTTATAGCTGCCGAAGCCGACGATACCTTCCTCGAAATGTTTTTAGAGTGGTGCCATGAAGGGGCCGAGCATGCCGTAGTTACCTCGGTAGAGAGCCATGAGGGCGAATTAAAAAACTATCGTAATTTTGAGGTTGTAAAAAAGAGTTTATAATTCATTTAAGTCTCCCTTAATTGTCAACCGCTAAAAAATTCGCAGGGCAAACAGCTATTTATGGTATAAGTACCATAGCAGGCAGGGTGCTAAGTTTCTTTCTTACCCCAGTTTATACCCGGGCATATTCGGCTAAGGTATACGGTGTATTTGGTAACTTATATAGTTATGCTTCAATGCTTAATGCCTTGTTGGCATTTGGGATGGAAACCACCTTTTTCAGGTACCTTAATAAACGGCCCGATGATAAACAATTGATCTATAACAATTCGTTTGGGGCAGTATTAACTATATCTGTTATATTTTTTTTGCTCACTTTTCCATTTGCCCACTTTATTACCGGTTGGATAAGGATTGACTCGAGCACACCTTTTGCAGAGTACATTTTATACACTAAATATTTTATAGGTATTTTAATTGTTGATGCCTTGTGTGTAATCCCTTTTGCCAAAATACGTGCAGATGGGCGCCCCGGTCGTTACAGCCTCATTAAGTTTTTAAACGTAGTAATATTTGTAAGCCTTAACCTGTTTTTTATATATGGTTTGCCTTTTGTTATTAAGCATAACCTGCCATACACAGGCTGGATAAGTAGCTGGTATAAACAAGGGTGGCTTGGCTATGTGTTTATGTCAAACTTAATTACCAGTATTATTACTTTATTTATGCTAATGCCTGAACTTTTAAAACTTCGCCCAACGTTTAGTAAGGCTTTGTTTTTGGAAATGCTTATTTATAGTTGGCCGGTGCTTATAGCTAATTTTTCATACCTAATAAATGAAAACCTTGATAAAATACTCTTAGGTAAGCTGTTGCCTGTAAATGATAGTGCTACACAGGTAGGTATATATACAGCCTGTGCCAAAATATCTATCTTCCTCAGCATATTTGTGAATGCATTCAGGCTGGGTGCAGAACCGTTCTTTTTCAGTCACGCCAAAAATAAAAATGCCACTCAAACTTACGCTCGTATTATGAATTATTTTGTAATAGCCGTATGTATGATATTTGTGTCGTTAGTGGCCAATATTGAACTGCTTAAATATTTTATAAAGGGTAAAGATGCTGCGCAGGCAGCTGTGTACTGGTCAGGTATTAAGGTAATACCAGTGCTGTTGTTTGGTTATGTAAGCCTTGGTATTTACATGAATCTTTCGGTATGGTATAAACTTACCGATCAAACAAAATACGGTCTTTATATATCAGGTGCAGGTGCACTTGTAACTATTGTGCTTAACGTAATTTTCATACCTTCTTATGGTTATATCGCGTCAGCATGGATCTCGTTAATTGCTTATTCCAGTATGATGATATTATCATATGTATGGGGGCAAAAGAACTATCCTATACCATATAATTTAAAAAAGAACCTAACTTATATCATTATCTCGGCTGTGCTCGTTTATTTATCATTCAGTGTGTTTAAAAGAAACATATTTATTGGGAACGGCCTGCTCATTTTATTTGCCTTAGGAGCATTTTATAACGAACAAAAAGAACTAAAAGCTATATTTAGCAGATGAACATAAAAGTTATAAACCGATCAAAGAACACCCTGCCGGCTTATGAAACCATGCATGCCGCAGGTATGGATATGCGTGCCGACCTGGAAGCACCGGTAACCCTTAAGCCTCTTGAGCGTAAGCTGATACCAACCGGCCTTCATATTGAATTACCTGAAGGCTATGAGGCACAGATACGCCCGCGCAGCGGATTGGCATACAAGCACGGTATAAGCATTGTAAACTCTCCCGGTACTATTGATGCAGATTACCGCGGCGAGATAAAAGTGCTGCTGGTAAACCTGTCTGCAGAAGATTTTGAGATTAATACAGGTGATAGGATAGCACAAATGGTTGTGGCCCGGCATGAGCAGGTACAATGGCAGGAAGTTGATACTTTGAATGAAACAACCCGCGGTGTGGGTGGTTATGGACATACAGGTGTAGGATAGGAGTTGACATGAAACTAACAGCATTAATAATTTTAGGTTTAGGATTATCTGTTGCCGGCTTTGCGCAAGACAAGCCCGGCAGGGATAACACTGCAATAATAATTGCAGGCAAACCGCTTACATATGCTGATAGTGGCCTGGTAAAGCAATTATTTTTTTCGGCCCTGCGCGAAAAAACGGTTGATAACTACAAACTGGCATCAGAGTTTTTTAACCGGGTTTTACAGATAGACCCGGCTAACGATGCCTCCATGTTTGAGTTGGCTAACCTGGAGAAGATGCAAAACAATCAAAAATCATCTCGTGTGTTGCTGGAGCGTGCCGTAACGGTTAACCCTAATAACGAATGGTATTGGATAGCTTTGGCCGATAGCTACGAAAAATCAAACGATATAGGCAAGCTGGAGAACGTTTTTAACGAGCTGATAAGAATAAACCCCGATAAACCCGATTATTATTACGACAAAGCAAACGCGTTTACCATTCAGAAAAAGTATGATGAGGCTTTAAAATTATACGATAAGGTAGAAGAGCTGGCTGGCCCGAGTGATGATTTACTGGTTAACCGCCAAAAAGTTTATCTGAAACAGGGTAACATAAACAAAGCCGCCGCCGCTTTAGAGAAAGCTATAGCTACCGACCCTGGTCAGCTAAAGTATTACTTGATGCTGGCCGAGGTGTATAATTCAAATAATTTAAACGACAAGGCCACCGCGGTACTGGAAAGAGCTAAAAAGCTGAGCCCTAATAACGGCACACTGCATTTAGCCCTGGCAGATATTTATCGCGAAAAAAAGAATTATGAAGCAAGCTTTCATGAACTTGAAATTGCTTTTGCCATCCCGGATATTGATGTCGAACAAAAAATAAGGATCATTTTAGGCTATATTCCCAAGTTTCCGGAGGCTAACGCCAAAGCAAGCGCGCTGGCACTAAGCAAAATAATAGCTGCAACACACCCAGGCAGCAATAAAGCATTTGCCATATATGGCGATATGCTGCTACAGAATGAAAAACTTAAAGAAGCTAAAGAGGCCTACAAAAAATCGATAGAATTAAATAGTCAGGCTTACATTGTACACGAACAACTGGTAAGGATAGAACTTGGCGAAAATGATTATGATGGCGCCATTAAAGATGGCGAGAACGCATTATCATATTTCCCTAACCAAGCCTGGATGAACTATTTAGTGGGGATTGCCTGGCAGCAAAAAAAAGATTTTAATAAAGCGGTAAGCTATTTCCAAAATGCAACATCGTTAGAGGCGCAGGATAAAGACTTGTTATCTCAAACATACTCTGCCCTTGGCGATTGTTACCACGCTTTGAGTGATAACAAAAAATCTGATGCGGCTTATGATAAGGCATTAACGTATAATCCGGATAATGCATTTACGCTCAACAATTATGCGTATTATTTGTCGTTAAGGAACGAGCAACTGGTAAAGGCGGCGCAAATGTCAAAGCGTAGCAACGAGCTGCAGGTTAACACCGCATCCTTTGAGGATACTTACGCCTGGATACTTTTTAAGCAAAAAAATTATTCGGAGGCTAAACTATGGATAGAAAAATCGCTCATACATGATAAAAGTGCCAGTTCGGTAAAAACCGAGCATTACGGTGATATTATGTATTTACTGGGGAACGTGGATGCAGCCGTTCAGCAATGGATAAAAGCAAAAACACAAGGTGCCGCTTCGCCGGTTTTAGATCGAAAGATAAATGAAAAGAAATATATTGAATAAAATAGCCTTTGTATGCCTGCTGATAATAGCGGCTGGCTGTTCATCAAAAAAACTGGTGGTAATAAAACGCCCTGCTGCTGATACCGCAGCTATTGCTAAAGCAAATGATATAAACAGCAGGCTGGCAGCCATCAGATCAAAACAGGTAACTTTTAATACCTTTTCGGGCAGAGCTAAAGCTAAGCTGGATGTAAACGGTAACGATAATGATGTTACCCTGAACATCCGTATTAACCGCGATCAAAAGATCTGGATCTCTATTACCGCTATTGCCGGTATTGAAATTGCACGTGCGCAAATAACTCCTGATAGTTTAATAGTGATAAACCGCCTGCAAAGCATCTACCTTAAAAAGCCTTTTAGTTATATATATGGGTATGCAAGCAAGCAGGTGAATTTTCAAACAATACAGTCTTTGTTAGTAGGTAATGCCATTGGCGAATTGCTTAATGAGAATGCTACATTTTTGCCTGAGGGTAATAACACTGCCATAACGGGTAATTTACAAGGCCTCATTTATAAGTTGCTTTTAGGTGCCGATTTAAAAGTTACCCAAACAAATTTATCAAATACAGCGGCGCGCCAAACATTACAGGTTGCCAACAATGTATTTATACAGGCCAGCAACAGGGTAATACCGTCACAGGTTGATATATTATCTACCGCGGGTAATAATAAAATACAGGCCAATTTGCGTTATACCAAGGCAGAATTTGACCTTCCGCTCGAATATCCGTTCAGTATACCAAAAAGTTACGAGGCTGCTAATTAAAAAATTATATTTTTGGTGAATGAAATTTTTTAGAACAGCCTTCCTTTTTATCTTTGTATTTGCAGCTACAAGCGTGCTTGCGCAGAGCAGTTCGGAGTTAAAGCGCAGGCGCGATAAACTAACAGATGAACTGGAACAACTTAACCAGGAGTATCAGGAAACCGCAAGCAGCAAAAAAGTTTCATTAAAACAGCTAAATATATTAAAGGCGCAAATAAACCTGCGCGAAGAAAAGATAACCAATATTAATGCAGAGGTAAGGAATTTAGATAATCAGATCTCTCAGAGCAGTAACACCGTACGTACTTTACAAAGCCAGTTAGACCAACTTAAAAAGGAATACGCGGGTATGGTGCTTTTTGCCTACCGTAACCAAAGCGCTTATAACAAGCTGATGTTCATTTTTGCCGGGAAAGATTTTAACCAGGCCTACAGGCGCTTAAAATATCTGCAGCAATTTGGTACTTACCGTGAACGCCAGGCAGGTTATATACAGGGCACACAAAAAGATCTGAACGTTAAGATTGTTGAACTGGATAAGGATAAGAAGCAAAAAAGTAATTTGCTAACCGAGCAGGAAAAGGAAAAAGAAACCCTCGGTAAAGAGAAAAATAACCAGGTAAAAGTTATTGTCGACCTGTCAAAACACCAGGGCGAACTTAAGAAGCAGCAAAAGGATATACAAAAAAAGATAGCGAAAACTACAAGAGAAATTACTAATGCTATCCGTAAAGAAATAGAAGATGCACGGCGCGAGGCCGAAGCAAAGGCGGCGGCAGCAGCAAAAGCGGCGGCAGCAAAAGCCAAAGCAGAGAACCGGGAGGTAGTTGCCCCAACTAAAAAAGCCATAACCAAAACATCATCAAACAGTGAGGTGCTAAACGCAACGCCCGAGGCAGCTAAACTATCTAACGACTTTTTAGGTAACCGCGGCCGTTTACCATGGCCGGTTGCAAACGGGCAGTTAGTGCATGGTTTTGGTACTTATACCGATAGCGAGGGCATCCGTAATGATAATCCCGGTTATGAAATAAGAACGCCTACAGGCGCATCTGTAAGGGCTGTATTTGAAGGTGAAGTAGTGAAGGTGATGGATGTAAGCGGTACATACCTTGTAATTATAAAACATGGTGAGTATTTTACAGCTTACTCAAACCTAAAAGCTGTTAATGTGGCTAAAGGGCAAAAAGTGAGTACCAAGCAGGCTATTGGCACAGTTGCTACTGATCCGTCAAGCGGTGAGGCCGAAGTAATATTCGCGTTATATCAAGGTAAAACAGTTGTAAATCCTAAGCTTTGGCTGGCAGACAATTAGTAGAACTTTATAGCGTTGTAATTGTATATATTTGTAACTTTAATTAATATCAGATGTTAAGTTCTGTTTTTTTATTTTTGAATATAGGTGGCGGCGAAATGATACTGATCGTATTTGCCGCTTTGATGCTGTTTGGCGGCGAAAAACTGCCTGAACTGGCACGTGGGCTGGGTAAAGGTATTCGTGATTTTAAGGATGCATCTGAAGATGTTAAGCGAGAGATAAACAACCAGATAAACAATTACGAAGAAAAGAAAACAGAAATAGCAGTAACTGCCGAGGAAGAAAAAGTGCAATCATACGAGCCTGTTACAGGCACATTGCCCGCTTTTGAAGGCCATGCGGCAACAGATGCTATTGAAGAAACGGAATTGAGTAACCCTGAAGCACCGGAAACATACAGCCACGAAAGTGCTGAGTTGAAGCACCCAGTTACCGGCCAGCATGAAGCAAGTGCTGAAGCAGATAAAGCCGAAGAGCCGGTTGAAAAAACAATTGAAGAAAAATATAAGTAGTCACAAAAATATTAACATAACATAAATTTAAATTATCATGGGTGGATTAGGCGCACCAGAAATTATTCTGATCATCGTTGCAATATTAATTATGTTCGGCGGTAAAAAAATTCCTGAACTAATGAAAGGTTTAGGCAGAGGTGTAAAAGAATTTAAAGACGCGCAGAATGGCGAGGCCAATACTGCAAGCACAACGTCTGCAGAAGATAAACCAAAAGTTTAATCTCGATATATTCGATACCCGGCTATTAATAGCTGTTTAAACTTATAACTTATCTGTTGAAATATTTATGCTTCAACGGATAAGTTTTTTTATTTTTAGCGCATGTCTATAAATTACTCCTCTTATAATGAAATTAAGAGCGGACTGCAAAGTGGGGAAGTTACAGCCGAAAGCCTGGTAAAAGGATATTTGCAGCAAATTAAAGCAAACACACGTTTAAACGTATTTAACGAGGTGTTTGAGCAGGAAGCCCTCAACAGTGCAAAGGGTGTTGATGTTAAACTAAAACAGGGAACTGCCGGTAAACTTGCCGGTATGGTTATCGCTATAAAAGATAATATCTGCTATAAAGACCATAAGGTTTCGGCATCATCAAAAATACTTGAAAATTTTACCTCTATATATTCAGCTACAATAGTTGAACGCTTGCTGGCAGAAGATGCCATTATTATTGGCCGCTGTAACTGCGATGAATTTGCAATGGGCGCCGCTAATGAAAACTCTTATTTCGGCCCGGTAAAAAACTATGCTGATGAAACCCGTGTATCCGGTGGTTCTTCGGGAGGCTCGGCAGTAGCTGTACAGGCAGGCATGTGCCACGCCGCAATTGGTACCGATACCGGTGGTTCTGTACGCCAGCCCGCTGCATTTTGCGGGATTGTTGGCTTTAAACCATCTTACGGGCGCATATCACGGCATGGTATTATTTCTTATGCTTCGTCATTTGACCAGGTGGGCACATTAACCAATTCTGTTGCCGATGCTGCGCTTCTGTTGGAGGTAATGGCAGGGCATGATGAGTTTGATAGCACATTATCGCGCAAGCCTGTGCCCCGTTATTCAGAGGAAACGACTCCGTCGTCCGGCAAAATGAAAATAGCCTATTTACAGGAAGCCATATCCAGCCCGGGTGTGGATGCAGAAGTAAAGAACGCGCTTATTACTTATATTGATAAACTAAGGGCCGATGGGCATACAGTAAAACCAATATCATTTGAATACCTTGAATACCTGGTCCCAACATATTACATACTGGCCATGGCAGAGGCTTCATCAAACCTGGCCCGGTATGATGGTGTGCACTATGGTTACCGCAGCCCAAACGCTACAGATCTGGTATCAACCTATAAACTATCCCGGTCAGAAGGGTTTGGTACAGAGGTTAAGCGCCGCATAATGCTGGGCACATTTGTATTAAGCGCCGGTTATTATGATGCTTATTATGCAAAGGCCCAAAAAGTACGCCGCCTGATCAGAAATAAAACTAACGCCATACTGGAAGATTTCGATTTTATTTTAACCCCTACAGCGCCGGAGGCGGCATTTAGCATAGGGAAAATAGAGAAGGACCCGGTAGTCAATTACTTGCACGATATTTTTACAGTACAGGCATCGCTGGCAGGTTTGCCGGCAATATCGTTACCTGCGGGCAATAATAACAAGGGGTTGCCGTTAGGTTTACAATTATTATCTAAAGCCTTTTCCGAACAAGAACTGTTAAATTTTTCAGAATATTTCCTGAAGCTATAAGAAATTAATATATTAGTAAATAATCTATAGCCTCGATTTATTTTTTTAGCTGTAAAGTATGAAGAGACTGTTTACTTTTATTATTTGTGTTTTATTAGTACAAGTAGTTAAGGCCAATTCAAACAACAAATTTCTGAATTTAAATTCACCGGTTAATATTGCCGATACTACGGTGTTGTTGCCTGTGAGCCAGGTGCCGGTATCCATCTATCAGAACGTTATTTTTAAGCGCAGGTTAGATTCTATCAAGAAGGATGTGCCTTTAGATTATAACGAATATGTACAAAGCTACATTGATAATTATATGGGCCGCCGCGATGAGATGAGCCGCATTATGGGGCTTACAAAATATTACTTTCCTATTTACGAAAAAGCTTTTCGTGATGCGGGTATTCCCGATGAGATCAAATATCTTTCTATAGTTGAATCGGCACTTAACCCAAATGCGGTTTCAAGAGTAGGCGCATCTGGTTTGTGGCAGTTTATGTCAGAAACGGCAAAGGTTTACGGCCTTAAAATGAATGATTACGTTGATGAGCGCCGCGACCCTGTACAATCCAGCCAGGCAGCCGCAGCCTATTTAAAGGATGCCTATCAGCAATTTGGCGATTGGTTATTAGCCATTGCATCATACAACTGCGGTAAAAGCAATGTAGAGCATGCCATGGAAAAAGCCGGAGCAAATGATTTTTGGTCTATCCGCCAATACCTGCCTGCCGAAACCCGTGGTTATGTACCTGCTTACATTGCAGTTAGTTATGTATTAAATTATTCTCAAAGACATAATATAATGCCTTATGCTTGTACCATCGCAACAACTACCGATACTGTATCGGTAAATAAGTTTGTGCCGTTAAGCAAAGTAGCACAGGTGCTGGGCATTACCCTTAAGGATATCAGCATCTTAAATCCCGCCTATAAACAACTAATGGTAAATGGCACAGCCGCCGCACCACGTAAAATCATAATCCCGCAAATAATCCAAAAGGAAAGATCTGCTGCTTTAACCCAGGTTTTAAATAACCCCGATGGCCCGGTGCCTGTTGTACATATCCAGCCTGTTTATACAGCATCAGTGCAACCAGCACAAGTGCCGGCTCAGGCTGCAGCTACTACAGCAACATCAACTAGTACAGCCGCTTCAGGAGCGCCGTCGCGTGTTTTACCACCTTACCACACAACCCAAAAAGGCGATACATTTACCGGTATTGCTACTAAGTACGGTATAAATGTAGATGAACTGATGAAGCTGAACATAGAATTTGGCAGCAGTAAAACTGTACACTTGCAACCCGGCTTAACAATTAAGATCACCAGGGGATAAGATAAATAACCAATAAATAGAAGCCCGGCTTTGATATATTTCATGGCCGGGCTTTTATTATTAGTAAGGTTAGCAAGTTCAAAAAGGTAATTGTAATTTTGAGGGCTTGAATTTGATAAGATGAACAAAACCAATCGTAAACAGGACGCCTTAAATTACCACTCAAAAGGCCGCCCGGGCAAAATACAGGTAGTACCTACAAAACCAACTAATTCTCAGCGCGATCTAACGTTAGCTTACTCACCAGGTGTGGCCGAGCCATGCCTGCGCATTGCAGAAAATGTAGACGATGTATATAAATATACAGCAAAGGGTAACCTGGTGGCTGTTATTAGTAATGGTACCGCGGTATTGGGCTTGGGTAACATTGGCCCCGAGGCAAGTAAGCCGGTTATGGAAGGTAAAGGCCTGCTGTTTAAGATCTATGCTGATATTGATGTTTTTGACCTGGAGATCAATGCCAAAACGGTTGATGAATTTGTAAACATAGTTAAAGCCCTTGAGCCAACTTTTGGCGGTATTAACCTCGAAGATATATCTGCACCAACCTGTTTCGAGATAGAGACCAGGTTAAAAGCCGAAATGAAGATCCCTGTAATGCATGATGATCAGCATGGTACGGCCATTATATCAGGCGCTGCCCTGATGAATGCCTGCGAAATACAGGGCAAAAAGCTGGACAAGATAAAATTGGTAGTGAACGGTGCCGGTGCGGCAGCTGTATCCTGCACAAAAATGTATTTGTCGTTAGGGGTTAAAAAAGAAAACCTGGTAATGTTTGACATTAATGGCTTACTTACACCAGAGCGTGCCGACCTTGATGAGATGCGCCTGCAATTTGCCACTCAACGTAAGGACATTACTTCCCTGGCAGACGCTATGAAGAATGCCGATGTTTTTGTTGGTTTATCAGCAGGTAACGTGGTAACACCGGCAATGCTGGTGAGCATGGCAAAGAATCCTATAGTGTTTGCCATGGCCAACCCCGAGCCTGAGATTTCTTATGACCTGGCAATAGCCGCCCGTAAAGATATCATTATGGCAACCGGCCGTTCTGATTTTCCTAACCAGGTGAACAACGTATTAGGTTTCCCGTACATTTTCCGTGGGGCATTGGATGTTAGGGCAACCGCCATTAACGAAGAAATGAAGATAGCTGCGGTAAAGGCCATTGCCGAGATGGCAAAAAAGCCGGTTCCGGAAGCAGTTAACTTAGCATATAATATTACCAATCTTAAATTTGGCCGCGATTATATCATCCCTAAACCAATGGATCAGCGGTTAATTACCGAGGTATCATCGGCTGTGGCAAGGGCGGCAATTGAATCTGGTGTTGCGCGCAAGGCCATTACAGATTGGGATGCTTATCATGAAGAATTATTATCCCGCTTAGGTAACAATAATAAATTACTGCGCGATATAACTAATAAAGCTAAACAAGAACCTAAACGCATAGTGTTTGCCGAAGCAGATACCTATAAAATTTTAAGGGCCGCCCAAATTGTTAAAGACGAAGGCATCGCCATTCCTATCCTGCTGGGTAATATTGAGAAAATAAAACGGATCATTAAAGAAAATGAGCTTGACCTTGGTGATGTGGAGATGATTGATACCCGTGATGATTGTGAGCGCTCAAAAGAATTTGCCGAGTTTTTGTTCAAAAATCGTCAGCGCAGAGGTATTACCATGTTTGAAGCTAAAAAGCTCATTGCAGATCGTAACTATTATGGCGCATGTATGGTACAGTTTGGCCAGGCCGATGCATTGATATCCGGCTTAACCAAAAACTATGTGGATACAATAAAGCCTGCCCTGCAAATTATTGGTACCGAAGAAGGTGTTAACCGTGTTGCCGGGATGTACCTGATGATCACAGAAAAAGGGCCGGTATTTTTTGCTGACACAACGGTTAACGTTAACCCAACTATACAGGAACTGGTTGATATTACCGTTCTGGTTGAACGCTCTGTATCGCAGTTCAATGTTAAACCGCGCGTGGCTGTATTGTCATACTCCAATTTTGGATCAAACGATGGCGAGATACCTGAAAAAACAAGGGAAACCGTGCGCATTCTGCATGAAAAATATCCTGCCATGGTAGTTGACGGTGAGATGCAGGCCAACTTTGCATTAAACTCCGAACTACTGGCTGATAATTTTGAGTTCTCTACATTAAACGGAAAACCGGCAAATACACTGATATTTCCAACGTTAGAAGCTGGTAATATAGCTTACAAATTACTGCAGGAAATTGGCGGGGCCGAGGCTGTTGGTCCAATCTTACTTGGACTAAAGAAACCGGTACACGTATTACAGTTAGGCAGTTCGGTAAGAGAAATTGTGAACATGGTTACTATTGCAGTAGTTGATGCGCAGGCCAAAGGCCATGCCGAAGCTGCAAAATTAAAAGGACGTAAATCTAAATAATTATGTACGATTATATAGATGGCAAGTTAGCTTTTAAAAGTCCTGCGCATGTTGTTATAGATGCCGGAGGTGTAGGTTACCATATCAATATATCTCTAAATACCTATTCGCAAATTACTGAAGGTGAACGCTGTAAGCTTTTTATATGGCTGCATGTAAAAGAAGATGCACATACCCTTTATGGCTTTGCCAGTGAAGGTGAGCGCAGGCTTTTTCAGCATCTTATATCCATATCAGGCATTGGCCCCAATACCGGGCGCATGATGTTATCATCTATAACACCCGCCGAGATCCAGGCTGCTATTGTACAGGGGAACGTATCACTTATACAGCGCATAAAGGGCATTGGGCCAAAATCAGCCCAGCGGATCATACTGGAGCTGCAGGACAAATTGCGCAAGGAAGGACCGGATACACTTACCGTTATGCCTGCGTCTGCTACAGTTAAAGACGAGGCCCTTTCAGCGCTTGTTATGCTGGGGTTTGTACGCAATACAGCTGAGAAAGTACTTGACCAAGAAATGAGAAAAAATAGTGATGTTTTAACGGTTGAACAATTGATTAAGTTTGCTTTAAAAAGCTTATAATTACTTTCAATTTTTTGCCCCTTGATCACACACACTACTTATAAATATATTATAGGTGTTTTTCTAATTTCTGCGTTTTGCGGGCTGGGGGAAGCTTATGCACAACAGCAACCTGCCACCGGTACGCCGGTTCCAAACAGGCCGGGTTCAACAATTCCAAATACAAGTAATACTAATCCGCCTAATATACCGCTTACCGGGAACAAGCCGGCATCAACAACACAGCCCACAAGCACAACAACTGCAAAAACTGTTTCTCCAAGAGACACATTGCCGCCATTAAAAGCGGCACCAAAATTATCAAAAACAAAAAATCAGTTACTGCGCGAAGGCGTTTTTTCATTCGACCCTCCCGGGCTGATCCGTACAATTGAATATGACCCGCTAACCAATATGTACATTTTGTACGAGAGGGTGGGTAACCTGCTATATCGCGCGCCACAGTACCTTACTTTTATGCAGTATCTCGAGCTGCAGCAAAAGGGGGTTAAACGCGAGTATTTTAAACAACTGGCAGATAATTATGCATATGACTCGCAGCAGGAAGGGTTTATTCCGCAATTTAAGGTACGAAGCAAAACCTTTGAACAGATCTTTGGCAGCTCGGTAATTGATATAAGGCCGCAAGGATCTGCAGAAGTAATTATGGCAGGGCAGATAAATAGTAATGAAAACCCATTATTTAATACCCGCCAGCGTAAGCAGTTCAATTTTAATTTTGACCAGCGGATACAACTGAATGTTACCGGTAATATTGGCGATAAATTAAAAATTACCACCAATTACAATACCGAAGCACAGTTCCAGTTTGAGAACCAGATAAAGCTGGATTATACAGGCCACCCTGATGAGATCATCCAAAAAATAGAAGCAGGTACGGTAAGCTTGCCTTTAAATACTACGCTTATAAGCGGCAGCCAGGCATTGTTTGGGGTAAAAACCAAGCTAAAGTTTGGCAAGCTGGATATCACCAGTATATTTTCGCAACAGCGCTCACAGGCAAAAAATATTACAATCACTAATCAGGCGCAGCAAGGCACAATTAATTTAACACCGGCAGATTATGAGTCTAATAAACACTACTTCCTGTCGCAATATTTCAGAAACAATTATAACAGGGCACTGGCTAATGTGCCTATCATAAGCTCAAACGTTAATATTACAAAAATTGAAGTTTGGACAACCAACCGTACCAACGTTACTACCGATTCGCGCGATATTGTTGCCTTTTTGGATTTGGGTGAAAATAAACCTTACAACACTACTTTAATTCAGGGTGGGCCGGCTTACAGCGGGTTGCCGGCGGGCTTCCAGGGGCCGGGCTTTGTGCAGCAGTCTAACTCATTACTGCAAAATTTACCGCCCAATGCCCATGTTACTAACTCAAACGATATCGCGAATTACTTCCGTACCACGGGCAGTACAGATAACTATTCAAAGCTAACTTACGCACGTAAGCTGGTTTTAGGTAAGGAGTATACCTTATCGCCTCAGCTGGGTTATATCTCCCTTAATTATCCTTTAAATAATGACGAGGTACTGGCCGTTGCTTATCAGTACTCCTACAACGGGGTGCAATACCAGGTGGGTGAGTTTTCAAGTGATGTGGCGGTTGATGCGGCTACGCCAAAATCGTTGTTTGTAAAATTATTAAAAAACGAACTGCTAAAAACCAATTTACCAACCTGGGACCTGATGATGAAAAACATCTACTCAACAGGAGCCTTCCAGATAAGCCCAACAAACTTTAAACTGAACATTAGCCGTTTGGATGATAAATCGGGCATTGAGAAAACTATCATGGATGAGGGGCAGAACACCAAGGGTAAACGATGGCTGCAATTAACAGGAGTAGATAACCTCGATCAGCAGAACGCCAAGCAGCCCGATGGTTATTTTGACTTTTTGGAAGGCATAACTATTGATTCACAAAACGGGCGGATAGTGTTTCCGGTGCTGGAGCCTTTTGGCAGCGACCTTGCCAAGCAATTTACAGCAAGTGAGCAGGACCTGGTGAACCGTTATGTTTACCAACCGTTGTATGACTCTACCAAAACCATAGCCCAGCAATTCTTTCCTAAGCTTAACCGCTTCATGATAAAAGGAACCTACAGCTCGCAGGGTGGGTCAGAGTATCAGCTTAACGCGGTTAACATCCCTCAGGGTTCTGTAGTGGTTACTGCGGGTACCTTGAAACTGCAGGAGGGAACAGACTATACTATTGATTACAGCGCGGGCCGTATCCGGATGCTTAACCAGGCTTTACTTTCATCTGGCCAGCCAATAAATATTAAATTAGAGAATAATGAACTGTTTGGTGTTCAGCAAAAATCATTATTTGGGTCGAGGTTTGATTATAGGGTAAACCCTAAGCTGGCTTTAGGTGCTACCATTATGCACTTAACCGAGCAGCCCATCACCCAAAACGAAATTGTTGGCGAAGAGTCTATCTCAAACACTATATGGGGTTTTGATGCCAATTACAGTTCAGAATCACGCTTTTTAACAAAACTGGTAGATAAGATCCCGTTCATTAATACCAAAGCGCCATCAACCGTAAATTTTAGCGGTGAATTTGCCAAACTAATGCCCGGCAGCCCCGGAGCGTTAAACTTTGCAGGGTCAAAAAATGGAACATCCTATCTGGACGATTTTGAGAACAGCCGTTCCATCATCGACATAAAAAGTTCTATTAACTGGCAAATTGCAGGTACCCCACAAATGTTTGCCGAAGCGCAGGATATTAATCAGCTGACCTATGGCTTTAACCGCGCCCGTTTAGCCTATTACAATATCGACCCTATATTTTACACCAATTCGGGCAGTATACCGGTAAACAGAAGCGAGCTATCCAACCACTATGTAAGGCAGGTTATTGAGCAGGAGGTTTTTCCTTATAAGCAATCTGTTACCGGGCAGCCTTTAAGTTTGCCAACTTTAAGCCTTGCCTTTTACCCAACTGTACGTGGCCCGTATAACTATACCACAGTAGGCGTAAATAGCGATGGTACATTACAAAACCCGCGTAACCGCTGGGGGGGGATTTTCCGCAAGCTGGAGACCAATGACTTTGAATCGTTAAACGTAGGCTACATTGAGTTTTGGATGATGGATCCGTTTATTTACAAGCCAACATCGGCAGGTGGCGACCTGTATTTTAACCTGGGCAGTATATCAGAAGATATCCTGAAGGATGGCAGAAAAAGCCTGGAGAACAGCTTACCTGTTGATGGCAGTACCGATAAAACCGACGAAACAGTTTGGGGCAGGGTGTCTAAACTGCAACCGGTTATTAACGCTTTTGATAACAACCCCGACGCACGCAAGTTGCAGGATGTAGGTTTAGACGGTTTGAATGACGCGGATGAAAGCACAAAGTTTTCCAGTTTTGTAGCACAGGCCAAAGCGGTATTGAGTCCCTCGGCTGCGAGTGCTTTAACTACCGACCCTTCATCTGATGATTATCAGTACTATCAGGGCCCTGATCTTGACGCCGCGCGTGCGGGCATTCTTGATCGTTACAGCCGCTATAACGGTACCGATGGAAACTCTAAAACAGCCGAGCAGTCGCAAGCCGAACTTGGCTTGCAAACATCGGCATCAACCTCATTGCCCGATGGTGAGGATATTAACAGGGATAACAATATGAGCCAAACCGACGAATACTTTCAATATAAAGTATCCGTTCGGCCGCAGGATATGGTAATTGGCCAAAACTTTATCAGCGATAAAGTTACCTCGCAGGTTAAACTGGCTAACGGTACAACACAAGCCGTTACCTGGTATCAGTTTAGGATACCAATTAACGATTATCAGGGAAAAGTAGGCAACATTCAGGATTTTAAAGCCATCCGTTTCATGCGGATGTTCATGACCAACTTTGCCGATACATCAATTTTGCGTTTTGCTACCCTGCAACTGGTACGTGGCGAATGGCGTACGTTCAATGCCGAAAATAACCCGTTAAATGTTATTGCCGACCCTGCTATTACCAGCCCGGTAATTGATAACTCAACACTTGATGTGCAGGCCGTAAATATTGAGGAGAACGGTAACCGTACCCCAATACCTTACGTGGTGCCACCGGGCATTAATCGCCAGAGAAATTACAATAACCTGCAAACAGATACTAAGCTTAACGAACAATCATTATCGCTGAACGTGACCCAACTGCGCGATGGTTATTCAAGGGCGGCGTTCCGTACTTTTTATAATGACTTGCGGTCATACAAAAGGATCCAGATGTTTATTCACGCCGAAGGCGACCAGTTAAAAGACAACGACCTGAGTGCTTTTGTACGTTTGGGTGTTGACTATCAGGATAACTATTACGAATACGAGGTGCCACTGGCCATTACCCAACCGGGCACCCGCGACCCTGATGCGATATGGCCTGCCATTAATGAACTAAACCTGGAGCTTTCTATATTAACCGATGCAAAGCTGGCCCGTAATAATGCCAAACTTAACGGGCAACCGTGGCCATTTACCGTGCCGTTTACCTACACAGACGGGCGCAATAAAGTGACTATTAAAGGCCAGCCGGATTTGAGCCGCTTGCGCGCTATTATGCTGGGGGTACGTAACCCATACAAGCCAACCTTGCCGGGCGATGACGGCCTTGATAAAACAGGGGTAGTTTGGTTTGATGAACTGCGCTTAACAGACTTTGATCAGCGTGGCGGCTGGGCAGCTACCGCGCGGTTTGATGCCGCACTGGCCGACTTTGGTAACATTACCGTGGCGGGTAGCAAAAGCACCATTGGTTTTGGCACTATTGATTCAAGGGTGAGTGATCGCAGCCGCAGCGATAACCAGGTGATCGATGTATCGGGTAGTTTGGAACTGGGTAAGTTTTTCCCGGAAAAAAGTGGGATACGTATACCGGCTTATGTAAATTATTCAACCCAAAAAAGTACTCCGCAGTATGATCCGGGGTCGCCTGATGTGGAGCTGAAGAAATCATTGGCAGCGGCGCCAACAACCAAAGCGCGAGACTCTATTAAAAACGTAACGGTTGATTATACAGTTCGGAAAAGCATCAATTTTACCAACGTACATAAGGAGCGGACAAACCCCACAGCACCAAACCATGTTTGGGATGTAGAAAACTTTAGTGCCACCTATGCTTACACCGAATACCAGCATCATGATTTTATTGTAGAGAACGATTTCTCGAAAACATACCGCGCGGCGCTGGCCTATAACTATACCAATCAGCCCAGGTATTACACGCCATTTGAAAAAGTAATAAAAAGCAACATGCTGGCACTGGCGCGCGATTTTAACTTTAGCATATTGCCAACAAGGTTAAATTTCAGTATCAACTTTGATCGTTTTTATTCAGAGAATACGCTAAGAAATAACGACCCGAATAACTTTATCCCTATACCAACCAGCTTCAACAAAAACTTTAATATTACCCGTGTTTATGGCATTGGCTGGAATTTATCCAAATCGTTACAGATGGATATTGATGCTACAAATCTATCGGTAGTTGATGAGCCCGCCGGCCGTATTAACGGCTTAAAGCGCGATACCTTATGGGAGAACCTGAAAAGGCTGGGGCGTACTACCAATTACAACCACACTATTAACTTTAATTATACCACCCCGATAAATAAAATACCGGGACTGGACTGGACAGCACTTATTGCCCGCTATAGCACCCACTTTAACTGGCAAACCCAACCAGAATTTGCCATTAACAATCCCGATTATAATGTTGGTAACAGTATCCAAAATTCGCGCAGCATACAGCTGAACCCTACTTTAAACTTTATTAGCTTATACAACAAGTTTGCAGCACTACGTAAAAACAACAACACAGATCAGGGTGGTGCAGGGAAGTTCCTGCTGGGTATTTTAACCGGTATTAAAAACATAAGCGGAACTTATACGCGTACCGAGGGTACGTTTTTACCGGGTTATTTACCACAATCAAACTTGTTTGGGCAGGATTTGACTTATGATGCGCCGGGCATTGGTTTCTTGTTAGGCAGCCAGGCAGATTTGAGGAGTAAAGCCATTGCCAACGGGTGGATAACAACCGATACATTGCAAAACCAGTTGTATGTAAAAACCTTTAATGAAGATATCCGCCTGCGAAGTATAATTGAACCTATAAAAGATCTTCGGATTGAATTGATTGCGTTTAAGATGCAGGACAGGAACTATCAAACCAATTTTAAATACCTGGCTACAACCAATAGCATTGAAAATTTAAGTCCGGTTACATCGGGTACTTATAGCGTATCCATTTTGTCAATCGCTACAGCCTTCTCTAAAAACTCAGGGATTAATAATACATCGAGCGTTTTTCAGCAGTTTCTGGTTAACAGGCAGGTTATATCTCAAAAACTGGGTCAAAGCAATCCAAATTCCGGCCCCCCTGTTAATGGTTATGCAGATGGATATGGGCCCAACGCGCAAAACGTGCTGGTTCCGGCTTTTCTGGCGGCGTATACAGGTAAAAGTGCAAGTTCATCAAGCCTGAATCAGTTTCCAAATATCCCCATCCCTAACTGGCAGATCACTTATAACGGACTGAGCAAACTGCCGATCATTAATGATCTGTTTGATTCATTTGATATTAAGCATGGGTACCGTTCGTCATACAACGTAAATAGCTATACTACTTTGCTACAATATGAGGAAACCGGTGGTAGGGTGAGTTCAAGGGATGCGAATAATGATTTCCTGCCGTTTTACCAGTTCTCGCAGGTAAGTATCTTTGAGCAGTTTGTGCCGCTGTTTGGTGCCGATGTCCGTTTTAAAAACAGCATGACCGCCAATTTTGAATATCGGAAAACACGCTCATTAAGCCTGAGCTTGCTGAACAGTCAGCTGGCACAGCAGGACGAGAATATTTTGGTGTTTGGCTTTGGCTACCGGCCTAAAAATTTCAGGATGCCATTTGGGTTGTTTGGTACAGGGGCCAAAACAAATAATGATGTAAACTTTAAGCTGGATGTAGCTGTGCGTGATAATAAAACACTCATCTATCGCGCCGATATAGAAGCCGCTGAAATATCATCGGGCGCACAAAATATTACCCTGCGCCCATCAATTGATTATGTCATTAACCAGCGGTTTAACCTCAATCTTTTTTACGACAGTAATATTACCCGCCCATATACATCCCAAACGTTTAATACGGCATTTACTAATTTTGGTATTAACTTAAAGCTGTTGCTGCAGTAATAGCTCAATTATTTGGCTCAGCCAGTTTTTTCCGCTGTTTTTCTACTTTCTTATTTTGCCTGTTCAGCTTTCTTTCAGCACGCTTGCGTTTGCGCTCGGTTTTTTTAACACCCTGTTGCTGTGTCTTTTTCTCATGGGCACTCATTTTGGCTTTTATTTCCTGCTCTTTAACTACACCCAGGCCGGCACAAGGCTTAATGCCGCTTAGCAATGCCTTCCATATGGTTTTAAAAAAAGGAGAGTTGGATGGGCGGATGAAAAACACAGATGATGAACGTGGCGTTTCGCCCGGTTTATCAGGGTTGTTGTGACTAATTACCAATGAATTGGCATACATAGATGCCAGTGTTTTTTTAGAGTAGCCATTTTCGGTATCAGGGCGAAGCAGGTTAACATTAAGATCATTATATAATAGGCTTACCCGGCCCTTTGTAATTTTATTGGAGGCATGCAAATCAAAATCTAAACTTTTTACTTTGCCCGAGGTGATCTTGACCATTGCCAGCGGCATGGTTGCCTGGTTTATTCTTGGCAGGTCAAAATTACCAAGGTGGCCCTTATAACTATAGTTATTTCCTGCATCAGTAAGGTTAAAAACAAAAGATAGGTTAAGCCGGCCCCTCTCCATAAACAAGGTAGTTAAGCTAACGGTTGTAATGCTATGTTTTTTAAGAGAATCTATATTGTTGGTGACATTAATAAACTTGCCTGTAGTATTGTTAAAGCTTATTGTGCCTGTTTTGTTAGACTTTTTACTGAATTCGTTATAGAGAACATTTATCCGCTTAACGGTTATGGTGTCTATATTAAAAGCCGTTTTTATTTTCTTGATGGCAACATGCGGAAAAGTAATTACCCTGTCGGTTTCCTTTTTGAGGCCATGAGGATTACTATATACAGATAGTGTACCGTTGCTTAGTAACAGGTTTGAAGCATTAAAGCTATGGTATTTGTGATAGGTAAAAAAATCAAAATTGTTTACTTGCAATGAATCCAGCCGGAGAGAAAACCGGTCGGCTTTGCTGTTGTCAAAAAATTTAGTTGGCTTAACGGGCAGCAGTACCAGCCCCTGGATATTTAACTTGGATGTTTTGGTAGATAGCTTAACCTGTTTAACAGTATAAGTGTAAAGCCCATTGGCCGATTTGCCGGTATAGTTATATAACTCGGTAGTAATGTCGCTGCAATACAGTAAACGGGAACGGTCTGTTTGTGTCGCCGAATCTATAAGAAGGTCGGTAGCTTTCATGTTCATCTCCTTTAATTCAGATACCGCTAATTTTTCGCCCGAATAATCTTTGTATTTAAATTTAACATCGTTAAGGTATATCTCATTCACATGTATCAGCTTAAGGCTTTTAGAGATCTTTTGCCATACAGTGCGGCTGTCTTTTACAACGGTGTCTTTGGTATGATTTATATGAAAGCTTACTTGCAGGTTGGGGGCACTTAAGGTAATCCGGCCAATATTTAGCTTGTTTTTAAAGTAGAGCGTAAATGGATGCATATGAGAGAGCACCAGTTTTTTTACTTGCAGTTCATACAAGTTATTTGGTGCAAGTCCCTGTTTCTTTTTTCGGTTGTATACAGCTGTATCAGGCCTTAGCTTAATATCATAAATAACAATTTTACCTTGCAGAATATGAAGTTCCGCATTAGTAAAGTCAACTTTGTATAAGCTATCTGTATTAATAAGGAGCTCGCTTTTAACCTTATCTGCCAATATGGGCGACCAATACCTGTTAATAAGCGCTGCAGGTATCAGTACCAGTACAACCAATACTAATAAAACGATGGATGAAATTCTTTGCCACTTGTTCTTTAGAAACTTTAACGCCATTTATTTTATACTGTATACTGTTTTCTTCTTTGAAATTTTTCCGATAACCTTTTTCGCCTGTTATTATCTGCTCGTTTACCTTAACAACAAAACATTCATTTTGTTAAAACGCTGACAAACTGTCATCCAATATATAAAAATTATGTATTTTTGCGGTTCAATTTTTTAATAACGATGGATTTGCTTATTCAGGATAAAGTGCACGACGAGAGCAGGCAGGGCGAGGCTTTAGTATTAGAGCCGGTTATTGGTAAAAACAATGGGCGCAAGCTTTATATTGAAAGCTATGGCTGCGCTATGAATTTTAGCGATAGCGAAATTGTGGCCTCTATTTTATCAGAACAAGGTTTTGAAACCACATCAGATTTTAACAATGCCGATGTAGTATTCATTAACACCTGTTCTATCCGCGAGAATGCCGAAGTACGCGTACGTAACCGGCTGAAAGAATTTGCCGGTGCTAAACTTAAAAACCCCGGTATGGTGGTTGGCGTATTGGGCTGCATGGCCGAGCGTTTAAAAGCTAAATTTTTAGAAGAAGAGAAACTGGTAGATGTTGTAGTAGGCCCTGATGCTTACCGCGACCTGCCAAACTTAATAGAACAGGTTGATGGTGGCCAACGTGCGGTAAACGTATTATTAAGCCGCGAAGAAACCTATGCCGATATTAGTCCGGTGCGTTTAAATAGCAATGGTATTAACGCCTTTGTATCTATTATGCGTGGCTGCGATAACATGTGTTCGTTTTGCGTGGTACCGTTTACACGTGGCCGTGAACGCAGCAGGGATGCCTATTCAGTTGTTGTAGAATGTACCGATCTGTTTAACCGCGGGTACCGGGAAGTTACTTTGCTTGGCCAGAATGTGGACTCATACAAATGGACAAAGCCTCTCCCTGCCCTCTCCAAAGGAGAGGGTTCTAATGAGCAGGACAATCTGGAAGTCCTCTCCCATGGAGAGGATTTAGGTGAGGCTGTAGTAAACTTTGCCAGCTTGTTGGAAATGGTTGCACATGTTAGTCCGGAGTTGCGTGTACGTTTCTCAACATCGCACCCTAAGGATATTACCGATGAGGTTTTATACACCATTGCCAAATACGATAACATTTGTAACTACATACACTTGCCGGTACAATCAGGTAATAGCCGTGTGCTTGATATTATGAACCGCACTTATGACCGCGAGTGGTACATGAACAGGATAGATGCCATCCGCAGGATAATACCTGAGTGTGCTATATCTACAGATGTGATAACCGGTTTTTGTACCGAAACAGAGGAAGAACATAACGATACGGTAAGTATGATGGATTATGTTAAGTATGATTTTGCCTATATGTTTAAGTACAGCGAAAGGCCGGGGACTTTGGCAGCAAAACGTTATGCGGATGACATCCCGGAGGAGATAAAACAAAAGCGTTTAGCACAAATTGTGGCTAAACAACAGGAGTATTCTTTTTACCGGATGCAGGCACGTATTGGTAAAGTAGAAAAAGTGCTGATAGAAGGGTTCTCTAAAAAATCAAACAATGATTATTGCGGCCGTAGCGATCAAAACGCCATGGTGATATTCCCGGTAAGTGAGCATTACAAACCGGGCCAGTACGTAAATGTTTTGGTTGAAAGAACTACGTCGGCAACATTGATAGGGGGAATTATCCCCCAAACCCCCTGAAGGGGAGTTACGTCCTAAATATTAGGGTGGTTAATGGGGTTATATAAATAAAAAATAAAAAAAGCTCCCCCTTCAGGGGGCTGGGGGGTTTATGGATATTCAAGAAATTAAACAACGCTTTGGCATCATCGGTAATTCACCATTGTTGAACAGAGCTATAAATATTGCCAACCAGGTATCGCCCACAGATATTTCGGTATTAATTACCGGCGAAAGTGGTAGCGGTAAAGAGGTGTTTTCGCACATTATTCACCAGATGAGCCCGCGTAAGCATGGGCCTTTCATTGCGGTTAACTGTGGTGCTATACCCGAGGGTACTATTGATTCGGAGCTTTTTGGCCACGAAAAAGGTGCTTATACCGGCGCCATTGGCGAGCGTAAAGGTTACTTTGAAACAGTAAATGGGGGTACTATCTTTTTAGATGAGATTGCCGAAATGCCATTGGGTACACAGGCCCGTTTATTAAGGGTATTAGAATCTGGCCAGTATATAAGGGTGGGTTCATCTAAAGTAGAAAAAACCAACGTGCGTGTTATTGCCGCAACCAACGTTGATGTTTATGACGCGGTTAAAGCGGGTAGGTTTAGAGAAGATCTTTATTATCGTTTAAACACTGTTCCGCTAAGGATACCACCATTGCGCGACAGGAAAGAAGATATTTTTCTATTGTTTAGAAAATTTACATCAGATTTTACCGATAAATACCGTACCCCGCCTATCCAGTTGGATGATGAGGCACAACAGGTTTTAATAAACTACTCATGGCCGGGTAATGTTCGCCAGTTAAAAAACATGGCCGAGCAATTAGCCGTTCTGGAACGAGACCGCATAATAACCGCGCCTACGTTATTAACCTATATACCGCATGAAGCAAGCAGCAGGAACCTGCCAATGCGTTTAGATCATCAAAAAGAAGATTTTTCTGAAAGGGATATTTTATATAAGGTGCTGTTTGATATGAAGCGCGATATGGTTGAGCTGAAAAAGCTGGTGGCCGATATTATTGAACAAGGCGGGGTAAGCACAAACTACCCAAACCATGCGCAAACATTAACCAAATTATACAGGGATATTGAATTGCCGGTTAACAATAACGAAACACAATTTACCCTGCAGCAACCCGTTAACAATAACAGCAGCAATAATAACAATACTGATTATAACATTACGCACGAGGCCGAGGAAGTAGAAGAATCATTATCGCTGGTAGATAAAGAATCAGATTTGATACGTAAGGCACTTAAAAAGCATAAAGGCAAACGCAAGCTGGCGGCTAATGAACTTGGAATATCAGAAAGAACTTTATATCGTAAAATAAAAGAATTAGATTTATAACGAAACATGGGCAAAAGGCTTTTCTTAAATATAGTGATGATGGGTACGGTGGTTATGCTTTTCGCATCATGCTCTTACAAACTAACACAAAGCGGAGCATCTATTCCGGCCGACCTAAAAACTATAGATATACAATTTTTTGAAAACAATGCGCCGCTTGTTGTTTCTACTTTGAGCCAGCAATTTACCGAAGCGCTTAAAGATCGTATACGTACCCAAACAGGTATAAGCATTGTGCGTAACGAGGGGGCAAACGCAACCATGTCTGGTGCTATAACGGGCTATAGTATAGCCCCCGCATCTATCCAGGCAACTAACCCAAATGTTGCGCCAATTGCCGGTGCAAGCCGTTTAACAATTACTGTTCAGGTAAAATATGTTTACGAAAAGGATAAAAAACTTAGTTTTGATGAATCTTTCACAAAATACAAGGAGTTTACCGGAGACTTATCAACACAGGAACCAGCACTGATAAGGGATATTAACAAGCAATTAACCGATGATATTTTTAACCGTGCCTTTGCCTATTGGTAAGCATTTATAGTTTATAATAAAGTGGATCAATACTTAGATAACAGGCATAAGGAAATTTTATGGAGACTGCTGGCAAACCCGGCAGATACAGGCCAGTTATATGTAACTAACCTGGAACAGATGGTGAATGACCATCCGCAGAGTGGCCTGTTGCGGGTATTACTTGAACGCGCGACTGATAAGCACGATGTAACAAATGCTGCGGTTTATTTTAAAACAAGTACACTGTACAAACTTTTACATGGCCCGGATAGCTTTCATATAGTTGCTCCTGATAAGATCATCAGTGATAAGGCTTCCGGAGCAGGTAATTATTTCAACGTTCAGGTTACGGAGGAAGATACCCATACTGATGTTGCAGATCAGCAGCAGGAAGCCACCTCGCCATTTACAGAGCCTGAAGCTAATGTAAGCCAGGAGCCTGAAACGATCGTAGTTCCGCGCGAAACTGAATCAGCGACAGCTATAGATGAAGAGCCACAGGATGAGATCCAGGATATTGATACGATAATACCTGAGCTTTATAATTCACATAATACAGACGAAAGCACTGTTAAGGAGCCGGCAGAAGTGCCCCAGGCCATTACCCCTGAGCCATTTGATTCTTATACAGAGGAATTAGCAGAGGAGAAGGAAGAGGCCCAGACACCACAAGCCCAGGAGCCTGCTACATTTACCAACCTGAGCGCAGATAACGGTTATCGTGAAGAGAAGGAATATTTTAGGCAGGATATTGAGGATGAAATATACGACGAGATAGTAAGTATTGATGATATAGGTTTTGAGCCGACCGTAAACGTATTGCACGAAGCGGAAGAAAAATCAAATACTGTACAAAACGAAGGGCAAAATAATTATGCAAATGAGGAGGATTATCCGGCAGATGAAGAGGATGAAGATGAAAGGCCTTTGCCAAAATTAGCCGGGGTTACTGACAGGGACATAGCCATTGACGAAGAAAAACTGATACTGGGCAATATTGTAAGCGCGGATTATTTAACGTTTGATAAAAAGCTGGATGAGTTGCGCAATACTGATAATTTTCCGCGGCCGGCATCAACAGAAACACAAGAGGATACGGAACCTGTAAAAGAAAGCCACGATACATTATCGCGTTATAACGACGAGACCATGCCGTACAGCTTTATGTGGTGGTTAGATAAAACCCGTAAGGAACACGCTGGCAGTTTGCAGCCATATGCTGTAAGCCCTGTTGCACCGCAAACAGTAACTGAAGGTTCTGCGCTTAATACATTTAATAATACAGAAACTGTAAAACCGGTTAAGCGTGTTGCACCCGATGAATTACAGCAGCAGTATTATGAAAATATTTTCAGCCTTACATCAGTAAGCGGAATAGAAGGCAATGATGAGGCTAAGGGAGTTGAGTTTGATCATAACAAAAAAGAGGATATTATAATTGAGCGGTTCATTCATAACGAACCGCAGATACGCCCACCCGCTGCAGACAGGCTTGACAATGAGAATAAAGCTAAGAAAAGCTCCGAAGATCAGGATGCATTAGTAACAGAGACACTGGCACGCATTTATATCGACCAGATGTTATATCATAAAGCCATAGCCACTTATAAAAAATTGATATTGAAATTTCCAGAAAAAAAGCTTTACTTTGCATCCCAGATTGAACAGTTAGAAAAGAAAACAAATTGATATAAAAGAAAATGTATTTAGTATTATTAATTATCACCATTATTGCATGTGTCCTTTTAGGATTAATTGTACTAATTCAAAACCCTAAAGGGGGTGGTTTAGCATCAAATTTTTCAGGTTCGTCACAATTAATGGGCGTACAAAAAACAGGCGATTTCTTAGAAAAAGGAACCTGGGTATTAGCTATCGGCATTATGGTGTTATCGCTTATTATGAACGTAACGCTTAAAGGCGGCGCTCAAAAATCTGATGATCCGCAATTAATGGAGCAAATTAAAAAGGCTTCTAAACCAACTGCAACACCATCAACGGCACCGCTAAGCGTACCTGCGGCACCGGCTCAAAACACACCTAAAAAATAAATTTTAGCGAATTATATTTAAAAGGCTTTGGAGTTTTCCAGGGCCTTTTTTGCTGATATAGCTTACCTGACACGATGACACCCGCAGATTAAGTTAAGATTTGGAGGTTGTTAAGCAATAGCTAAAAGGTGACAATAAAACAGTAAACATGCCAATTGCGAAAAATTTAACCGCTTGGCATAATTGATGTAAAAGCAAACACGAAAACTTAAAATTATAAATTCAAAATAGATTACTATGTCATTAAACATTAAACCTCTTGCAGACAGAGTGGTTGTTGAAGCCGCAGCTGCCGAAACAAAAACTGCTTCTGGAATTTACATCCCTGAAACAGCACAGGAGAAACCACAAAAAGGAACTATAGTGGCTGTAGGCCCGGGTAAGTTTGCTGATGTATCTGGCACGCTTATACCAATGACCAGCAAAGTTGGTGATGCAGTATTATACGGTAAATATGCCGGTACTGAAATTACTATTGATGGTAAAGAATATTTGATCATGCGTGAATCTGATATCTACGCGGTATTATAATTAGTGAATTAGTGAGGGATTGAATTATTGATTTCCCGAAAACCATTTTAAAACTTAAAAATAAAAACTACCGAATAGCGATTTAGGCTAATCACTAAGTCACTAATTCAATAAATCAAAATTAAATCATGGCAAAACAAGTTAAATATAATGTTGAAGCACGTGACGCTTTAAAGCGCGGTGTTGATATTTTAGCTAACGCGGTTAAAGTAACATTAGGTCCAAAAGGCCGTCACGTAATTATCGATAAAAAGTTTGGTTCACCTGCAGTTACTAAAGATGGTGTAACCGTAGCTAAAGAAATTGAACTGAAAGACCCTATTGAAAACATGGGTGCCCAAATGGTTAAAGAAGTTGCATCAAAAACTGCTGATATTGCAGGTGATGGTACTACTACTGCTACCGTTTTAGCACAGGCAATTGTTACAGCAGGTATTAAAAACGTTGCAGCCGGCGCTAACCCAATGGATTTGAAACGTGGTATTGATAAAGCTGTTGCCGAAGTTGTTAAAGACCTAAAAGCACAGTCACAAACAGTTGGAGAAGACAACAACAAAATTAAGCAGGTAGCTGCTATTTCTGCTAATAACGATGAAGTTATTGGTGCGTTAATAGCCGAAGCTATGGCTAAGGTTGGTACATCAGGCGTTATCACTGTTGAAGAAGCAAAAGGTACCGAAACTGAAGTTAAAACTGTAGAAGGTATGCAGTTTGACCGTGGTTACCTTTCTCCGTACTTTGTTACCAATTCTGATAAAATGGAAGTTGAGTTAGAAAACCCATACATCCTTATCTACGATAAAAAGATCTCTTCAATGAAGGAATTACTTCCTATCCTTGAGAAACAAGTACAAACAGGTAAACCTTTGTTAATTATTGCTGAAGATTTAGACGGTGAAGCATTAGCTACATTAGTAGTTAACAAGATCCGTGGCTCACTGAAAGTTGCTGCTGTTAAGGCACCTGGCTTTGGTGATCGCCGTAAAGCAATGTTAGAAGATATCGCGGTGTTAACCGGTGGTACTGTAATATCTGAAGAAAGAGGTTACAAACTGGAAAGCGCTGATCTTTCAATGTTAGGCCAGGCCGAAAAAATCACTATCGATAAAGACAATACTACTTTAGTTAATGGTGCAGGTGATGCTGATTTAATTAAAGGCAGAGTTGGTGAGATCCGTGCGCAGATTGAAACTACTACATCTGATTACGATAAAGAAAAACTTCAGGAACGTTTAGCCAAATTATCTGGCGGTGTTGCTGTACTTTATATTGGTGCAGCTTCTGAAGTTGAAATGAAAGAAAAGAAAGACCGTGTTGATGATGCTTTACATGCAACCCGTGCGGCTGTTGAAGAAGGCATTGTTGCTGGTGGTGGCGTTGCCTTCATCCGTGCGGTAGCTGCCTTAACAAATCTTAAAGGTGCTAACGAAGATGAGAACACTGGTATCCAGATCATACGTCGTGCTATTGAAGAGCCATTACGTCAAATTTGCGATAACGCAGGTATTGAAGGTTCAATAGTTGTACAAAAAGTTAAAGAAGGCACAGGCGACTTTGGTTACAACGCCCGTACCGATAAATATGAAAACCTGATTGGTGCAGGTGTTATTGATCCTACTAAAGTAGGTCGTGTAGCATTAGAAAATGCAGCTTCAATCGCGGCAATGTTGTTAACTACAGAATGTGTATTAGCAGACGAGCCTGATGATGATAAAGGCGGCATGCCACCAATGGGCGGCGGCGGCATGGGCGGTATGATGTAATAATCATATCTGACTCACGTCAATATATAAACAAACCCTCTGTATACAAAAGTGTACAGAGGGTTTTGTTTTTAAAATTCTTTTTCGGTTACAACAATTAGTGTCTTGATAAGACTTAACAATCATTTAACACGAAGTAAAATTGGCCTGAGTGATTTAAGTAATTGCAATAACATTACATTAATTGTTAAGGTTAGGCACAGCGTTTGATTAATCACGGGCATGAAGCATGTTAGAAATAAAAGGACACATATACATAGCCGCCTGGTGGAATGGTTATTATTTAAAGGCCCCGAGCTGTTTGTAACCTTATATAGTTAATAAAAAGCGTTAATTTTGGTCAGTTTATGGAGCCAAAAGAATTCTACGATAAATTTCACGTTTGGGTGGTTGATAAAGGGCCACAATATCTTTTAGGGTTAATACTATTTTTTGTTGGTATCTGGTTCATCCGGTTTTTACGCTCGCGTTTGCGCGACAGGATGAGCAAACGGAATGTCCATTCTTCATTACAACCCTTCTTTCTAAGTCTTACAATTACCAGTTTATACGTTCTGCTGATTATAGTGGTAATGAACATTATTGGGTTCCAGCTAACTATATTCACTACAATAATTGGCGCTTTTAGTGTGGCAGCAGGTTTGGCTTTGTCAGGTACCTTTCAGAATTTTGCTGGAGGCGTACTTATTCTTTTGCTTAAACCTTTTGAGATAGATGATAGTATTATTGCCCAGGGACAGGATGGTAAGGTAACATCTATACAAATATTTTATACCGTATTAATTACTGCCGATAACAAAACGGTCATTATCCCCAACGGAAAACTTTTTAACGAGGTTATAGTAAACGTAACCCGCGAAGGTAAACGCCGCCTTGATTTTGAACTAAAACTCGGTTACGTTGTAAATGTTGACCAGGTAAAAGAGATAATTAACAAAGCTATCATTACAACTCCTAATATTTTAAAATCGCCCGCTGCCCGTGTAGGCGTAGTAGCATTAGAACTGGATGGTATCCGTTTTACGGTAAATGTTTGGGTACAGCCCCCTAACTTTCTGTCAGCCAAAATAGATCTTCAGGAAAAAATAATTAAAGACCTGCATGCCGCAGGCGTAAAATTACCGGGGACATAAATATTAAAAACCATACCGTAAGGGTCAAATAAACAAGGCTGGTTTTACGCTATTTTCTGGTTCATGATCCCCGTTCCTGAGTGCAAATCATATTGCTTTATATACAATACTATCCGTAATTTTAACCCGATGCAACGAGAGCAAATTTCTGTTTTTGATATGTTTAAGATAGGCATTGGCCCATCCAGTTCACATACGCTTGGCCCTTGGCGTGCAGCACAGCAATTTGTGCAGCTATTAGAGCATAAGCAGGTGCTGGAGATGGTTGTAGAGGTAAAGATCTTACTTTATGGCTCGCTTGCAAAAACAGGTAAGGGGCACGGAACAGATATAGCCATATTACTTGGCCTTAGCGGCGATGACCCTGTTACGTTTGCAGTAGACCAGATCGATACCAAAATTGCCCGGATAAATACCGACCATAAATTACTTTTAGGCGGCAAGCAGCAAGTTAGTTTTCATGCTGATGATGACATGCTATTTTTGTTTACCGAGAGCCTGCCTTTTCACCCAAATGCGGTAACCTTCCAGGCATTTTTAAGCAACGGTACGGCTGTATCCGGAACGTTCTATTCAATAGGTGGTGGTTTCGTTGTAAAAGAAGGGGAGCAAACGCAGCATAAGACAGAGGTTGACCTGCCATTCCCCATTGATACTGCCGGCGACCTGCTGCACTGGTGTATAAAAACCGGCCTCAAAATATCTGAGGTAGTGATGGAGAACGAGCTGGCCTGGCGCTCTGAACAACAAACCCGGGATGATGTGCTAAACATCTTTAAAGTAATGCAGGAATGTATGTATCGTGGTACCCAAACTGCAGGCTACTTACCCGGCGGACTTAACGTTGCCCGCCGTGCCTGTGCCTTAAACCGTAGGTTAATAGGTGGCCGTACATACAGTAATTATACCGAGTGGGTAATGGCAATGCGCCAAACCGGCAATAGCTTCCAAAATATTTTAGATTGGGTAAGCTGTTTCGCACTGGCGGTTAACGAAGAGAATGCCTCTTTTGGCAGGGTGGTAACGGCCCCAACCAATGGTGCCGCAGGAGTGATCCCGGCAGTATTGCAATATTTTATTAGTTTTTGCGATGGATTTGATGAGCAAAAGATCATCCAGTTTCTGTTCACAGCATCAGAGGTGGGAAGCATATTTAAAAAAGGGGCTACCATATCAGCAGCTATGGGTGGCTGCCAGGCAGAGATAGGTGTATCATCAGCAATGGCTGCGGCTGCACTTACCGAAGTTTTGGGCGGTAGCCAGCGCCAGGTGCTTATGGCGGCAGAAATTGCCATGGAGCACCACTTAGGCATGACCTGTGACCCAATAGGAGGTTTAGTACAGGTGCCATGCATTGAACGTAATACTATGGGCGCTATTAAAGCTATAACCGCAAGCCAGCTGGCCCTGCAAAGTAATCCTGATAAAGCTAAAGTTAGCCTTGATGCTGTTGTAAAAACCATGTGGCAAACCGCCCAGGATATGAACTCCAAATACAAAGAAACTTCTGACGGTGGGTTGGCCATCAACATTCCAATCAGCTTGCCGGAGTGTTAGGTGTTTTTAAGTAGCTCTCCCATAAATTCTTGTAAAACTAATGCATGATTATGTTGCTCATCATGTGCGGCGTATAGCAGGGTAACTGTTTTATGGTGTTTTATAAAATTCAGCAAATTTTTTACGGCATCATTTTGCGTTAATTCGAGCCTGTATTTTAATCGGAACTCATCCCAGTTTGGCGTCTCATGATTAAACCACTTTCTTAATTCAGTAGAGGGAGCGATCTCTTTCATCCATTCATCAAGGCGGGCCGTTTCTTTTTTTACACCGCGTGGCCATAAACGATCAATCAGTATGCGCATACCATCCTGCTCATCAAAAGGTTTGTATATCCGTTTTACTTTAACTGTTCCCATGCTAATTATTATAAAGATAAGCATCACGGAACAATTTAATGATCTTATCGGTTCGTAACTCCCTGCCCTTTGGTATCAGGTGGTATTCAGTATCATAAAATAAGCTATCCGGGAAAACGGCATCTGCAGGTTTATTCAATAATTTAATTTTCAGGTCGCTTTCAAAGTCGCGGTTAAAAGCATTTATCACACTAAGTTTTTGCTTATACAACGATTCAGGAAAACAGGGGTAAAGGAAATACACACGGATATTATTCTCATTTGCGTAGGTTTTAAAGCTGTTTAATAACTCCATCCCGGGAAAGTATGCATACGTCATATCATAGTTCTTTAAAAACTTATGCGACGGGTTTTTATCAAAATTCCTTACTACATCACCATACTCGTTGAATGATGTGCGCGAATAAACTACATTAGCAGGGAAGCCTTTTGGCTTACGGTTAAAAAGTTTGGCTAACGTTACAGAGAAGTTTTTCTGCAGGTCCTCAATAAAAAAATCATTCATGAACTGGCGAAAATTTGGGGAGAAATATGAGCCGGCTTGTGGGAATATCCTTTGAGCTTCTTTTTTCATGCGATGGTCGCCCTCTACAGATAATTTGTATTCGGGTGAGATAATTATAATGTCTGATGGGCGGGCAACATGCTTAACTTCATTTATCATATAATCTAACCCAAGGCTGCCATGCAAGCCTAAGTTGACCACCGGGATACCCGTGCTATCCGCGATTCTTTTACTGTCGATGCCAAACGCTATGTTTGATCCTCCACAGAAAATAATACGCGGCGATTTAGTTTTATCGGCGAAGTTGTGTTTATCAACAATAACACCCAAATAACCATCATTGCCCTTTGCTTTAGCAGGGTAATAGTTACGATTGCATATGTAGGCAGTTACCACCACTACAAGAGCAAACAAACAAATACCGGTGATAAACTTTTTCATATTAAAACTGGAAATAAACAAATTGCTGCTGAATGCCAGAGAAATAAAATATCGAAATGACTATTGTTAAATAAAACACCCATCTAAATGGTTTTAACCAAACTTTGCCCGTTGCAGCTATGGCAAATTGCTGTTCGCGCCCCAGCCACTCTATCACAATAAAAATTACAGTCAATAAAATAATGGTAACCACATTACTTGTCCCTCCTGCAAGTGAATCGCCGGTAGGTAAAACAAATAACGACCGGGAAAATATTCCTTTAATGTAATGGAATGCAGCAGTAATACTGTCTGACCGGAAGAAGATCCAGGCAAAAACCGTTAGTGCAAAAGTGACCAGGATATTTAACCCATCTTTTAACGTGGGCAATAATTTGCCTTTGGCAACAATCTCTATATGTGTCCTGTTTCGGTTAGATAAAAGCAGGGGGATAAAATAGATGGCGTTCAAGGCGCCCCATGCCAGGAAAGTCCAGTTAGCCCCATGCCAGAAACCACTTACCAAAAAAATAATAAATGTATTGCGGATACGGCTCCAGGTGTTGCCCCTGCTGCCGCCCAGCGGGATGTACAAATAATCTTTAAACCACGATGAGAGTGAGATATGCCACCGACGCCAAAACTCGGCAATATCACGAGAGAAGTATGGGTAAGCAAAATTCCTGAGTAATTCTATGCCAAACAACCTTGCTACGCCCAATGCAATATCAGAGTATCCCGAAAAATCGCAATAGATTTGAAATGTGAAGAACAGGGCCCCTAATACCAGTGTACTGCCGGGGTAATGCGGGTAGTTATTAAATATCATGTTTGCAAACTCGGCGCAGTTATCGGCAATCACTATTTTTTTAAATAGCCCCCATAAGATCTGTTTTAATCCGTTAACCGCTTTGGTATAATCAAACGTGCGCCTTTGCTGAATTTGCGGCAATAGATGGGTGGCCCGTTCAATAGGGCCGGCAACCAGCAATGGGAAAAAGCTCACAAAAACAGAATAGTCTATAAAGTTTTTTACAGGTATTATTCGCTTGTGGTAAATATCAAACACGTAACTTAATCCGTGAAAGGTATAGAATGATATACCCACGGGCAATATTACATTAATGGTAGTGAAACTGGCACGGACGCCAAATTGCGATAGCAGCTCGGTAAACGAGCCGGCAAAAAAATTATAATATTTAAACACACCCAAAAAGCCCAGGTTTATGCCCACGCTTAGCCATAACCAAAACCGTTTATTGGAGGGGCGCTTAGCTGTGTATATTTTACGGCCTGTATAAAAGTCTAAAAAAGTAGAGAAGATGAGCAGAAACAGAAAGCGGTAATCCCAGCAGGCATAAAAAAAATAGCTAGACACCAGCAGTAATATATTTTGCAGCGTTAAACTTTTATTGGTTACAAACCAATAAAACACAAAAACAACCGGAACAAATAAGGCAAAATTAAGGGAGTTAAAAAGCATATAGCAAATTGCCCGGGTAAGTTGTTAATAGTATCCCCGCTAATATCTGCAAAGCCTGCCAATTGCCAAAATTATTTTAAAGGAAGCGCAAGATCATTCTTTTATTGGAACAGGGATATATAGAATAGTCATCTCAGCGGTCACCGTTGCTATTTTCACCTCAAAAGCTTAAATTCACCTCATGAGCCTTAACAACCGACGCCTTTTCATAAAACAAGCCGCATCGCTGGCCGGTGCTTTTAGCGCTGCCAATATGTTTAACTATGCACATGCCGAAGAGTGGAGCAGGGCGTTAAAAGGTAAGGCGCATTTGAGCGCCGCCCAATTAGCGCAGGACGAAGATTTTTGGACGGTGATACAACGGGCGTATGCGGTTAGTACGCAAATAACGATATTAAATAACGGCGGGGTATCACCATCGCCGCTGGTGGTACAACAGGCGTTAGATAGGTATAACCAGTTAGCAAACGAAGGCCCATCATACTTTATGTGGCGTATACTTGACCAGGGGCGCGAGCCGCTGCGCGATAAACTGGCAAACTTGGCCGGTTGCCTGCCGGATGAAATAGCGATTAACCGCAATGCTACCGAAGCGCTCAATACGGTTATTTATGGGCTTGATCTGCAACGGGGCGACGAGGTAATTGGCACTAAACAGGATTATCCTAATATGATACAAGCCTGGAAACAACGGGGTATGCGTGATGGCATAGTTTATAAACAGATCAGCTTTAATTTCCCGATAGAGAATGATGCCGAAATAGTAAAGGCATATGAGCAGGCTATAACCCCAAAAACTAAAATACTGCATGTTACGCACGTAATTAACTGGGTGGGGCAGATAATGCCGGTGCGTAAAATATGCGATATGGCGCATGCCAAAGGCGTTGAGGTAGTGGTTGATGGCGCACATTCATTCGGCTTGCTTGATTTTAAAATACCCGATTTGCATTGCGATTATTTTGGCACCAGTTTACATAAATTCTTGTCGGCTCCTGTTGGCAGCGGTATGATGTGGATCAGGAAGGATCATATTGAAAAGATTTGGCCATTAACCTGTAACTCCGAACCCCGCAGTGCCGACATTCGCAAGTTTGAAACATTAGGCACCCGCAGCTTCCCGATAGAGCAGGCCATAGGCGAGGCCATTAACTTTCATGAGGCAATTGGCAGCAAACGCAAAGAAGAGCGCATTCGTTATCTTAAAAACTACTGGGCGCAAAAAGCCCAGCAAATACCCAAAGTGAAAATACATACCTCGCTAAAATCAGAATATTCCTGTGCTATATGCGGGGTTTCTGTAGATGGTATGACACCTCAGGAGCTGGATGCAGCCTTGTTTGGTAAATACAAGATCCATACAACTGCTATTGTTTGGGAAAACATTAGCTGCGTGCGGATAACACCACATGTTTACACCCGTTTGGCCGATCTGGATAAGTTGGTAAAAGCGTTAGGTGAAATAGCGGCTGGGAAGAAGTAGGATATAGTATAGAAAACATGTCATTGCGAGAAGCGTAGCAATCTCCCGATAGGTTGTTGTTGTGCTTTAATGAACGTTAGCCCGCTCATAGCCGCGGAGGCCTATTACTTTTTCCTTGATGAAAAAGTAACAAAAAATCAAGACGAAAAAATCCTTCCCAACACAAGGCCTTTACCCATCGGCTCCGGTTTTTCGTCAGCCTACCGCTCTTCATTAAGTGAGCCTTGCCGCATGCGTTGCTGCTTATTCTCGTAATGGCGAGTTAAATAAGCTAAGCTGCTATTTAATTTGCGCTTCCACCACAGGTAACAACTCCTTTACCCACAGGCCGTACATTTTTGCAGAAGGATGTAAACCGTCCTCCGCATTTAAAGAAGCATCATTGGCTGCTTGTTTTGATATTGGGGTAATATCCACATAAGCCACACCTGCCTTTTGGCTTTCTTGTTTATTAATAGCGTTAAACTGATCAATTTCCCGGCCTATTTGGCTGCGGTCGCGGCCATCGGCATAAGGGGTAACGCCCCAATCAGGGATAGATAGCACAAACACATTTTTTTTATTGCCGTTTGCATAAGCTATGGCAGTATTTAGCAGCCGGATAAATTCGGTACGGTAAGTTTCCTGATTATAGCCACGATACTGATTGTTCACACCAATAAGCAGGGTTACTATGTCGTATTTCTTGTCTTTTAAATCGCTGTTGTTTATGGCGTCGATAAGCTCATCAGTGGTCCAGCCGGTAGTAGCTATAATTTCGGGTCGACTAACCGGGTGCTTTGCCTTGATTAATTCTGCTGTTAATTGGTACGGAAAAGACCCCGCCGCTGGAACCGATTCGCCTATACTATAACTATCACCAAGGGCAAGGTAGGTGTAAGGCGATCTGTTGGTTTGGGTTAAATCCATATTATAATTGTCACTGCCGCAAATAAGGGCAGCTGTTAGTGCAGGTATTGCCAATAATTTCATCCACTTATCTCCATACCAAAAAGTACGGAAATGTGGCGTGTCAGGATTTTTTTAACTTCATTAATATCTACCTCGCGGCCCAGTTCCTGCTGCATGGAGGTTACTGCTTTATCATCTATCCCGCAGGGAACAATATTCTTGAAATAGTTAAGATCAGTATTTACATTAAATGCCAGGCCATGCATAGTTACCCAACGGCTGCAACGAACACCCATTGCGCATATTTTGCGGGCTTTTTCATTGTCGGCATCCAGCCAAACACCCGTATAACCGGGATAACGACCGGCCTTTATGCCGTAATCTGCCAGTGTTAAAATAATGGCTTCTTCAAGTGTGCGTAGGTATAAATGTATGTCGGTAAAAAAATTATCAAGGTCAAGTATAGGGTAGCTTACAATTTGCCCTGGGCCATGATAGGTAATATCTCCACCACGATTAATGGTGTAATACACAGCTTCTTTTTCTTTCAGTCCGGCTTCATCTAAAAGTAAATGTTCGGGTTTACCACTTTTGCCTAAAGTGTAAACATGAGGGTGCTCGCAAAAAATAAGGTAATTAGGTGTTGGCGTTTCTTCTGCTGGCTCATCTGCGCCGGCTAAAACAGCTACTTGGCGGTTACGTATCTCAGTCTTAAGCCTAACGGTATCGGCAAAAATGGCTTCCTGTTTATCCCAGGCAACTTTATAGTCTGTTAGCCCCCAATCTTGTAAAATAACCTGTTTGTTTTTCATTGTTATGCCTTCACGTATCCTATCATGTAATCTTCATACTTCAGGTAGTTTACCTGGTAGCTAAAGTTTATCGTATCCTTATCTAATGTAGCCTGTACCGTGCCTTGCTGTTGGTAGTTAAAGGGTTGCAAAAATATATTATGAGCAAATGAAACCTCTTTTTGCCCGTAGCATTTGTAAACCGCCTCTTTGGCGCACCAGCAAACATAAAGCTGGTCAATTTTCTGCTGCTGATCTATAAAGGCCAGTTCCTCGGGGCGCATAAATTTTCCGGCAATACGCTCTACCTTTTGCTTCACCTGTTCAATATCAATACCTACAGCGCTGCTTTTACTAATCATTACAGCGGCGTAATCAAACGAGTGACTAAGCGAGATATGATAGGGTAAACTAACCAAATAAGGCTTGCCATGTGCATCAACCTTGCAATCAATATATTCTTCGGTACGCAGCATTTTACGCAATAATACACGTGTGCCTAACCAGTGCAGGTAACGTTTGCTCTTGCTTAACTGCTTGGTAAAGGCTTTTTCGGTATCATCTAATTTAAGCTGTTTGTAAAGCTCATCCGCGGTTTCCTCTATCTTCCAAAGCGCAAACTCTGTATCATCATCCACCTGTTGTCGGTACGCTATTGCCATGAGGGTAAAATTGCAAAAAGGTTCACAAAGTAATATCAGGTAAATATAATATTAACAAGTTGTTTTTTTATTGTAGCATTTCAACGGAAAGTTACGTCATATAGCTAATAACCGGGCATCACAATTAATACCATGAAAAAAATATACATAGCCGCTGCCATATTAATAGCCGTAGCATTAACAGAAAGCTGCATGAAACAGCGAATAGCCGAAAAGGCACCTGTAGTAAAAGACATTAAGGCATAGCAAGCCCGTAAGGAAACATCCAAAAACGGTGAGAATGTGAATGGATGGATAACTACCCTTTAGGTGGTTTAATTTTGGCCGTCCGTTACGTAAGTAACGGGCGGTTTTTTATGTAATGTTGTTAACTGTTGTGTACAACATTGTATTGGCAATTAGCTTAATTAATGATAATTTAGGCCTCCCATAATTTAAGCTATGATATTATCAGACAAACGCATTCTTGAAGAGATAGATAAAGGCACTATTATTATTGAACCCTTTAACCGCGAATGCCTGGGCACAAACTCATACGATGTGCATTTGAGCAAGCACCTGGCTACTTATAAAGACCGCGTGCTGGATGCCAAGCTTCATAACGAGATAATTAGCTTTGAAATACCGAAAGAAGGATTTGTATTGCAGCCCAACACCTTATACCTGGGTGTAACTGTTGAGTATACCGAAACCCACCAGCACGTGCCTTTTTTAGAAGGAAAATCAAGCACAGGCCGTTTGGGGATAGATATTCATGCTACAGCAGGTAAAGGCGATGTAGGCTTTTGCAACACCTGGACACTGGAAATTTCATGCGCGCAGCCTGTGAAGATCTATGCCGGTATGCCTATTGGCCAGCTTATATACTTTGCCGTTGAAGGCGAGATAGAAACCCTTTACAATACTAAAAATAACGCCAAGTATAATAATAAAACCACACGCCCGGTTGAGAGCATGATGTGGAAGAACAAATTCTAAGTCTCGGCGGTTGTATGTATAAGGAATGCAGGCAATTAGCGTTGTAATACTGTGTATCTTTACATCAATTATGGCATATAAACGTTTCTTTTTTGGGTTGATTACTGCTTTAGGCATTACAGGCCTGTTAGGGTTTAGTTTTTATGACGATCCTATCAGTAAAATTATTCAGCAACTGGATAAATGGGGTAACGAGCGGCCTATAGAAAAGGCGTACCTGCACCTTGATAAACCCTACTATGCTGCCGGCGATGATATCTGGTTTAAAGCATATGTAACGGGCGGCAGCCAAAACAAGCTAACTACAATAAGCGGTGTTTTAAATGTGGAGCTGATTGATGGGCGCGATTCCATCAAACAATCTCTTAAACTCCCTTTAAAAGATGGTGTTGCCGCCGGCGATTTTGCCCTGCCTGATACCCTGTACCAGGGCGGTTATCGCATACGGGCCTATACCAATTACATGCGTAATGCCGGCAGTGAATATTTCTTTGATAAGGCTATCAGCATCATCAATAATACTTTAAGCAGCAATGCAAAATCAGCAGATAAAATAACGACAAATAAAAGTGTATCTGTAAATACTTCAGGCAAGGCTGATGTACAGTTCTTTCCGGAAAGCGGCAACCTTGTAGGGGGAGTTGCAACCAAGGTAGCGTTTAAAGCCGTTGGTGTTAATGGCTCTGGTACAGATATTAAAGGGGTGATTAACGATAACACAGGCAAGCAGGTAGCACAGATTAACAGCACTCATTTAGGGATGGGCGTGTTTGATATTATACCTGTTTATGGGAATACTTACACAGCTAAAATTACCAATGCCGATGGTTCAACTAATACCGTAACCCTGCCTAAAGTGCTGGATAAAGGCTATGTTTTAAGTATAACAGATGCCGGTGCACAAAACTTACAGGTAAAAATATCGGCAAGTAAAAATCTGCTTAATCAGGGTGCGGCCAATGTGCTGTTAGTGGCCCAAAGCCAGGGTAAGGTTTATTATAGCGATCAAATAAAACCGGGTAATGTTACCATACCAAAAAGTAAATTCCCTGCGGGGATAGTGCAGTTTACTTTATTTTCGACGGGTGGTGAGCCCTTGAACGAACGCCTGGTATTTGTACAGCATCCCGAAAAGTTAAAGCTGGACCTAAGTGCCGACCGGCAAACTTACACGCCAAGGCAAAAGGTAAAAATTAATGTGGATGCCAATAGTAATGGTAAGCCTGCTATGGGAAATTTCTCGGTTTCGGTAACTGATGAAACTAAGGTACCATTGAATGAAGCGAATGAGAATAATATTATGGCAAGCCTGCTGCTTACAGCCGATCTTAAGGGATATGTAGAGCAGCCTGCTTATTATTTCAACAACGTTAACGATAAAACCCGGGCTGATCTGGATATACTAATGCTTACACAGGGCTATCGCCGTTTTGAGTGGAAAGAAATATTGAATGACAGATTTACGCCAAACGTTTATCAGCGCGAAAGCTCCTTGCAGGTATCAGGTACTGTTACCAATCCATCAGGTAAGCCGGTTGCCAATGGAAAGGTTAAGCTGATTGATTTTGACGATATTGATTATACGAAAGATACCGTTACAGACGCGCGCGGCCGGTTTGCCTTTACAAATTTGACATTTGAAGATAGTGTGCGTTTTATTGTGCAGGCCCGTACCGATAAAAATAAGAAAGACGTGGTTATTAAGCTTGATTCTATTGCGCCGGCAAATGCAGCAGGGAAAAATGCGGCTGATTATGAGATAAGTGTAAGTGCCGATCTATCTGTTTACGTGCAAAGCAGTAAAGAACTATACCAGGCGCAAATGCGATATGGTGTTGGCAATCATGTTATTCCGTTAAGAGAGGTAATTATCCGCGAGAAGAAACAGGCGCTTAAATACTCATCAAACCTGAATGGCCCAGGTAATGCCGACCAGGTTTTGTTAGCTCGTGATCTGCAGAACTTCGCCTGCATCCGTATAGCTGATTGTTTGCAGGGCAGGTTGCTGGGCGTTACTTTTCGTAATGGAGTGCCTTATTCTACACGTTCATATAACCGGCCTATGCAGGTGATTATTGATGGGGTGTATGTTGAGCCCAGTTTTTTAAACTCAATAAACTTTATTGATATACAAGCGATAGAGGTGCTGCGTAACATAGGTTCACTGGGGATTTATGGCGGTAGGGGTGGAAGCGGGGTAATAATTATTACCACCAAACGCGGTGGTGACAACGAATATACCGGACCGGTTACCGGCCGTGGTATAAAAGTGCTTTACCCTAAAGGATATTTAAAAGCCCGTACTTTTTATTCGCCACAGTATGATAAATCTGGTGTAAACAAACAATTGGCAGATCTGCGCAGTACTATCTTCTGGAAACCGGATGTGCTTACAGGCAACGGCGGTAAAGCATCATTTGAATATTTTAATGCAGGCACTAAAGGTAATTACCGCGTGGTGATTGAAGGTATTGACACCGACGGTAACATAGGCAGGCAGGTTTTAAGATATAAAGTAGAGTAAAAGTTTAAGGTTGAAAGTGAAAAGTTGAAAACGGTGAAACTTTACTTTAAACTTTTCACTTTCAACTTACCTTATTTCGCTAAGTAAAATTTCTCCCAAAAATCAACCGATTTGAATAGCTCGCTGCGGTCGGCATTGCTGGTGTTGCCACCTCCACGCATACCACCTCCACTACGGCCACCTCTTCCGCCACGACCACCGCCGCCACTCATTCCACCGCCGCCGCCTCTTCCGCCACGGCCACCACCCATGCCCCCGCCTTGTGCGTCGCCGCCCTGGCCGGTAATAACAGCTTTTTGCATGCCGTTAATTTTAAAGTTAAATGCCCATTCGCTTTTTGAAGGGCTATCGGCATGAAAAAACTTTAAGGGGATAGCCGCCTCGTAAACCAGGTTGCCATCAGCATCATAATTTATAGCCGCCTTAATGCCATAGGTGTTTGATGTGGTGATCATATCATATTCAATATCCTTAAAGCCGGTTACTTTAATGTTTCTGAGTGTGGTAAGCCGCTCGCGTGCAAGTTCATCCCTATCTTGCTGGCTTACTTCTCCGTTATCATCCTTACTAAAACCAAACTGCGGTTTACTGCCGGGGGCACTCAAGGGGAAAGTCATGGCAAATGTTTCCTTCTTTTTCCCTTTAGGATCAATACTTAATGTGATACCCGCGTTTATGATACGGGCCTGCTCCATCCTGTCGTTAATACGGATAGCCACATACAGATTTTCCTGATCGTTGGCGAGGGTGTAAGGGATCTTTTTTTCTTCGTTAAGATATCGCAGGCTGTCGCCCCATTCATTCAAATTACCATCTATTACGACGTTGGCGGGTGGCGGCTGCATATTGCCGGGAGCTTTTGATGTTTGTGCTTTAACTGCGCTGGTAACCAGGGTTAATGCTGAAAACAGCATAATAGTACGGTGTTTCATTTTTTTTAAGTGGGGGTTTGTGACAGTAAAAGTTGGTATATGTCATTTTAAATCGTTTAAACATCATTTTAACACTTTTATTACTGATTTTAAGTAAATTTGTCATTACATATGCCAACTGAAGTACAGGAAGAGACACTCACTCTTGAAGAGATACTGGCCGGTCTTAAAGAAATGCACCGCCTTATATTATGGAATGATGACCATAACAGCTTTGATCATGTGATACACTGCATGATGAAATATCTGGATTATACCGAATCTCAAGCCGAAAAAATAGCATGGAAGGTGCATAACGAAGGTAAATGCGCCGTATTGGAAGGTTCATTCACCGAGATGGAGGTTTATCGTAAGATTCTTCAGCAAGAGGGGTTAACGGTAACTGTGGAGTAGTTAAGTATTGGTATTGTTAAACAAAACCGCGCATTACTTAGCATAGTACAGCTATCTTCATAACAATTCCTTACTATTCTCTCGTCTGTAAAATAACTGTGCTTTCATTTTTCATTTGCTAATTTCCCTGCACTATCGCGGCACCGGAACCATGCCATCTCCCCGGGCATATGGTTATAGTTGCTCTCTGTAAATTGTCGTAATCAGCAAGATTTTCATGAATGTATTTCAATTAATTGCACACATCCGGGGCAATTTTCCTTTATTTTCTCAATGCATTATACACAATTGGGTTATTTGAAATATCTACACTTTAAAAGATATAGTTTTGATTATTAAAAGTTAAAACCATGAGAAATCTACACCTTAAATTTGGAGAAATAATTTCAAATACATTTAATTTCAAAACAGCTAAGAAATTTTTATTTGGAAATATAGTTTTGATAATCATCGTGCTTTTATCAGCAACCGGATGTAAAAAGAATGCAGTAAACCCGGATAAAGAATTTGGAGAAGGAAGGTTAACCGTTGAATGTGAAAAAAAATGTCATATCTCCTATGGCACTGCCGGTAATTTAACCGAGGTTGATATTGAAGCTACTACGGGTACATATAACTTCAAATATCAAAGAGACTATAATTTGAATCTCAAGGTAACGCCTTTAGTTGAGCCTCAGAAAATTACCATAAATGTTTATAGCCGGGAATCAAAACAAATTTACCATAATTCAGCTACTAAACAGGCTAATCAAATATGGGTTTCAACCATTTTAGTACCATAATTATCATTCATTGCCTAATATAATTTGAGAAGTAGTGCGTTTGTTGAGTAGCCCCTGTCTATTTCTCCTTTAAGCCGTCTTTACGTCCGGTGCCAAGGCTTTTATACATGGCTGTCGTTGGGTTAAGGATACCACTATCACCCTGCCGGCAAAAAATGTAAAGGAAGACTATGAGTTCCAAATCAGGCCCTCCACCTGTTTAAGTTTAACTTTAGTGGTTAAAATAAGGGACAGTATTTTTTATACGCGGTAACTAAATTTATGTAAATATTATTAATTGTTTTTTTAACAGTTAATAATATTATGTTATATTAGTTTTTTGCAATTTAAACCAACTGTTAAATTTTTTACTGAATTAATATCAGTATAGCTGTAATTGAGCTGTAGGATAAGATTTGAAATGCTTTAAAAGCCGGTGTTTTACGGCCATACTGTTTTCAAGTTTAAGACTTAACCCACAGATGCAATTAAGTTGTAGTGAAAGATGTGGAACTAATAATTTATAACAATACTATGTTGTTAATAATTACTATCAGGAAAAGTTATATAAATGCTACAAAGGAAGTATCACTTGCGTGTAGAGGTATATTTAAAAGGCAATTGTTTGGTATGAGGTGGTATTTTGTGTGTTTGTTTATTGTTTTTTTTAATGCGCCTTTGCAAGCTCAAAATAGCATGGCTGGTATTAAGGCTACAGACCTTCGCAAAGATTTTGCTTTGGTTACTTATACCATAAACCAGGGGCTGCCTTCCAGAAACACAACTACGGCTATAAAAGACAAATATGGCTTTATGTGGGTTGGTACCGAGAACGGCTTATGCAAATTTGACGGGTATAATTTTAAAACATTTCAGAATAATCAGCTTGATAGCAATTCTATATCCAATAATTTTATAAACGCCATAGTTACAGATAAAAAAGGGAGGTTATGGATAGGCACAATGGATGGGTTGAACCTGTTTGATCCTTTAACCGAAAAATTCACCAGGTTTTGTCATAAAGATAATCAGAAGGCATCGTTAAGTAATGATAAAATATGGTCGTTACTAAGAGATGCGCGTGGTAATATATGGGTAGGTACTGACGATGGTTTTAACAAGTATAACTTTAAAACTAACAGTTTTGAAGTTTACAAGCCTATTGCCGGCAATGCTTTCGCAATGAAAGGTAAATCTGTAAACGCTATTGTAGAGGATGGCGAAAACCTTTGGCTGGGTAACTGGGGAAGCGGTTTAAACAAGTTCAACATTATCACAAAACGTTTTACTAATTATAAACAGGTACAAATACCCGGGCAAAAAAACCCAAATGATATATGGGCCCTTTGTAAAGACGAAGATGGCGTGCTTTGGATAGGTGCATACTGGAAAGGCCTTTACAAGTTTGATCCTAAAAAGGAAGAGTTTACATCATTTAACCGGGTTGATGTTGATAATAAAGCTGTTTTTAATCTGATTGCAGTTGACAGGCATACTTTACTTGTTGGCGGGGCTGAGAGCTTTTATTGGGTAAATACTCAAACTAATAACTGGACCCCAATAACCGGCTTCAAAAATGATCCTAATGGTAACATCTACAAGGATGCACAAGGCATTATATGGTTATGTGCCAGGGATGGAGTTGCCAAACTTGATTTTAATCAGATCAAATTTTCGTTTTTAGGCTTTGCCGATCTAAAAGCCACAGTAAGAAGTGTCTTAATAAAAAATGAGATAGCGTGGTTGGGCACCAGCAAAGGGCTTGTTAAATACAACTTAAAAACACACAATAGTATAATCTATCGCCACTCAAGCGATGCAAATAGCCTTGGCAATGATGACATAAGCCGGTTATATCAGGATAGTTATGGTAAGATATGGATAATGACTGAATTTGGGTTTGATGAATTTGACGAACAAAACAGCATTTTTAAGCATCACTATCACCACTCACAGCTTGGCGCTTTGTATAATGAAGACGTTTTTAGGGATATATTGGAAATTAGTCCGGGTATTTATGGTCTGGCATCTGATGCCGGGTTTAAAATATACAACAGTAAATTAAATACCTATTCACATTATTTTAGTAATAGCAATAAATACAGCATTAGTAATAACCACCTTAACTGCCTTTTAAAAGATGCTGATAACACCATATGGATAGGTACCAGCGGAGGGGGCGTTAACCGTTTTGACCCACGTACGGGGCATTTCAAGTCATATACAGTAAAAAGTGGCACCTCAAAAGGGATAAGTAATAATTCTATTGAGAAGATCTTTATGGATTCGCGGCAGAATATTTGGATATGTACACCGGATGGCTTAAACCGTTACGACAGAAACAGCGATTCTTTTATTGTTTATTCAAGAACGAACGGGTTCAGCAACAACGTATTTAATGCTCTTGTTGAAGACAGGGCCGGGAACTTATGGATAACTACCGAAAAGGGAATGTCTATGCTTAACCCCCTTACCGGCGTGGTTAAGAATTTTGATGAAGCCGATGGGCTTTATGCCAATTCTGCCATTTACAACTATCAGGGTAAAATATATTTGGCCGGAAGCCAGGGTATAGTTTCATTTGACCCTGTTTTAATTAATTATAATAAAGAAGCCCCGCCTATTGCAATTACCAACTTCCAGGTGTTCAACAAGGCAATTGCACCTTCAGCAAACGGGCCCTTAAATGAAAATTTAAATGTAGCCCGGCAGGTAACTTTAAATTATAACCAAAATGTTTTTTCGCTGGAATTTGTTGCGCTTAACTATACCTTATCTGCCAAAAACGAGTACGCTTTTATGCTGGAAGGTTTTGATAAGAAATGGAACTTTGTAGGCCAGCAACGCAAAGCTACTTATACCAACTTAGATCCCGGCAGGTATGTTTTTAGGGTAAAAGCATCTAATAACGATGGTGTTTGGAATAAAAGTGGTAAAATGCTTGTCATAATTATTACACCGCCCTGGTATTTAACATGGTGGGCTTATGCCGCGTACCTGCTAATTATCTGCAGCATAATTTACAGTTATATTTTATACAAAGAGCGCCAGGCCAAATTAAGATATGAAATAAGATTAGCGCATTTAGAAGGCGAAAAAGAGAAAGAACTGAACCAAAAAAAGCTATCGTTTTTTACCAATATATCGCATGAATTCCGCACGCCGCTAACGCTTATAATTAACCCGGTAAAAGAGCTGTTAAATGTTCAAAATTCAAATGAAACTACCAGCCTTAATATTGTTTACCGTAATGCAAAGCGGCTGTTAAGCCTGGTAGATCAGTTGTTATTGTTCCATAAGGCCGATTCAAGCACCGGCAAGTTAAAAATATCCAGACTAAATATGGTTGATCTGGCCAATGAGGTTTATTTATGTTTTATACATCAGGCTAAGGCCAAGCAGATAACATTCGAGTTTTTGTGCAAAGAAGAGTATATCGAACTATATGCAGACAGGGAAAAAATGGAAATTGTACTGTTTAACCTGTTATCAAACGCAATTAAGTTTACACCTTTTGGTGGCAATATAAAAATGGCGGTATATGAGGATGAATCATCGGTAACTATGAGTGTGCAGGATAATGGCTGTGGTATAAAACAAGGAACCGGCGATAGGCTTTACACCCGTTTCTTTCAGGAAGAAACCATGAATAACTCATCAAAGGGTGGTTTTGGTATAGGGCTTTTCTTGGTAAAGCGTTTTGTTGAAGACCATTTTGGTAGCATTACTTATACCAGTAAAAGCGGAGAGGGTACACTTTTTAAAGTGGGCTTATTAAAAGGATTGCATCATTTTAATCCCGAAATTATATATGAGGATACCGAAGAAGGTTCGGTGCTGTTGCATGAACTGATAGAGGAAGCCGCTTCAGACACCTTTGTTGATGACCTATTGGATACGGATGCCGGAGAAGAGGAAATGCATGCCGAATTAAAGTCGATTTTATTGATTGATGACAACCGCGATTTTAGGGAATACCTGAAAATGATATTTAAAGCCGATTATAACATACATGAGGCTAGCAGCGCCGAAGAAGGTTTGCTAAAGATTAGGGAACTTTTGCCGGATATGGTAATAAGTGACGTGGTAATGGACAATATGAGCGGTATTGACTTATGTGCAATGGTAAGAGAAGATATAAACATTAGCCACACCCCAATAATATTATTAACCTCAAGCTCATCTACCGAAGTAAAGTTGAGGGGTTTAGAGGGCGGTGCCGATGATTACATAGATAAGCCATTTGATAAAGAAATACTAAAAGCAAGGGTGGCTGGTATCCTTAAAAACAAAAACAACCTGCAAAAATATTTTTATAACGAAATCACACTTAATAAAAACACCCACAAAATACCGCTGGAGTATAAAGAGTTTTTGGATAATTGCATGCGTATTGTAGAGCTTCACCTAACCGACACCGATTTTAATATACAAACATTGGCCAATGAACTTAGTATATCCCATTCAAGCCTTTATAAAAAAATAAAATCTATCTCGGGGTTGTCGGCTAATGGATTTATCAGGTTTATCAGGTTAAGAAAGGCGGCCGAGATACTGATCCATACTAATCACAATATTTTTGAAACATCCTATCTTGTGGGTATCAATGATATCAAATACTTCAGGGAGCAATTCAGGAAACTTTTTAACATGAACCCATCGCAATACATGAAAAAGTATAGGAAGGTGTTCTCTGCCGAAACTGTTAATAACGATTATAAAGCAGCCCGGAAGATTACAGTAAGGTAATCAATGCCGGTCATAATTGGCTGGTTGTTTAACCTATGTCTTACTGAATTTGATCAGGTGTAAAGCCTGCATACAATTTAAGCGCCTGCTAACAGTAGTTGATTTTTTTAAACTTGCAGTTATTTCTTTAGGTGACGCATAATTAAGCGGCCTTTTCTTATTTATAGATAAGATTATAGGTAAAATTACCTTTTTGCCCCCCATTTTATGAGGATTAACCACCCTTAAACAAAGCTTTTTTACTTCAACTTAGCACTCATAAACCAATTCTGTTTAATTTTTTCATGGACCATTTAGTTACTCAACAAGCTTTACAGCAATATTGAGCCAGCTACCTTGACGTATCATTAACAGAAATTAACCAATTAATAAACTTTAAACATGAAAAAAAAATTACTCAATGAGTTTTCACCGCACCGGAGAACCAGGAAAGCATTAGGTATTTTACTTACGGGTATTATTCCGTTATGTGTACCTATGGCGTCTCTGGCCTCAGCATTGAAATTTACCCCTACCTTAAGTGAGTTAAAACAAGTCGATGTTACAGTTTCCGGAACCGTAACTGACGAAAAAGGAAGTCCGTTACCGGGAGTCACTATTTCGGTTAAGGGCACAACCCAGGGCGTAGTATCTGATGTTAATGGCAAGTACACTATTACAGTAGCTAACCCAAATGCTGTATTTGTGTTCACTTTTATTGGTTACCTCCCTCATGAAGTGGTGATTACCGGCAAAAGCAACGTAAGTGTTCAATTAACTGCCGACGAAAGATCCTTAAATGAGGTAGTAGTAGTAGGTTACGGTACTCAAAAGAAAGCCACACTTGCAGGGTCAGTGTCGCAGGTAAAAGGTGCCGAGCTGGTAAAAAGCCCGCAGCCCAATGTTTCAAATTCTCTTGCCGGCCGTTTTTCTGGGGTGGTTATTAACAACAGAAGCGGTGAGCCTGGGTATGATGGCTCTAACATAACCGTGCGTGGCCTTGCTACTACAGGTAGTAATAACGTACTAATTGTAGTAGATGGTGTGCCAGGCCAAATTGGAGGGCTTGAACGACTTGACCCTAACGATATAGAAAGCCTGTCGGTATTGAAAGATGCATCGGCAGCTATTTATGGTAACAGGGCAGCAAATGGCGTAATACTGGTAACCACTAAGAAAGGTAAAACCGGCAAGCCAACTGTTAACTACAGCTTTAACCAGGGCTTTAGTTCGCCTACGCGCTTACCGCAAATGGCTGATGCGGCACTTTACGCACAGTTAAGAAACGAGATAGCTTATAATTCAAACCAGGGAGGCGGCTTAAACCAGATATATTCTAATGAGCAGCTCCAAAAATTCAAGGATGGGTCTGATCCGATAAATTATCCAAATACCGACTGGATAAGTACAACGCTTAAAGGCACTGCACTGCAAAATCAGCAAAGCCTGTCAGTAAATGGTGGTAACGACGATGTAAAATACTTTGTATCGTTAGGTACATTATACCAGGACGGGATCTACAAAAATGGTGCTACCAAGTATAAACAGTACAATTTCCGCTCAAATATTGATGCTAACGTTACCAAAAGATTTAAGGTTGGCTTGTCTGTATCAGGCAGAGAAGAAAATAGGGTATTCCCAACGGTAGGTGCAGGTAATATATTCAGATCAATATATAGGGCTAACCCTACGGTTGCAGCTTTTTATCCTAATGGTTTACCTTCTACAGGTATTGAGTTTAATAACCCTGCCGTACAGGTAACAGATATTGGCGGTACTGTAAATAACCCAACCCAGGTTTACAATGGTATACTAAGGGGCAGTTACCTTATCCCGGGTATAGAGGGTTTATCTATTGATGGTTTCTTTTCTGTAGATAAATCAAACGCATTTAACAAAAACTTTTCTAAGCCGTATGTATTGTATAGCTATAGTCAGTCAGACGATAATTATAACAGCAGTATAGTTGGTGGTAATAATCAAAAGGCTGTGCTGTTTCAATCTCAGAACAACCAATCGCTTATTACTTCAAACATTAAATTAAACTTTAACAGAAAGTTTGGTTTACATAATATCGAATCGTTTGTAGGTTATGAGCAAAGTAAAAATCATTTAGATTATTTTGATGCTACGCGTTACAATTACCTTTCATCAAGTCTTCCTGAATTGTCTCAGGGTGGTAATGCCGCAACCGACTATTTAAACTCTGGCTATAGTACAAACTATACCCGCCGAAGCATAATAAGCCGTGTTGGTTACAATTACGATGAAAAATACATTTTTGAAGGCCAGTTACGCGCAGACGGTAGCTCAATATTCCCAAGCGGCAAACAGTGGGGCTATTTCCCTTCTGCGTCAGTTGCCTACCGTATTTCTAAAGAAGGCTGGTTTAAGGACAAAGTGAAATTCTTTGACGATTTAAAGATCAGGGCTTCATATGGTTCATTGGGTAACGATAACGTAAATGGTTTCCAATATTTTGACAACTATGTTTTAGTAAACAATGGCTTTGTAGCATACAGCCCTCAAGACAATGCAAATGTTATTCAGCCAAATGTTAATCTTGTAAAACTTGCCAACTCTAATATCACCTGGGAAGTTGCTAAAAAACTGGATATAGGTATCAACGCGGTATTTTTGCGCAACTTTACTTTAGAGGCCATATATTTCCAACAAAAAAGGTCTGATATCTTAGCTTCCAGAAATGCTTCACTGCCTGGTTCATCAGGTATAGTTAACCCTTTTGGATCTGATCCGTTGGTGCCCTCAGAAAATATAGGTAAAGTAAACAGCGAAGGTTTTGAAGGAACGCTTGGTTATAACAACAGCGGTAAAGACTTTAGCTGGGGTGTTAGTGGTAACTTCACTTACGCAAAAAGCAAAATAATATTTATTGATGAGGCTGCCGGTGCTTTGAGTTATCAGCGCCAAACCGGTAGGCCATTAAATACCTACCAGCTTTATAACGCGATAGGTATATTTCGCAGCCAGCAAGAATTAGATGGTTATCCGCATGTATCCGGTGCAAAAGTAGGTGATCTTAAATATGAGGATTATAACAATGACGGACAGATAACCGCTGATGACCAAACCCGGACTAAATACGGTAACATACCACAAATTACTTATGGGTTTACTTTAAACGCTGCTTATAAGAATTTTGACCTGTCTGTTTTGTTTGCAGGCCAGGCTCAGGTTAGCCAGTATGTATTACCAGAAACAGGAACAATAGGCAATTTTTACACTAGTTGGGCAGATAATCGCTACAGCCCTTCAAACCCTAATGGTACCTATCCGCTTGTAACAGATCGTGCTTCAAGTGCAATAAGCGGCGGCCAGTATAATAATACGTTTTGGCTTAATGATGCTTCATTTTTAAGGTTGAAAAACGTTCAGCTAGGTTATAATTTCGATAGCCAATTTTTGTCAAAGCTTAAGTTATCAGGTTTAAGGCTTTATGCAAGCGCATTTAACTTGTTTACCATAACAAAGGTTAAAGACTATGACCCGGAGGGAACCAGCGGAAGCGGGCAGTTCTACCCTCAGCAACGAATTATCAACTTGGGCGTTAACGTTAAATTTTAAAATTAACAAAATGAAATTACAATATAGGAAGCAATTATATACAGCCATACTTGGCGTAATGTGTATAACTGCGTGCAAAAAGGACTTTTTGAATGTGCAGCCTACTGATAGGATTGCCACATCAGCTATAGAGAGTGATACTGCGGTTTTTGAGGCTTATGTAACCAACCGTTATATAGGTGCCAAACTGCAGGATAAAGAAGGCGAAGGCACAAACCCGGGCTTTGGCCGTGGTTTTGAGTACAGCATGTGGAGCTCTGTTACCGACGAGTCTATCTATAATAACGATGATGCCACCTGGTTGGTTCAAAGAGGCCAGTTAGCACCCGAGAATCTTGGGGGCGCGGGCGTATTATGGGGCAGAAGCTACCGCAGTATAAGAGAATGTAATTACGCGTTAAGCATTTTATCTAAACTGCCGTTCAGCGCAGCTCATAAAACACATCTCGAAGGCGAACTTAAATTTATAAGGGCCTTTAGATATCAAGACCTGATAAGGAATTATGGCGGCGTAGTTTTAATGGGTGATAAGGTTGTTAATTTAGAAGACGATTTGCAAGACCCTGCACTTTTTAAACGGGCTACAATTAAAGAGAGTATAGATTATGCAGTTAGCGAACTTACTGATGCCGCTACCAAATTACCGATGGATAACGATGCCAGCTGGCTTTTAGGCCGTGCAACAAAGGGTGCAGCTTTGGCTTTAAAATCAAGGTTAACACTTTATGCTGCCAGCCCTTTGTATAATGCGGGCACATGGGCAAATGCGGTTTCAGCAGCGCAGGAGGTTATTAGCCTTAACAAGTATGGTATTTACACCGGCGGATATGGTAATTTGTTTTTAACCAATCAAACAAACGAGGCCATCTTTGAACGTTTGTACACCAAAAATGCCAACCACGTGCATCTTGAAATTGCAAACGGGCCAAACGGATATGGCGGTTGGGCCGGTAACACACCTTTACAAAATCTGGTTGATGATTATGAGATGGATAATGGAAAACCCATTACTGATCCAACCTCGGGTTATAACCCGGCACGCCCTTATGTTAACCGCGACCCGCGTTTTGCAGCTACCGTTTTATATAACGGGGCTCCTTATCGTGAGCGTACTATTGAAGCGTTTATACCAGGTGGTAAAGACAGCAGGGATGGCGATAGTAACTGGAATACAACCAAAACCGGATACTACCTTAAAAAGTTTATGAATGATGCTTATCCGTTGCAAAACCCATGGGGTAATGCAGGTTTCCAGCCATGGATATATTTACGCTATGCAGAAGTATTGTTAAACTTTGCTGAAGCTGCCAACGAAGCCTACGGGCCCGATGTAATGCCTGCAGGTGCAACGCTGTCAGCCCGTACTGCTATAAATATGATAAGGGCGCGCCCTACTGTGAATATGCCGGCGCTTCCTTCCGGCTTAAGCCAATCACAAATGCGTGACGCGGTACGTTATGAACGCCGTGTAGAACTTGCTTTTGAAGAGCATCGTTTCTATGATGTACGCAGATGGAAAATAGCTGATGTTACTGAGAATAAACCCGCAGGCGGGGTTATCATAACCAAAAATGCTGATGGTAGTTTTTCATATACGCCAAAAGTAGCTTTAGACGGTCGTGCTTTTTCTGCTAAACATTACTGGTTGCCTATACCAAGAACAGAGATACAAACATCTGGTGGTCAGTTGCAACAAAACGCAGGATACTAATAAGAGTTGAGATTTAGGGGGCCGGTGGGATTGCCATCACCCCCTTTTTTTATTAATTAAACTCTTATCATGAAAAAAGTATTTCTTGTATTCGCTGCGTTATGTTTATTATATACTGGCTGTAAAAAAGAAACCACAAATGTGAACAAGCCCGCCGGCCCTGATCCAGTAAAGGAACCCGAAGTTGCAACCGGCACACCCGATCCTGCAAGTGCGCTAAAGGGGATAAACTGGGCGGCTGATGGCGATAATTTTAGCGATGGTATATTAGTTTTAAGCGGCCTTGCATCGTCAGATAGTTACGCAACAATATCTGCAAAGGCCGATGCTGTTCTGTCGGGCATCCAGGCAAACACCGGTGCCAATACGCTGAGGTTGCCTGTTAATTATTCCACAGTATCGCAACTATGGTGGAATGCCTACACCGGGGTTATAGACAAAGCGATAAGTAAAAAAATGAATGTGATATTGGGCTATTGGGAAGCCAAATCGTCTTTGGACGGGAAAATTGACAATGTTTCGGAGTTTTGGTCAATGTGGCAAACCATCGTCAATAAATATGGAAACAACTCTCGTGTTTATTTCGAGATATTTAATGAACCACATGGTTATTCTTTAACCGATTGGACAACAATATGCGCGCAATGGTTAAGCAAGTATCCATCTGTGCAGCAAGGGCGCATACTTATAAGCGGTACCTCTTACTCACAGGATATTACAGGTGTTGGGGCTGATAGCAGGTTTTCTAATTGCCTTTTAGCCATACATGACTATACTTTTTTTAGTAACGGAAAAAATATAACTGCTGCCGATTGGGAGAACCGGTTTAAAGCAAATATAGGCAGCTACAGTAACCGCGCTGTTTTAACAGAGTTTGGAGTGCCCATGACTACCGCGAAAAATTACACCGGAGCAATAGCTGCCGATCAGGAAATTGCTTATATGCAGGGTTTAACTAACCAGGTTCGTGCCTATGGCATGGGCAGTGTTTACTGGCCTGGTATCCGTAATGGCGACAGCTACAGTATGCAGCAGCTAAACGGGACGGGCACCAGCCTTAGTGTAACAAATACCAACGTGGCTGGCCTTAGCAGGCTTCAGTATGGCTGGGGTGTGGGTACAGGCGGTACTGATGTTTTTTACCCTTCGGCCTTTTACCGTTTTATTAATCTTAATAGCGGCCTGGCGCTTGATGTTAACGGTTCTTCAACCCTAAATGGCGAGGGTATTATTCAATGGCCTCAAAACGGAGGCAATAATCAACAGTGGCTAATAACAGATAATGGTGGCGGTTACTATAAAATTACCAATCGTAACAGTGGTCTTGCGCTTGATATAAATATGGCTTCAACAGCTAACGGAGCGGGTGTTATACAGCAGCAATGGAGCGGCGGCAACAGCCAGCAATGGCAGCTTAATACTATTAAAACAGGATTGTACAAGGTTACCAACCGCAATAGTAGCCAGGTGCTTGATGTAAATGGAGCAGTAACCACACAAGGTGCTTCTATTATTCAGTGGCCATTAAATAGCGATGCTAACCAACAGTGGCAAATTGTTCAACAATAGTGATACTACAATAAATAATAACTTATGAAAAAAACACCTTACCATTATCTTTACTTGCTAGCAGGTCTTTTATTCCCGGTTTTTTTACAGGCACAAAATTTAGCCAGGCCTGTATTGTTTAACCAGGCCTGGAGTTTTCACAAGGGTGATATCCCAGGCGCGGAAAAGGGAAGCGATAATGCCCAATGGCAAACTGTTGATCTGCCTCATGACTGGAGTATAGAAGGGCCTTTTAGTGAGGAATGGGCCAGTGCCACTGGTTATTTACCAGGTGGCATAGGCTGGTATAAAAAAACATTTATTGCTGATGCCGCCTGGCAGCATAAGCAGGTTTTTATTTATTTCGATGGTGTTTACAAAAATAGCGAGGTTTGGATTAATGGACATTATTTAGGCAAACGGCCAAATGGATTTATTGCTTTTCAATATGAACTTTCGCCGTATTTAAACTATAAAGGTAAAAACACCATAACGGTAAAGGCTGACCATAGCGAATTTGCTGATTCAAGGTGGTATACCGGTTCTGGTATTTATCGTAACGTGTACCTTGTTGTTAAAGATCCCGTACATGTTGGTTTGTGGGATGTTGCTTTCTCATCGCCAAAGGTATCCGCAGAAAAAGCGGAAATAAATGTAAAGGTTAACATTACCAATAGCACTAAAAATACAGCTCTAATAGGTGTAAAAGTAAACCTTATTGACTATACCGGTAAAATTGCTGCTTCCTTGCAAAAGCAGTTTAGTGTAAAGCCGGGCAGTCAGCAAACAGAGTTTGAGAAGCAAATAAACTCACCCCGCTTGTGGGATGTAGAAAACCCCTCTCTGTATAAATTACAGGTACAGCTAAGCCGCAATGGTAAGCAAATTGACGTAGTTAACCAGCAGGTGGGCATTCGCAGCATTGCTTTTGATAAGGATAAGGGTTTCTTTTTAAATGGGAAAAGCGCCAAGCTTAAAGGGGTTTGTATACATGATGATGCCGGTGCATTAGGTGTTGCTGTACCCCCTGAAGTATGGGTGCGCCGCCTTAAAATACTAAAAGAGGCTGGGGTAAATTCCTTGCGCCTTAGCCATAACCCGCATGCCGATTATTTATATGACCTGAGCGACCGTATGGGCTTTTTAGTGATAGACGAAGCTTTTGATGAGTGGGAACAAGGGAAAAATAAATGGGTTAAAGGCTGGAATGTGGGTACTCCTTCAAAAAACGGGTACCATCAATATTTTAAGGAATGGGCCACGCGCGATGTAACTGATATGGTAATGCGGACACGTAACCACCCATCTATTATTATGTGGAGTATTGGCAACGAAATTGATTATCCTAATGACCCCTATACGCATGAAATATTAAATACAGGCAGAAACCCGCAGATATATGGTAAAGGTTACCTGCCTGATCATCCTGCCGCCAGTCAACTTACTGTTATTGCCAGGCAATTAGCTAAAGCTGTTAAGGCTGTTGATAAAACACGCCCTGTTACAGCAGCATTGGCAGGTGTGGTAATGTCTAACGAAGTAGGGTTCCCCGAGGAGCTTGATGTAGTAGGTTATAATTACCAGGAATACAGATATCCCGAAGATCATAAAAAATACCCCAACCGTATTATTTATGGTAGTGAAAACGGTATGCAGCGCCAGGCCTGGGCCGCCGTTGATAGCAACGAATACATATCAGCCCAGTATTTGTGGACCGGGATTGATTATTTGGGAGAGGCTGGTAAATGGCCGCAACGCAGCAACGGTGCAGGGCTGTTAGATCTTGCAGGCTTTAAAAAGCCCGAATATTTCTACAGGCAAAGTATTTGGGCCGGTAAACCTATGGTTTACATAGGCGCAAGGGAGCTTAAAATAGCCGAGGATAGAGGTATTTGGAGCCATAAATCTGTCCAGCCGGTTTGGAATTGGCCGGCAAACAGTAAAATGCGGGTTGATTGTTTTACAAACTGTCAGGAAGCAGAACTCTTTTTAAACGGTAAATCACTTGGTAAGCTGTCGCGCAGTGCAGCAAGCAGCAATATACCCTCATGGGAGGTTGCCTATGAGCCGGGCGAGTTAACAGTGAAGGGATATAATAACGGTATTGAGGCTGGTAGCTATACTATCAAAACCAATACCGGGGCATCAAATATCCAGGCGTCGGCCGACGTTACCATGTTTGGCAAGAACACAAAAGGGCTTAGCCAGGTAGAAATACAAATAACTGATAAAAACGGTAACCCTGTTTTTGATGCAAATAACCTGGTTAAAGTGTCTATTACCGGTGCCGCTAAACTATTAGGCCTGGAAAGTGGCAGCACAAGCAGCCACGAAAGTTATCAGTCGCCGGTAAGGGCAGCTGTGCACGGGCGTTTATTGGCTTACATACAAACAAGTGGTAAACCGGGTAAAGTTACCGTGCAGCTAAGCTCACCGGGGCTTACAACAAAAACGATTGTTTTAACAGTAAAATAGGCAGTTTACAAAACAATAACCTCCTACATTCTAAACTTTATGAAACTTTTTAAAATACTCATCTTATTTATTTTACTATCAGGCGGTAAACTTAAGGCGCAAAATAATAACCACACCTTTGCCTTAGGCGATAGCACCTTTTTGCTCGACGGGAAACCGCTGCAGATAATAGCCGGCGAAATGCATTATACCCGTGTGCCGCGCGAGGCCTGGCGCCAGCGAATGAAAATGGCTAAAGCAATGGGACTTAATACCATAGGTACTTATGTTTTTTGGAACGTGCACGAACCTCAAAAAGGGGTATATGATTTTACCGGCAATAATGATATTGCGGCCTTTGTAAATGATGCACGCGACGAAGGCTTGTGGGTAATTTTAAGACCGAGCCCATATGTTTGTGCCGAGTGGGAGTTTGGCGGTTACCCTTACTGGCTGCAAAATGAAAAAGGTTTAGAGGTTAGGAGCAAAGAACCACAATACATCAAAGAATACCGGGAATATATAAATGAAGTAGGTAAGCAATTGGCGCCGCTGCAAATTAACCATGGCGGCAATATTTTAATGGTGCAGATAGAGAATGAATATGGCTCATACGGCAACGATAAAGATTACCTTGCTCTTAACCGTAAAATGTTCATTGATGCCGGTTTTGATGGCTTGTTATATACGTGCGACCCCGAAGATGCCATAAAAGATGGCCACCTGCCAGGCTTATTAGCTGCAATTAACGGCGTTGACAAGGTAAGCAAAGTTAAAAGGCTGGTTAAAGAAAACAATAATGGCAAAGGCCCCTTCTTTATTGCGGAATGGTATCCGGCCTGGTTTGACTGGTGGGGCACTAAACACCACACCGTGCCTGCTGAGCAGTACGTAGGCCGGCTTGATTCTGTTTTGGCGGCAGGCATTTCTATAAATATGTATATGTTTCATGGCGGTACTACCCGCGGTTTTATGAATGGGGCCAATTATAATGATAAAGACCCCTTTGAACCCCAGATAAGCAGTTATGATTACGATGCCCCGCTTGATGAAGCAGGTAATTCAACACCTAAATACATGGCATTTAGAGAGGTAATACAAAAAAACATGCCCACTGGGCAAAAATTACCACCCGTGCCGGCATCAAAAAAAGCTATCCATATCCCCTCTGTCAAATTAACGCAAAGCATTAGTTTATTAAATGTATTACCTGCACCAAAAGTTAACAGCAGGCCATTAACTTTTGAAGAGCTCTCGCAAGATTATGGCTTTGTTTTATATCGTACCGTGCTTAAAGGGGGCGAAAATGGAATGTTGAAAATAAACGGCTTACGCGATTATGCTGTGATTATGCTGAATGGCAAAACTGTTGGTATATTAGACAGGCGGTTAAAGCAGGATAGCCTTGCTCTTAACCTGCCTCAAGGCAACGTAACGGTTGATATATTGGTTGAAAATTTAGGGCGTATAAATTTTGGTAAGTATTTGCTGCAAAACAAAAAAGGCATAACCGGCGAGGTGAGCTTTAATAAAAAGGAGATCAGCAACTGGAAAATGTATAGCTTACCTATGAATAATATTAACGCTATTAAGGTTAACAGCAACAATGCCACTGGCTTGTCGCCTGTTTTAATGAAAGGCAGGTTTGCATTAAAAGAAATAGGGGATACCTATTTGGATATGAGCAAATGGGGAAAAGGTGTCGTATGGGTTAATGGCCACAACCTTGGCCGTTATTGGAGCGTAGGCCCCCAGCAAACAGTTTATGTGCCACAGGAGTGGCTTAAAAAAACAAACGAAGTGGTAGTGTTGGAGCTGATAAAGCCCGGAATAAAAGAATTAACCGGATTGGATAAACCTATCCTGGATAAATTGCAATAACATAGTATGGTTACAAGGTTCCCGGGTGGGTTAGCAAGGCCGCTATTGTTAAGACAGTTAACATTGGCTATAACTTGCATTGCTTTATTATGGAGCTGTAAAACAACCCCATCAACCAATGACGGCGAATCAGAAAACACGCTTTTTACTTTACTGCCGGCAGAAAAGACCCACGTTGATTTTAATAATACATTAACCGAAGGGTTAAACACCAATGTGCTGATGTATGAATATTTTTACAATGGTGGTGGTGTAGCCGTAGGCGACCTTAATGGTGACGGGCTGCAGGATCTGTACTTTACCGGTAATATGACTGATAATAAGCTTTACCTGAACAAGGGAAGCCTGCAGTTTGCAGAAGTTACCGCTGCTGCCGGTGTTGCCGGCCGGCCCGGCCCATGGAAAACCGGTGTTAGTATTGCTGATGTGAACGGCGATGGTAAATTAGATATTTATGTATGTTATTCCGGTAAGCTTAGGGCCGAAAAAAGGGGTAATCAGTTATTCATAAACCAGGGCAATGATAGTAATGGGGTACCTTCATTTAAAGAGATGGCGGCTAACTATGGACTTAATTTTTCTTCGTTTAGCACACAGGGCTATTTTTTCGATTATGATAAAGATGGCGATCTGGATCTGTTATTGGTTAACCATAATCCTAAACGCGAGAATACCCTGGATGAAGTATCGGTTGCCGATTTGATGAGCAAAACTGACCCTGAAGCAGGCATTAGGCTTTTTAAAAACAACAACGGTTCTTTTATTGATGTAACATCTGCCGCGGGTATTATTAATACCTCATTATCTTATGGCCTGGCCGCGGGCATTGCCGATATTAACGGCGATGGGAACCCCGATATCTACATATCTAACGATTATAATATACCCGATAGGTTATATATCAATAATGGCAAAGGCAAGTTTATAGATGAATTGCAGCGGCAGATGGGCCACACATCTTTTTCATCAATGGGAAACGATATCGCTGACTTTAATAATGACCTGCTGCCTGATATTTATTCACTTGATATGCTGCCTGAGGATAATCGCCGCCAAAAAATGCTTTTTGGTGCTGATAATTTTGAGGCTTTTAATCTTAGCCTCAGGGTAGGCTTTTATTACCAATACATGCGCAACATGCTGCAAAAAAATAACGGCGATAATACCTTCAGCGAAATCGGGCAGCTTGCCGGAGTTTCTAATACCGACTGGAGCTGGGCGCCGCTTTTTGCAGATTATGATAATGATGGTTGGAAAGATATGTTTGTAAGCAACGGTTATACCCGCGATTATACCAACATGGATTTCCTGAAGTATGTGGGCGATAATTTGCGTAACAGGCAGGCCATGCGCCAGGATCTGTTAAATCTGGTAGAAAAAATGCCTTCATCAGAGGTTAAAAGCTATTTTTTTAAGAACAACGGTAACTCCGCTTTTAATAACGTTAGTGCTGCCTGGGGTATTAGTCAGCCGGCCAATAGTAATGGTGCAGCTTATGCTGATCTTGACAATGATGGCGACCTGGACCTTGTAGTGAATAACATTAACAAACAAGCGCTTATTTACCAAAATAATTCACAGGCGCAAAGTAAAAATCATTACCTGTTGGTAAAATTGACGGGGGCGGATAAGAATACACAGGGAATAGGAGCAAAGCTCATGATCTATTCAAAAGGTAAAAAGCAATATCTGGAACAGATGCCTACACGTGGTTATCAGTCTACAGTTACCACGGTATTGCATTTTGGTTTGGGTACCGATACACAGGCTGATTCTTTGCGGGTAATATGGCAAAGCGGTAAAACGCAGCTGCTTAAAAATATAAATGCCAATAGGCTGCTTACCCTTAATGAACAGGATGCCCCTGTGAATTATGTAAAACCCACTCCGCTGAAAAGTATATTTAAAGAAGTGCCCGCACCTTTTAAATATGCCGGTGCTAAAAGCAGTGTAAACGATTTTAAACGCCAGCCGCTTATGGTTAACCCCTTGTCGTTTTCAGGGCCTTGTATGGTTAAAGCTGATGTAAATGGCGATGGCCTTGAAGATATTTATGTGGGTGGTGATAACGGTAAAGCGGGTAATTTGTACCTGCAGCTAAAAGCCGGCGGATTTAAATTAACGCAGCAACCCGCTTTTGAAGCAGATAGCAAATGTACCAACACCGCTGCTCTATTCTTTGATGCCAATAATGATGGTAAACCCGATCTGTATGTGTGTTCGGGTGGGTATAATGATTATACCGCCGCCGACCCTTTGTTGCAGGACAGGCTTTACATTAACAACGGCCGGGGCAATTTTACAAAAAGCAATAATGCTTTACCCAAAATGCTGAGCAGCAAAGGTTGCGTAAAAGCCGCTGATATAAATGGCGACGGATTTACTGATCTTTTTGTTGGCGGCAGGGTAGTACCTGGTAATTATCCTCAGGCACCTGAAAGCTTTATATTGATAAACGATGGCAAAGGTAGCTTTGCCGATAAAACAGCGGTATTTAACCCCTCATTAAAGCATATAGGAATGGTAAGCTGTGCCGCCTGGGCTGACATGAATGGTGATAAAACCCCCGATCTGATAATTGCAGGAGAGTGGATGCCATTAATGGTTTTTGAAAACAAAAGCGGGAAGCTGATAAACGCCACTAACAAATACTTTGGTAAAAGTTATACCGGCTGGTGGAACTGTTTAACTGTTGCAGATATTAACCATGACGGGCATCCCGATATTATAGCCGGAAATATGGGGCTGAATACGCAGTGCCGGGCTACTGACCAGGAACCTGCCGAAATGTATTATAAAGATTTTGACGACAATGGTTCAATTGACCCTATACTTTGCTTTTATATTCAGCATAAAAGTTATCCTTATTTAACCCGTGATGAACTGCTTGACCAAATAAGCATGATGCGGTCACGCTTTCCGGATTATAATAGCTATGCTGATGCTTCCGTAAACCAGGTGTTTACACCCGATGAAATGAAAAATGCCGGGCATTTAACAGCTAACTATCTTACTACAGCCTGCTTTGTCAGCACAGGGAAACCCCGCTTACTTATGGTCCCGCTACCCTCTGAAGTTCAGTACGCCCCCGTTTTTACCATAAATTTATTAGACTATGATGGTGATGGCAATAACGACCTGCTTATGTGCGGTAACATTGACCATACCCGCGTAAGGTTTGGAAAATACGATGCAAACTATGGCGTACTGTTAAAGGGCGATGGTAAAGGGCGGTTTAGCTATATCCCGCAGCAAAGGTCGGGGTTTAAATTAACAGGGGACATTAGGTCGGTAATGGAAATTAACGGTACTTATTTGTTTGGAATTAACGGCACAGGCATTAAGGCTTACCAATAAATTAAAATGAAAAAACTCTTTTTTATATCGTGGTTAGTTAGCTTTTTTATGCTGATCTGCAGCTGTCGCCCGGCTAAGCAGCCCGAATTACACGGCCCTGATATTAACAAGGTTATAGCACAAATGACCAATATAATGGTACACGACGTAACCAACCCGCCCTTGGCCGCGCGCTTTTTTGCTTACACATGCCTGGCTGGTTATGAAGTAGTTTCAGAGAACGATCTGCATATAAAAAACATGCACGAAGTTTTAAATAATTATCCGGCTTTAAATAAAACCTATGTAGTAAAAGGTAGTAACTACCAGCTTAGTGCGGTATTAGCCATGTATAAAACGGCCCAGCAATTACAGCCATCCGGTGTTTTGCTTAAAAAGGAAGAACAGCAGTTTTTAGATTCATGCAGGGCAATAGGCTTTACCAACGCCGTTATTGATAGTTCGTTAAGCTATGCTGTTGCTATAAGCAAACAGATATTGACTTATGCACGGGCAGACGGGTATAAGAAGATAAGTAGTTATCCACGTTATACCCCTAAAGGCAATGCCGGGACCTGGGACCCTACGCCGCCATCATATATGGCGCCTGTAGAGCCATATTTTTTTACCTTAAGGCCTTTAACGCTCGATTCTTCTTTTCAATTCCGCTCAGTTTCGCCTGTGCCTTTTTCCACTGAAAAAACCAGTGCTTTTTACAAATTTTTGCTTTTGAACTATGCTAAGGGCGAAAATGGGCTTACTGCCGGCGAAAAAGACATTGCAAATTTTTGGGATTGCAACCCCTTTGCAGTGCAGAATGATGGCCACATGGTAATGGGGCTAAAGAAAATATCGCCCGGTGCGCACTGGCTGGGCATTACAGGTATTGCCTGCAAGCAATCAAAGGCCGGCTTTTCCAAAACAGTTGAGGTTACCACAACCGTAGCAATAGGACTTATGGATGGGTTTATCAGTTGCTGGGCCGATAAATATAAAACCAACAGGGTTAGGCCCGAAACAGCCATCAGGAAGTATATTGACCCGCATTGGAAACCCTTTTTACAAACACCGCCCTTTCCTGAATATAGCAGCGGGCATTCTGTAGTATCGGCAGCTTCAGCGGTCATACTTACGCATTATTTTGGCCCTGATTTTAGTTATACCGATAACACCGAGATAAATTACGGCATACCGCCCCGTAAGTTCACATCTTTTAATCAGGCTGCAAAAGAGGCCGCTATCTCACGGTTTTTGGGCGGTATACATTTTAAAGATGCTATTGAAAATGGCTTGGTACAGGGTAACAGTGTAGGGGGCTGGGTACTTCAAAAAATGAATAAAAATTAAAACATTAATACCGATCTGAATATGAATAACTGGCGAACGATAAGATTTTTTTTAATAATTATTTCCATTGCTGCTTTGTGCCCTTTCTTAGGGAATGCGAAACCTCCGTTTAAGCATCCTGATAAAAAGGCAGTTGCTAACGGCCCTTATAGCGCTTACTTATTCACCTATTTTACCGGAGATAAATCGGGGGAAGCCATTCGCTTCGCGTTGAGTAATGATGGTTATAATTTCAGGGCACTTAATCATAATAAGCCGGTTTTAAATTCGGCAGGCATTAGCTCAACCGGGGGTGTTCGCGATCCGCATATTCTTCGTGGCGCTGATGGGGAAACTTTTTTTATGGTAGCTACAGATATGAATACCGAAAAGTTTGGCTGGGGGCCTGATTATGCGATGGTGCTTTTAAAATCTACCGACCTTATTCACTGGCAATCGCACGTTGTAAACGTTGCCGAAACATTTAAAGAATTTGTAGGTGTTAACCGCGTATGGGCACCACAAACTATTTATGATCCCACGGTAAAAAAATATATGATCTATTGGTCAATGCGTTTTGGTAACGAGCCTGACAAAATATATTACGCGTATGCCAATAAAGATTTTTCGGGTCTTGAGACCGTGCCTAAGCAATTGTTTTTTAAGCCAGATAACGGCGCCTGTATAGATGGTGATATTATTTATAAAGACGGCAAATACCATCTTTTTTTTAAAACGGAAGGCTCCGGGGCGGGGATAAAAATAGCGGTGTCTGATAAACTTACCGGAGGTTACACATTAATTGATAAATATGTACAGCAAACAAAATCGCCGGTTGAGGGCGCAGGCGTTTTTAAGCTTAACAACAGCCGCGATTATATATTAATGTATGACCGTTACACTGAAGGTAAATACCAGTTTACCCGCAGTAGTGATCTGGAACATTTTGCAACTATTGATGACGACGTTACCATGGATTTCCATCCTCGGCATGGCACTGTAATGCCCATAACGGCAAAAGAAGCCGCCGCTTTAACCAGGCAATGGGCCAATAGCGGCGATGTAATGCTATCGGCTAACAACCGGCAGATAAAAACGAACAATATGGTTTTAGATACGGCTGCCAGCAGGCTGCAGCTTATGGTAAATCCGGGTACCGATCTAAGAAGATTTGATCCTGGTTTTAACATTTTTCCCGGTATTAAGGTTGTACCTAATACTCCCCGGGATTTTACTAAAGGCGCAGTTAAATACACAATAACCATTGGCGATAAAAAGCCACAGGTTTATGAAGTAAACGCACGTGAAACCCATAACCCTATTGTTAAAGGTTACTATGCCGATCCTGAAATATTATATGCCGGGAAAGATGGTAAGTTTTATATGTATCCCACAAGTGATGGTTTCGACGGTTGGGCTGGCAATTATTTTAAAGCTTTTTCCTCGGTCGATCTGGTTAATTGGAAAGACGAGGGTGTGATACTTGATCTGCCAAAAGATGTAAGCTGGTCAAAAAAGAATGCATGGGCTCCATGCATAATAGAAAAGAAGATAAACGGCAGCTATAAATACTTTTACTATTTCGCGGCAGGGCAAAAAATTGGGGTAGCTACGGCAGATAGCCCCACAGGCCCCTTTGCTGACTTAGGCAAACCGCTGATAGATAGCCTCCCGGCGGGTGTTAAAGGAGGGCAGCAAATTGATGCCGATGTTTTTACCGACCCTAAAACGGGTAAAAATTATCTGTACTGGGGCAATGGCTATATGGCCGGTGCCGAACTGAATGACGATATGGTATCATTAAAACAAAATTCCACTAAAATATTAACACCGGATAAGCATTATAACGAAGGGACTTATGTTATTTATCGCAAGGGTGTATACTATTTTATGTGGTCGGAAAATGATACCCGTAGCCCTGATTATGCGGTGCATTACGGGACATCAGATTCACCGCTTGGTACAATTAAGGTGCCTCAAAACAACACGGTAATAGCAAAGAACGCAACGGCAGGTATCTACGGGACCGGCCATAATTCTGTAATACAATTACCCGGTAAGGATGAGTGGTATATAGTTTATCACCGCTTTACTTATCCTAAAGGTATTACCATGGGGAATGCTGCGGGTTATAACCGTGAGGTTTGTATTGATAAGCTTACGTTTGCCGGCGATGGCACAATTGAACAGGTAATTCCTACCCATGAAGGTATAAGCCCGGTGAAATTAAAATAAGAATAGCATCTTAACCTGTAACCTAAAATCAATTTATAGTTATAAATAAAAATTAAAAAAATTGGTTATGTCGTATTTATGCTTTGTAAGTTTGGGCGTATGAAAGCGTTTATATTCGACCTTAACGGCACTATGATAGATGATATGTCTTACCATACCATTGCGTGGAAAGATATTCTGAATAACGACCTGGGGGGCAACTTTAGCTATGAGCAGGTTAAACAGAACATGTATGGGAAAAATAGCGAAGTATTAACACGGATGTTCGGTGAAAACCATTTTACTGATGAACAGATGACAGCGCTTTCATTTGAAAAGGAGCGACGTTATCAAAGCGCTTTTTTACCTAAACTGCGTTTGCTGCCGGGGTTGAGAGAATTTTTGGAGACTGCTTATCGGCATCACATCCAAATGGCCATTGCTTCTGCCGCTATACCGTTTAACATCGATTTTGTATTAGATAACCTTAATATACGTAAATACTTTTCGGCTATTGTGAGTGCGGACGATGTTAAAGTAAGCAAGCCTCATCCCGAAACTTTTTTGAAGGCTGCCGAATTACTCCAGGTGCCACCGGCTGAATGCGTTGTTTTTGAAGATACGCCAAAAGGGGCCGAGGCGGCCGAAAATGCTCAAATGCGATGTGTTGTACTAACCACAACGCATCAAGCTGAGGAGTTTTCTTACCTCCCCAATATTTTAAACTTTTCATCAGACTATACAACCGATTATCTAAAAGGCTTATTAGTTTAACAAGCTCATAGTGATAAGAAAGCATCTGGTGATAAGGGCCCCCATCGGAGCCTCATTTCGCTCAATGTATGATTAAACATACTGTAACTGTTTTAATGCGTCTGCCAATACCAGGGGTACGGTATCTCTCTTTTATTAATGTAATTTAAACATTCAATTCCGATATTTTTTCTTTAATCAGCTATTGGCTAACTGAGAAATTTTTTTGGTTTTGTAATATATTGGCCTCTTTTTTAATTAATTGTAACAAATCTGTGACTTGCATGAAAAATATTTTTGAGGTATTTATTTGAAAAAAGAAATAATAAGTGTTAATTCGACAATAATTATAAACCAATTTATGGAAACCGCTTATTTGCTCGGAATCGACTATGGGTCAGATTCTGTACGTTCAGTAATTGTTAATGGCCAAAACGGCGAAGAACTTGCTTCATCCGTGTTTTATTACCCACGCTGGCGTGATGGCTTATATTGCGATCCTACACTAAACCAATTCAGGCAGCATCCTTTAGATTACATTGAGGGGCTGGAAACTACTATAAAGGACTGTATAAGCATTGCCGGAGGTACAGATATAGCCAAATTTATTAAAGGCATATCAATAGATACCACGGGGTCTACCCCGGTGGCGGTTGATGCCACAGGTACACCGCTTGCACTTTTGCCGCAATTTAAAACCAATCCTAATGCCATGTTTGTTTTATGGAAGGATCACACCTCTATAAAAGAAGCGGCTGAAATAAATGCGCATGCCGAAAAATTTGATACAAATTACCTTAAATACGTTGGCGGTATATACTCGTCTGAATGGTTTTGGGCAAAGCTTTTACATGTTTTAAGGGTTGATGATGCTGTTAATGATGCCATGCACTCCTGGGTAGAGCATTGCGATTGGATCCCTTTTCTGTTAACAGGGGGTACTAACGCAGCAGATATTAAACGTGGGCGCTGCTCTGCGGGGCATAAGGCACTTTGGGCAGAGGAGTTTGGGGGCTTACCGCCCGATAGCTTCTTTAGCTCGCTCGATCCCCTGTTAACCGGGATCACTCAAAAACTTTATAAAGAAACCTATACTGCAGATAAAGCCGCAGGCTATTTAAGCCCGGAATGGGCGGATAGATTAGGCCTTAGCACCGATGTTGTTATTGGGACAGGGGCTTTTGATGCGCACATGGGCGCTGTTGGCGGGCAGATAGAACCTTATTTCCTCAGCAAGGTAATGGGTACCTCTACCTGTGATATATTGGTTGCACCATCGGCGGAGATCGAAGGTAAACTGGTTAAGGGTATTTGCGGGCAGGTAAATGGTTCGGTTATACCCGGAATGGCCGGCCTGGAAGCAGGGCAGTCTGCATTTGGCGATACTTATGCATGGTTTAAAAATTTAATATCATGGCCCTTAAATAATTTGCTCGATCAATCTAACGTGATAGACGCAGCTACAGCCGAGGCTTTAAAAGAAGAATTATCAGCGTTAATTATCCCTGAACTAAGCAGGCAAGCCGCTTTGTTACCCGTTGATGATGATAATGAACTGGCTATAGACTGGTTTAACGGCCGCCGCACGCCCGATGCCAATCAGGAGCTGAAAGGCGCTATAAATGGTTTGAATTTGGGTAGCGATGCCCCGCGTGTTTTTCGTGCTTTGGCAGAAGCTACCTGCTTTGGCGCAAAAAGCATTGTAGAACGTTTTATAAGCGAAGGGATCCCGGTTAAAGGTATCATAGGTATTGGCGGTGTAGCCAAAAAATCGCCTTTTGTAATGCAAATGATGGCCGATGTTTTGGGCATGCCTATCCGCATTCACCAGTTTACACACACCTGTGCTTTAGGTGCAGCCATGTTTGCGGCGGTGGTAGCTGGTATTTATCCTAATGTTGAAGCAGCTATGCAGGCCATGGGGCGCGGTTTTGAAGAGAGCTATGAGCCCAACCCGCAACTGCATGCTGTTTATCAAAAGCGCTATCAGCAATACAAGGCCTTTGGCGGCTATATAGCGCAGCAAACAGCTGTAAAAACTCAAAGCCAACTACAAAACATATAATATGAGCCAATATATAGAACTGAAACAGGAAGCTTTTGAAGCTAATATGCAATTGCCAAAACTGCAATTAGTGCTTTTTACCTTTGGTAATGTAAGCGCTGCCGATAGGGAACGGGGCATATTTGCTATAAAGCCAAGCGGCGTACCTTATGATGAATTATCGCCGGATAAAATGGTGATAGTAGATTTTGATGGCAAAACAATTGAAGGCGATCACCGCCCGTCTTCAGATACGCAAACGCATGCTGTTTTATACAAGCACTGGCCCAGAATTGGGGGCATAGTACACACCCATTCTACCTTCGCGACAGCCTGGGCGCAATCACAACGCTGCATCCCCATATTTGGTACTACACATGCCGATCATCTTACTGCCGATGTGCCATGCGCGCCACCCATGAGCGATGAAATGATACAAGGAAATTATGAGTATCAAACAGGTTTCCAGATCATTGATCATTTTAAGGAATTGGGTTTAAGTTACGAGGAAGTTGAAATGGTTTTAGTTGGTAACCATGCCCCCTTTACCTGGGGAAAAACTGCCGATAAAGCCGTTTATAACAGTGCAGTTTTAGAGAGCATTGCCCACATGGCCTACCTTACCGAACAGATAAATGCTAACTCACCACGCTTAAAGGATGCCCTTATAAAAAAACATTTCGAACGCAAACACGGCCCAGATTCATACTACGGACAATAAAAATGAAAAAATCACAATTACTTACGCTGCTTTTTTGCATTTGCTTTGGCGGCACTTTATCTGCACAAAATAATATAGCAGCCACACCGCCCATGGGCTGGAACAGCTATAATTGCTTTGGGTCGGCAGTGCACGAGGATGAGGTGAAGGCCAATACAGATTATATGGCCCAAAATTTAAAAGCATATGGCTGGGAATATATCGTAGTTGATTTTTTATGGGCTTATGACAACCCTCCGGGGAGTAATATTGGCAATCCGTTTCAGATGCGGTTAGGGGATGGGTCTTATGTGCCATGGCTTACAATGGATAAATGGGGCCGGTTAATGCCTCAGCCCAATAAATTTCCTTCGGCATTTAATGGAGATGGTTTTAAACCCCTGTCAGACTATGTGCACAGCAAAGGTTTAAAGTTTGGGATCCACGTTATGCGTGGAATTCCGCGCCAGGCAGTATGGGCAAAATCCCCGATAAAAGGGACTAACGGTATTACAGCAGATATGGTTGCAGATACCAATTCAAAATGCCCCTGGATGAACCATATGTATGGTTTAAACATGAGCAAGCCCGGTGCCCAGGAATACCTTAATTCTATATTGGAGCTTTATGCTTCCTGGGGGGTAGACTTTATAAAAGTTGATGACCTTTCGCGCCCTTACAGCGCGCCCGAAGTTGAAGGTTATCAAAAGGCAATAGCCAACTGTGGCAGGCCAATGGTATTGAGCCTTTCGCCCGGGGAAACCCCTATAGCGCAGGCAGCCCATGCTACCAAGTATGCCAATATGTGGCGGATGGCCGATGATTTTTGGGATAACTGGAAAGAAATACTGCATATGTTTGATTATGCCAAAAGCTGGGAAGGCGTTGGCGGCCCCGGCCACTGGCCCGATTGCGATATGATACAGATAGGTAAACTCTCTAAACGAGGGCCGGTTGGCAAAGAGCGTTACAGCCGTTTTACCGAAGATGAACAGTACACACATATGACTTTCTGGAGCATTTACCGCTCGCCCCTTATGATTGGCGGCAACCTGCCCGAAAACCGCGACCTGGAACTTAAACTATTCACAAATGCTGAAGTGTTAGCAGTAAACCAGCAGGGCGAAAACCCCAAACAACTTTATAAAAAGGACGGTGCAATGGTTTGGTATTCACATATCCCGGGTAGTAAGGATATTTATGCGGCGCTATTTAACATAGGCGACGTTAATAAAAAAGTTGCTATTGATTTTGCAGCCATAGGCCTTAAAGGAAAAGTAAAAGTGCGCAACCTGTGGCAGAAACAGGATGTTGGCCAGTTTAAAAATGGCTATAGCCAAACTATTAATCTGCATGGCGCAATATTGCTCAGGTTATCATCGCAATAGTATAAATCTTAATCACCAATTCTCTAATTCAATAAATCAACAGTTATACAATGATAGATCTAAAAACCTTTGAAGTATGGTTTATTACCGGTAGCCAAAACTTATATGGCGAGGAAACCCTTAAGCAGGTAGCAATCCACTCGCAACACATTGCCGAAGGGTTAAACAATGCCGGTAACATCCCGGTTCGGGTGGTATATAAGCCTGTGGTAAAATCAACAGATGAAATTTACACCACCCTGCAGGAGGCTAACGTAGCACCAAACTGTATTGGAATAATTACCTGGATGCATACTTTTTCTCCGGCTAAAATGTGGATAAGGGGTTTAAATATACTGCAAAAACCAATGCTGCACCTGCATACCCAGTATAACCGCGATATCCCCTGGAGTTCAATAGATATGGATTTTATGAACCTTAACCAAAGCGCGCATGGCGATAGGGAGTTTGGGTTTATAGTATCGCGCCTGCGTAAAAACCGCAAAGTAGTGGTTGGCCACTGGCAGGATACAGAGGTATTAGGCCAGATTGAAAGCTGGACGCGCGCCGCTGCTGGCTGGTATGATTGGCAAGGCGCAAAATTTGCCCGCTTTGGCGATAATATGCGCTTTGTAGCCGTAACTGATGGCGATAAGGTAGAGGCTGAATCTAAATTTGGCTTCTCAGTGAATACTTACGGCGTTGGCGATCTGGTTGCAGTTATAAATAGCATAAGTGAGGCCGATGTTACGGCACTTACCGATGTGTATGAAACAACCTACACCATGGATGCCCCGCTTAAAAAGGGTGGTGAAAACTATTCATCAGTTTATGAGGCAGCTAAAATTGAATTGGGCCTGCGTAAATTTCTGCAGGATGGTGGTTTTAAAGGTTTTACCGATACGTTTGAGGACCTGCACGGGATGATCCAACTGCCGGGTATAGCGGCTCAGCGCCTGATGGCCGATGGTTATGGTTTTGCCGGCGAAGGCGACTGGAAAACTACCGCGCTGGTGCGGGCTTTCAAAGTTATGGGTAGCGGCCTTGCAGGCGGGAATGCCTTCATGGAGGACTACACTTACCATTTTGACCCTGATAACCAATTAGTTTTAGGCTCGCATATGCTGGAGATAGATGCATCATTAGCCGATGGGAAAGCTGCATTAGAGGTGCACCCCTTAGGTATTGGCGGTAAAGCCGACCCTGCGCGTTTGGTTTTTAATGTAGCTGCAGGCAATGCACTTAACGCGTCATTAATTGATATGGGCAACCGTTTCCGTCTTTTAATAAACGAAGTAGAGGCCGTTGAACCACAGAACGATCTGCCTAAACTGCCGGTTGCAAGGGTGCTTTGGAAACCACTTCCGGATATGAAAACCGGCTGCGCTGCATGGATATATGCCGGTGGGGCGCACCATACAGCTTATAGTCAGAATTTAACAGCCGAACATCTGCAGGATTTTGCAGATATGGCCGGTATTGAATTTATGCGTATTGGCAAAGGCACTACCATAGAACAGTTTCGTAATGAATTACGCTGGAACGAAATAGCTTACAGATAGAAGCGTATAAAACAGGCAGCGGGATGACTGCCTGTTTTATACCTCTAAATAACTCCAATTAACTCTAATTAAAACCAAATTATGAACAAGTTTACAGGCATAGATTACTTTATTTTTGTGATCTATTTTATTGTGGTATCCAGTTATGGCTACTGGGTTTACAGCCGGAAAAAAATTAAAGGGGTATCAGACAGTAAGGACTTTTTTCTTGCCGAAGGCTCTCTAACCTGGTGGGCCATCGGCGCATCGCTAATCGCTTCAAATATTTCTGCCGAACAATTTATTGGTACCAGCGGGCAAGGTTTTGCAGTTGGCTTGGCCGTGGCGGCATATGAATGGATAGCTGCTATTGCCTTAATTATTGTGGCAGTATGGTTTATACCGGTGTATCTTAAAAACAAGATATTTACCATGCCACAATTCCTGCATAACCGTTATAACGAAACGGTAAGCTTTATTATGGCTATCTTTTGGTTGTTGTTGTATGTGCTTGTAAACCTTACCTCTATACTTTATTTGGGTGCGCTTGCTATTAACAGTTTAGTTGGTGGGGGCTATTTACATGAGATTATTATAGCACTGGCCATTTTTGCCTTGTTTATTACGCTTGGCGGCATGAAGGTTATTGGTTTTACCGATGTTATACAGGTATTGGTTTTGGTTATTGGCGGCCTTGCTACCACTTACATTGCTTTAACCTTAGTGAGCGAACACTTTGGCCTTGGCAAAGACGCTATGGCCGGTTTAACCGCAATGTTTAAAGATGCGCCAGACCATTTCGAGATGATAATGGCTAAACCTAAACCCGGCGCCCCGCAAGCTGAGATCAATAAATATTTGGCCTTACCGGGTATTGCCATGTATTTTGCCGGCCAATGGATAGTTAATTTAAACTATTGGGGCTGCAACCAGTACATTACCCAAAGGGCTTTAGGCGCCGATCTTAAAACGGCACGTACGGGGATCCTGTTTGCTGGCTTAATGAAACTGGCAATGCCTATTATAGTTGTGTTGCCGGGTATAGCAGCTTATGTGCTTTATAAGAACGGCGCCCTGCAACAGGAAATGAATTCGGGCGGGCATTTTAATTCAGATAATGCGTACTCCGCTATACTGGGCTTTTTGCCTACCGGGCTTAAAGGGCTTTCTGTTGCAGCGCTTACGGCTGCTATTGTAGCCTCACTTGCCGGGAAAGCTAACAGTATCAGCACTATTTTCACCCTAGATATTTATAAGAAACACATTGCTAAAGATGCCAGCGAAAAAAAGATGGTTATTGTTGGTAAAATAGTTATCCTGGCAGCGTTGGTGTTTTCTATAATGCTTACCTGGAAAGATCTTTTAGGCATAAGCGGCGAAGGCGGTTTTACTTACATCCAAAAATATACCGGTTACATTAGCCCGGGTATATTTGCCATATTTATTTTAGGCTTTTTCTGGAAAAGAACCACCGGGGCTGCTGCCATTGCGGGTATTTTAACCGGGTTTGGCATGTCGGTATTGTTTAACAATTTTGCACCGGCTTTATTTGGGCACGAAACATTATTGTACACGGCATTCCCTACCGGCGATGCCAAAGGCACCTGGCAAATCCCGTTCCTGATATGCATGGGGCTATCATTCTTTTTTACTGTTTTAGTAATGGTAGTTGTAAGCTTTGCGGGCCCTAAAGTTAATCCTAAAGCTTTTGATATACCTAAGAGCATGTTCAAGGTTGATCGCACAACACTTGCGCTCATCATAGTAACACTAGTATTGCTTACTATGCTTTATGTTAAATTTTGGTAACAGATGCTGATAAAGCAAAGTAGGCAAGAATAATTATTTAATATACCACAACCAACCCATCTCAGCATTAAAAAATGAGATGGGTTGGGTTAGGTATAAAGTTAAGGAATGACTGAAAGTTTGCATAATAGTTTTGCATATTAAGCTGGTAGTAAAACGCGCCGCGTTTAGATCCCGACTTATCTTTCTCGTCTTGTTTTATAAGCAGACCGGTAGCAAGCACCCTCTTACTAAAATTCCTTTTATCAATAGTAGTGTTATAAACACTTTCGTACAGGTTTTGCAATTGAGGGATAGTGAACCTTGATGGCAGCAGTTCAAACATTATGGGGTGCAGGGCAGCCTTATACCTTAGGCGCCTTTTAGCCATTTCAACCATTTCCTGCTGATCAAATATCAGCTTGGGTAAGCGTTTAAGTGCAAACCATTCGGCATGATATTCGGTGCTTATCTGCTTTTCATATTTGTTAAGATCTATCAACGCAAAATATGCGGTAGAAATAGTTCTTTCTATTGGGTCCCTGGCAGGGTCGCTAAAAGTATGCAGCTGTTCAAGATACATCCCGTCAAGCCCGGTTAACTGTTTCAAAATACGGTTTGATGCCTGGTCCAGATTTTCGTTTTCCTGTACAAATCCTCCCATTAAGCTCCATTTACCCTTCTCGGGCTCAAAGCCGCGTTTTATAAGCAGTATTTTTAGGTTTTCTCCGTCAAAGCCAAAAATTATACAATCAACAGCATTAAGACCACGGCTTTGCTTGTAGTATCTATTCATTTATAAGTGCGGTATTCATTTCAAACAAATTTAACATTTTTTTTAACTTAACTAACCGGGCAAATATGCCCGGTTACAACTGTATTATTATTTTTAATTGTTTATTATACAGTTAAAAATAATAATACTAACTTAGGCTAATAATAGCAACCAACCTATTAATTCTTTCAATAAAATAAACCAATTATAAATAACCAATACATGGGCTTTTAAGCCTGAGTGTTAATTAAGTAGCTAATTATGCGCAAGAAATTTCTTAAGGGTGCTCTTTTTGTCGCCGGTATTTTTTTTACTGTGGCCTGCAATAACACATCAAAGCACAAACAATCTACAGAGTCTGCTAACAGCCTGCCTAACGCTATACCCGACAGTGCGTTTTTTAATGCTAAGGTTGATAATAAGCAGGTTAAGCTTTATACGCTTAAAAATAAAAACGGCGTTGAGGCTGCTATAACCAACTATGGAGGGCGCCTGGTAAGCCTGCTTGTGCCTGATAAGGAGGGCAAATTTGTTGATGTAGTTTTGGGCTATGAAAATTTAAAGAACTACAGGGAACTGAAAGAAAATTATTTTGGTGCACTAATAGGCCGGTATGGTAACCGTATTGCAAAAGGCAGGTTTACTTTAAATGGCAAATCATACCAGGTAAATGTTAACGACGGCCCCAATTCTTTACACGGCGGAGCCAATGGGTATTTTAAACAAGTTTGGGATGTTACGAAAGCAAACGGGCAAATGCTGGAGTTAACCTATTTATCTAAAGATGGAGAAGAAGGGTATCCCGGCAATCTCAAAATAATTGTTTCATACACACTTAAAGACGATAATTCGCTGGAAATAGCATACCACGCAACCACTGATAAGGAAACGGTAATTAACCTTACAAACCATGCCTATTTTAACCTTAACGGGGCGGCAAGTGAAGAGGGTATTACCAATCATCTGCTACAGATAAATGCAGATGCTTATACGCCTGTTGATAGCTTGCTTATCCCAACCGGGAAAATAGAAACAGTAAAAGGCGGGGCTTTTGATTTTACTACAGCTAAAGCCATAGGGAAAGACATTGGGATGAAAGACCGGCAGCTTGGTTATGGAAAAGGATACGATCATAATTTTGTGCTGAACAAGCACCGGGATGATGAACCTGTTGTTACCTTATTAAGCCCTATAACAGGGATACAAATGAAAGTTTTTACGAATGAGCCGGGCATTCAATTTTACAGCGGTAACTTTCTAAAAGGCGAAGATAAAAACGGAAAAGGCGGGGTTGCTTATAAGTATCGCTCGGCTTTATGTTTGGAAACACAGCATTTTCCTGATTCGCCAAACCAACCGGGTTTCCCTTCAACTGTGTTATCGCCCCAAAAGGCTTATCATACGGTTACCACTTATTCATTCAATACTAAATAGCGGTTATTATAAAGGGGATAATGCACAAAAGGTAGTGCCATTAAATACCATTTTTAAAAATAAAATTAATTAACTTTTAAATTAAGCATGAAAAGGATAGTTGTACTGTTAGCATTAATATTTGTTTGTTTTGCGGCTGTTTGTCAGGAAACAAAAATTTATAATATAACCGCTAATCAGATAAAGGCGCCTGTATCCCAAACAATGTATGGGATATTTTTTGAAGATATTAATATGGCGGCAGATGGCGGCGTTTATGCCGAATTGGTTAAAAACCGCTCATTTGAATTTGGTACAGCACTGGCGGGTTGGCAACAACAGCAAAAGAATGGCGGGGCAGGTAAAATAACAGTGGTGGACAGGAGCAACGACCGGCCCGAAAACCCTCACATCATCACAGTAAACGTTACATCACCTGTTGGATCCTTTGGTTTGTCTAACGAAGGGTTTCGTGGTATGGGTATTAAAAAAGGCGAAACATATAGCTTTTCTGTTATGGCCCGCAAACCATCAAAAAACAATACTACAATAGTTGTTGAGCTGCACAGCGCTAAAGGCCAGGTTATTGGTAAAGCGCAGTTAACACCCTCGGCAGCAAATTGGCAAAAATATAGCGTAAAGTTTGTAGCAAGCGCTACAGAGAACAAGGCATCTTTATATGTTTGGCTAAAAGGCAAAGGCACTATTGATATGGATATGGTTTCGCTATTTCCGGGCCATACATGGAAGAACAGACCAGGCGGCTTACGTGCAGACCTGGTGCAAAAACTGGCCGATATTAAGCCAGGTTTCCTGCGCTTTCCCGGTGGTTGTATAGTAGAAGGCCGCGATCTTGCAAACCGGTATCAGTGGAAGAAAAGCATCGGTGATATTGATAAGCGTGAGAATATTATCAACAGATGGAATACCGAATTCAAGCATCGCCTCACTACCGATTATTATCAAACCTTTGGTTTAGGGTTTATGGAATACTTTTTAACCGCCGAAGATATAGGTGCATCACCTTTACCTATATTGAATTGTGGCATGGCTTGCCAGTACAATACCGGGGAGTTGGTTGCATTAGATAAGTTAGACCCATATGTGCAGGACGCCCTGGATCTTATTGAATTTGCAAACGGCGGCTTAAATACCAAATGGGGAAAACTCCGTGCTGATTTGGGGCATCCAAAGCCTTTTAATTTAAAAATGCTGGGTGTTGGAAACGAGCAATGGGGAGAACAATATATTGAAAGATGGAAGATATTTACTAAAGCTATAAAAGATAAATACCCGGATATAAAAATAATTTCGAGCGTTGGGCCTTCTGCAAGTGGCAAAGAGTTTGATTTGTTAAACAAAACTTTTAGGGAGCTGAATGCGGATATTTTAGACGAACATTATTATAATGCACCTAAATGGTTTTTAGAAAATGCAAAGCGCTATGATAAATATGACCGTAAGGGGCCTAAAATATTTGCCGGCGAATATGCGGCTCAAAGTGTAGCTACAGGTAGCCCCGATAATAAAAATACCCTGGAATGCGCCATTGCCGAAGCCGCTTTTATGACCGGGCTTGAACGTAATGCCGATGTGGTTACCATGGCTTCATACGCGCCGTTATTTGCCCATATAGATGCCTGGCAGTGGACGCCTGACTTGATATGGTTTGATAACCTACGATCATACGGTACCCCTAATTATTACGTGCAGCAGCTTTTTTCGCTAAACAAGGGTACTGATGTTGTACCGCTTTTAGAAGGTACCGAAATGGTTAGCGGCCAGGATGGTTGTTATGCAACAGCCTGCTTAGACAAAAATAAAAAAGAATTGATAATTAAGTTTGTAAACAGCGGTGCCAAAAGCCAGTCGGTAGTATTTAATATCGAAGGAATGAGTATTGGAAACCAGGCCAGGGTAATTTCATTAGGCAATACAGATAAAACGGCTGTAAATTCATTAGATAAGCCAATGGCCATAAGCCCTGTTAATAGTACGCTTGCCGTGAGCGGTAAAGCCGTAAAACTTACGGTTGAGCCCAACACCTTTAAAGTGATAAAGCTGAAGGGTATTTAAAATAAACGGAGCGTTTAAATAGCGGCATTCTTTAACGTAAAAGCCCCCTGAATTATATGTTCAGGGGGCTTTTTATGTACTTGCTCTCCCTATGACTTTCGAAATTTATATCGAATAGGAAATTGGATATATAAGGTTCAATAGATCAAGAGTAATATTTGGAAGGAAACCGGAAAGGCACTTTTCAATTATCGAAATATTTCATTTCGTATAATTTACATTCAGGCATGTATTTGTCTTGCCGGTTATTGCCCTGGCCTTTTATTTCAGTTGGCCGCCTTCTTAACTTTCCAAATAAAACCGTCTAATACGTAGTGGGTAGACTGCGGCAAAGCCAGTAGCGGAATCAATAGCGATAAAATTTGTTCGTTATCTATTTTGGGTAGGCCAGAGAATAATGTGAAAACACTTCCATGCTCCTTCCAGATCATGCCGTCCCACAAACCTTCTTCTGCATAGGCTAATAAAGACAGCAGCAAAACAAAAAACGCTATGCCACCGTATTTGCTAAAGGTGTATCTGATAATAAGATTGCCTTTATCGGTGCCTTTATCCTGTTTGTTTTTCTCAAAAATCCATATCAACGCCATATAAGGTATACCATGCGAAATGACGTTAAGGGTGGTAAAAGCAAGGTCACCGTTAAAATATACGATACCAAAATACCATGACAGGAATGTACCCCCAATAAGTAAATTACGGGGCCGGTTAAACACCCCAGTCCTTGCCATATATATAGCCTCTTTAACAACGTAGGTTATAATTATGACCAGGTACAAGGCAAGCCCAATATTCAATAATACGGGCGAATTAAAAGAAATTATATCGTTCTCTACAAACCAGCTAAAATTTCTTTTGCCTTCAAAATGCCAGTAAAATAGCGGGTATATGGTTGCGGTGTAAATAGCCAGTTTATCTATCAGTCTAAACCAGTAATTGCTACCCTCATGCCTGGAGTATAATCGCATAAAGCCGTACTGCTGCCGTATAAAATGGAATACTGCTAAATAAGCCAGCACGCGCCAAAAAAGCATCCCATCATAGCTATGTAATAATACACCAACTATATAACATGCAATGGGTACCATTATTAAAAAAGCATTTTTTTTATAAGAATCATGGTAAAAGTAAGTGCGGTACAGTGTGCTGTATACATGGGCAACATCAATAAAAACCACCAAAAACAGCCAGTAATAAACCGGGATAGTTGATGATGTCTGGAACTGTGCAGGAAAACAGATAACCAGCAATAAAGCAACAAACGGCGGCGACAGGATAAACACCCCGTCAATAACCCGCGAATGGAGCCATGGTTGTTTATATGTTTTGCTGTTTTCCATATATCGCTAAGACCTGGTTGGCGGCACGTATGCCCTGGTGAAATGCTTCCTCAAAAATAGATATGCCGCTAAGATCGGTATGTGCAAAGAACAGGTTATTCTTTATGGGCAGTTGCGCTGCCTTCCTATTCTCTCCCCAAATATAGTTTACAGCCGGGTATATCATTCCATGTCCCCAAACCCAACATTCTACTTTTTCAATAGCATCAGCAATCCCAGGGTGCATATACTCTAGTTCGGGCATCATGATGTCCATCCATTGTTCATAAGTGCGTGTGTAGGCTGCAAGGCGTGCAATCCGGGGTTCATGGTTGCAAAGGGGCAGGTACCAGGTTAACACCCTTTTTTCATCAGTTAATTTTACAGTTTGCTGCCCCGCATTTACGTATCCTACCGATGGGGTATCATAAGCTACATTATCCCAACACAGGCCTGCACCCTTTCCCTGCGGCAAACGGTTAACGGTAATATTGGCAATAAACCAGGGTGAATAATTTAACCTGGTATAATCTACCGGCCGGTTTATTGTATCTTTAAATAGCCGTTGGTTTACAAACTGGGGTGTGGCCATAATTACGTTTTCGGCAACGATGATGCTTGTTGTACTTTTGGCTACATCATAAATCCCCGCTACTACTTTTCCTTGTTGATTGTAGTTAATGCTATAACACATATTACCTTTACGTGTGTGTGCGCTCACTTCGGTAGCTAACTTTCGGGTTAACCAGCCATTGCCTTCCGGCCAGGTTAATACGGCATTGCTCTCGGCGTTTGCTGCCTTGCCCCTGCGCGATGCAAAGTAATGGATACCCGCCCAGGCAGATACCTTATCTATTCCTTGCCCGTAATCGTCCTTACAGCAATAGTTTAAATACCATAAAAGGTAAACTGAGCTAAGCTTTTGCTGATGCAGGTATTCTTTAAAGGTGATTTTGTCCAAAGCCCTGTATTGGTCATCAGCACTACTATTATCTATAGGGATATCAAAAGCATATTTACCATCGTTCCCTTTTGATTTTTTTAACTCATCTATGAGCGTGAAAAACTTTTTAATCTGCGCTTTATCGCCTGCGTTCAAACCAAAATCCGGCACAATACCTTCCTGCCACTGCCCATTAATGAGCAAACGTTCCTCGGGGTCAAAACAGAGATAATATTCGTTATAAACAGGCAAGCCGTTTTCAAATCCGGTAATTACGCCGCAGTCCTGCAAAAAACCAGTAAGCAGGGTGTCCTCGTTATTGGCGATGGTGATATAATGAGCGCCCAATGGATATGCCGAAACATTGTTTTTGCCGGAATGTGAGTTTCCACCCACATGGTCTTCCAGCTCCAGTAGTTCAAAATCATGATAACCTTGTTTTTTTAGCCAGCGCGCTGCTGAAAGGCCGGATATGCCGCTGCCAATAATAAGCGTTTTTACAGAGCTCGTACTGGTTGGCGTTGGCAATGGTAATTTATCACGCAGTATATGCCCTGCCTTTGCATTAGGCCCCTTTATGTTGCCTTTAATGTTTTTATAAGCACTTTTGGGATTTAATTTTCGGATGCAGCCGCCCAGGAATATACCCGTCATAATCAAGCCGGCTTTAAGCATGAAAGAACGGCGGCTTAAGCCGTTTACAAGCTCGCTGCTTTTATAAAACGGACGACCACTCATCTTCAAAGTATTTTACCAGCACCTGGTTGTTTAGCTTGTTAACCTCTGTTTTTACTTTGGCCATATCCTTTGGGAAGTAAAACATCAGGTCAAGGCTCTCTTTGGTCACGAAGCGCATACCTGGTAAAAATACAGTCGGCTTTTTATATACCGGATTTTCTGTAGCCATAATATAGCCCCACTCGCCAAAAGACGGTACGTAGTTATGGTACGGAATAGTATGCAAGCCTACTGACCTTAACGTAGTATCAACGGTCCAAAATGATTTTGGTGCTACATAAGGCGATGTTGCCTGTATTACCATAATACCACCCGGCGCCAGTACGGCTTTGGCCAGCGTATAAAACGAATTGGTGTACAGCTTACCCACCGAATAATTAGATGGATCAGGAAAGTCGATCACCATAAAATCAAACTTCTTTTTATCCTGCCGAAGCCAGGTAAACGCATCAGCATTGATTACTTTTACTTTAGGTGAAAGTAGCGAGCCTTTATTGAGGTTTAGCAGCATGTGGTTTGATTTGAACAGACCGGTCATGCCCTTGTCCAGGTCCACCAGGGTTATGCTTCGTATGTTAGGGTATTTGAGGATCTCGCGTACAGCTAACCCATCGCCTCCACCCATTACCAGTACATTGCGCGCGTTGGGCAAAGCCTGTAATCCGGGATGCACCAATGCTTCGTGATAGCGATATTCATCGTCAGAGCTAAACTGCAGGTTACCATTTAAAAACAGGCGCAATACCTTGCCTTTTTTGGTTAGAATGATGCGTTGGTAAGGTGTACTTTTTGAGTAAATGATTGTATCGGCATAAGTAAGGCTTTCCGAAAAATTGGTGATAACACCCGCGTAAACAAATCCCACCAAAAGGGCCAGGATGCTGATGATAGCGCTGGTTTGGAGGTATACAGCCGCCTTTATTTCTTTTTTGAAACTTATGCAAACAATAAGTGCCACACCAACATTAAGGATGCCCACCATATAGGAAGTTTTTACCAGCCCCAAATAAGGAATTAGCAGCAACGGAAATACAAGGGAGGCCAGCAGCGCACCAATGTAATCAAACGTAAATACTTTTGATACCAGGTCTTTAAACTCGTACCTGTCTTTCAATATACGCATCAGCAATGGAATTTCTAAACCAACCAAAATGCCGGTAATACCAACCAGGCTGTACAGTATAATACGGAATGATGCGATGTTCTCGAACACTAAAAATAATATAGTAGAACTGGTACCACCCACGAGGCCAACTAATATTTCTAACTGGATAAACCACGAAATAATATTTTTTTCGAAGTATTTGGACACCCATGAGCCTATTCCCATAGAGAACAGGTAAACACCAATAATGGTAGAAAATTGGGTTACCGAATCGCCTAAAAGGTAGCTTGCCAGTGTCCCGGCTATCAGTTCATAGATAAGCCCGCAGGTAGCCACTACAAAAACCGATATCAGCAGCAGCGCATGCAGTTTTTTATTCATCCCTATCCGTGTATGGCCGAACTGATGATGATGGCCACAGCTATCATAAACGAAGCGCAAACTATAGCGAGGGCTACATTATGTTTCTCTACAATTTCCTTCCATAGGTTTTCAGGTGTGATCTTTTCAACTATCCAATAAGATACCAGCAGGATGATGATCCCTATTACCGAATACAGCACCGATGCTATAATGTATTTGTAGTTAATTAATTCATGTAAGCTCATATAATAAAAATTTATTTGTGATAAAATGCGTGAACGCCCCTTACGCGGCTATTGTTGTTATATTCCGTGTTGCGGGTGACACTGCTGCTTTCCCAAAAAGCTATACCAAACAGTGCACTGTAAGTGTAGTAACCAATTACAATTAAGGCAAAAAACAGGTAAATGCGCGCAGCTTTAATAGTTTTCATTCTTCTTCGGTTTCATAAGGTGAATAATCGCTGTTCATCCATCGCTTTTTTTCATAATTGCGCATTCTAAACCAAGTATACAGCGGATACAGGAAAAGTAATAAAATGGTAACAAGCACATTGCGCCATACAACCGGATTGGCTACTATGCTAATATGAATATTTTTGTTATTGATATCTCCCGATGCCGGATAAATGTTTAAATGATATTTGCCCGCTGGAATGCCAGACAATAGCACCTCGGCTTCTTGTGAGCCTTCTGTCCAGCTCTCACCATCTTCATAGCCATGATAATATTCAATGCTTTCGGTTACCTCCCAGCTTTGGTTGTCCTTCTCGTTCACCAGTACTACCGTTGTTTCCAGCCAATTGTTATCAATGTTTGATTTTATCAGAAATTCCAAAGCCGACGACGAGTTATTTAGCTCAAACGATGGCGTAATAAAGGGTTTAAATTCGTTGACTTTTGTAGAATCACTTATAATGGTGTAATCGTTGTCCATCACCAGATGCCTGGGATTGATAAACGATGCTGTAAATCCAATTACTGCCACCAGTACAATTAATACAGGTGTTAGTTTGTATGCCGGGAACCACCTTTTGGCATACACAGATGGTTCATTTGCACCTATGCCTATTTTTTGCGGAAATTGTTCAATATTAGCTTTAAACACCCCGGCAATTTCCTTTGCTTCTATATACTTGCCCAGGTAAAAATCAGCCACTCCAGCGCCTTTGCCCTGTTCTTTAATGATGATTTGCGGTGGTGCAATAAATTCAGCGGTTTGAGCCTTTTCTGTTAATATATCCCAGTCAAATTCACCAATTAACGCTGTTGTTACAGCCGTATATCTGTTAAACAAGTTATAAACGTTCCCTTCATAATCTATAAAATCCCACGTGCGGTTGCTTAGCTTGTCAAGTTCGGGGTAAAACTCTTTACCTGCAACAAAGTTCCAGTGTCCGTCAAACTCTGATAACGTCGCGTAACCCTTTTGATAATTGTAAATGATGTATTCACGCCATGCATAGTGGCTGGCTTGTTCCTTTTTTTCAATATACCCTATTACCTTAAACTCTATATTATTTAAAACACCGGTGCTGCCTAGTTTTATGACCGGGGCAATTTTTACCGGCGAGGCCTGCTTTTGAATAATGGGTGTATCGTTTGCAATAAACCGGATAAAAGAATTGCAAAATGTGCACACGCAGTATTCGCTGCCCTCAGGGTCATAAAGCGTTATCAGGTTCTTGCATTTGGGGCACGCAACATCTTCTGAATAAGGGAATGATTTTAGGTTTATTGATGCCATATTACCTTACCAGTTCTGTTCTTTTAATTTCAGTTGCCTCAAAAAAACTTAATACCCGGCTATAAATGGCCTTTACTTTTTCAGAATTATCCTTTTGATAATTAGACAGGAAGATATCAAATGTTGCCAGGTTAAATTCCGGCCAGGTATGAATAGAAAGATGGGATTCAGTTAAGCAAACCATCCCCGTGAAACCGGCGCCGTCAAAATCGTGATAAACCTCTCCAACTTTTTCGAGTGAATACTCGGCGATCAGCCGGTCAAAAAATAACTTGCAGGGTGCCGATGCAGATAAACTCAAAATATCGGTCACAGAAAACTCTGCTAAAATATGCAGACCAGGTTGATAAGGCATTAATCAGGTTCTTATGACCAAAAATATAAAAGTTATTGGATTATTAGACACCAACTACAATATTAGTATTCTATAGTTTGCAAGTTTATCACTGATACACTTAAAAAAACGTGGTAATTTACTTAATATATCCGTTTGAGGCATCTGGCCCTTTCTATTATATATAAAAAGCATGCACAGAATAACTACAAATCATTACAAATAAGGCTATATTTATAAACCTAATATATCATAATGGAACTTGTAAGTGTTGCGTTGTCGCCATCCTGCAGCAGGTATTGTTTCTTGCGCAGCTTTTTAATAACACAAAGCGATTGAATCAGATCGAATTGTTGTTCGGTCAGTGCAATTTTACCGGCGACATATTTTCTGAATATCTGGAACATTTGATAGGTTTGAGAAGATAAAAATAGGAAGAATTTGAATAAACCTTTGCCTCCTCAACCGGCCCACATCTAAACGCATTAAAAAGGCCACTTATTGGTGGCCTTTTTGTGGGAGTTACTGTACATATATCTGGAACTTGTGGCCAATTGCCTCACTGACATCTTTCCAGCCGAATTTCCCGAGCGACGCCTGGTTGATTTGTGGCTTTTGAAAATCTAAAAAGGCACATATGATAGGGGATTCGCTCATTTACACAATTCCACCAACATATTCACCAATAATTTACCTGCTACCGGATCAGTCAGCGTTTTATCCAATCTAATCTCGGATAACAGCGCTTGGCCATTATCTTGTATTTTAATAATAGGGAATCCTTTTATCTGATCAAGCCTTTTCATCCTCGCATTCACATCGCCCGATAAATAACCGTGTATTTTAACGAATGATGCCAAAGCTTCTATATTAGAATTACGATTAATGCGGTATGCGCCGGATATCACAGCCGGGCTTTCACGCCTATTATTATTAAGGTAGCGCGTTTCCAGGGGCTCGATGCCATTGAATATACCCGACTCAGGAATATCCATTGTTGTGATCTCTCCATTTTCTTTCAATAAACTCCTAATATATTCCGGATACAAGCTATGGGCTATACTACCTGAAGCAGATAACAATACTCTGCCACCGCCAGTTATCAGTGTTCTGATATTTTTAATCTCACTGGCAGTTGTAGTTAAGGAGTCCAACCCTGATAATACATAGACGTCGGCTTTTTGATTTAGCACGTCGTTCAACGTAGCTGATGTTGTATATTTAATACCTAAGAAATCAAGCGATGGAATTATCTTCTTAGCCGCATCAAATACCGCTATTTTTTTACCGGAAAGCTTTACCACATCAAACCCTGTTTTACTGGCCAGTAATATGTCATAACTGTTCTCTGAAACTGTTTTACCTCCGGTAATTAATTTTAGTATTAACTTACCTTCAATTTTAGCGCCGGGAAGGTTTTGTGGGATATTAATTTGTGGTTCCAGCCATTGACGGGTGTAATGCTCAACCTGCGCGACCGGCATTTTGCCGCTTGCTAAAACTAACCGGTCCTTACCCATCAGTTGCCATTGCAATTCTGAAGCAGGTAATGCGCTGCCATCTTCCTTATCATTAACTATACAAATCCTGGCCGGCAGTTTGGTGCCCGCGTAAAAGTGTCTTCCCCATAATTCAGCAGACACCAGTACCGGCTGCAGGGCTTTTTGCATATCATAATATACCGGAAAAGGTTTAATGCTATTATGTAAATAAACATTGGTAAACCAGGTAATGAGGGCAAAATGTATAATTCCGGCAGATTTATCATCACTACGGCGTAAAGCCTCAGCCAATTCCTTAGTAATAAAAGCCTGGGGTATCATAAAATACTTAGGATCATTATACTCATAGGTATATTTACCCGCAAGTGATTGGGGGTTTTGATGTACATAATTATAAAACCGCGTAGCATGGCCTGTTTCGTCTGTATAACCGGTTGACATTTCCTGGCTGATCATTGGCCTGCCGGGATTTTTATTCTTTTGCTGAAACTCACCCTTAAAATAATCAAATATCGAGTAATCGTACCAGTTTAGGTAAGCATGCGGATCGTCGATATCGCCGTCGTCAATAGTCTTTAGATAGTCGGCTCCAAATTTTTTCGCATTCCGTTTATAGTTAGAATCGAAAACGATCGGCCGTGTGGGATCAATAACCCGCATTTGTTTTACGACATCTGAAATGATCTTCATTTTTACTTTGGTACGGGCGCTGTCTGGGTCATTATCATAAAATTTCATCTCGTTATTCACGGTCCAGATAATAAGAGAGGGGTGATTACGATATTTTTTTAGCAGATCATAAAATTCAGCTTTCCAAAGGTCAATCACTTTTTGCCGGGGGAAACTACTTTCCAGGAACAACCACGGCCACGTGCCTTCATAGCTTACGCCAATGCCATTTGCGTCAAAAGCGTCCATCCAGGTTTCGGTAGCAGGCACGGTATGGGTACGGGTAACCATAATGTTCCCAGCCTTCATCAGCTTAGTAAATTTATCAGCCAGCAGAGTATCATTTGGTGCCAGCGGCGCTGCTGTCTGGTTACCTCCACGCAGCCAGTAACGCTTACCGTTTAAATACAGGTAATCGCCAATTGACTTAAAAGTTCGGAAACCTGACCTGATAGTTTTGGAGTCGATCTCTTTGTTATTTGCTATCAGGCTAAATCCAAAATCATACAAATTTGGATGTTCAGGGGACCATAATCTGGGTTTCAGACCAGCTATGCTGTACGTAAACACTTTTTCTTCACCAGGCTGTAATCGCAATTCTTTAAGCGGGATATTTTTATATAATATGTCTTTTTGCTTATTCCCGGCAATACTGTTAGCTACCGAAAAACTGGTTGCATTATCTGAATAATTCTTTATGGTGATATCAAAATCAGCGCCGGTAAGGTTTGGTTTAATAAATACGTCTTCAATACGTACAGGATCTGTGATCACAAGTGAAACGGGTTGCCATATCCCGGCCGGGTCATCATTAAAAAAGCCATGGGCCAGGTCCTGTACCATCTTCTGCGTTACTTCTACCGTAACTGCAACACCGGCTATTTTATCTGCGTCTTTAATATTCTGTAAATAGTCCCTCGTCACTTTTACTGTTACCAAATTTTTCCCCGGCTTAAGCATGCCTGAAGCATTTACCTGAAAATCGCCGAACATACCAATGTGGCTGCCGGCCTTTTGTCCGTTTATGTAAACTTCGGCCACTTTTGACACGGCATCAAAGAAAAGCTGCATATTTTTGCCGGTAACCCCTTCAGGCAGATTGATCCATTGGCGGTACCAGCCTATATTGGTCTTTTTGTAATCAAAGGTATATGCTTCGCAGCGGTCTGTTTCCTTTTGGAAATAATTATCTGAAACACCTTTACTGCCAGTATTATATTTTTCGCCATGCAGCCAAACCCTTATTGGGTTCCAAAAGTCTGGCACTGTCATAACATGCCAATTCTCATCACTTTCATCAGGCTTTACCGCTTTGTTATCTTCGGTTATTTCATACCCTGGCGAGAATAGCCATTTGCCATTTAAGGATATTACATTACGGCCATTTCTGATATTTTTAACAACCATTGGCTTATAGGCGTTTCGCTGTTGCCGGCGCAACGCATCCTTATTTTTAACAGCGACCGCATATTCCTGAACACGGGTTCCTGAAAATTCGTTTGCATTGATGGATTTGATAGACAGATCGTCAAACTCATTTGTGATCCAACTGCCACCTAAAGTAATTTTACCGGCCGGGGAAAAGTTGGTAAATTTATCGGCGATATCAATTCTCGGAAGGCTTTCGTTATTTAAAAATACCCTAATCCGGTTCCCGGCTACCTGTATCTTAAAATTATACCAGGCCCCTGGTATGGGCTGAAAATCTAATTGTCGTAAGGCGAGGTAGTCGTCCATACCCATATAACCCAAACGGGCGAGATATATAGATTTTTGTATACCTCCTTTCAACATCACTATATATCGGTCATCACGGTTACCTGCACGAAATCCCGCACATATTTGTACCTGATCTGCGGTTTGGGGTACCCTTGCTTTAAATTTAACCTCGTAATCAGTCCAGTTGTACTCGCCGAAGCTTAAATAGGACTCCTTTGTTGTGAGTACTGAGTTAGCTATCTTACATTCGCCCCGGCCTGTTTTCTCATACTTACCGGCAGCATCAAAATTTTCGCTCAGTTTAAAATTGTTCTGAGCGTATGATTTTGTTAGCAATAACAACATCATTAAACCGGCTATGTAACCAAATTTCATTTGTTTCATTTATTTATAGGAATGTTGATGATAACTAATAAGCGCTATCAGATAATTATTTGCGGTATGATTACGCAACGTTTATAATGAGTGCAATTAAATAAGAACTTCTAATAAAAGATTAATAAAAAATTAACAGGTATTTATTTTAGGCAATTTCAAAATCAATATTGCAGCACTTATAACATTAAGTTTAAAACAAAGCCATATCAACGGCATAATCCGGTAATCCCGGGGGGACCAGCTAATGTTCATTCTTTACCAAAATGTATGGCGTAAAAAATTTAACATCACTTTATTGGTTTAATATAAAAGGCATATTCATACCGGCCTTTGGCTATCATCCTGTACTCAGGATGCACAGGCAGGCCCCAGCTAATATCACCACCTACCCCCATCTGCCAGCCATCAATATTTACGGTTACAAAATCCCGGTGAGGTAACAAGTTATTATGTGTTGCCGTTTCCAGATCATTTTCTGAATAAGGCCACGCGCTTACCCCCAATAATTTTTGTACTGATTGAATCTGTATCCCTTTGCCGTTTGTATCCTTAAATTGAATCCATCGTACATCTGAGCGATTGGCATTTTCCTGCGGACGAACATAAGGCGTTATCCAATTATCAACTGTGGAATGATACACTTTTACCATTGCCCCGGTTTTTCGATCCCAATAATTTTCCTGTGGCCCCCGGCCATACCATATCAATTGATTGTAGGCGGCCGGAATAGCAAACTGAAAACCGATCCGGGGAATTTCGGGCGCACCTTTACTCAAATCAAGACAAAGGTTAATTAATGCCTTTCCATCAGGTAAAAGGCCGTAACTAATATGCATATCGGTACCGGTTACAGGAAGATGAAAACTGCCCGTTAACTGTATACCGGCCACGGTAGTATCCAGTGATAACTTTTGCATTTGGGCATGGGTGCCTGCTTCTTTCCAGGGCTGCATATTCACGGGGGTTTTCCAGCCCATATCATTATCTGTGGGCGCACGCCAAAAATTAGGATAAACCGGGCTGGTCAAATATTCCTTCCCATCAACCATGTACGATCCGATGAGTCCGGTCTTGCCGTCTACACTTATAACTGTACCGTTTGCTTTCGCTATCCAATTATTGCCCTCCTTTGTCCATGATACAATTTTCAATGATGCCTTTGCTTTGGGTTTAAGCGGTACCTGCAGTTGTTCATAAGCTACGATATGCCCCGCATTAGCCCAAGGCGTACTTTTCCGTAAATGAAACTGCAGGGTAAGGAAATATTCCGCGTTTGGTACCCATGCAACTTCGCCCCAGGGTATGGAAACAGTACCCACTTTACCCGGTTCAATTTTTAAAGCGCCCAATTTTCCCTGGCTAATTATTGCACCATCCTTTTCCAGCCTCCAGTCGGCATCAAATGCATCCAAAGAAGTATATCCATATTTATTTTGAATACTGATGCGCCCTTTTTCCAGATCTTTGGGCTTCACGCTTATGTATTGGAGTACTTTTTTGGCTTCCCAATACTGCGGGCGTGGAATTCTATCAGCAGAAACCAATCCTTTGAGGCAAAAACGGCCGTCATTAGGAAAATCGCCAAAATCACCGCCATAGGCAAAAAAACGTTTGCCGTCATCGCCGGTTTTGTAAAGCGCCTGATCGCTCCATTCCCAGATAAAGCCGCCTAAAAGCATAGGATACTTTTCAAAAATGTCCCAATAATCCTGTAGGTTGCCAAGACTGTTAGCTTGTGCATGTGCATACTCATTGGTTACAAAGGCCCTGCCTGAGGGGTAAGGCCCATGCTGCTCCGGCGACCCAAGTTCGCCATGTTCACCCTTACGTACCGCTTTGCCGGCAACATGCTGCAGCAACCAGGTGGTTGTAGGGTAAGTTTGACTATCCATATCTGCGGCCAGGTTCATATCAGCATAATGAATGGGCCTAAGTTGCGGGTCTGCCGCATGGGCCGCTTCCCGCATTTTCATGAATGCATTACCGTAACCAGCCTCATTGCCTAACGACCACATTACAACACACGGGTAATTTCTATCCCGCACCACCATACGGCGCATCCGGTCAACTACAGGCGGTTCCCATTCTGGTTTATCACCCGGTAATATCCGGCGCTGATAACTTAAGCCATGTGTCTCTATGTTAGCCTCGTCCATTACAAAAATTCCGTACCTGTTACATAATTCATAAAAGCGCGGATCATTCGGGTAGTGAGATGTACGGATGAAATTAAAATTTGCCTGCTTTATCAGTTTCAGATCTTGCACGAGTTGTGGCAGGTTAGGCGTATACCCTGTTTCGGGGTCGGCTTCGTGCCGGTTAATGCCCTTTACTTTTAGTGAGCGGCCGTTAACAAAAAATTGTTTATCCTTTAATTCTACCTTACGGAAACCAATGTCTATACGCCGGGTTTCAATTACTTTACCGTTTTGAATCAATTCCACCAACGCATCGTACACGTTCGGTGTTTCTGTCGTCCAAAGCATAGGATGGGATATCTTGACAACTGCAGTTACTTTCTCGGGGTTAAAACCGGAAGATACCTGTTGTACCGTTTCCTCTAAAAGCGGACCGTCATTTATAATTTTACCATCGGGCCTGCGCAAGCTAAGCCGAATACGCAGACCAGAAATTTGTGATGCAGCAGAATTCCGCAAACTATAGTGAAGACTGACAGCGGCATTCTGATAGTTGTCATCCAGCGGCGCATCTACATAAAAATCCCAAAGCGACACATCAGGTGTATGATAAAGAAACACGTCACGAAAGATGCCGCTTAATCTCCACATATCCTGGTCTTCCAGGTATGATCCGTCAGACCAACGGTAAACCTCTACCGCCAAAACATTATTGGCGGGCTTAAGAAATCTGGTGATATCAAACTCTGCGGGCAATCGTGAATCTTCACTATAACCTACCTTATTGCCATTTACCCATACATACATTGCCGAGCTAACCCCGGCAAAATGCAATATGGTACGCCCACCTTTCCACCCCGCAGGTAAACTAAAATTTTTGATATATGAGCCAACAGGGTTACGCTGTTTATAAGACGTAAAACTTTTTGGTGGCGTATCCATCACTTTAGGCAAATTAGGTTGAAAAGGATAATTTGAATTGGTGTAAATCGGCACGCCATATCCCTGTAACTCCCAACATGATGGTACAGGAATTTGCTTCCAGCCGGACGGCTGGAAATCTGATCGGTAGAAATTCTTGGGCCGTGTGTCTGGATCAGGCGCCCAGTTGAAAGACCAATTACCATTGAGCGATAACAGCCAGGGCGAGTGGGTATAATCACTTTTCCAACCTGAAACAGAATTCGGATTTGGCCAGGCGGAATTTCGCGGTGGAAGTTTGTTAATACCAAAAACCAGCGGATTCTGCCATTCCACATGGTCATAATTTCCGGTATCTGCTTTTGATACCGGAAATACAGGCAATCCAACGGACTTTTTGGTAAATGGAATTAAAAAAATAAGGATGGCGGAAGCAATGAACAGCCTTTTTATATTCATTAGATAATTTAAATTAATATTATTCGCTATTACAGATCGTTGATCATTGCGGTATTATTTGCCAGCGCAGATCTTCAGCAGCGCTATCTTTAGCCAGTACCAGTGCCGAATTAATAGCCTTACCGTTGGTTTTGTTAATGATGCGGCAGCAGCCTGTGCCGTCCCATTCAAGGCGCCATTTCAGGTTATCTGTATCACTATCAATAATTTGCAATACAGAATCATTAGCAGATTTTACACTCAGTACTTTACCTGTTAGTTTACTTTTAATTTTGAAATAGCCCTTACCATCAAATAAGAGTTGCCATTCAGTATGGGCTTCGCCTTCCTTATTTGTTTTTTCCTGATTATCCATTAATAAACCGCTTCCTCTGCTCTTTATCTGGTATGATTGGGATGGATCAAATGGTGAAATTGGAATGATTGGCGTAATTGGGGTATGTTCTCTTAACATCTTGGCCCCTGCGCCTACCAGGCGCAGATAAAAATCGCTGGTGGCACCGTCATAGGTCAGGAATGCAGCTTGCGTTGGCGGATGGGTTTCGATTTTCATGATCTGTGTCCCTTCATTAATTTCATCGAACATGGCTATAAACGCGCTGTTAATTGTGCCGGTTGCCGATGCTGCTACAAACTGCTCCCATAAATAGTTACCCATGCGGCGGGGCACAATTGGCCCGGCCGGCGGTATAGGCGGCGGCCCCGCTATATGTGTGCCCGAATTAAATACAGGCATAAACATTACATTATTGGCCTTGCACTTTTCTATGTCGCCCGCCCACTCGGCAATATTTTGCACTGAATAACCCGTCGCCGGATCTTTAATCCGGCGGCCCACACTCCATGGTTGCAAACCCTGCATACGCATCAGCATAGCCTGGAATTGGGGCGTGCCTTTGGCCCGCCAGGTGTTATCAACCCCGCCTACTATGGTTGCCTGGTACTTTCCGGGTGCCAGCAGAAAATCTATCACAGGGTTCATATATTCGGGCTGTGAGGCGGGCCGGTCGGGGAAAAAACCCCATAGTAACAGCACTGGTTTACCATTATGATGCATATACCGCGAATTGGAAGTAACACCCTCGTCAACCATTTTTTTCCATTGGTTTATGATAATATTATACACATCTGCTTTTGGAGTACGCGGGCCAAATCCACTCATATCCCACATAAATGCCCAGGTTCGGCCGGTAGTACTTGCAGCCTTCATTACATTATGCATTATCTGGAGCAAAGCCGTCGTATCTCGTTCCTGGTTACCGCCGGGGAAGTGGCCGCAAAACTCTGACAGCCATACGCCGTCTATCCCGTATTGCTTCATCCATTGTAAATGACGCAGCACCGTTTTGGGGTTCTGTGCACTGTATAAATAAGCCTGACTGCCATCAGGATAAGTGAACCCTGGTGCGGGATATTTTTCGCTTTTGCTTAGTTCGCTCATATCGGGCCAGGTATCAAAAGCCAGTTTGGCTGCTGACGGTGGCCCGTTAAATACATGCGACCAGCCGTGGTTCTCTGGTCTGTCGCCCGGTGTGCGAAACCAACCCTGGTAACCGGCCATTACCTTATTGGTCATGGTTGTCGCATCAACGGTCTGCGCATGTGATGTGGTGCCTAAAGCGATCATAATGCTTAGCGCTATTCCTTTAATCCATCTGAACGAATTGTTCTTATTTGTTATCATATTGGCGGTATGCTGTTAGCCTTATTTAAGTATTGAAATATTTTAAGTAATTAAATTTGTGGCCGGTTTACTTGCAGGGTACCCCATTTATAGTTTGGTTTACCGCCCATTACCACTTTAAGTATACCGCCATTTATAATATCCCGGTGCTCAATATATGTTTTTTGATATGGCTTACCATTCAGGGTGATGCTTTGGATGTATATGTTTTTGTCATTGTTATTCATGGTTTCCACCGTGAACTTTTTTCCGCTATCCAGGTTAATTGTGGCCTTATCAAACAGGGGGCTTCCTATAATATAAGTGCCTGATGCCGGGAACACAGGATAAAACCCAAGCGATGAAAATATGTACCAGGCTGACATTTGTCCGCAATCTTCATTACCAATAATACCATTAGGGTTATCCAAATAAAAATCTTTCAAAATATATCGTACCTTTTCAGCCGTTTTCCAGGGCTGGCCACTATAAGTGTATAGATATGCAATGTGATGGCTCGGTTCATTACCATGGGCATACTGGCCTATTAAGCCCGTCAGATCGGAGAGTCCGCCTTCTTCCGTATACTTCAAATTAAAAAATTGGTCTAATCGTTTATTAAATTCCCTATCGCCCCCTAAAATAGAAATCAGGCCGGGCACATCCTGGGGCACCAGCCAAAGGTATTGCCAGGCATTACCCTCTGCATAAAGGTTATTTTTACTTTTAAGCGGGGCAAATCCAGGTGTCCAATTGCCATCAGAAAGTTTGCCTTTAAAAAACTGATCTGTAGGATCAAAATATAACTTATAATTTTCACCCCGTTTTTTAAAATATTCGTAATCTTCTGTTTTACCCATCGCTTTAGCCATCAGTGCAATACTGCCATCGCCAATCGCATATTCCAGGCCCCTGGCTACAGGGCGGGTTTGCTTATCAGTAGGTATTGGCTGAAAGTTTTTTACATACATTACCCCCAGCGAATCAGACATCGCGGTGTTCTTTACCGCTTCATAGGCTTTAGCCGCTTCAAAACCTTTTATGCCTTTTAAATATGCCTCGGCAACTACCTGTAAACTGCTGATACCAACCATAGTGCCGGTTTCATTGCCCATAAGGTGCCAGATAGGTAGTTTACCCTGCTGCTGATAAATGGCCAGCATGGTATTGATCATATCACTGGTTCGTTTTGGTTGAGTTATAGTAAAAAGCGGATTCTCGGCGCGATAGGTATCCCATAACGAGAATATTGTATAATTATTAAAAGCTGCCTTGGTATAAACAATCTTATCGGCACCACGATAGTCGCCATTATGGTCATTAAATAAAGCCGGATCTATCATGGTGTGATACAGCGAGGTATAAAATATCCTTTTATTGGTTTGGCTTTTTGTGGCGATAACGATTTTTGCCAATTCCTTATTCCATTTTGCGTCAGCATCATGCACTACTTTCTGAAAATTCCAGTCAGTAATCTCAGCATTAATATTAGCCAGGGCTCCTTTGCAACTTACCGGTGAAATGCCAACTTTTAACTTAAGCGTTGTGGGAGCATTTTTAAAACTGATCACCCCTTTTATATTAGTTCCTTTGCCGGTTGTGCCTTCCAGTAATTTACTATCATCATAAACTCCAAACTGCATTAGCGGTTCTGATGACTTGATTGTAAAAAATAGCCATTGATTTTTGGCCCAGCCTTTTGAAAAACGATAGCCTTCCAGTGTATATTTATCAGTTTGTTTAAGGTAGGTTTCTGTACTTTTATCATTGATACCTTCTTTAAGATCAATAATAACATGCCCCTCCTTGCCTACCGGGAAATGATATTGGTGAAAACCGACGCGCTCAGTAGCAGTTAGCTCTACCCTGATGCCCGAAGCATCAAGTTTAACAGCATAATAACCCGGCCGTACTTTTTCATTTTTATGCGAATAATGGGAGGCATAACCACTGCCTGGGACCGTTTCTTTACCTTTATCCAATTGAATGCCGCCGGTATAGGGCATTATTAATATATCTGACAGATCGCCGATACCCGTGCCGCTTAAGTGTGTATGCGAAAAACCGATCAATACACTATCGCCATAATTATACCCTGAACACCAGTCCCAGCCTTTGTAAAAATTCTCAGGCCCCAGTTGCACGCCGCCGAAAGGGACACTGGCACCAACAAAAACATGGCCATGGCCGGCAGCACCAATGTACGGATCAACATAGGATGTTAAAGCATTAGAGGGTTTGCTTTGTGCATTAACCAGTTTAACAACGCTTATTAATAATAAAGTAGAAATGTATACAATATTGCCTTTTGCTTTTTTGCGACAAATGAAATTCATAATTGATTCGTATCCGGTTTGCTACAAGTGTAGCGGCAGATTATTAACAAAAGATTAATAACTACTTAATACGGTACGATAAAGCCAACTAATTTGTAAAATTAGCGTGACTCATTTATATTTTTAGCAATTAACTCTTCTAATCAACGTCTTGAAGATATCAGATTGACAAAAATGTTTTTTACTGCCTTATGAATTTTCTCGTTGACCATTATTTATGATTATCTGGTAAAGCAGGCAAGGTGCCGCGCGGAGATTTCTTTTACGCCCCAAAATGCCGGACTAAACCAATTCGCTTGAAATTTTAGCGCAACTGCGAACCGTTATAACATTTGTTTTATTTGTTTGCGTTTATTGAAGCGACAAATTAGGTGTGAGTATTTTAAATAATCTTACTGTGAAGTATAAAAAATGTAATTCACAGCAAAGTATTGAAAATGTTAATAATCGTCTTAATTTTGATTTGCATATCGGGTTAACATAAATCCATAATTTGCAGCTATTATAAACCAGTACAGCATAAAGAACCGAATAAAAACTTAACGTTATAAGTTTGGGTAGGGTCGATGATAAACATAATGAAATTGGGTCGCCGAATTTTTAAAACTATTGCTTGCTTTTTTTTTACATTCATCGTATTTAATTACGATAGTTTAGGGCAGTCCTATGGGTTGGCATTTGCGAGTCATGAAGTTTATCAGGATAAAAGGACCGGCCTGGATCTGAGCCCCGGAAAAACCTTATGTTTTAATGATAATTTTGATATTTCGTTCGACCTTTCCTTTATCGTTAACCGGAAAACCTATTTTGGATATATAGTCAGGATTATTGAGGATGATAAACGCAATATTGATTTAGTTTATGACGCTCAAACGAAATTTAAACATTTTAATGTAATTATAGGCGAACGGTTTTCAAAAATCAGTTTTGATATTGAGCGTGATCAACTATTTAATAGTTGGAATAATATACGCGTTAAGTTTGATTTTGACCATGACCGAATTTTGTTTTACAATGGTAAAACAATGTTTGTTGAGAGCGGCCTGCATTTAAAAAAAAATAGCTGCTATAAGATATTGTTCGGCACAAACAATTACAGACAGTTTCAATCCACTGATATCCCTCCAATGAAGCTGAGAAATATTCTTATTAAAGAGAACAGTAAATTGAAATATAATTGGCCGTTGAGCGAGGAAAGCGGTTTGACCGCTCATGAAGTGGTTAACCAGAATGATGCTGCTGTAGTAAATCCGGTTTGGGTTACTGCTATGCATCGCGATTGGCAATCGGTGCAAAGCATAACAGTAAACGGCGTGGCCGGCATCGCTTTCGACCCGCTTCAGGAGCAATTGTATGTCATTGCCAGTGATTCGTTGCATAACTATTCGTTTAAAGAGGCTTTATGGAAAAATACCAGCTATAATAAACTTGATCTGAACCAGGGAAACCAATCGATTTTTAATCCTTTTGACCATCGGCTATATAGTTTTTTTGTAGATCAAAAATTTGCAACTAAATACAATTTTCAAACACACAATTGGGATAAGAAATTCAAAGTCGGCCCTATTACTGATTACTGGCATTTAAACAAGTTTTTTTCTTTGGTAGATTCGTCCCTTTATTTCCTGGGCGGCTATGGGCATCTTGTTTATAAAAATAAAATTCAGAGGTATCATTTAAACACCGCCACCTGGGACACTGTTAACGTTAAAGGGGATTTTTTCATGCCGCGTTATTTATCGGCGTTAGGTGCTACCTCAAAGGGCGATACTGCTTATATTCTGGGAGGTTACGGTAACAGTAGCGGCCTGCAAATTCTTAATCCGCAGAATATTTATGATATGATGCGTTTTACTGTTAAGGATGGGGCCTTTAAAAAACTATTTGTCTTAAAGGTAAAAGGTGAAGATTTTGCGCTTGCCAATTCCTTAGTCATTGATGATAAAACGAAGACGTATTACGGGCTTATCTTTCCGCAGCATAAATACAATTCAACTTTGCAACTCATTAAAGGCTCGTTAACCAAACCCTCATATGAAATGGTGGGTAGCGCTATACCTTATCTCTTTCATGACACGCACTCCTTTGCCGATCTGTATTATTGTCCGGTTAGCAAACGGTTTATAGCCGTAACACTGCTGCGTTCCGAAAATAACCAGACGAAAATTAATATCTACACCCTATTGAGCCCGCCATACGGAGGACCCGAAATAGCACATGAGGTGAAGAACAACAGGGCCTGGTATTTAGGAGGGGCGTTTGCGGCCATCACTCTGCTATTTTTATTTTATGTAAGCCGAAGAAAAGGCACTTCGAAAAAAAGTGCTGAAACTAATCCTTTGCAACCAACTAATCCATCAAATACCGTTACGGAACATGTTAAAGTTGTGAAAAGTGAGATCTCTGAGTTTAATCATGCCAATGAGTTTAAAAATGCTATTCTGTTATTTGGCGATTTACAGGTTTTTGATGCAGAGGGTGCAGATATTACTAAGCATTTTACGCCGCTTATTAAAGAACTGTTTTTGGTAATTCTGTTGTACACCATCAGGTGGGGGCGGGGGCTGAGTTCTGAGAAGTTGAACGAAATATTATGGTATGATAAATCAGTTAAAAGTGCGCGCAACAATCGTTCAGTAAATATTGCCAAATTAAAAGCCCTCCTTGATAAAATGGACCATTGTCACTTATCAAATGATACTGGTTATTGGAAATTTGATATTGATTACCAGCATACTTACGTTGATTATCATAATTATCTGAATATTATAAATGATAAGAAAGAACTGGATATTCAAAAAATAAAATGTCTTTCTGAAATCACTCAGCGTGGCAATTTCCTCTCAAATATTGAGTATGAATGGTTAGATACATTCAAATCTGAAACATCAAATGAAATAATTGATACCTACCTGCACTTTGCCAATTCCCAAGCTCCAAACGATTTTAAGTTTTTAGTGGAACTGTCCAATTTTATATTCCATTTTGATCCGGTTAATGAAGAAGCCATGGTCATCAAATGCAAAGCCCTCTCGGCATTAGGCAAGCATTCACTGGCAAAAAACACCTTTGAAAGTTTTATAAAGGAATACAGGATAATCTATGGCGAAGAATTTAAAAAAGATTTTCACGCGGTATTAGTTTAAGGTGTCTGTAAGTACATTCGCAAGGCATCTTAAAACAATTTTTCTTTTAGGGAGACGAATTAGTACTTTATTAATTATTTATTAGTGTCTGATAATTTATTTGCATCTGTTTCGAACCTGTAATGGAAAAGCATCAGTTAGCAACTTTCCTAACCCGGCGCCAATTATTGATTTTATATTTAAGAGTACAGGGTATGGCTTAACAGTACATTCCAATTAATATTATTTATTTGTAAACCGTTAACGTCTTTTTTTATGAGAAGAGTTTTTTTGTTTGGTACGGTTCTTTGTTTTAGCCTGTCGTCTTTTGCCCAGGTTGGCCCCTTAAAGCTATGGTATAACAAACCCGCAGGCAATGTGTGGGAAGAGGCCTTGCCAATAGGAAATGGCCGGCTGGCTGCAATGGTGTATGGCAACCCAGGCCGGGAATGTATCAAATTAAATGAAGCTACCGTATGGAGCGGCGCGCCAAATCGTAATGACAGCGAAACAGCACTGGCCGCTTTGCCGGAAGTACGCAGATTAATATTTGAAGGAAAAAATAAAGAGGCCGCGATTTTGGCCACGGAAAAAATAAAATCCAATAAAATTAATGGCATGCAGTTTCAGCCTGTAGGTAACTTGTTTCTTGCCTTTACAGGGCATGATCAGGTTACTGACTATTACAGAGAGCTGGATATTGAGCGTGCGATAACTACCACCACTTACACCGCTAATGGTGTTAAGTTTAAAAGGGAGGCCTTTACCTCCATACCTGACCAGGTGATTGTGATGCGTTTTACAGCAGATAAACCAGGGAATATTGCTTTTACCGCATCCATGTCGAGCACACAGCGGGCATCAGTCACCATAAAAGGAAAGGATGAGTTGGTGCTTTCGGGGATTAGCGGCGATAAGGACGGTGTAAAAAGTAAGATCAGATTTAAATCGCTGATAAAAATAAGGCCCGATGGCGGCAAAATACTGTTGTCAGATTCAACTATAAGTGTAAGCGGTTCCAATTCAGTTATCCTTTATATTTCCATCGCCACAAATTTTGTTAATTATAATGATGTAAGCGCAAATGAGGGGAAACGCGCGGCTGCTTTCCTGCAGAAGGCGATGTCAAAAACTTATCCACAGCTTTTGGCTGCGCATATTGCGGGCTACCAGAAATATTTTAACAGGGTAAAATTGAATTTGGGTACAACAGATTCTATTAAAAAACCTACCAACATACGCATCAGGGATTTTGCGACTGGGAATGACCCCCAATTGGCCGCTTTGTATTTTCAGTTTGGCAGATATTTATTGATCTCCTCATCACAACCGGGTGGGCAACCCGCTAATTTGCAGGGAATCTGGAATGATAAACAAGCACCACCCTGGGGAAGTAAATATACCATCAATATTAATACCGAAATGAACTACTGGCCGGCAGAAGAAACTAATTTGGCCGAAATGCATGAGCCGTTAATTCAAATGGTAAAAGAACTGGCGGTAACGGGCCAGGAAACGGCCAAAAAAATGTATGGCGCAGGCGGCTGGGTGGCGCATCATAATACGGATCTGTGGCGTATTACAGGCCCGGTTGACGGGGTTTATTCAGGTATGTGGCCGTCAGGTGGGGCATGGTTGAGCCGCCATCTATGGGACAGGTATTTGTATAACGGAGATGCAGCCTATTTAAAATCTGTATACCCTGCTTTGAGAGGGGCCGCACAATTTTACCTTGATTTTTTAATAGAAGAACCAGAGCATAAATGGCTGGTTATTTCACCTTCATTGTCGCCTGAAAATGGCCCCGCCGCCTACCAGGGCGCATCTATTGATGCGGGCATAACTATGGATAACCAACTGGCTTTTGAACTTTTTTCAAACGTGATAAATGCCGCCAAAGTTTTGAACGTTGATCCGGAATTCGCAAAACAGTTAGCTGAGGCCAGGAAGCGTTTACCGCCGATGCACATTGGCCAGTATAGCCAACTACAGGAGTGGCTGCATGATTTGGATACCCCGATGGATAAAAACCGGCATGTCTCGCATCTTTTCGGTTTGTATCCCGGCAATCAAATTTCGCCTTATCGTACGCCCGAATTATTGGATGCCGCGCGTACTTCGTTAATATACAGAAGTGACGTATCAACCGGTTGGTCAATGGGTTGGAAGGTAAACTTATGGGCAAGATTGTTGGATGGTAATCATGCTTATAAGCTTATTCAAAATCAGTTAACGCCAACCGGCTTAAATAAAGGGGGGAGTAATAACGGTGGTGGTACTTATCCTAATATGTTTGATGCGCACCCGCCATTTCAGATAGACGGTAACTTTGGCTGCACGGCTGGTATAACCGAGATGCTGCTGCAAAGCCATGACGGTGACATTAACCTGTTACCTGCACTGCCTGATGCCTGGCCAAATGGAAGTGTTAGTGGCTTAAAGGCACTTGGTGGATTTGAAATTGTAAATATGCAGTGGAAGGACGGCAAATTAAAAGAAGTGCAGATTAAATCCCGGCTGGGTGGTAATTGCCGTTTGCGTGTTCCGAACACCCTAAAGCTTAAGAACGGCACCCAATTACCCTTAGCCCGAGGTGATAACAGCAACCCTTTTTATAAAATTGAGCAAACGCCGAAACCAATTATATCAGAAAAAGCCAGGCTTAAAGTGGTTACGCTAAAAGAAACACAGCTTTATGATCTGCCCACAGATCCCGGGAAAGTATACACGTTGATTTACTAGTCTCTCAAACCAAATTGAAAAAATAATGCACTGTATAACTTAATTTATCCGGATACTCGCAGCTATAGCAAACAGATATTTAAAATTCCGCGAAAGCGCCCAACGTCTTTCACCATTTAAGGCCAATGCCGGTTCCAAATAATTACAATATTGTTTAAGTACGCTATTATCGGTAAGAATTAGCTAATATTTTGTCATTATAAGTCAATAGCGTTAACAAGGACCGGTTCATAGGTCAGCAGAAACATAAAGCATATCGGCAATATTTGCCTTTTTCAATTAAATATTGTCAGTTTTTGCCAAAGCGAAATATAAAATGGTGAAAAATGCTTAATCCCCAATAAAAAGGCTTTTTAAAGGCTGCTATTAAGATTTTATTAACTATTTATTAATAAGCTGATGCGTAATTTGAGATCAATTATAAAACCAAAGTAACCAATTTTTTTTAAACCAATTAAACTTATAACATGAGGAAACTTTTATTATTGTTATTCTTTATGTGGTTTGCCTGTAACAGTTACGCGCAGAACCGCATAATTAAAGGAAAGGTTGTCGACGAAAAAGGCAATCCTTTACCCGGTGCGACAATAGCCCTGAAAAATGCGACGCCACGCACAGCTGCCAGTCAGGATGGCACGTTTACAATTAATCTCGGCGCGGCAACCGGGAGTACCCTGGTAGTTTCATTTATCAGCTTTGCAACCAAGGAAATTGATATCACTGGAAAAACAACCGTTGATGTAAAATTGGATCCGGCCGCAAAGGATTTGACCGAAGTAGTGGTTACCGGTTTAAACATCAACAGAACCAAAGCATCGCTTACAAATTCCGTACAAAGCGTTAATGTTAATGAAATGACGGAGGCCCGTGCTTCAAATATTACTGATCTCCTTGATGGTAAAGTAGCAGGTTTGCAACTGGTTACCAGCGGGCAGCCAACCGGCTCTACCAAGGTACAGCTGCGCGGTGCGGGCTCTATTACCGGCAACAATCAGCCTTTATGGGTGGTTGATGGTATTCCTATTGATAACAATGACTCAAACGGGCAGGTAGGCAATCTTGACTATGGTAACAATGCTGCCGACTTAAACCCCGATGATATTGAAAGCATTGAAGTGTTAAAAGGTCCTAACGCTGCAGCTATCTATGGATCAAAAGCGGCTAACGGCGCTATTTTGGTAACAACCAAAAAAGGTAAAAAGAATGCCGGTTTAGGCATATCATACAATGGTAATTACATGGCATCACGCGTATTGCAATACCCGGATATACAAAATGTATATGGCGAGGGTGGCAATATACGGTTAAGCGGTAACCTGGTTGGCACACTGGGGCAGGGTGTTATACAGTCGGGCTCAGGCGGCGGCCGAAGTTATGGCGGGCCTATGTTAGGTCAGCCTTATTTAAGCGTTAGCGGCCAGGTATTACAATATCTGCCGCAGGGTAATTCACTTCAATCGCTTTTTCAGGTTGGCGGTACATCATCGCAAAACATTTCAATAAGCCAGGCTGATGATAAATCATCTATACGTTTTTCTTACGGCCGTACGGATGCTACCGATATTATTGCTAAACAGAACCTGGTAGCCAAAAATAACTTCACATTCAACGGGAGTAAAAACTTTGCGCCGTTTATGAAGATTGAAGCCCGTGTGCAGTATATACAGGAAAATGTTACTAACCGTACTTATCGTAACGAGGACAACGCCAACCCCTATAATTACTTTAATAATGCCGTAGTTAGTATACCCCTAACCAGCCTTATCCCATGGAAAGATGCCGCAGGAAATGCGTTTAACGGCGGCGGCAGCGGTGGTATAGAAAACCCATACTGGGATATCAATGAAAACGGCAATCAGGACACCCATAATACTATTATTGGCGGTGTAACGGCTACTTTTAAACTGGCCGATGGATTACAGTTCAGGGCACAGGAAGCGGCTAACCTGCTGTGGGGCAACCGTTATACTTTTATACAAAAAGGTTCATTATCAAACTTAAACGGCTCTTATAATGAATTTCAGCAAAATAACCGCGTTTGGAATTCACAGGGATTATTAATGTATAACAAACGCATTAGTGATTTTTCTATTGTTGCTAACGCTGGTGGCGAATTGCGCAACACCAATTATTATAATACCAGTGCCGGCACTAACCAGTTGCTGGTGCATGATGTAAGAAGCCTTGCCAATAATGGAACAAATGCCACGGCCAACGAAGCATTTATACGTTCACAAACACAATCATTATATGCCACTGCCAGCGTAGGTTATAAGGATTTTATTTACGTTGATCTTACCGCCCGTAACGATTGGTCGTCCACACTGCCTCCGCAAAACGCGTCATTTTTTTATCCTTCGGTAGGTGGTAGCTTTGTGTTTACCGAGCTATGGAAAAATATACCCAGGGGTTTTTTAAGCTATGGTAAATTACGTGCTTCTTATGCACGGGTGGGGAATGATACCAGCCCCTACAACCTGTATAACCAATTCTTATATGGCGGTGCTATAAATGGCGTAAGCTATGTAACATTTGATACTAATACACTGAAAAACAGCAACCTGAAGCCGGAACAAAAAACGTCAGTTGAGTTGGGTATTGAATTGCACTTTTTAAATGAGCGTTTAAGTTTAACAGCCGACGTTTATAAAGATAAAACTACCAACCAGTTATTATCAGGCAGTGCGCCGGTTGCCTATGGTTTCAATAACCAGTTTATAAATGGCGGTTCGGTTCAAAACAAAGGTTTGGAAGTAACCTTAACAGGTACGGCTATCAAAACCCGTAATTTTAGTTGGGATGCCATATGGAATTTCTCGGTAAACAGGAACAAGGTATTAGAGCTGGCGCCCGGCATTACTCAAGTAAAACTTGCCGGTGCTGTTACAGCAAGCAACTATGCCGAGGTAGGTAAGCCGCTGGGTGTATTGCGTGGAGAGGATCAGGATTATTCGTCAGACGGGCATGCGTTGGTTAATCCTACAACGGGTTTTTTATATTATACCAGTAACCACCCAACTGTATACGTACCCATACTGGGTTATGCTTCGCCGCGGGCGCTTACTTCTCTCGGCTCTACATTTCGGTATAAAACCTTCAGTTTTAACTTTCTTGTAACAAGCCGCATAGGCGGTTCTATGTTCTCGGGTACTGGTTTCCGTTATTATGTTTCCGGTAACTCAACTGCCACGCTTGGCGGCCGTCAGGAATGGCTGTACAGCGATGGTGTATTGGGCGAAAGTGATAATGAACGATTAGGCATAACTAACAATTTTAACCTGCCCTATCCCGATGCAGGCCGTGTTAAGGGTTCCATCTACTCTGGTTATTATCCAAAGCTTGCGCCGGATGGTAAAACTTTATTGGTGGATGCCAATGGTAACTACATCGCCGATTTAACGAGGCCAAATACCAAATATATTTCGCCGCAGCTCTACTGGCAGCAAAGCAGTCACCTTTCTAGTTATTATACATTTGATGCATCATATGTGAAATTATCGCAGGTGATAGTGGGTTATGCACTTCCGGCCAGTATGTTAAGAAAAACTGTGTTTAAAAGCGCATCCCTATCACTGGTTGGCCGCAACATCTGGACTATTTTCCAGAAGACTCCAAGGGGCATTGATCCTGAATCCGCTGCTTTTTCAGGTAACGGCCAGGGACTTGAACAAGGTGGCTCATTGCCATATGCAACGTATGGTATCGATTTTAAAGTTTCATTGTAAAAAATTATGAAAAAGTTAATAAAATATATGGTGGTGCTGCTTGTTGCGACAACAGTATCCTGCACAAAAAATTTCACTGAATTAAATACTAACCCTTCATCATTTGCCTCAACTGAGCCGGCTAACGTTTTGCCAGGAGTGTTTTATACAACCCTTAACCGTTTTGCACTTACCAATATTCAAAACCTTTGGGAGTACGGCCACCTGATTCAGGCACAAGGCCGTTATAATCAGGGTGCTGATGACAACTGGAACAAGATGTACGTTAACGTACTGGGCAATACTACACAATTAAAAAAACTGTTCAAAAACAATCCGGCATATGCCAACACAATGGCCATAACAGATATATGGGAATGCTATGTTTATGCATTTTTAGTTGGTACTTATGGCCCATGCCCTTACTCGCATATGGGCGATTTAACCAATTCCTTTGTGCCTTATGATGACGAGAACAGCATATATACCGACTTACTTAGCCGGTTAAAGGCTGATGCCGCGGCTATAAAAACTACTGGTGGCGATAAGTTTACCCAGGATCCTATTTACGGTGGCGATATGAGTAAATGGATAAAATTTGCTAACTCGTTGAGGCTGCGTATTGCGCTTACAGTGCAAAAAAACCTGCCAGATCTGGCGGCAACAAATATTAAGGACGTAATGGCAAACGAAAGCGCTTTGCTTACCTCTGATGCGGATGCCCCGAAATTTAATTACGGTACGGCATCAGGCAGCCAGTCGCAGTATAATGTGTCTGTTATACAAAGTACATCTTATACTGTTTCCGGAGGAAGCATTCCAACCATGAGCGATTATGTTTTTACTTATTTCCGCTCATATAAAGATCCGCGTTTAGGCGCTTATTTTGTGAAGGCTGTTAAGCCGTTTGCAATAACTGATACCCTAACCAGCACTTTAGATGCAAAACATTATATTGTAAGCTACCCAATACCGCACCTGGGGCAGCCAAAATCTGCTCAATATCTGTCAAACTGGAGTTTCCAAACTGCTACTCACACGGGTAATGACGGTCCCTTTGCCGGTGCCTCTGTAGCAAATCAAAACTACAGCACACTACAGCCGGTTTTATACACGGCAACCCGCCCATTTTACATCATGACTTATGCTGAAGTTTGCTTTATGAAAGCCGAAGCAGCTTTACGGGGTTATGGCGGCACGCAACCGGCAGATCAGTATTACTACGCAGGAATTAACGCCAATTTCGCTTTCTGGGGTTTGAGCCAGGTTCAAGCAAACGCTTATGAGGCGCAAAATGGAATTAAATGGAATACGGCGGGGCAGGGCTTTAATTATGATCTGGGCCCGTCTATAAGCACAAGCATTCCGGCTGATAACTTTAAAAAAATATGGATACAGCAATGGCTCAATTATTATGATGACGGTGGTTTTGAAGCCTGGTTGTTACAGCGCCGTACTCAAAACCTGGTTTTGCCTCCGCACCTTACGCCAGGTACTGGTCTTCCCTTGGGGCCGTTTCAAAATCTTCCGGATCGCTTTATTTATCCGCAGTCAGAAATTACCAATAACCCACAGGGTTATGCCACAGGTTTAAAATTATTGGGCGGTAAGGACTTGCAGGCTACAAGGTTGAGCTTTGAACCGGCATATACACCAATAGACTGGAGTAAAGTACCAGCTTACTATGATATATCTTTTGTACAACGATGGTATGGCAATACTATTCAGGATGCACAGGCCGGTATTGTTTCCCAGGGCGTTGGTGTTGCTACTGATTTAAAAATCATAAATTCTTATTAATTGATTAACTGAGCTTAAAATAGAAGACATGAAAATGAAATATATATACGGCCTTGCGTTTTTAATAGCAGCAAGCCTGTACTCATGTAAAAAGAATGATCCTAGTGTTGATGATGTATTTATTAACTATACCATCCCTGATGTACCGGCAGCTAAAAATTATTTGGTAGGTGCCTTTTACTATCAGTTTGGTTCATTCAATGGCGTTACCCCCCAAAAGCCTGTAGCAGGTGGCCCGGGTCCATATTCTTATTTCACTGGCATACCAGTTTTAGGAATGAATGCATCAGCTACAAGTACGCCCGCACCGGCTATTATGAACCAGCATGTAGACCAGGCCGCTACCGCTAAAATTGATTATTTTATATTTTCGTTGCGCTCGCCAACCATGGATAATAACAATTTTAAGGCGGATTCTAATACCATTGTTAGCTTTTTGAATGCTGCCAATTCATCAAAAATGAATTTTGCTATTTCCTATAACTTAAGTACCGGTACATTAGGCATTAACCCTACAAGTGCCACAGGCACGCTGGAAACCAATGCAACCAAACTACTGGGGTTTTATAATGATTTTAAGCGCCTGTCTTACTGGATGACTAAAGCTAATTATCAAAAAGTAAATGGTAAGTATCTGATCATTATCAACAACGCCCAGGATCTTAATTCTAATGATAATGTAGCTTTGTACAAACAGCTGCGTACCAATCTATTGGCTTTAGGATTTGATCTTTACATTGTCGGGATGCAAAGCAGATGGTCGCCGCCACAGCGTTTTTATTATCGTTTTCAAAACTGTACAGATGCCATGTATGAGGCCAACATGGGCGATTATGCCGGCGATATCGATCGTTTTTATCA
>NZ_JBAZVP010000010.1:0-179645 GCF_041660805.1 Mucilaginibacter sp. | reverse complement strand
ATTTAAGCCCGAAGCATAGCAAAGTCAGAGGACCGAATCCCTAAATAGGTCTCCACACCTAGGATCGGAGCTGGTTCACCTCTGACTTGCGATATCTTTTAAATATAAAACAAACCTAATGGATTGGAGCGGATACCGGCCTTGTGGCTAAGGCCATGTGCAGTATAAGTGCAAAGCCCGGCCGCAGGCAACTCCCGGCAAAAAACAATTCTGTTTGCTTAAACTGATGAACTGTTCTAAAAACGCAATTAGCAATTAATTTAAAAATCCGCACATTTGCATATTCTAAATTAATGCTATGCCTATAACTGCTCCTATTACCGCTGCAACACCATCTTCTGCATTTGACCGCCTGCTTACCATTATGGATGACCTGCGGATTAATTGCCCATGGGATAAAAAGCAAACGTTGGAAAGCCTTCGCCATTTAACTATAGAAGAAACTTACGAGCTTTCTGATGCCATATTAAGCGGCGATATGGATGAAATAAAAAAGGAATTGGGAGATATTATGCTACACCTGGTTTTTTACTCGCGCATAGCATCAGAAACTAATGATTTTAACATAACCGGCGTTTTAAATGGCATTTGCGATAAGCTGATAAACCGCCACCCCCATATTTACGGCGATACTGAGGTTAAGGATGAGAACGACGTAAAGCGCAACTGGGAACAAATAAAGCTTAAAGAAGGAAATAAATCTGTACTGGGTGGCGTGCCTGCATCTTTACCGGCATTGGTAAAAGCATCACGCATACAAGAAAAAGCCCGCGGCGTAGGTTTTGATTGGGATAACAAGGACCAGGTATGGGCCAAAGTGGAAGAAGAACTGCAGGAATTTAAAGATGAATTTAATCTGGCCGATGAAACCACCATTGACCATGAAAAGGCCGAAGGTGAATTTGGCGATCTGTTATTTTCATTAATAAACTATGCCCGCTTTATAAATATTAACCCCGAGGATGCACTTGAAAAAACAAATCGCAAATTTATAAAGCGGTTCCAATACCTGGAAAGTAAGGCTGCCGAAAATGGCAAACAACTACATGATATGAGCCTTACAGAGATGGATGTTTTTTGGAACGAGGCCAAGAAAGTTTAAAAAATATTCTTTAGGGTGTAGCGTTTATTAATTACAACCCGTAATATATAGCGTAACAGTTAAAATTATGAAAAGAATATCTATTTATTTATTACCGGCATTATTAGTTTTATCATTATTTGCAACCGGGTGTTTAAGCAATAAAACCAGTAATCCTGTCCCTTATCCAATCGGTACCTTTGAGGGCCAGTTTAGGTTACTACATAAAAAGCTTAATGAAACCAAAATTGACACGCTAAAAAAAGCAAATATTCAATTAGTATTAGAAACTGGTGGGGCTTACAAAGTGCTGGGCGATACAGCTACTGTACATGCAGGCAGCAAAGGCCAATATGGCATAAACGCTACCTATATGGCATTTAATGACGAAACTTACCCTAAAACCGGCACACCTGTAAAAATTCACCTTTATGGGAATTATTTTTACAATTACGACGGTAGCACTAACCTGGTAATTTTGGTTAACCAGGGAGATACTTTGAATTACAGATACGACCTGAAGAGGGTTAACTAAATTATTAATGTGTTTTAATTAAAAGCCATTCTTTTATAAGGAGTGGCTTTTATATTAACCGGAATAACATAAAAGCAGCCGGTTTTCACAACAAACATTTATTTTTAATTTATTTTGTAGCATTTGCTATAAACAATGCGTAATATTTAAAAAGCGGGTACAAACTATTAATGCAATTACTCCACCGCCTTACCGAAGATGAAATTGTAAGTAAGTGCAAAACAGGTAGCCTTAAATACCAGGAATTGCTGTATAAGCAGTTCTATGGCTACGCTATGGGTATAAGCGCGCGCTATAGTTTAAATACTGATGATGCGTTAGAAGTAGTTAACGATGCTTTTATAAAAGTTTTTAATAACATTAATTCTTATAACACCGATAAACCCTTTAAAGCCTGGCTGCGCACTATTGTAGTTAACACAGCTATTGACAGGCGCCGTAAAGAGTTAAAATTTATGGCCAACACTGATCTGGACAGTGCTGTTGCTGTTGGCACAAATGCAAACGCGGTTGAAAATTTAAACGCACAGGATATATTAAAGCTGATGAAGCAATTACCGCACATACAGCTTACTATTTTTAATATGTACGAAATTGATGGTTACAACCATGATGAGATTGGTAAAATTTTGAACCTTCCGGCAAGTTCATCAAGAGTGTATTTAAGCCGGGCAAAAGATAAACTTAGGCAGCTAATAACAACAGAAACACAAAGCCATGGATGATAAGTTTGATAAAGATCTAACGAACCGCATCAGGGAGGTGTTTGAGGATTACCCATATCCTCCTGCTGATGAGGGCTGGGCACAGCTGCGAAAAAAATTCCCGGGCGAACCAAAAAATAATAAAATTGCCTGGCTATGGTGGAGCAGTGTTGCTGCTGCATTACTTGTATTTTTAGGCATGGGCCTATGGCTGCTTAACCCCGATAAGCCGGTTGAGAATGTAGCCAATAATATTGTAAAACCAATTCAAAAAGATTCTGTTGCGGCAACTAACGGAGCTAACTCAGCAGTTTCCGGGGATAATATTGCATCATCACAAAAGCCGGCTGCACAACTACCTGCCGAACAAACAGATAAACAACAGACTACAGATGCATCACAAAATGCAGATGTTTTACAAAATAATAAGTACAATAATAGTTTGGCTAAGAGCTACCCACGTGCAACACCCCGGCCTGAAAACTTTAGTCGTGCTGTGCCGCCTGCTGTACAATACCCGGTAACCGATGGTGCTCCCGAAAAAACACCTGTGGCAATTGCTGCTGTCCCTAAAACTTTACCAGACAGCCAGAAGGTTATTATTAATAAAGCCCCCGGGCAGCAAATTGCAAAAAACAATCAACCTGTAATAGTTGATAATAGCAATGATGCCGTTAAACAAAAAGTACAGCCGCCAAAAAGCATTATGGAGCTGCTAAAAAGTGAAAGGGGAAATGCTATAGTTAAAAACAAGGCACCTGATAAACAGGATAGTAAAAAAGTTAACTTTAGCGTGTATGCCGCTACTTATTTAAATTATGCTACGGGCAGTGCCAATCAAATAAACGCGGGCGCCGGTTTTACTTCAGATATAAAACTGAGCAATAACATCAAACTTTCTACCGGGGTTTCGTTAGCACAAAACACCTTGAGATATGATAATGCCCCGCCAAGCAATGGGGGGCAACTATACTCAAGTGCGGCGCCTAATTCAGCTATCAGTCAGGCAAATGCATTTGTTACCGGTAAAAGTTTAAGTGTGCCGGAATTTAAGAACTATAATGCACGTTTAGTGGGTTTAGATATCCCTGTGAATATTAAATATGAGTTTAATCCGCAAAAGAATGACACTTACATATCAGCGGGCTTAAGTTCAGGTACGTTTATAGATGAGCGCTATACTTCCAGCTATCAATACAGGGAGGCTAGTCCTCAGGGATATTCAACTGTCACCCGGCAGGAGGACGAAACTTCAAGCAAAAGCTTTAACAGTTTTTATTTTGGTAAAACACTGAATGTTGCTTTTGGTATAGGTTATCCGCTGGGTAAAAATAACCGCTTAATTATTGAACCTTTCTTAAAGTACCCGCTTGATGGGCTTGGTGCACAACAAATACGTTTTGGTGCCGGCGGACTAAACCTAAAGATCAATTTTAAAGGCTCAAAAAAATGAAGAAACTTGTACTAAGTGTATCCTTCTTATTTATTGCAACACAATTATTTGCCCAAAAGGTAGAAGTTACCGTACAGGCAATTTCGGGATTATACCACTACAGTGGTGCATCTACAACAGGCAGCTCTTCTATAAATGGTGGTTCTGACAATAGCTTAAATTATACTAATAACCCTTACGGCAATAAAAATGGCTTTAGTTATGGCGGTGCAGTGCAAGCCCAAATTATAGTAAGACATGGCTTTATTGTTGGTTTAGGTGCCGCTTATGAGATACTAAAAAGTAAGGTTGATATTGTTAGTTACAATATGTACAATGCTAATGCAGCCCTGATTAATACATCCCCTATTACCGTAACCGGACGCACTTATTTGCAAAGCAATTATATTAACCTTAACCCATACATAGGCTACCGGATGAATGCTGGATATTTTAAGCTGGATATTTTACCGGGGGTAGACGTTGGCATAAAAACCGAAACACGCGAACACGGTAAGGCTACTTATACAGAAGGAACCGTTTATACCGATAGAAGCAGGCCGGATAAAGATGTGGATTTAAGATTGAGGATTGGCCTGGCAGCAACCTACAATCGTATAGGTATTATTGCGAGTTACGCGCATGGCCTAACCAATTTTCAGGATGGTATGATAGGTGGAGTAGGCCCTTATGAAGCCCGTAGTGAATTAATGCGCTTAGGTATTAGCTACCGGTTATTCTAAGAGATACAAATTCGCTTCAAATTTATTTAAACCTGATGGCCTTTACCGGCGAGATGCGTGTAACCAGCATTGATGGTATGATGAGTACCAGCAGGCATACTATCAGCGTACTCAGGTTTAACATTATTACATCACCGGCTTCAAATTTTATAGGGACAAAGGTCATGTAGTAAGATGCCTGGTCAAGTTTAAAAATATGCGTTCTTTGCTGAAAATAACCTATTCCGAGCCCTAATAAGTTGCCTAATAACAACCCCACTCCTATTAAATAAGCCGCGTTGTACAGGAATATCTTTTGAATAACCCAGTTCCCGGCACCCATGGCTTTAAATATGCCTATCATTGCGGTACGTTCCAGTATCATTATTAACAGGGCCGATATCATGTTAATAACCGCTACGGCCGTCATCAGCACCAGCATTACTACGGTGTTAACGTCAAGCAGGTTTAGCCATTCAAAAATAGTTGGGTAGTTTTCTATTAAAGTATTTGATTTAAGGATGATAGGCAAAATGTCGTCAATAGCATCGGCGGTACTGCCTACCCTGTTAAAGTCTTTTACCCTAACCTCATAACCGCCTATTTCGCCTTTTTTCCAATTGTTTAAACGTCTTATTAATGCAAGGTTGCTTATTACAAAGGTCTTATCTACCTCGTCAACCCCAAGGTTAAAGATGCCTGTTATTTTGAATTTACGTTTACGTGCCGGTTGCCCTTCCTTTATAAAATACATGAGCAGGTCATCGCCGGCTTTTAGCTTTAAACGGTTGGCAGTGTATTGTGATATTAATACCTGCAGCGTAGAATCTTTAAAATTCATTACAGAGCCCGATACCAGCGCTTTTTTGATGTAGTCCCAGTTGTAATCTTTATCTACCCCCTTAAGCACTACCCCCTCAATTTCGTTATTGGCTTTTATAATACCCGGCTTGGTTGCATATGGAGTAATGCTTGCAACCTGTCTCAAACTCCGGATGTTTTTTACAACCGCGGCACTATCGGCAAAAGAGGAGTTCTCGTAAGAGTTGTTATTATCTAACTTAATGATCTGTATATCGCCGGCAAAGCCCCTTACCTTGTCTTTTATCTCGCCCTTGAAGCCTTTTATTACCGCAAGCGATAATATCATAACACCCAAACCCAGCATTATGCCTATAATGGCAATGCGCACTATCAGTTTTGAAAATGTACGCTTTGACTTGAAAGTAATACGACTTGATATAAACCTGGCGAAACTCAATGCAGAATGATTTTTGTACCTTCGCAAATATGCGTTTTTACAGTTAAACATACTGCTTTTAAATTTGCTTTAACTTTATAAAATATGATCAGAGTAAAGTTAGTTCTCTCTTTTATTGTAATTAGCCGCCTGTTTTTTGGCTGCGACAACTTTGCACAGGCACCTAAAAAACCTGCCGTTAGTGCCAAAAAAAACATCGTAAAACCAATTGTCCCAGCTGCGGACCAGGTGCCTGTTTACATTGATTACCTGCGCGGTAAAAACATTGGTATGCTCATTAACCAAACTTCTGTTATCGGCAGTAAAAAAATGCCTTTGGTTGATAGTTTGCTGAAACTGGGCATCGGCATAAAAAAAATATACGGCCCCGAGCATGGTTTTAGGGGGAATGCCAGCGATGGCGCCACTATTGATAACACGGTAGATTCGGTTACCGGCTTGCCCGCAATATCGTTATACGGCAAACACAACAAGCCCACAGTTGAAGACCTGAAAGGTATTAACCTGGTAATATTTGATGTACAGGATGTTGGCGCCCGTTTTTACACCTACATATCAACCCTGCATTATGTAATGGAGGCCTGTGCCGAAAACAATATTGAGTTGATGATACTTGACAGGCCAAACCCCAACGGCGTATATGTTGATGGCCCCATTTTAGATCCCGCCTACCAGTCATTCGTTGGCATGCACCCTATCCCCATTGTACATGGCATGACCATTGCCGAATATGCCCAAATGATAAACGGCGAAGGCTGGTTAAAGAACAAGGTTAAATGCAAGCTAAAAATTATTAAGGTAGCCAACTATACAAGGGACATGGCTTACAAGCTTCCGGTTAGCCCGTCGCCTAATTTAAATACAGATCAGTCTATATTGCTGTACCCGCATATATGTTTGTTTGAAGGCACTGCATTTAGTTTGGGCAGGGGTACCATGTTCCCTTTCCAGGTAATTGGCAGCCCGCTGTTAAAGGGCAAATATGATTTTTCGTTTAAACCGGTAAGCATACCCGGCATGAGCGATAACCCACCTCTTAAGGACCAGGTTTGTTATGGCCTTAATTTAAAAGATTACAATACGGAAATCATTAAGAAATCCGGAAGGCTTAATTTAGCGTGGCTGTTAGATCTATATAAAGTATACCCGGATAAAGAGCATTTCTTTACCGCTTACTTTACCAAGCTTGCCGGTAACGATATATTGAAAAAACAAATTATTGCCGGTAAAACCGAGGCGGAGATCCGGAACAGCTGGGAACCCGGATTGTCTAAATTTAAAGCTACACGTAGTAAATACTTGTTATACAAGTAATATTTTCAGGAGTGCAAATACATAGGTAACAGTAGTTTTAACTTTATACACATCATAACATTTAGTAGCTTATGAGAATTATATTTATGGGGACGCCCCAGTTTGCCGTTGCATCGCTTGATGCCTTAATAACTGCGGGATGCGATGTTGTGGCGGTAGTGACCGCACCCGATAAACCAGCCGGCAGAGGGCAAAAGGTTAACCAATCCGCCGTTAAACAATATGCCGAAGCGAATGGCATTAAAGTGCTGCAGCCCGAAAAATTAAAGAACCCTGAATTTTTAGAAGAGTTAAAAGCGCTACACGCCGATTTACAGGTGGTGGTAGCCTTCCGCATGCTGCCCGAAGTGGTTTGGAATATGCCGCCAAAAGGCACCATTAACTTGCACGCGTCTTTATTACCGCAATACCGTGGCGCGGCCCCTATAAACTGGGCAATAATTAACGGTGAGAAAGAGAGCGGCGTAACCACCTTCTTTTTAAAACATGATATTGATACCGGAGATATATTATTTACAGAAAAAGTTACTTTAAAAGGAACCGAAACCGCCGGCGACCTGCACGACTGGTTAATGGCCAAAGGCGCGGGCTTGCTTGTAAAAACAGTAAAAGGAATAGAAAGCGGCCGCTATAGCGAGCATCCGCAGGAACATTTGGCCGAAGGCATGGAATTAAAACATGCCCCTAAAATATTTAAAGAAGATTGCTTAATTGACTTTAATCAGCCTGCCGAAAAGGTTTATAACCTCATCCGCGGGTTAAGCCCTTCCCCTACAGCGTACACTACATTAAACGGTAAGGTATTGAAAACATACAATGCTACTTTTGAGGTAACTGAGCCGGGCATATCGCCGGGCGCGTTTGTTTCTGATAACAAAACCCATTTAAAATTTGCCGCCAAAGACGGCTATGTAAGCTTAACCGATGTACAGCTGGAGGGTAAAAAGCGAATGAGTGTTGAAGAGTTTTTAAGAGGGAATAAACTATAGAATTGAATGAATAGTACTGATAAGATAACACAACTTAAAAAAGAGATTGAACCACTGCGCCAACAACTGATAGCGCACCCTTTATATCAAAGCATAAACACTATCGACGACCTGCATGTGTTTATGCAGCATCACATATTTGCTGTTTGGGATTTTATGTCGCTGTTAAAAGCGCTGCAGCAAAACCTAACTTGTACCACCCTACCCTGGGTGCCTGTTGGCAATGCCAATACCCGTTACCTTATCAATGAAATTGTAACCGGCGAGGAGAGTGATGTTGATGAGAACGGTATCCGTACCAGTCACTTTGAGCTGTATTTGAAAGCGATGCAGCAATCAGGCTGTGATGCATCAGCAATAATTTCGTTATTTAAAGAACTAAGTTACCAGGCCGATGTACAGATAGCCCTTGCAAATGCAGAGATCCCGCAAACAACACGAGATTTTGTAAAGCATACCTTTGATGTTATAGCCACCAACAAAAGCTTTATACAGGCAGCCGTATTTACATTCGGTCGTGAAGATCTTATACCCGGCATGTTTATAGAAATGGTTAAGAAGCTAAACCGGCAATTGCCCGGCAAAACAGATACATTTTTATACTATCTGGAACGGCACATTGAAGTTGACGGCGACCACCACTCCAACCTGGCCTATGAAATGACCGCCCAGCTATGCGGCGATGACAATACCAAATGGGCCGAAGCAACAACTGCCGTTAAAGAAGCACTACAGGCAAGAATTGCTTTGTGGGATGGCATATTGACGAGTATAAAGGAAGCAGAAAGCGTGGAAGGGTGATGGCAAATACCTACACACAATTATATATTCACTTTGTGTTTGCTGTTAAATTTAGGGCTGCTCAGTTGAATAACGAATGGGATGATCGCCTACGTTTATATATTACTGCTATCGTTCAAAGCAATGGACACAAAATTAGCCATAAATAACATGCATGATCATGTACACATGTTTATCGGTTTAAATACCACACAATCTGTTTCTGATATAATGCGGTTAGTAAAGGGTGATTCATCCGAATGGATAAACAAGGAAAAACTAACTCCGGGCAGATTTCAATGGCAAGACGGCTATGGTGCATTTAGTTACAGCAAATCGCAACTTGACAAAGTTGTTAAGTATATAAACAATCAACAAGAACATCATAAAAAATTTGATTTCTTAGACGAGTACAAACAATTGCTCACCAGCTTCGATATAGAATTTAACGAGAAATATATATTTAAACAGCCTGAATAGTGGAGAAGGGTAGCTCCTACGGAGCAAAGGGATTGTTGTTTCCTTTTCTACAAAGCGTTAGTTCCTACGGAACATTATTAAAAATATTAGCTATAACAATAAAACACCCCAGCGGGTAACTGCTTTGTAAAAAACAACCAACAAAGCGTTAGCTCCTACAGAATATTATTCAACAAACACCGGATATAACCCTAAAGGGTAGCTCCTACGGAGCAAAGAGAATGTTGTTTCCTTTTTCTACAAAGCGTTAGTTCCTACGGAACATTATTAGAAATATTGATTTTAACCAATAAGATAATATACCCCAGAGGGGTAACCGCTTTGTAGAAAAAGATGAGATCAAATTTATGCCCTGTTAAGGGCTGCCCGTTATACTACAAACATCGGATATAACTCTAAAAGGGTAGCTCCTACGGAGCAAAGGGATTGTTGTTTCCTTTTTTACAAAGCGTTAGTTCCTACGGAACATTATTAGAAATATTAGCTATAACAATAAAATACCCCAGATGGGTAATCGCTTTGTAGAAAAACAATAGCAAATTTTGCCCTGTTAAAGGCTACCCCTTATGCTACAAACATCGGATATAACTCTAAAAGGGCAGCTCCTAACGGAGCAAAAAATTATTTTCTTCCTTTTTCTACAAAGCGTTAGTTCCTACGGAACATTATTAACTACACCCAGTATAACTTATAGTTTACACTATTATTTTTTTAAATAAATCCTATCGACCCTATGCAATATACCCCAGCGGGGTAACCGCTTTGTAGAAAAAGGTGAGAGCAAATTTATGCCCTGTTAAGGGCTACCCGGTATACAATATCAGTCTGCTTACAACTTATTCAACTCGTCCATTAACCCTTTGCTTACGCGGTTAAAATAACGCTTTACGCCATATCCCATCACCCATTGTATGCCTTTGGTGGCATTGGTTAAAAACACCTCGTCGGCCTGGTTCAAAATTTCGGCGTTTATCTGGGCTTCGGTTATCGGGATATTGTTATCAAGGGCCAATTTTATTACTATCCGCCTCATTACACCTTCAACACAGCCTTCACTTAATGCAGGGGTATATAAATGATTTTCATACCAAACAAACAGGTTTGAACTACCGGCCTCGCATAAAAATCCATTTTGATTCAGCAAAAATACCTCATCCAGCTTGTTCTGTTGCTTGTATATCCCAGCCATGGTGTAAATAAGGGAATTACAGGTTTTAATATTCGACAACCAGTTTAAAGGCTTGGGCAATTCGGTGTAAACATCCATTATCAAACCGCGCTCATTCAGAAAATAGCGGGGCTCATCAATTTCGGTCACCTCAAGGCAATAGCCCATTTTATTTTGAGAAGGTGCATATAAACCTTCGGCATCCCTGTAAACCGTTAGGCGTAAGCGGCCGTGTTTAATTTTGTTTCTGCGGGCAAGCTCTTCAACCTTTTCTTTTAAAAACCAGCTATCTGTTTGCGAGTAGCCATCTATCTTAAGCGCCTTCATCCCTTTTTGCAGGCGTTCGGCGTGTAACTCCGGAAATTTGAGCTTGCCTTTCATCAGGCGCATACTTTCAAACAAACCATCACCATACCTGAATCCCCTGTTGGCAATGGTAAGCAGCAAGCTATCTGCAGGTAATATCTCCCCGTTAAAGTTGATGTAGTTCGGCGTCATATAGATTTTAGATATGAGATATTAGATTTGAGCTATACTTATTACAACCTTTTCTCACTATCAACTTTTATAAACTTAAAAAATTATTAATAATCTTAACTTATATTGATTTGAAACTCCCTAACGGGTTATTTGTTTTTACATCTAACCTTGTGCTTCGTCTCCTATCTCCGAGCTTGCGCTGGTATATTTACGCCATTTTTCCAAAACACCTTTAAAATCTGCAGGCAGGGGCGCTTCAAAATTCAGGATCTTCTTTTGTGTGGGATGCAAAAACCCAAGCGATTGCGCATGCAGCGCCTGCCTCGGCATAATCTCAAAGCAATTTTCAACAAACTGCCGGTATTTACTAAACACTGTGCCCTTTAAAATTTTATCGCCGCCATACATGGCATCACTAAATAACGGGTGCCCAATATGCCGCATGTGCGCACGAATCTGGTGCGTACGGCCGGTTTCCAGTTTACACTCAATAAGGGTAACATAGCCCATGCGCTGTAACACCCTGTAATGCGTTACGGCCCATTTACCCTTCTCCGGATCATCATATATCGACATTACCCTGCGGTCGTTCACGCTGCGGCCAATATAGCCGCTAACAGTGCCATCCTGCTCTATATCACCCCAAACCAAAGCAATATACTTACGACTAATAGTATGGTCAAAAAATTGCTTGGCCAGCCAGTTCATACTGCGTTCGTTCTTGCTTATTAGCAGCAATCCCGATGTATCCTTATCAATACGATGAACCAGTCCCGGCCTGCCATCGTTACCAGGCAAGGTTGGCAATTGCTGAAAATGGTATACCAAAGCATTAACCAGTGTACCCGTATAGTTATTATAACCGGGATGCACCACCATGCCGGCAGCCTTGTTCACTATCAGCACATCATCATCCTCATAAACAATTTCAATGGGGATGTTTTCCGGGTAAACCTCGGTATCACGCGGCGGATGTGGCAGCACAACCGATATCACATCCTGCGGTTTAACTTTATAGCTGGATTTAACGGGCTTATCATTTACAAGTACATTATTCAGCTCAATGGCATTTTGGATGCGGTTACGTGATGCATTCTCAACACGGTGCATTAAAAATTTATCAATGCGCAATAAAGACTGGCCCTTATCAACCACCACACGCAAGTGCTCATATAAGTCCTGTTCGTCCTGTTCAAATAAGTCGTTTTCCTCTATCATTTCAGGGGCAAAAGTAAGCTTATTCCCTTAATCCCCCTAACTGACCGTAGCGGGAGAAATTATTTTAAATTTGTGGTATGGATATTAGCCTTGACTTGTTTAGCCCTGTTCATCAAATTAAAAATATATTGTTTGATGATAAAGGGCTTGAGGTTTTTATCAAGCGGGATGATATGATACACCCCGTTATATCAGGCAATAAATGGCGTAAACTAAAATACATTCTGCAACGGGCACAAACCGAAGGCAAAACCCGCCTGGTTACATTTGGGGGCGCATATTCCAACCACTTACTGGCAACCGCGGCGGCGGCAGCAAGGTTTGGTTTTAAGGCAACAGGGATAGTACGCGGGGAAGAAGTACAGAATGATACCCTGTTTTTATGCCGTTTGCATGGCATGCAACTAATATTTACTAACCGCGAAAGCTACCGCGATAAACCTGCATTATTTAATAAATACTTTGCTGATGATACCGACGCCTTTTTCATTGATGAGGGTGGCGCATCGCCCGAGGCTGCCAAGGGATGCAGCGAACTGGTAAATGAGCTTACCCAAACTTATGACCACATATTTTGCGCCTGCGGAACCGGCACAACAGCAGCAGGAATAATCAATGGCATTGTACAGCATAATTCACCTACCCAATTCAACGCAATACCCGTGTTTAAAAATGGTGATTTTATAAAGGATGAGATAGATAAGCTTTTAACCGTACCCATAAATTATCAATTGCACACGGGTTATCACTTTGGCGGATATGGCAAAACTACCGATGAGTTAATAAGGTTCATTAAACAATTTGTAACCGATACCGGCATCCTCATTGAGCCGGTGTACACAGGCAAAATGCTTTATGCATTATATGACCTTGCCACAAAAGATCATTTCAAGCCCGGCAGTAAAATACTGGCCATCCATACCGGCGGTATTTGGGGTTTGCTGGGAATGAAAGAGAAGTTTTAACCGGGATTAAGCAGATTTTTACGATTGACGGGATTTTGGTACGAAGCAATCCCCGATATGCATGTTGCTTACTTTTCTATTTGGGATTGCTTCGTACCTCGCAATGACGCGCTTATTTTTGCGCATTTGCACATCAACAACATCTATACCATTCGCTGGTAGAGTTCAAAAACTATGTTTAGTTTATTTAAAGTTACTTTTTTGCCAATCGGTTCAAAAACCTTTAAATTATTGATATTTAGGGCTTTTTAGTAGATTTGTAACAAACCAGTTCCCTATGTATAAATTGCAAGTAACTCCGCAAAACGTTCAGGCTACTTTAAGTAAACATATTTTGGCCGATGGTTTCGACCTCACGTTTGATATGGAAAAAAGCCAGGGCGTTCATATCTACGATGCTAAAAATAACCGCACGCTGTTAGATTTTTTCACTTGCTTTGCATCTGTCCCGTTGGGTTATAATCATCCCCAAATGCTTAACGACGAGGTTTTTAAAAAGAACCTTTTATTGGCCGCGTTAACCAACCCATCTAACTCTGATATTTATACAGAACAGTATGCCCAGTTCCTGGAAACTTTTTCGCGGGTAGGCATACCCGACTATCTGCCCCACGCCTTCTTTATATCTGGCGGCACTTTAGCAATTGAGAACGCTTTAAAGGTGGCAATGGATTGGAAAGTACAAAAGAACTTTGCAAAAGGCCATACCAGCGAAAAAGGTTTTAAGGTGATCCATTTTGAGCATGCTTTTCATGGCCGGTCTGGTTATACCTTAAGCCTTACTAATACCCTGCCCGTTAAAACCAAATGGTTTGCCAAATTTGATTGGCCCAGGGTATCAACACCCGAAATTTATTTCCCGCTTAACGAAAGCAATATAGATGATCTATTAAGCCGAGAGGCAAAATCCATAGCAGAAATTAAAAAAGCCTTTGCCGATAACAAGGATGATGTATGTGCCATTATTATTGAGCCCGTATTATCAGAAGGCGGCGACAAGCACGTGCGCCAGGAGTTTTTAGAACAATTGCGTGTATTGGCTGATGAGAACGAAGCCATGCTGATTTATGACGAGGTACAAACCGGTGTTGGCTTAAGCGGTAAATTTTGGCTGCATCAGCACTTTGGCGAAAAAGCAAGGCCTGATATTTTAGCCTTTGGTAAAAAAATGCAGGTATGCGGTATACTGGCCGGTAAAAAAGTTGACGAGATAGAGAACAATGTGTTTAAAGTATCATCGCGCATTAACTCCACATGGGGAGGCAGTTTGGTTGATATGGTACGCTCATCAAAAATATTGGAGATAATTGAAGAAGACGGCCTGTGTGAAAAAGCCGCCCAAACCGGTGAATACTTACAAACCGGATTAAAAAATATTGCGGCTAAAAATAACATCGTTAGTAACGTACGGGGGAAAGGTTTGCTAACTTCTTTTGACTTTCCTGATAAAAGCACCCGCGATTCTTTTATTAATTATGGGTTACAAAATAATATCATGTATTTAGGCTGCGGTGAACGTACTATCCGTTTTAGGCCGGCACTTATTATTGAGCCCCAACATATTGATGAAGGCTTAGAAATGATCCAAAAAATATTACCTATGCTATAGTAAAATGTAATAATATCGCTACAAGCACCTGTTTAAAACTAAACAGGTGCTTTTTTTATTTACGATATACTATAATTGTATTGTAGCGTTAATATATAAATATTATTAACTATTAAATAAGTTACGCGGTATTATTAAAACATAATGGCAAAACACTTATTAGTATATATAAATAGATACTATCTATAATGAACAGACAAATTGAAAAATTAAAAAAACAACTTACAGAGATTGCTGAGGTTGTTAATTCTTTCCAGTCTGAAGCTGTACAAGTGCGTGTGGTTGACAGACTTTTAGACGAGATTATGGAAACAGAGAAGGGAGAGACGGAAGGATCTGAAATTTTCAATAAAAAAGTCCGTAGATCAAGAACAGGTAACGATGACAGGCATCAGCCATCACAACACAATCGTAAAAAACCCGGTGCTACTAAAGTATTAAACCAGTTACTTGCCAGCGACTTTTTTACACATCCGCATTCAATATCTTCCATTGCAGATTATTGCAAGGATAACTTCGCCTCTGATTTCAAAACATCTGAACTATCAGGCATTTTGCTAAAGCTTGCTAAAGAAAACAAGCTAAAAAGGGAAAGAAGCAATGAAAACAACCGCTTCGAATATGTAGCGGTTTAACCAAAAAGGCCCCGAAATTCGGGGCCTTTTTGGTTTTATGATTTAGTGGACTAATCCCGTTAGGGGTTTATACTTTGAGCGCCTGCGTATCCTACTTCAGGTCAAACAAATTATCTACACCTAAAATTTTGCGCGATGTAAAGCCTTCGGCGTATTTAACCTGGATGCTTTTACCAAACTCTCTTGCCCGGCCTTCAATTATTTGCATAAAATCTGGCGACGAGATATAGGTTTGTGGCTCGTCCTCATTCCATTCGGGGTTATGAAACTGCGAGGCATAGGCATAAATGCTTTCAACTTTTTTGTCCCAGTATTCTGTTACATCAATTACAATATCCGGTTGAATGTAGCGGTCCTGAATAAAGTGCAGCACTTGCTCTGGGCGCCATGCTTCCTGTGGTTCGCCGTTTAAGCTGGTTTCTATCCGGCGTAAGCCTGCTAAAAATGAAGCTGTTTCAACCAGTTCATTAGCGCGCCCATGATCAGGGTGGCGGTCATGATAGGCATTTGTAATAATAATTTCGGGCTGGTATTTGCGTATGGCTTCAATTACCTTTAACTGGTACTCTTTAGTATTGGTAAAAAAGCCATCGGGCAGTTCTAAATTTTCGCGTATAGTTACACCCAGTATTTCAGCAGCTTTTGCGGCTTCCTGGTCGCGGATCTCAGCAGTGCCCCGGGTACCTAATTCGCCACGGGTAAGGTCTATTATACCAACTTTATGGCCAAGTGCAATATGTTTTAAAATAACACCGGCGCAACCCAGTTCGGCATCGTCCGGGTGTACCGGTAAAACTAAAATATCTAATTTTAACATAAACAGAATTAATGATTATTGATCAGCAGATAGCAGGCGCTGTATCTTTTTCCTGACCTTTGAGGATGTAGGATTGGTGAATGGGTAAAAATAATCAACAACGGCGCCTTTGCGGTCAATTAAAAACTTATGAAAATTCCAGCGTGGAACGCAGCTTAAAACACCGTTCTCTTTTTTATCGCTCAAAAACTTATAAAGCGGGTTGGCATATGGGCCGCGCACCCTTATTTTATCAAATACAGGAAAGTTGTTGCCATAATTACTGCAAAACTGCTCAATTGCAACACCCTCTAAAGGTTCCTGCCCGCCAAAATCATTTGAGGGGAAAGCCAGTATCTCAAAATCTTTACCGGCAAATTCACTTTTTAAGTTTACCAGATCTTTCAGTTGGGGGGTAAAACTGCATTGCGATGCAATATTCACTATAAGTAGTACTTTATCTTTATAATCAGCTAAAGTAATATGATCTCCGTTTATCTTCTCAACGTTGAACTGGTAGATGTTTTTATTGTCCATTATCAATTTTGCATGGATACATAACCCACTTGCTGCAGTATTGTTTCAATATCGCGCTGCTCTTCACGGTCATAGGTCTCCTTTAAATTATGCCCAAATACTTTGGCTACAGACTGAAAAACAAAAGCTTTAAAACCACCTTTCAGTTCCTTCAACATATCATAGCTGGTATTACCGGTTTCGCGGTTTATTAACATAATTAATATCTCGCCCTGGTCAATGGTTAGGTTCTTTATATCTTTATTAAATAAACCCTTTACCTCTTTTTCGCAGGCTTTAATTAAGGCTTTCTGTTCCTTTTTATCGCCGGTAAGCGCCAGGTCGCGCTGTAGTTTTTGGTATCGTGCACCGGCAAAACGCACGTATGGCAAAACCTTCATTATATTATACTTTAAGCGAAAGTAATTTGCACGGTCTTGCGCACTCGCAAAAATGCGGGTATCAGTAATGACAACCTCGGGCAATACTATCCAGGGGACCAGCTCGCCATCAAGTTTTGTCATGTACGTTTTAACGGTATCATTTTTGCCAAGGATAACCGATGCTGCCGGTTTAGCGTCCTGGGCATTTGCTACCGCCAGCGTACAACAAAACAGAAGCATTAAAGTAATAAATTTCATATTTTTACCTGATACAAAATTAACGCAATTTATTTTGTTATTTTATATTAAACTGCAATAATTAATATTGTTACAGGTTAATTATATTATAGCACAAACGCTGATATAATGAAAGATTTAGTGATTGACCTGGAAGCCGAGAAGAAAGAGATCTTAAAAAGATACCGTACACTCCTGCGTGCAAGCAAATCTACCCTTCAAAAAGGCGATAAACGCATGATACGCAAGGCTTTTGATATGGCCTTGGAGAGCCATAAAGATATGCGCCGTAAAAGCGGCGAACCTTATATATACCACCCCATTGCTGTTGCACAAATAGCCGCCGAAGAGATAGGTTTGGGTACAACATCTATTGTATGCGCGTTACTGCATGATGTAGTAGAAGATACTGATGTTACCCTTGAAGATATTGAACTGGAATTTGGTAAAAAAGTAGCTAAAATTATTGATGGCTTAACCAAAATATCAGGCGTTTTTGATACTAATAGTTCATTACAAGCCGAGAACTTCCGTAAAATGCTGCTTACCCTTGCCGATGACGTAAGGGTAATACTCATAAAACTGGCCGACAGGCTGCACAATATGCGTACAATGGAGTTTATGCCGCGCGATAAGCAGCTAAAACTCTCATCAGAAACGGTTTACTTGTATGCCCCATTGGCACACAGATTAGGATTATATGCCATAAAGTCAGAACTGGAAGACCTTTCCATGAAGTACATGGAGCGCGAAACCTATTCATTCATTAAAAATAAACTGAACGAAAAAAAGGCGGAACGCGAAAAGTTTATCCGTGATTTTATTGAACCGGTTAATAAAGTGATAGAAGGCCAGGGCTTAAATGCCGAACTGTTTGGCAGGCCAAAATCTATCCACTCCATCTGGAACAAGATGAAGAAAAAGGCTATCCCGTTTGAGGAGGTGTATGACCTGTTTGCCATAAGGATAATACTGGACAGCACATCCGAAAATGAAAAAGCTGACTGCTGGAAAGCATACTCTATAGTTACGGATCTTTATCGCCCTAATCCGGACAGGCTGCGCGACTGGATCTCATCGCCGAAGGCAAATGGTTATGAATCATTACACACTACCGTTATGGGCCCCCGCGGGCAATGGGTTGAGGTGCAGATCCGTACCAAACGGATGAACGAGATTGCCGAAAAGGGCTTTGCGGCGCACTGGAAATATAAGGAATCATCAACAGACAGCGGTTTAGACCAATGGGTGCAAAAGGTTAGGGATATGCTTAAAAACCCCGACTCGAACGCGCTTGACTTTTTGGATGATTTTAAGATGAACCTTTTCAGCGACGAGATCTTCATCTTTACCCCTAAAGGTGCACTGATACAGTTACCGCTGAATGCTACAGCACTTGATTTTGCCTTTGAGATACACACCGATGTAGGTGCAAGCTGTATTGGTGCCAAAGTAAACCATAAACTGGTACCGCTAAGCTATAAACTGCAAAATGGCGACCAGGTAGAGATCATCACATCGGGCAAGCAAACACCTAAAGAGGATTGGCTAAACTTTGTGGTAACCGCAAAGGCAAAGGCTAAAATAAAATCGGCCTTAAAAGAAGAAAAACGTAAAGTAGCCGATGACGGCAAGGAAATACTGGAACGTAAGCTGAAATCGTTAAAGATCACTTACAATTCTGAAAACATACATAAGCTGAGCTATTACTTTAAGCTCCCTTCTACCCAGGACCTTTTCTTTAATGTGGCAAAGGGCCTTATTGACATGAAGGACCTGAAGGAATACCAGGCATCAGAAAAGGTAATTGAGAATAAACCACAAGACAAAATTGATACCGAACAATTGCAAAGCCTTGTGCGTAACATTAAAACCAAAGATAGCGATGTATTGCTTTTTGGTGAGGATTTGCAAAAGATAGATTATAAGCTGGCTAACTGCTGTAACCCTATTCCCGGCGATGATGTATTTGGCTTTGTAACGGTTAGCGATGGTATCAAAATTCATCGTACAAATTGCCCTAACGCGGCAAAGCTAATGGCTAACTACGGTTACCGTATTGTTAAAGCCAAATGGACCAAACAGCTGGAACTGGCATTTTTAACCGGTCTGCGCATTACCGGTATTGATGATGTTGGTTTAATAAACAAGTTAACCACGGTAATATCTAACGATTTTAAGGTAAACATCCGCTCTATTACGGTTGATAGCGATAACGGTATTTTTGAAGGATCGATAATGGTGTACGTTAATGATACCGAACACCTTGATAACCTGATCAGGAAAATTCAACAGGTAAAAGGAATTACATCCGTTATCAGGTTTGATTCTGTCGTTGAAAAAGCATCATAAAAGAGAGACAAGATATAAGAATTAAGATTTAGGACAAAGAAGTGTCTTGTCTCTTGATTCTAAACTCTTAACTCTATATTATATTTTATTAATACCTTTGGAGGGTAATTCAATTTTATGCCTGTACAGGAAACCATTGCATTGGTAAAAAAGATTTTTGAGGCCTACCTTGAAAATAAAAGCTTAAGGAAAACACCCGAGCGTTTTGCCATACTCGAAGAAATATATTCGAGAAGTGATCACTTTGATGTGGAATCGTTATACATCCACATGAAAAATAAAAAATATCGTGTTAGTCGTGCTACCGTATACAACACGCTGGAGCTGCTGGTATCGTGCGATCTGGTAACTAAACACCAGTTTGGCAAAAACATGGCCCAGTTTGAAAAATCATACGGCTACAAACAGCATGACCATATTATTTGTATTGACTGCGGTAAAGTAGTGGAGTTTTGCGACCCGCGTATCCAGCAGATACAAAGCATGATGGGCGATATTTTAAAATTCGAAATTAAACACCACTCGTTAAACCTATACGGAAACTGTACAAAATTACGTGCCGGTTTCTGCGACAGGAAAGCACAATAACGGTATCCAAAAAAATCATTTAACAATTTATTACAAGAATATATTAATTAATGGCTGTTGACGTATTATTAGGCCTCCAATGGGGCGATGAAGGTAAAGGTAAAATTGTTGATGTGCTTAGCGCAGGATATGATCTGATAGCCCGTTTCCAGGGCGGCCCAAATGCCGGTCATACTTTAGAGTTTGAAGGTAAAAAGTTTGTGTTGAACACCATCCCTTCGGGTATATTCTTTGACAATACCATGAACCTTATTGGTAACGGTGTTGTAATTGACCCTATCACGCTTAAAAAAGAGCTTGATAAACTAAAGGATGCAGGGCATGATCTTTTAGCTAAAAAGAATTTGATGATCGCTAAAAAGGCGCATCTTATTCTACCAACCCACCAGTTGCTTGATGCCGCATCTGAAAAGAAAATGGGCGATGGCAAAATTGGCTCTACCTTAAAAGGCATTGGCCCTACATACATGGATAAAACCGGCCGTAATGGTTTACGTGTTGGTGATATCACCCTGCCCGATTTTAAAGAACGTTACCAGAAACTGGTTGACAAGCATACATCAATGTTGCTGGCCATGTATGGCGAAGTTGCCGATTTCAGCGAGCGCGAGCAGACATTTTTTGACGCTATTGAAGTGATCAAACAATTTCCGCTGGTTGATTCTGAGCACCTGGTGAACAACTATATTAAAGAAGGAAAGAAAGTACTGGCAGAGGGTGCACAAGGCGCTATGCTTGATATTGATTTTGGTTCATATCCATTTGTAACATCATCAAATACTACGGCTGCGGGCGCTTGTACCGGCTTAGGTATTGCCCCAAGCCAAATTGGCGATGTAATAGGTATTTTTAAAGCTTATTGCACCCGTGTTGGCGGCGGCCCCTTCCCTACCGAACTCAACGATGAAACAGGCGAAGAATTACGCCGTATAGGCCACGAATTTGGCGCAACCACAGGAAGGCCCCGCCGTACCGGCTGGATTGACCTGCCAGCTTTAAAATACGCCATAATGCTTAACGGTGTTACCCAACTGGTAATGACCAAGGCTGATGTGTTGAGCGGTTTTGATAAGATCTACGCCTGCACGCACTACAACTACTTAGGCGAGCAGATAGATTATATGCCTTATGATATTTGTTCTGTTGATGCCCACCCTGTTTTGAAAGAAATTGACGGCTGGAACGAGGACCTGACCGGCATTACCGAACTAAATGAAATACCTGCAAGGCTGCAATCATACATTGAATTTTTAGAGGCCGAACTTAATGTGCCTGTAAAATATTTATCTGTAGGGCCAGACAGGAAGCAGACTTTGGTATTGCAATAATAATTATTGGCGGTGGGGACACCGCCAATGGGATTTTAATAAGATATACCCGGTTTCGGTGTCCTCACCGAAACATAGGAAAGCGTTTGGCGGTGGGGACACTGCCAATGGGATATGATAATACCGCGTTTCGGTATACTTCGTTTCGGTGTCCTTCGTTTCGGTGTCCTCACCGAAACCTGGACGCCCGTTTAAGCTGCCGATGAGAACACCAGCAATAGTTACAATAAAGGCTCCGATAACCGGGGCCTTTTATTTTTAGTTGCCTATTTTTACAACGTGATAATTCAGATAAACAATATACAGGTTTTTAAACAAAAAGCTTTGCAATGGGCCGCTAAGTTTAATACGGTGTGTTATCTGGATAGCAATAATTTTACTGACCCTTACGGCAAGTTTGATACGCTGATAGCCATTGGTATAAAAGCAGAAGTTACTGCTAAAGCTGGCGATGCTTTTAAACAGCTTGCTATATTTCGCAAACAAAACCCGGGTTTTATAGCCGGTTTTTTTACATATGATCTTAAGAATGAGGTGGAAAGCCTCAGCTCATCAAATACTGACCAGCTTAATTTTCCAGACCTGTATTTTTTCGCACCTGAAACGGTTATCGGTATAAAAGGTAATGAGGTGAATATAACGGGTAATGATGCCGAGATAGTTTCATACCAGATCGAACTGCAGGAGTTAAGCCCGGCAATACCCTCAACAGCCATTAACCTTACTCCCCGTATTAGCAAACAGGAATATATAGATACGGTAAACAAAATTAAGGGGCACATAAACCGCGGCGATATTTATGTGACCAATTTTTGCCAGGAGTTTTATGCAGCTGATGTGCAGATAGATCCGCTGGGTATTTATCAAAAGTTAAACAGCCTCTCGCCTACCCCTTTTTCTTCGTTTTTTAAATGGGATGGCAACTATATTATATGCGCCTCGCCCGAAAGGTTTTTGGCCAAGCGTGGTAAGAAACTGATCTCTCAACCTATAAAAGGAACCGCAAGGCGTGATGCTGATGAGGCAACCGACCAAACCCTTATACAAGAACTAAGGAACCACCCTAAAGAATTGCAGGAAAACGTAATGATAGTAGACCTGGTACGTAACGATCTTACCCATTCTGCTAAACGCGGCACTGTTAAAACCGAAGAACTGTTTGGTATACAAAGCTTTAAGCAGGTACATCAAATGGTATCAACTGTGGTGTGTGAAATAAGGGATGACGTTACGGCTGTTGAAGCTGTCAGGAATACTTTCCCTATGGGTAGCATGACGGGTGCACCAAAAATAAGCGCCATGCAACTGATGGAACAGTATGAACGCAGCAAACGTGGGGTATATTCAGGTGCGATAGGCTATTTTAGTGGGGATGATGATTTTGATTTTAACGTAGTGATCCGTACGCTGCTGTACAATTCGTCCAAAAAATATTTATCGTTCCATGTAGGCAGCGCAATTACCTACCATGCCGATGCGGAGCGGGAGTATGAAGAATGTTTATTAAAAGCCAAGGCTATCCTGGAAGTATTGGGTCAAGCAACAACTTATCCGCAATCCTAACGGCTATATCTGAACCATTGGCCCAAAATGCCGAGAATGGCTTCACACTTAAATAGGGCACAAACTGCTTTCCGTAAAGCTCTTCAATATCCGCTTCAAAAACAAAATCCTTTACTTCGGCTATTTGCCAGGCAATATGCTCTACCTGGTATTGCATGGTCTTATAATCGGTAAGTCGGTTATATCCCCAGTAATGATCAAATATAAATTCCTCCTGGCTGCCTGCTTCTATTTGGGCAAGGCTGTTCCTTACAGTAGCCCCTATTTTATTCCATTTGCCTTTTAGTTTCCACTCATACAAAAATTGTGTATGATTTGGGCCGGCTTTAGTAATTGAATGCCGCATGGGCAGCGCACGGTAATGTTCTTTATAAAGGTTGTTAGCTATCAGTACAATCATGCTTTTGGGTACTATTTCGCTAATAAATACAGCACCACGTTTCCATTCCTTACCATCAAAATGGCGTACATAAAAACGTAGGTTTACCTCCTCAAAATTTACATGGAACGGCCACTTAATGCCCAGCACACGGGTTTCTTTAAACACAAAACCCACCATGCTCACCAATGCTTTACCCTGCCAAAGGTCAATTTCAGTAGCGGCAGGCAGGTAGGGTTTTAGTATCTCGGGATCAACTTCATAATTAAGCATTACAAGATTTTTCCATTGAGCGGTTAAAAAGCGGGATTTAGAAGTAGCCATAATTTAAGAACTTGCTATTGAAGTTTATAAAATCATCACAAAGAAATAAAAAAACAAAGGTCACAAAGAAAATCTCTGTGACCTTTGTGGTCAATATATTATCACCAATTATTTACTGTTTATAATATTTCATTGCTTCAGGTATTAATTTCTGAATATTAGCTATACGTGTAGCATCGGACGGGTGCGTGCTTAAAAATTCCGGCGGTGAACCACCTTTGTTTTGAGCCGCCATACGCTGCCAGAAAGTAACCGCCATATGCGGATCATAACCGGCCATTGCCATAAAGGTTAAACCTAAACGGTCTGCTTCAGACTCCTGGTTGCGCGAATATTTTAGTAAAGCAACTTGCCCGCCAATTCCATAAGCCTGATTAACAACAGCTTGTGTAACCTGCGATTTATTACCTGTTGCTGCGCCCACCGCAGCACCACCAGCCTGTAGAAGCATTTGCTGCGACATTCTTTCGGCAGAGTGTTTTGCTATAGCATGACCAATCTCGTGACCCATAACAGTAGCTAAACCGGCATCTGTTTGTGTGATAGGTAATATGCCGCTATATACAGCAACCTTACCACCGGGCATACACCATGCATTAACTTCGGGGCTTTGTATCAGGTTAAATTCCCACTGAAAATTATACTGGTCGGCATAGCCATTAGCTTTTAAATATTGTTCAATAGCTACAGCCAATTGGTTGCCTATACGCTTTACACGCTGCGCATCGGTACCGGTTGATATAACTTTTGTTTTAGGGTCTGATAACAGTTGTTTGTAACTGGCCGCTGCCGCAGGGTTTACCTGATCATCGCTTACTACGTTAAATTGTGAGCGGCCGGTAAGCGGTACAGTTGAGCATGAGTAAAATGTAATGGCAATAGCCAGTGCGGATAATAGTCTAATTTTTTTCATGGTAAGTCAGGCGGTTTTTTTCTTTTTGAATAAGTTAACTTTTGACTCTTTACCTTTTAATAAACGTTCTATATTTTTTTGATGGGTAACTAATATTAATATACATATACACATGCCATATATTATGACCGATTTAATATACACCGGGAAGATAAATGTTACACCGATGGGATATGCAAAACCGGCCATTATTGAGCTTAATGATACATACCTGGTTATAAACAAGGTTGCCATAAAAACAAAAACGCAAAGTAAAGATGCCGGTAAGTTAATAGCCAATATCATTCCAAAAAGTGTGGCTATTCCTTTCCCCCCTCTAAAACCCGCAAAAATTGGGAATAAGTGCCCCATTACGGCGGCTATGCCCAATGCAAGTTCGTAGTTGGTGAACGCGATAGAATGGTAAGCGCCGGTGGTAGCAACCCCTATTACATAAGCCAGGTTAGTTGCCGTCCATCCTTTTAAAATATCAAGCAGCATAACCGGGATGCCCGCTTTTTTGCCAAGCACCCTGAAAGTATTGGTTGCACCCGCGTTGCCGCTGCCATACTCCCTTACATCAACATTGTAAAACGCCTGGCCTATCCATACCGCAGTAGGGATTGAACCAAAGAGATAAGCCAGAATAAGCGCTGAAATCGAGTAGATTGATAGCATCTGTCTGCAATAATATTAAATTGATGTTATACTACGCAATATATCATTATAATTTTACAGCCTTTAAGCTGAGGTCTAAACTTTTTACAGAATGTGTAAGCGCCCCAACAGATACATAATCAACCCTGCAGTCTGCATAGTCACGAACATTATCACTGGTGATACCGCCTGATGCTTCTGTAATATACCGGCCCTCTATCATGTTTACAGCCTGCCTCAAGTCGTCAAAATTAAAATTATCAAGCAAAATGCGGTTCACATTGCCTGTTTGCAGTACCTGCTCCAGCTCATCAATGTTCCTTACCTCAATTTCTATTGCCAGCTTTTTGCCTGTTTCTTTAATGTAGTTATTAGCATTTTCAATAGCCCTGCGAATGCCGCCGGAGTAATCGACATGATTATCCTTGATCAGGATCATATCATACAAACCAAAACGGTGGTTAACCCCTCCGCCTATGCGCACCGCCCATTTCTCCAGATAACGCAAACCGGGAGTAGTTTTGCGGGTATCTAAAACTTTAGTATTGGTACCTTGCAACATATCTGCAATTTCATTGGTTTTGGTAGCAATACCGCTCATGCGCTGCATGCAGTTAAGCACCAGCCGCTCTGCTTTTAGAATGCTTTGGGCATCACCTTCAACCACAAAGGCAATATCCTTTGGTTTTACTTCTGCGCCGTCATTCAAAAAAACTTCCAGCTTTAAATTAGGGTCAACTATATGGAAAATTTCTTTGGCCAGTTCAACACCAGCCAGTATCCCGGTATCTTTTACTAATAATTGTGCTTTGCCTTGTGTGCCTGCTTCAATAGTAGCTAATGAAGTGTGGTCACCATCGCCTACATCTTCACTTAAAGCAGCAGTAATAAATTTGTGTATAAGTTTTTTGTCCAAACCTTTTGATTTTTTGAGTTTCAAAAGTAAGAACAATTGACGAGTAATTAGGTTTTTTCCGTTTCTATACGCAGATCAATGATCACCATTTGTTTTGCCACCTCCTTAAGTGTAAAAGAAACCCGGTATTTTCCCTTATCGGTATTTAGTATCAGCACCGCAAAATTATAATTTGCGTTTGAGCTTACGCGATGGAATATCTTAACAGAGAGGGGTTTATTTTCTTTAAAAAAACGCTCAAGAATAAGTTCAGATTGGGTTTTTGAGTACACATTGGTATTATCCAATACGGCCATATCAACATTAGCGGCAAAGTATTTGGCAAGTTCATGCACATTACCTTGCTTTATCAATTCGGCTATTTTATCAATAGGCCCTGCCTGTTTATCACCAGGCTCTGCCTGGCAAATGGCCGGGGCCATAAACAACAATAAAAGGATCGGCGTATAACTTAGCTTCATGATATGTATATGACCAATAAACCAAAGAAATGTTGCAACAAAAATAAACCAATTTAAATTACAATGTTTAAACGTTGCTTTTATATTTGCATTGTGGAAAACAAAAAAAAACTTGCATTAATTATTCTTGATGGCTGGGGATACGGCCGTAACGATAAATCAAACGCCATTGTGGCCGCCAATACACCGTTTTTTGATTCGATGATTGCGCAGTATCCAAACTCAAAGCTCGAAGCATCGGGCCTTGCAGTTGGCTTGCCAGAAGGACAAATGGGCAATTCGGAAGTAGGCCACATGAATTTAGGTGCCGGCCGCGTGGTTTACCAGGAATTGGGCCGTATTAATAAAGCCGTTATTGATAACGAGTTTGTACAGAACGAAGCTTTAGTTGAGGCTTTTGATTACGCTAAGCAAAACAATAAGGATGTACACTTTATAGGCCTTGTGAGTGATGGCGGCGTACACGCCCACATAGCCCATTTAAAAGGGTTAACAGATGCTACCAATTCATTGGGGTTGGAAAAAGTATTTATCCACGCGTTTTTAGACGGACGTGATACCGACCCTAATTCCGGCTTAAAATTCATTACTGAGCTAGAGGAGCATATTTATGGTACCCCTGTAAAACTGGCATCAGCTATTGGCAGGTATTATGCCATGGATCGTGACAACCGCTGGGAGCGTGTTAAAAAAGCTTACGACCTGATGGTTAACGGCGAAGGGGAAGCCTCACAAAATATTTTAGCATCCATCCAAAAATCATATGCCGAAGGTGTTACCGACGAATTTATTTTGCCGATAGTACGTGTTGACAGTGATGGCAAACCTGTTGCGGTGATAAAAGAAGGCGATGTAGTGATCTGCTTTAATTTCCGTACAGACAGGGGCCGCGAAATTTCGCTGGCGCTTACGCAAAAGCCTTTCCCTGAGTATAATATGCACCCGCTGAATGTGCACTATGTTACCATGACCTCTTACGACGAGACATTTAAGAATGTAAAAGTGGTGTTTCGCAAGGATGATCTGACCAAAACTTTAGGCGAGGTTTTAGAAGCCGCTGATAAGAATCAGATCCGCATTGCCGAGACCGAAAAATATCCGCACGTAACCTTCTTCTTCTCGGGCGGGCGCGAAAAAGAGTTCATTAATGAAAAACGCTTGTTAGTACCATCGCCAAAGGTAGCTACTTATGATCTGCAACCGGAGATGAGTGCCGAAGGGATCCGCGATGCCATTATTCCTGAACTGGAGGCCGGGTGGCCGGATTTTGTTTGCCTTAACTTTGCCAATACCGATATGGTTGGCCATACAGGCGTTTTCAGCGCGGTAGTTAAGGCTGCCGAAACAGCAGATGCCTGCACAAAAGCAGTGGTTGAAACGGGCTTAAAACATGGTTACTCATTCATCATAATTGCCGACCATGGTAATGCTGATTATATGATCAATGAAGATGGTTCGCCAAACACAGCGCATACAACCAACCTGGTGCCTTGTATTATTATTGATAACGATGTTAAGCATGTGGCAGATGGTAAGCTGGGCGATATTGCACCAACCATATTGCAAATATTAGGCGTACCAATCCCTGCAGAAATGACCGGTAATGTATTGGTATAAGCGATTCTTAAAATACAGCTCAGTTACAGGCGTAGCATTGCTTTTATGCTTTAGCTACGCCTGTAAACCGGCGATAAAAGAAACCGGCGCGCAGGTAAAGTTCTTTGATATTAAAGAGTACTTTAAAAATGAAGCCACCCGGTTAACCCGCCTGAATAAGCAGGTAAATAAATCTGTTGCCCATAATGGCACTACAGAAAGCAAGAAAGTTAATATCCCCAATTGGGCAAGGGAACTAAACCTGTTTACCGAAAGCGACATTAACAAACCCGCCTGGAACAGGAGCTATTCTGTTGATTCAACAGCAACTAATATTACTTACAAAGCCAAATATCCCGAGTTAAAAACCCGCTATATAACTATATGCAGAGAAAACGGGAAGGTAACCGCTATTGAAATTGAGAATGATACCCACAACATTCTTTACAGCACTACCGAAAAGCTGACTTACATGCCCGGCATTTTTTACCTGATAGAAAAAACACAAAAGGTGAAAGTAATGGGCGGAAACAGCTACCGCATTAAAGGAGAGTTTTAATTAGTGATGGCCTACAGCCGATGCCAGTTTTTCTTTTGAAAGCTCAATAAGCGAAGCAATATCAGACCGCCCCGGGTTGCTGTTCAACACTTTTTCCAGATCTGTAATTGATGCCCTTAATGAATTAGTGCCGCGTACCTTGTCATAAGTATGCGAATTAGGCTGTAGTTTAAATATCCCGTATTCGCGGTAAGCAATACCACGTGTTTGGAAGCATTTAATTTGCTCGGTAGGGTCAATAGCAATGGCTTTAGTCAGATCGAAGATGGCACCCAGCAAGTATTTCTCCCGCTCCTGTGGTGATAAGGAAGCATCTTTCCCTAAATAACCTTTGGCCCTCGCCCTGTAATAGTAAGCAGTAGCATCAACCGGATTAATGTAAATGGCTTTTGAATAAGCCGCAATTGATTTGCGGTAATTTTCGCTGTGGTAATAAGAGTATCCCAGCATCCAGTAAGCGTTGGAATTGGTAGAATCAACAAGGCATGCTTTCTCCAGTTGCATCACGGCAGATTTAAAATTTCCGTCCATAAATGCTTGCTGACCCAATTTTACATAAGCGTTTTGTGCCGATGAATCGAGCGAGGTAAAGATAATTAGAGATATAATCGCCGACAGCCTCATTAAGTACTTTACAGTTTACCCTATAACAATACATTAACTACTATTTGCAGCAAATTATTATATGGGGGCTGCAATTTGTTAATAATTTATTTAATGTGAACAATAAATTTGAACTCGGGAAGTTTGCAATTTAAATCCGTGTTAATTAACATGACTTTTTTTCCACTTCCGTTTAAATTTAATTAAATCTGGCTTATTTATTTCATACACACAAAGCACAATAAATGAGCAACTTATAAATACAACCCATTTACCTGTCCGAATTAATTTATATTGGCATAGCTCTTGAAACAGTATATTTGAATATATAACTATTAATAATTAACCCATGTGATTAAGCCGGGCCCCGCTATGGCTGACAATATGACGTTTAATTATTATACATAACAAGTGATTAATGAGTTACGATCCGTTTGATTTTAAAAATACAATGCCTTCTATTAATGAAGATTCTGAGTTTTTCCCGTTGATGTCATCAGAAGATGAAGCGGAGATGAACAATGAGGAGGTACCCGAATTTTTACCAATACTGCCGCTTCGTAACACTGTGCTGTTTCCGGGAGTGGTAATTCCTATAACTGTTGGCAGGGATAAATCTATTAAGCTGATACGTGATGCCAATAAAGGCAGCCGCTTAATTGGCGTTGTTGCCCAGCAGGATGTGAGTATTGAAGACCCCACTTTTGCCCAATTACACAAGGTAGGTACTATTGCTTTAATTATAAAAATGCTGCAAATGCCAGATGGTAACACCACGGTGATACTGCAAGGTAAAAAGCGTTTTATTTTAAAAGACGAGGTACAAAGTGAACCATACATAAAGGCTACTTTAGAGCCTTTTAAAGAGGTTAAAGCTAAAGAAGATAAAGAGTTTAAGGCCATGGTATCATCCGTTAAGGACATGGCCATGAATATTATACAGCTATCGCCAAATATACCGAGCGAGGCAGGGATTGCTATCCGTAATATTGAAAGCACATCGTTCCTTATCAATTTCATATCGTCAAATATGAATGCTGATATGGCTGCCAAACAGGTGCTGTTGCAAACCCCCAGCCTGCGTGACAGGATAAACATTGTACTGGAGCATTTAACGCTCGACCTGCAAATGCTGGAGCTAAAGAACCAGATACAAACCAAAGTAAGGGTTGACCTGGATAAGCAGCAACGGGACTATTTCCTGAATCAGCAGCTAAAAACCATTCAGGAAGAACTGGGCGGAACATCACCCGACCTGGAAATAGAGAACCTGCGCAAGCGTGCCATGAAGAAAAAGTGGGACAAGGAAGTTAAAGGCCATTTTGCCAAAGAATTGGAGAAACTGACCCGTACCAATCCTGCCGCGGCAGATTATTCTATACAGATCAACTATCTGGAGCTATTGCTTGACCTGCCATGGAATGAATTTACTAAAGACAACTTCGATCTTAAACGTGCCCAAAAGGTGTTGGATAAAGACCATTTTGGCCTTGATAAAGTAAAACAACGCATTATAGAATACCTGGCTGTGCTTAAATTAAAGCACAACATGAAGGCCCCTATCCTTTGTTTGGTTGGCCCTCCGGGAGTTGGTAAAACATCTTTAGGCAAATCAATTGCCAAAGCATTAGGCCGTAAATACGTGCGTATGGCCCTGGGTGGCGTGCGTGACGAAGCCGAAATTCGCGGTCACCGCAAAACATATATTGGCGCAATGCCCGGCCGCATTATACAATCGGTAAAAAAGGCAGGCGCTGCTAACCCGGTATTTATATTGGACGAGATAGATAAGGTTAGTACTGATTTCAGGGGCGACCCATCGTCTGCCTTATTAGAGGTGCTTGATCCTGAACAGAACAGCACTTTTTATGATAACTACGTAGAGATGGATTTTGACCTGTCTAACGTAATGTTCATAGCCACGGCCAATTCATTGAGCAGCATACAGCCCGCTTTGCTTGATCGTATGGAGATAATTGAGGTGAACGGTTATACCATTGAAGAAAAGATAGAAATAGCCAAAAAACACTTATTGCCCAAACAACGCGAGGCCCATGGCTTAACGGCTAAAGATGTGGTAGTAAAAGGTGATATACTGGAAAAACTGATTGAAGATTATACCCGTGAATCAGGCGTTAGGGCACTGGAAAAAAGAATAGGTTCTGTTATCCGTGGTGTAGCTAAAAATATAGCTATGGCAGAGCCCTACAATCCGCAGGTAAACAAAAAAGAAGTGGAGAAGATATTAGGCGCTCCTTTTTATGATAAAGACCTGTATGAAAATAACGATACGGCTGGCGTGGTAACAGGCCTTGCCTGGACATCGGTTGGCGGCGATATATTATTCATCGAAGCCAGTTTAAGTCCGGGTAATGGTAAGCTTACTTTAACCGGCAGCCTGGGCGATGTAATGAAGGAATCGGTAACTATTGCACTGGCCTACTTAAGGGCACATGCCGGTTTCTTTGATATTAACCCAAAACTGTTTGAGCAATGGGATGTGCACGTTCACGTACCGGCAGGCGCTACCCCTAAAGATGGCCCATCAGCAGGTGTTACCATGCTAACAGCGCTGGTATCAGCATTCACTCAGCGTAAAATAAAACCTCATTTAGCCATGACGGGTGAGATAACCCTGCGTGGCCGTGTGTTACCTGTTGGCGGTATAAAAGAAAAGATACTGGCCGCTAAGCGTGCTAATATCAAGGAGATAATTCTATGCAAATCAAACCAAAAGGATATTTTGGAGATAAAAGAGGATTATATTAAAGATCTGCAGTTCCATTACGTAACTGATATGCGCGAAGTTATTACACTGGCCCTATTGGATGAGAAAGTAACTGATGCGATAGATTTAACGGTTAAAGAAAAAGAGAAGGTTACCCTAGCAGTAAATTAATAGCAGGCGTTTAAAAATGGGGATTCCCTTTTTAAACGGACTAAAATATTATAGGTCACGATCTTATTCTGTTATTTATGCCAGATTTTAGCCAAATGCTTTATGACATTGAGGTGCACTCTGTTGAAGGCATACAACAATATTTTAAAGAAGGCGGCAACCCTAATGAAATTCATAATGGGGTGCCGCTTTTTACTACCATGGTTGAAATGTATTACCGTAGCAACAGGTTTAAGGATTGCGTAAGAGCTTTTATAAACGCAGGCCTTAAATTTGAAGATAAGGCATTGCTATCGGTTTTGGCTCATGATGCTAAAGGGCTTAAAGAAGTTTTAAATGACGATGCTGCAGCTATATTCAAAACATACTCGCTGTACAATAATGCTTACACTCCTTTAACAGGCGGCACCTTAATGCATTTTTGTGCTGAATATAACAGTCTGGACTGCGCAGTAATATTGTTACAATATGGCGCCGATATAAACGCTAAAGCCGCTATTGATGAATATGACTTTGGTGGCCACACTCCTGTTTTTCATACCGTTAATCAGAATGGAAATGCGTCTGCAGAAATGCTTAATTTCCTGATTCAAAATTCGGCAGATTTAACCATGACCGTTAAAGGCCTTATCTGGGGCAAGAATTATGAATGGGAAACCTTTATCCCGGCGGTAAACCCTATCAGTTATGCAATGATGGGGCGTTTACCTCAAGTGCACCGGCAGGAAAAAACCATATCCGAAACCGTGTCTTTGCTTATTAAACATGCTTACGGTATTGATTATAAGCCTAAGAACGTACCTAATGCATATTTACAGCATTAATTAAAATAAAACTACATGTATAAAAAGCAGGGAAAATATCCCTGCTTTTTATATTTTAGCGAACCTATTTATTAAGAGCCCTACATGAAATTAAAACTTATTGCATTAGCCGCATGCCTTTTTACAGGCCTTAGCACATTTGCACAGAATCGCGGAAACGAGGCCGGCTTTCAGTCTGATAATGATTCTTTCCTGGGGCAGGGATCTGACAGGTATTATACCAACGGCTTTTTCATTTATTACCGCCATGCACTTGATGTAAACAAAGCGAATTCTAACCTGGCCAACAAGGTTTTAGGTTTTGAGATCGGGCAAAAAATATACAACGCGCAATCGGGTTATTTACCATCAATTGAATATCTCGACAGGCCTTTTGCAGGCTACCTTTATATTGGCTCATCATTAAATTTGCTGTATAAAAACGAAAGTAATTTAAAACTGAGTGCTAAAATTGGGATTGTAGGGCCTGCTGCCGGTGGCTACCCTATCCAAAAGTTCATCCACAATACATTTGGTTTTTATCACCTCAACAGCTGGCAATACCAGATCAGGAACGATGCAGAACTTAACCTGAGTGCCGAGTACAACAAGCTATTAGGAAGATCTGCCTGGGCCGATATTAGCTTAACAAGCTATGCAAACCTGGGCAACGGGTTTACAGGTGCGGGTGTTGGGCCAATGCTGCGCTTAGGTAATTTTAACCAGCTGTTTCAATCGGTAAGTACCCAAAGCACCGCCAGCAAAAACAGCAATGCAAATTTATTACACCAGCACGAATTATTTTTTTACTACAAACCTCAAATTAATGTAGTGGCTTATGATGCTACCGTGCAGGGAAGTTTATTTAAGGACCACCCTGAAGCCGGAACGCAAGAAGTAACCGGCGATATTAAACCGGTTATGTTTAGCAATCAATTGGGCGCAAGTTATGCCGGCGGCCGTTTTATATTTGACCTGTCTGCTATATTTAATACCAAAGATGTTAAGCAGATGGTACACAGCCACCAGTGGGGGTCGTTAACTGTATTGTACCGTTTTAATTGATATCAAAGTTCCGTTTGCGGTTATCTTTTTTAGTTGCCTGCATTTTTTTATTACCTAATCGGGCCAGCCTGGCCGCTTTGCTCACCTTGCTGGGTCTTCTTATTTTAGGTTTATGCAGGGCGTTGGTAAGTAATACCACAAGGCGCTCAACCGCTATTTCTTTATTCAGATACTGGCTGCGCTCCTCATCACATATAACCTGTACATAGCCATCTTTATTAAAGCGGTTTTGCAATTTTTCGTTTAGTAACAGCTTCTCTTCATCAGTAAATAATTCCGAATCATTTATAGGGAACAACAGCTCTACTTTGGTAGATACCTTGTTAACGTTTTGCCCGCCCTTACCGCCGCTGCGTGATGTTTTATAAGAAATTTCTTTTTGCAGGTCGGCTTTATTAAAGTTCATGGCCAAATTTAGTTGATTATCTTGGATTAGGTTATTTGAATGAAAGGTTTTATCGACCAAAAATAAGTACTATGGGCTATTCATATCATCAACTAATCGCCAAAAACCGTAACTTCGTTCCCCGATGAGCAAAAATATAGTGGTAGCAATTGATGGCTATTCATCATGCGGTAAAAGTACCCTGGCAAAGGCTTTAGCAAAAAAGCTACATTTTATATATGTTGATAGTGGTGCAATGTACCGTGCGGTTGCATTATATTTTTTGAGAAATAATATCGACTCAACCGATCACGCGCAAATTGAGGAAGCCCTGAAAAACATCCACTTAAATTTCCACTCGCGCGATTATGAAACGCATATCACCCTTAATGACGAGGAAGTATCTGAAGAGATACGCCTGATGCCCGTTTCTGAAAAGGTAAGTGAAGTATCTGCCTTACGCGAAGTTCGCCGCGAAATGGTGAAACAGCAGCAGCGTATGGGTAAATCAAAAAATATTGTGATGGATGGCCGCGATATAGGAACAGCCGTTTTCCCGGATGCCTCTTTAAAATTTTTCATGACCGCCGACCCAAAAGTACGTGCCGAACGCCGTTACAAAGAGATCCACACCAAAAACCCGGAAATAACATTAGAAGAGGTTTTTGAGAACTTAGCCCATCGCGACTATGCAGACACCACCCGTACCGAAAGCCCGCTGGTAAGGGCCAATGATGCCATTATACTGGATAACACCAATCTTACCCCCGAGCAACAGTTGCAATTTGCGCTGGATAAAGTAGAGCCGCTTTTGTAATCAAAATCAGAATTTGCAGAATTAAGCGATTTTCAGAATAGACTTATCCTTCTGTTAATTGTAAAATCCTGAAAATTCTGATTCAGACAGCGTCGCTCACCTTTACCGCGCTTACGCCAAATCTGTTCAAAAAATCTACACCTTCATCGCTCACCAAACCTTTGTACTGGGCATATGATTTATCAAAGTAAACATGTTTTATCCCGGCAGAAAATATGAGCCGGGCACATGGCAAACATGGCGATAGTGTAGTATACAAAGTAGCGCCTTCTAAATTAGCACCATTCTTTACCGCATATAATATGGCGTTTTCCTCGGCGTGCAGCGCAAGCGAACAACTTCCTTTTGAATCGCGGGCGCAACCTATCTCAGGCCACTCCTCATCGCAATTATGGGTACCCGCGGGCGGGCCATTATAACCTATTGATATAATGCGTGTGTCTTTAGCTAAAACGGCACCGACCTGGGCCTTAACGCAATGTGAGCGTTTGGCCAGGTCGGTTGCCAGATTCATGAAAATATTATCGAAACTGGGTTTCATTTTTTATCATTGAGTCATTAGGCCATTGAGTCATTCATAAACAACTTCAATGAACTAATGACAGCGAAGTAAATGACTCAATGACTAAAATATAGATTAGTGTCCTCCTGATACCTCTACGTGGTCAATATCAATACCTTGTTTCCGCAAAATAGCACCGGCTTTCCAGGCAAAGAATGCCAGATAAGCAAAGCCAATTACAGGCACAATGTATGATAAGTGGATACCGCTGGTATCAGCCAGTATACCCTGCACCGGCGGAATGATAGACCCACCCAGGATCATCATAATTAAAAATGCCGATCCCTGGCTGGTGTATTTACCTAAGCCGGTAACAGATAATGAGAAGATTGACGGCCACATAATTGAGCAGCATAAACCACCGCTAATAAAAGCGAATATGGCTACCATACCGGTTGTCATTAAACCAATAAGCATAAATATCACTCCTAAAATACCAAACACCGCCAGTGTGCGGATAGGTTTTTGCTGGCCATAAAGGAAACCGATGATTAATACAACCACACAAACCGCGTAAACGTACAGATTGCCTACATTGGTACCACTTAAATGGTTAACCAGCAATACAACGCCAAATGCTACAAAAGGAACAATTACGGTTAAAAGTATCTTGGTTGTTTTTGATAAGTTGAAAGCACCGATAGCGCCCGTCCAGCGGCCTATCATTAAACTACCCCAGTACAGGGAAATAAATGGTGCAATTTCTGATGCTTTATAGCCGCCAAAAGCCTGTGTTTCCAATAAAGCCCCCATGTTGCTTTGTATGGTAACTTCGGTACCTACGTAGGTAAATATGGCTATCATACCGTAAACCAATTGTGGGTACTGCATAGCGCCCCAACCAGCCTTGCTTTTGCCTGCTGCCGATACCGAACCGATAAGCGACGCAAGAATAATGATCAACGATGCATAAACATAGTATGATTGCGGAATACCTGTAGCTATGCTTGCCGGCCCTGCAATCAAAATTAAAAGGAAAGCGATAAATATGATCCCTAATGGAAGGTTCGCTTTGTGGCTTGGTTCTATTTTTTCGTCGCTGGTTACGCTTGGCAGTTTTGATATCCAAAAGAATAATGCCACTGCCAGAAACAAGCCTGCCAATATATAATAGAGATTATTTACTGATGATATTTGTACATCCTCTGGTTTTATCAGTTTGCTGGCCGAACCAAACAAAACGATACTTACCACAACCGGGCCCATAATACTGCCAAAGTTATTTACACCACCGGTAAAGTTGAGGCGGTTTGAGCCTGTTTCAGGCGTACCTAATGCCACCACAAACGGGTTGGCAGCGGTTTGTTGTAAAGAGAAACCTAATGCTATTACAAAGAAAGTGGCCAATATAAAAGCAAATGAGCCTGAGTTAATAGCAGGCACCATTATTAAGGCACCAATAGCTGATATTACTAAACCAATTACAATACCGTTCTTGTAACCTAACTTGTTTAAGATATCGACACGGGAAACTGCTGATGCAAAATATAGTCCTAATGACCCAATAAAGTACCCTCCGTAAAAAGTAAAGTCAATTAATTGCGATTCAAATTGTGTTAAACTAAAATGTGCCTTGCAAAAAGGTATAAAAATACCGTTAGAGGCAGCTAAAAAGCCCCAAAAGAAAAACACCGTTGCCAGTGTATACAGTGCTGAACCATAGCTTTTAGTATTGTTTTGTTCCATTACTTAATTAGGTTATTAATATTGGTGTGTTTAAAACACTAAACTTAAATTAATTTTTATAATTATGGCCATAAATTTTTCAAAATATAAATCACAATTTTAAAGTTTGTTAGTTAACATATAAAAGTTGCATATTAGTGTCCTGATTTTTTACCAGGACAAAAACAAGGGATATAAGCCTTAATTAATGATAGAAGCTATTATTTCGGGAATTGGGTTTGGTTTAGTGCTTACGTTTATTACCGGCCCGGTTTTTTTCGCATTAATAAAAACCAGCATTGAAAAAGGCTTCCACGCGGGCGTTGCTTTAGCACTTGGCGTGGTTTGCAGTGATATGGTTTTTGTGGGCGCCATCCTATTCGGGTCGCAATATTTTGACGTATCCGCCAACGATAAGACTGTTGCCGGCGTGGTTGGCAGCGTTGTATTATTCACTATAGGTGTTTATTACATCTTTAAAAAAGCCGATGTTAATTATAAAAATGTAATACCTAACAAAATAAACCGTGCAGGTTATTTCTTTAAGGGCTTTGTGATGTGCATATTTAACCCAACCATCCTCTTCCATTGGACGGTTGTTATTGGTGCTGCCAGTACAGTATACCATCAGGGGGTACATAACAGGTCGCTTAAAATAGCCACTATGTTCATCACCATACTGATAGTACAGTTTGGGCTTGATACCACTAAGGCATTTTATGCCAATAAACTCCGTGACCGTATATCCCCTAAATTAGTACACCGCCTTAACGAGGTTGCAGGTATAGCACTCATCATAGCCTCATTGGTATTAATAGACAGGCTGGTTACCCATTTCATTTTTTCGGCACCGGCAGGTAGTTAAGTTGTATCCTGGGCGTTGCCTGCGGCCGGGCTATCCACTCATACTGCACAGGCATTAGGCACAGGCCGGTATCCGCTTTTATCCCTAACGCAAGAAATCAACACAAAAAAAGAGCGATAGAAAATCTATCGCTCTTTATATTTTAAGGAACCGGCAACTAATCTCTAATCACCATTCTCTAATCCCTAAACGCTTACATATAGGCTCTTTGGTTCTTACCTTCCATCCAGTTAACAAAAGCACGGTTAACAACCTTGTTACCGCCGGGGGTTGGGTAGTCGCCGCTAAAGTACCAGTCGCCGGTATGGTCAGGGCACGCAATGTGTAAATTGTCTAATGTTTGGTAAAGCACTTCAACCTTAGCCTTAATATTTTTTGGTGTAATGATCTTAGCTATACGGTCAGATATTTCCTGATCTGTAAATGGAGCATAAATAGCCTTTACATAGTTAACAACATCTTCCTTGGCCAGTTTAGAGCTATCCTTACATTTTTGGTAAACCTCAGTAATAATATTCTCTTTGCCTTGCTCTTTCAGCAAGCTGATAGCTGCTTCAAAAGCAACAAACTCACCCATACGTGACATATCAATACCATAGCAATCCGGATAACGGATTTGCGGGGCTGACGATACCACTACTACCTTTTTAGGGCCAAGCCTGTCAAGTATCTTCAGGATGCTTTGTTTTAATGTAGTACCACGCACAATTGAATCATCAAGCACAACCAGTGTATCGGCATCTTTATTGATCAACCCGTAAGTAGTATCATATACGTGGGCAACCATTTCGCTGCGGTCGGCATCCTGGGTTATAAAAGTACGAAGCTTAACATCTTTAATAGCTATTTTCTCTACACGTGGTGCAAGAGATAATACTTCCGTTAATTCCTCTTCACTTATCTTATCCTCGCGGTTCAGAAGCCTGTCGCGCTGGTATTTTTTAATATACTTATGCACTCCCTCTACCATGCCATAAAAAGCAACTTCGGCAGTGTTAGGGATATAAGAGAATACCGTATTTTTGATATCGTTGTTAATCGAATTTAATATCTGCGGACAAAGTAACCTGCCTAATTGCTTACGCTCGCGGTAAATAGAAGCATCGCTGCCACGAGAGAAATAGATACGCTCAAACGAGCATGCTTTTTTCTCCAATGGTTCGCTAAACATGTCTTCAGTGATCTTACCGTTCTTTTTAACAATAAGCGCATGGCCGGGCTTAATTTCTTTAATCTCTTCAATAGGGATATTAAAGGCGGTTTGTATAGCAGGGCGTTCAGAGGCGGCAACTACAATCTCGTCGTTATAATAATAAAACGCCGGGCGTATACCAACAGGGTCGCGCATTACAAAGGCATCACCGTGGCCCAATATCCCTGCAATGGTGTAACCACCATCCCAGTTCTTGGCAGATTTGCGCAATATTTTAGCCACATCCATATCATTGGCTATCATTTTACTGATCTCCATGTTATCGTTAAGGCCTTCGCGTTTATACTGATCAAATAATCCCTGATTTTCGGTATCAATAAAATGACCCATTTTTTCAAGAACAGTAATAGTATCGGCTTTTTCCTTTGGATGCTGGCCCAGGTCATATAACTGCTGCAGTAACTCATCAACATTGGTCATGTTAAAGTTACCGGCAATAACCAGGTTACGGGTCATCCAGTTGTTTTGACGAAGAAAAGGGTGGCAGCTTTCAATACTGTTTTTGCCATGAGTACCGTACCTCAGGTGGCCTAACAACACTTCGCCGGTAAAGCTAACATGTTCTTTAAGCCATTCGGCATCGGCCATTTTCTCAGGCGTTTCCTTTTGGATCTCAGCAAATTTTTTCTGGATGTATTCAAATATATCAGCAACGGCGTTTGAAGCCATTGAACGGTGCCTGCTAATGTAGCGTTTGCCCGGTTCAATATCCAGTTTAATGGTAGCCACCCCCGCGCCATCCTGGCCACGATTGTGCTGTTTTTCCATTAAAAGGTAAAGCTTGTTTAACCCGTACAGCGCAGTGCCGTACTTTTGCTGGTAAAATGACAGTGGCTTTAGTAGGCGGATAAATGCCACACCGCATTCATGTTTAATCTGATCGCTCATGATTTGTTATGAGCCCGCAAAGGTATGATATTATCTTAAATTGTACTTAAACGGATTGTCATTAATTAGTACTTTTTATTTAGGTGCTAAAATCACCATTTCAAACTTTAACTTTACACTATACAAAGCTTCATTATGAAAAGATCCGCATTAGTTTTACTCACTCTTATTGCATCAACTTTCTGCTTTGCCCAAAAAGGCAAACCGCTGTTTACCTACCCATTAGGTGTGCAATCGTATACATACCGCGCCAGTTTCCCCAATAGTGTTGTGGCTACGCTTGATACCATTAAGGCGTTGGGCATTACAGAAATGGAAGGGCCAAATCCAAAAAATATTAGTCCGGAAGAGTTTAAAAAATTACTGGATGAGCGCAATATCAAAATGCCGTCTATCGGGCTTGATTATAATTTGGTAGTAGGCAACCCGCAGGGAGCTGTAAGACTTGCCAAAGTTTTTGGGTCGGAATATGTAATGGTGGCCTGGATCCCGCATGGTAAAACGTTTACTATTGATGATGCCAAAAAAGCCGTTACTGATTTTAACGCCGCCGGCAAAGTGTTGAAAGAAAACGGCATTACCCTTTGTTACCACAATCATGGTTATGAATTTGGGCCTTATGAAAACGGTACCCTTTTCGATTATATAGCAGAAAACACCAACCCGCAATATGTATCGTTTGAGATGGATATGCTCTGGGCCTTTCATGGTGGTGCCGACCCAGCTAAACTGTTATACAAATACAAATCACGCTGGAAACTGATGCACCTGAAAGATATTCGCAAAGGTGTTGCCAATGATCTTACCGGCGGTACCCCCATTAAAAATGATGTAGCTTTAGGCACCGGACAAATCAATGTGCCCGAAGTACTAAAGGCAGCTAAAGCGGTAGGAATAAAGCATTATTTTATTGAAGATGAAAGCCCGGACCACGCCGCGCAAATACCGGTAACCATTAAATATTTAAAGAGTTTATAGTTGATATGAAAATAGCATTAGCCTCGCCCCCATTTCCAAAATCTATCAAAGATTGCTTGTACTGGTTAGAAAAGCTGGTTAAGGATGCAATTGAACAACAGGCTGAAATAATTTGCTTCCCGGAATCATACATCCCGGGCTATCCGGCTGCAGACCATAAGGTGGAAAAAGCTTCGCCCGAAGAGTTGCAGTCGGCATTAACCAAGGTATGTGAGATAGCGGCGGCAAATAATATTGCTATAATTATACCGATGGACTGGTATGAAGGCGACAGATTTTTAAACGTAGCCCAGGTAATATCAAAAGAAGGCGAAGTATTGGGCTACCAAACCAAGAACCAGCTTGACCCTACCGAGGATAACATATGGGTTGCTGGTACCAATCGCAGTTTATTTGAAGTAAACGGTTTAAAGTTTGGCATCACTATATGTCATGAAGGGTTCCGTTACCCCGAATCGGTAAGGTGGGCTGCACGTAACGATGCCGAAGTTGTGTTTCACCCGCACCTTACGGGCAGCGACTTAAACGGTACAACAATAACCGAATGGGGCGACAGCAAAAGTCCCTATTACGAAAAAGCGATGATGATGCGGGCAATGGAGAACACCATTTATTTTGCAAGCGTGGGTTACGCGATGAAATACCAGGAATCTACAAGCTCCATTATAGCGCCTGACGGGAAATGTATTGCCCATCAGCCTTATGGTGAAGCTGGTGTAGTAGTTGCCGAAATTGACGTTGAAAAAGCAACAGGATATTTGGCAAAACGGTTTAAGCCAGAACTATATAGTTAGCCTCATTGCGGGAGCTATACTGAATTAAATTCAGGATATGTTTGTTTGGGTCATCCTGAGCTTGTCGAAGGACGTGCGCAATGGCCTTGCCCGCAATGCTTCGACAGGCTCAGCAGGACACCTACACTTCTAATCAAATTAAAATCTCTAAATCCTAAAAATCTGCTAAATCCCGGTTCATTATTATTTACTAAACCCAACCATTTTGTGTACCGTAGAAGGATCATAAACCTTCCCTGCCTTTATAACCACCCGCACATTCCTAATATCGCGGATATTGTTTAACGGGTTACCATCAACAATAATAATGTCGGCGTTTTTACCGGTGGCGATAGAGCCGGTCTTTTTATCCAGGCCCATAACCTGTGCGGGAATAATGGTGCCGGTTTTAATGGCCTGTGCCGGTGTTAAACCTGCTTCAACGTAAAGTTCCAGTTCGCGATAAACACTAAAACCAGGGAAACCCATATCCGTACCTGCAACAATTGGCACACCCGCGTCATAAAGCGTTTTAACCAATTGCCTCATACTGTTTAACATTGGCCGCCTGGTTGCCGCTGATGCCGAATCCTCTCCTGTTGTTTTAAACTGGGTTTGCAAAGGTAATGGCAGGGTATAAAACGCAGGCTCCATTTTAGTAATATCATCCTTAACATTACGGAAAGCCAGTTCATAAACACCAATTGTTGGGTCTATAACCGTGTTATGGTCTTTAATAAATTTTATAGCCGCTACACTTACAGAATCTTCAAAGTTCACAGACCTGTCTTTATTCTTTTTCATAAGCGAATAAACATATTGCACATGGTTCACCATGTTTAAACCCGAATCTACAGCGCTTTTCAGGGTCATTCCACTGGGGATATGGCCGGTTACAGTAAGGCCTACCTTATGCGCTTCATCACATATTACTTTCAGTATAGCAGGCTTTACAGAGCTGTAAACTTTTATCTGATCAAAGCCCCTTGCTTTATAATTATCAACCGCTTTAATGGCCTCTTCTTTAGTGTCTGCCTGTATAATTCCAAGAGACATTGGCCCTTTACCATCAATAATGCCGGCCATTAATATCTTAGGCCCAATACCTTTACCGCTATCTATCGCTTTTTGTATAGCATCAATAAAGCCCAGTTCGTTACCGCAATCGCGCACGGTGGTTACGCCTGCTGCCAGGTAAGCCGGGCCCCATTCTGTTTGTTCAAAGTGGGCATGCATATCCCATAGGCCGGGCATAATGGTTTTGCCGGTTGCGTCAATAACCTGCGCGCCTTTGGGTATGGGGTATGTATACGCTTTGTGAACACCGGCTATTTTGCCGTTTTTTACAACCAAAACGCCGTTAGGAAAAGCAAAACCGGTTTCTACATCAACTATATTACCACCCTTAATAGCGATAATACCTGAACCCGCCTTCTGTTTCGGCGCAACTTTAGCAAATGCTTCCATACCATAACCTGCAGCGCGTTTAATCAGCTCCGGCAATAATATTTCATATTGCTCACGCATCATTTCGGTTTTGTCGCCCTCTGCATCAATGGTGAGGATACATACCAGTTTCCCGGCGTTATCAGTCCAAAGTAACTCGTTACCCCAAATTAACCCGCTTATGGTATAGCGGTTAAATGTAATTTTTTTACTGTTGAAAGTAAGCTCATCAACCCCTGTCTTTTTTATTTGTAAAGCACCATAAGGCAAGGTGTTGATGCTTGCCGGTTGTTTTTTATTGTTCCAGTATTGCAGCAACACCTGTTGAACGGTGGCCGGTGAATAACCTGTAATTGGAAAAGTGAAAGGCTTAATAGCTTTTGTGTACGATGAATCATTAACCCGCATAAAAACGGAACTGCCTTTTATTTTAATAGAGTCATCAACCGCAGAGAACCTTGAGGTGCTGCCTTTAATAACCAGTTCCAGCGGATCAGCAACCGGGTTTACCCTCAACGTTGCTTTTAATGGTACTGGATGGCCGCGATCTGTAAACTTAAAATCGACCACATACTTTTTAGAATCTTTATAATTATAAACCTTATAAGTTTCCTTGCCTATGTGCTGCTCAAATTTGTGCAGTAAGAAAACACCGCTATCCGCAGGGATATCTTGCGCATTTGCGGTTGTGATAGCACATAACAGAAGGAAAAAAGACAATAGGTTTTTCATGGTGATTGAGGTTTATTATTTCAAATATAATAATTCCCCCCTATCCTCTCATTAGTTTCAGACGACCAATGTTATGATAGCCTTGTCAAAATCTACAGTTTTTCGCCATGCTGACTGATATCCAACCCTAATACTTCATCTTCTTTTGATACCCTTAAAGGAGAGATCATATCGGTGATCTTTAGTAATAACACCGACCCAAAGAAAGAAAATATAGATGTTGCCACCAGCGCCAGCAGCTGTATCAGGAACAAATGAGTATGACCAAAAAACAATCCGTCGCCGGTAGTATTGCCAGGGTTAACATTTTGGTTGGCAAATACACCGGTTAACAGCATACCCACCATACCACCTACACCGTGGCAAGGGAACACGTCTAATGTATCGTCAATTGTGGTACGGGTGCGCCACTCTACCACCAGGTTACTTACCACAGCAGATATAATACCAATAGCCAGCGAATGGGGTACACTTACAAAGCCTGCGGCAGGTGTAATGGCAACCAAACCAACAACAGCACCAATACAGGTACCCATTGCGGATGGCTTACGGCCGCGTAGCATATCAAAAAATATCCAGGTAACGCCTGCTGCTGCAGATGCCGTTGTACTGGTAGCCAGCGCTGTTACCGCCAAATGGTTGGCCCCAAATGCCGAACCCGCGTTAAAACCAAACCAGCCAAACCATAATAAACCCGTACCTATCATTACATAAGTTATACGCGCAGGCGAATGGTTGGCCTCATTACGTCTTTTTAAATATAGTGCCGATGCCAGCGCAGCCCAACCGGCAGACATATGTACAACTGTACCACCGGCAAAGTCCAATACCCCCAGCTTAAACAAAACACCATCAGGGTGCCAGGTAGCGTGTGCCAGCGGCGAAAAAATAAATATGGAAAACAACACCAGAAAGATGATGTATGAATTGAAACGGATCCGCTCGGCAAAGGCACCGGTTATAAGCGCGGGGGTAATAATGGCAAACTTTAACTGATACATGGCAAACAGCAGCAATGGTATGGTTGGTGCAAGTTTCCAGCTGGCGTTACCCAGCATGCCCTTCATCATAAAATAGGTTGATGGATTGCCTATTATGCCTCCTAAACTATCGCCAAAGGCCAAACTGAAACCAAATATCCCCCACATTACGGTTATAATAACCATACAAACAATACTTTGAAGCATGGTGGAGATCACATTTTTTTTATTCACCATACCGCCGTAAAAAAAGGCTAGTCCGGGTGTCATGATCAGTACAAGGGCGGTAGACATTAGCATCCAGGCAATATCGCCTGTATTAAAATTCGATTTAACAGTTTTATCGTACTCAACCGATGGGAAGAGAAAGGTAAGACTTAGAATTACCAGGATGATGAAGAAGGGAAAGTAACGTTTCATATAAAATCAATAGCCGATTGGTTAAAAACGGCCTGAATTTATAAATTTTTCGGCGTATTTTTATTAAAATTGAAAAAATACTACTAATTACATGTACTTTATTAGCATATCAGGGAAAATCCCGAAAATAATCAGGGCAATTGCAATTATTGTTGATAATATTACCAGGTTGTATGACCACTTGTTTTCGCTAACAATTAATTCCGTCCGTTTCAGGAACAAGTTAAGCGGCACCTTAATGTAATAGAACAGCGACACCACTGTTGTTAAGGCCCCTGTAATTAACAGCGCCAGCAGCCATACATCATGGTTTTGCTGATAAATACTGTACACCGCCGAAAATGCAAACAGCTTAGCCGTAAAACCAGCACTTACCGGCAAGCCTGTTAAGGATATAAGCACCACCACAAAACATACCGATGCCAATGGGTATTTAAAGCCCAGGCCTTTGTAATCCTTTACATCGGTTATGCCTTCTGCATTCTCAAAATAGTTGGCAAGCGCCAGTGCGGCAATGTTTGCCAGTCCGTACATTAACAGGTAATAAGTAAGGGCTGATAACCCCTGCGGAGTAAATGTCACCAATGCCATTAAAGCAAAGCCCGTATGCCCTATGCCCGAATAAGCCAGTATCCTTTTTACGTTGCTTTGTAAAACGGCGGCGAAATTCCCGGCTATCATGGTAAGGATCCCAATTGCTGATAGCACCAGCCTAAAATCAAACCCTTTCCAATGGTTATAAAACACAAAAGGCGTTACAAAATTTACCAGCAAGGCAAAAGCTGCTATTTTAGGTAAGGTAGAGAGGTATGCAGTAACCGGTGTGGCAGCGCCCTCATAAACATCGGGCACCCAAAAATGTACCGGCACAAACGAAAGTTTAAAACCTATACCTGCAAGCACCAGCACCAGGGCGAATGAAACACTTATTGCATCAACCTGGGCTAACCGCTCGGCCATGTGGCCCGAAAACAGGTCAAGCGTACCGCCAAAACCATAAAGCAAAGAGATACCATACAACATTACTGCCGATGACGCGGCGCCGAACAAAACGTATTTCAAACCGGCTTCGGTACTAAAAGCATTTTCAGACCGGTAGGCAACCAACAGATACGATGCCAATGAAACAAATTCAATAGCAAGGTAAATAGATAGCATATTAACCGCCATTATCATTAGGTGCAGCCCTAATACCGAACCGATCACGATGGTATATAAATCTGACAGTCCTTTTCTATGTGCCTTTAAACGATGATCCCAGGCAAAATAAAGCAGCAGGATAAAGCTAAGCAGGTCAATTATCAGCTTAAAAACAATTGCGGTGCGATGTAATAACAGCATATTGCCAAACAGGAAATGTGCACCGTTTAATATTTGTTCAAACTGCTGCAGATCTTTAAAAATAACCACTACCATGCCCGCGCAGGCAACCGTACGGCAAAGCCTGGCTGAGTTTTTCCCGAATAGCAGATCGGTTACCAGTACCAGTACAAACAGCATGGTAATGTAAATTTCAGGCATAAAGAACGGGATACTGCCTAAAGCATTACTCAACTGGTTTGATATTTCGGGGAACAGGTACTTCATTTATTATTTTTGAAATACAGTTTGAGTAAATTGAACTAATGCCAGTACCGAATCGTTTATTTTGCCCAGCACTAATGATGGCATAACGCCTAATGCCAAAGCAATTAACGCCAATGGCAATAGCGTAGCGGTTTCACGCCAGTTAATATCGGTCAGGGCTATTTTCCAGATCTCGCCGCCTTTTAGGGATACGGTGCCGAAGAACATTCTTTGCAGCGTCCAAAGGAAATAAGCGGCACTTAGCAAGATGCCTACCGCACCGCAAACGGCCATCCAGTAAGGCAGCAAGCCATTAACATTATGTGATTTGAATGCGCCTGCCAGTGAAAATGCTTCGGCCACAAATGCAGAGAAGCCGGGCAAACCAAGTGAGGCAAAAAATGCTACCATTACATAAACGGTATATCTTGGCATTAAAGTCCCTAATCCGCGGAAGTTGTAAATATCGCGGTCGTGTACCCGGTTATAAATTACACCAACCAGGAAGAACAGCATGGTTGATAAGAAACCGTGACTAACCATTTGCAGTACGGCACCGCTGATTCCCTCGGCTGTTTGGGAAGCAATGCCTAACAAAACAAAACCCATATGCGATACCGATGAATAAGCGATCATCCGTTTCAGATCTCGTTGGGCAAGGGCGTTGAACGCTCCGTATAAAATGGAGATCACACCAAGCAACCCTAACCAATAAGCACCGGAATATGCAACATCCGGGAAAATACCCAGGCAGATCCGGATTATTCCATATCCGCCTATCTTAAGCAGGATACCTGCCAGAATGATTGATACCGGAGTTGGCGCCTCCACGTGCGCGTCGGGCAACCAGGTATGCAATGGCACCACGGGCACCTTTATGGCAAACGCGATAAATAGTACCACAAAACCTACTGTTCGTGCAGGCATGCCTAATATAGTTTGGTGGCTTAACACAGAGAATACTGAACCATCAATATAATTTTTAGGGTTCATCATCTGTATCATGTTAAAGGTGTGATTACCCGTTACCGGATCTTTTACAGACAGGTACAAACCCACCATTACCAGCAGCATAAATACCGAACCAAATAAGGTATACAAAAAAAATTTAATAGCCGCGTACTCGCGCCGTGCGCCGCCCCACATCCCAATCAGGAAATATAATGGTAACAGCATCAACTCGTAAAAAGTATAGAACAAGAAGAAATCTAACGCGCAGAAAACGCCCACAACAGCCATATCCAACAGCAGGAAAAGCGCGAAGAACCCTTTTAGGTTACTGGTAATTTCCCATGATGCAATGGCTGCTATTACCATTACCAATGATGTCATTACCAGCAGCGTTACCGATATACCATCAATACCTACAAAGTATTCAATCTGCATTTTACCCGCACCACCCAGGTCAAGGCTTATCCAGGGTAGTTTTTGTACAAACTGAAATTGCTCCTCGTGACTGATACCCGCATAAGCCTCGCCTGTTTTAAAGTTCAGGTACATCCATATACTGAAACCCAACTGCAGTAACGTTGTAAGCAGTGTAATATACTTAAAGCTTGCCCTCATTGACGATGGCAGCAGCAGGATTATCAATCCAAACAGTACAGGGGTAAATATGAGCAGGGTTAAAATGTTCATCAGTTCCAGATCAGTATTTTTAAAATAAACACAACAATTACTGCCAGCAGCATGCTGAATAAATAGTATTGCACTTTACCGTTTTGAAAACGGCGTGCAAACCCACCAATAGCTTGCACTGTTGTAGCGGCCAGGTGTAATATACCATCCACAATATGGCGGTCAAACCAGCTGGCAATACCGGCTATAAACACGCCGGTTTTTTCGAGCAGATTCACAAAACCATCAATAACCTTACGGTCGAACCAAAAAACTGCGTCGCTTAGTATCAGTACAGATTTCACAACAACACGGTTGTAAAACTTGTCAATATACCATTCATTAAATGATATCCGGTATAATAAACCTGTTTGGGATGAAACCCATCTGCTTTGCTTAATGTAAATAGTGTAAGCATAATACATTACAGCCAGGCTCAGCACATTTACCAGAACAGGCACTATTATCTCAAATATGTTTTCGGTATAATCTTTATAGGATGAAAAGCCATAAAGCAGCCAGCTATCAGTATGCAATAACGGGTTAAACGAAAATAAGGGAAACAGGCAACAAAGCGATAACAGTACCAGCGGCAGTTTATAACGCCAGCCGCCATCGCCAATATGAATTTTTATACCGGGGTGCAGTGTAGGCAAATTCATATCGCCATAAAACACTTTTAAAATAAGCCTTGCTACATAAAAAGCGGTTAGCCAACTGGTAATGCTTGCTAAAACAGGTAGCAGCATATATATACTCCCCTTGTGTTCTGCCCATTCAAAGGCTTGTACCAATATACCCTCTTTTGAAAGATAACCTGATGTTAGCGGTAAACCTATCAATGCTAAACCGCCTATGAGGGTTGTAATAAATGTTAATGGTAGTTTTTTGCGAAGGCCACCCATATTGGCTATATCCTGCGGATCGATGTCTAAATTATTATCCTCTTTAATATGTTTAATTTGATGAATAACCACACCTGCCGCTAAAAATAATAAGCATTTAAAAAAAGCATGCGTTACCAAATGGAACAATGAAGTAGCATAAGCCCCTATCCCCATGGCCATTACCATGTAGCCTAATTGCGATATAGTTGAATAGGCCAGTATGCGTTTCAGATCGTTTTGGGTGAGGGCAATGGTTGCTGCCATAAAAGCTGTAAAACAGCCAATAACAGCTAAGGTGGTTAATTCTGCCGGGTTAAATAATGGATAAACCCTGCCTAATAAAAACACACCTGCAGCCACCATTGTTGCCGCGTGGATCAATGCAGATACAGACGTTGGGCCCTCCATAGCATCGGGCAGCCAGGTATGCAACGGAAACTGTGCAGATTTTGCCGCCACGCCTAAAAATATTCCTATACAGGCAATATACTGCCATATTATAGGTGTTTGGATATTACCGCTAATCCATAATCCATTTTTTATTGTAGAATTTGCAATCAGGCCACCCTCTTTAAACAATCGCACAATATCAAATGTATGGAACTGGTTAAATAAGATGATGATAGCTGTTAGTAAGCCAATGTCGCCTATTCTATTAATAATGAATGCTTTTTTATTAGCCTGCACCGCGTTTGCCCTATCAAACCAGAAACCTATAAGTAGGTATGACGAAAAGCCCACCAGTTCCCAAAAGGCATAAAGCAATATCAGGCTATCCATTATAACCATTGCCAGCATACTAAAGCAAAAGAAACTCAGGTATTGGAAATAGCGACTATACCCTGCATCGTCTTTCATGTACGCAGTAGAGTAGATATGCACCGGCAAGGCAATTACAGATACCAGCCCCAGCATCAATACCGAAAGGTTGTTGAGCAGGATACCTGTATATAAATAGTTATCGCCAATTATAAACCATAGGTATTTAACATGTATTTGTTGCACATTCCACACCCTTGTAAATATAATAACCGCCAGTATGCTGCTTACGAGTATAGCCAGTGTAGATACCCAGCCGGATAACTTACTTTTAGTAAAAAACAAAAGATTAACTACAAAAGCAGCAAAAGGTAATACTACCACCGCAATGGCAAAGTATATCGTTTGTATATCCTGGTATGGTAATGCTTTATTCAATCTTTCAGTTGTTTTATCTTATCAGGATCAATGGTTTTGTATTGTTTGTAAACATTCAATATTATGGCAAGCGCTACGGCTGTTGTCGCGGCGGCCAACACAATGGCAAAAAGGGCAAACATTTGCCCGCCGTTGTTAATACGGTCATACTTGCCAAAGGCTACCAGGTTTAAAATGGCGGCGTTCAGCATTAGTTCAATGCCTATAAGTATTTGTATTGAATTTTTTTTGGATACGATGATAAACATGCCGGTACAAAAAAGCACGGCGCTCACTATCATAAAATCAACCAGCGATATCATACCCTGGTGTCCTCCTTGCGCGATAAGTGGGCGGCGCCAACTAAAGCAACCATCAATAAAACGGAAATAGCTTCAAAAGGCAGTAAATACCGGGTCATCAAATTAATGCCGACATTACTGATCATCGATTCATTAGTACCGATCACATTTTTAACGGCATTTGCTTCTTTTATCCATTGCAGGTTAGCAACATCGGCCTTAAAAATAACGTTTATCATTACTACTAAAAACAATAAGGCAAGCAGTAAGGCAGGCAAATTGCTCAGGCTAATGAAACGGTTACTTTGCAATTGGGCAGCTGCCAATGCCTCTTTGCCTGATAACATAAACGCGAATAATATAAGCACCAAAATACCGCCAACGTATATTACTATCTGGGTAACGGCAACAAAATCGGCAAGGGCCAAAACATATAAGCCAGCCAGCGCAAACAGCGTTATAAAAAACATGAATATGCTGCGCACCAAGTTCTTACTTGTTGCCACAATTAACGCCGAAGCCAGCGTTATAAAGCCCATGAAGTAAAATAGTACTTGTACTAAACTCATGCCCCACCCTCCTTTGCTTTCATAGCGGCTAATTTAGCGGCCTGCTTTTCGGCTTGTTGTTTTTCCAGCAATATCCGTTTCTCGGCAGCATCCTCGGGCGACATATCCGAAAATTCGTAGGTCAGGTCTTTCAGCTCAAATACTGTGCGGTCATATTGGTTGGTCATTACAATACATTCGGTTGGGCACACTATGGTACACAGGCCGCAGTACATACATTTGGCCATATCAATATCAAACTTGGCTGCATAAAGCATCTTTTTTGATCCATCAGACGTTTGGCCTATTACCTCCGTAGCTTTTATAGATTCAATATCAATGCAATCAACCGGGCAGATCTTAGCGCAGAGGTCACATACTATACAATCGTCAATCTCCACATCTAACTGGTAACGGCCCACCTCTGGTACCGGCAATTCCTGGTGCGGGTATTGAATGGTATTGGTATCGTTTTGCTTTTTAAAATAATTATCATCGGTAACAGAAACAATTTCCCGCTTAGAATTTGACGTAAAAAGATGCTTTATGGTAAGAGAGAGCCCCTTCCATGCAGTAGTTAATCCGTTTATAGTTCTTTTAAACAAAATTCTAAATTCTAAAAAATCCGAAATCGAAAATCCGAAATCCCAAATCAATTATCACATTACCCACAGCCGCCACACGCCGGATATCAACATACAGGCAAATGCCAGTGGGGTTAATACCTTCCAGCACAGGTTCATCAACTGATCAACACGTAAGCGTGGGAGCGTCCATCTTATCCACATCTGTACACCAACCAGCGACATGGTTTTAATTAATATCCAAATAATGCCCCAAATAGTACCGGTTGTCCAGGTGGCCAAAGTTACTGAACCTATATTTGGTAAAGGTGTGTTCCACGCGCCTAAAAATAAGACCACCCCCACCATTGATACTAAAAACATCATGGAATATTCTGCCAGAAATACCAGTGCAAACTGCGGCCCGGTAAATTCGGTATGGAAACCTGCAACCAGTTCAGATTCCGCCTCGGGGATATCAAATGGTGCACGGTTACTTTCAGCCAATGATGCTATAAAATATATTACAAAAGCAATAAGCAAATGCGGTGCCTGGAAAACATTCCATGCCAATATACCACCCGTGGCCGATACATCCCACAGCCCCAGGAATTTCGTTTTTTCTGCGGATAAAATACCTTGTTGCATAGCAATATCCTGCAGGTTTAAGGTTTGGGCTATCATTACGGCAGATATAATGGCGAACCCGGCAGGGATCTCGTAAGAGATGATCTGTGCCGCCGACCGCATGGCACCAAGTATAGAGTACTTATTGTTTGATCCCCAGCCTGCCATCAGTATGCCTAAAGTTTCTATGGAGATGATAGCGAATATATAATACAAGCCAATGTTAATATGTGATGGCACCAGCCCCGGGGCCCATGGTAGTGCCGCAAACCCAAGGTATACGGCTATGAATATAATGCCGGGCGCCATCAGGAACAAAACCTTATCGGCAGCTGCCGGAATAATAAGCTCTTTTTGCAGCAGTTTAACAATATCTGCCAGGGTTTGTAAACTCCCAAACTTACCCGTTTCTGTTGGGCCAAGGCGGTTTTGAATGAACGCGCTTATCTTACGTTCGGCATATACGCCAAATAGGGTAAAAGCCCCTACAAAAGCAAATAAGCCTGCTGCTATAATAAAATATGTAACGTAAAAATTCAAGGGCGTTTACTTTGGGTGCAAACTTAATAAATGCCGGGGATAGTTGACTGGTTTGGTAGTTCTTTTTTGAGGGGGAGATAATACGGATTTATATGATGATCCTGATCTGTGACGTTTGTAACCTTGCATTGATAATTAAATCGCCGATGACAGAGCTCCGTTAGTAATGGAAGTGATTTATGAAGCGTCAGTGGTTGTTACTTTCTTTTCTCTCAAAAGAAAGTAACCAAAGAAAAGTCGCGGCTTGGTACCGCCCTATTTAAGTTAGTGCTTTTTCAGAGCGAGTGCCACCCGTGCGTTACACTATGCCGCATTTTGAGCTAATCGTTCCGTTTGTCAGGCTCCCATTTTGGTCTTTTATCTGCACATCTGAAATCCGCACATCTACTCACACCCTTTCCTTACATCCACATACTCACTCTTTACCTCATCGTTAAAAAACAGCGACGCATGATGGTCAAAAGTGGAGGTATCATCAGTAGTAGTATAAAATTGACGGTTACCTTTTTTTGTTAGAATTTGTTCAATTCCGGTATGGCGGTTAAGGTAATCAGCCAGGCTGGTGGCAACAATATCTCCCTGGGCCACTACACTAACGTGGGCCGGTAAATATGCCTTTATTTTATCCTTTAATAAGGGATAATGAGTGCAGGCCAGTAAAATGGTATCAATATTTGGCGATTGCTGCATTAGCTGGTCTATATACAACTGCACATAATAATCGGCGCCGGGCTTATCGTATTCGCCGCTTTCTATTAAAGGTACCCAAAGCGGGCAGGCTTGCTGATGTACTTTCAGTTCAGGAAAAAAATGTTCTATCTCAATGAGGTATGAGCCAGACTGGACGGTACCTGTAGTACCCATTACTCCTATTTCTTTAGTTTGGGTATAATTGCCAATAACCTCTGCCGTTGGGCGTATAACGCCTAATACACGTTTATCTGCATATTCTTTTGGCAGGTCCTGTTGCTGTATTGTACGTAATGCTTTAGCTGATGCGGTATTGCAGGCCAGTACAACTAACGGGCAGCCTTGCTTAAACATCCATTGCACACACTCCCATGTGTACTGGTGAATGGTTTTGAAAGACCTGTTACCATATGGTGCCCGGCCATTATCGCCCAGATAAATATAGTCGTAACCGGGCAATTGCTCAACAATTGAACGGAAAACCGTAAGGCCACCAATACCTGAATCAAATACACCTATAGGTTTACCGGATGCCATATATACAAAAATAAAAAAAGCGCCCTGTATAAGGGCGCTTTTACAAATAATTAAATTCCTGGCTTATTTAATACCCAATTTAAGCTTAACTGCTGCCATCATATCATCGGCCGGTGGCGCAACAATCAAATCTGTGTTAGAAGAGTTTAATACGTAAGTATAACCCTTTTCTTTAGCTACGGCAGTAATTGCAGCACGGGATTTATCAACCAATGGTTTCATTAACTCGTTACCTTTAGATTCAACTGATTGTGAAGCTGTATTCTGGTAATCCTGGAAACGTTTGCTTAAATCCTGTAACTCATTCTCCTTAGCAACACGTACAGCATCTGTCATGGTCGCTCTTTTGTCCTGATACTCTTTGCTTTTGTTTTGCAACTCTGTATTTAAAGCAGTAAGCTGATCCATAAACGTTTTTTTGTACACATCAATTTGTGATGTAAGTGTTTTGTATTCAGGCAAAGTAGTTACCAATTGCTCAAATTGGATATAACCAACCTTTGTTTGCGCCTGCGCAAAGTTGCCTGCAAATAACAATCCCGCTGCAACTAAAGCAACTTTAAATAGTTTTTTCATTTCTGTTGTTCTCTGGTGTTTAAAAAAAATAGTTCAATTTTATGTTTAAATTTTTATTTGGCAAATACACCGGGCTTAAGCCCTAAACGTGTTACCACATCATTACTTTTATCATAACGCGGACTTGCATATAGCATAATCACTTCGCTATTCTTATCAAAGATCATGTCAAGGTTATCACTTTCGGCAACTGCCTGTACAGCCTTAGACACTCTATCCTGAATTGGTTTAATCAATGCAGTACTCTTCTTTGAAAGTTCGCCATCGGGGCCAAATATTGAGCGCTGAAAATCTTTAGCCACTTTCTCTTTATCAACAATCTCGGCCTCGCGGCGTTTGCGCATATCAGCTGTCATTAAAACCTGATCAGCCTGGTAAGCTTTGTATAAGCGGTCAATTTCCTGAAAACGGCCGTCAACTTCCTTTTGCCATTGATCTGATAACGACGCAAGTTGCTTTTGTGATGATGCATATTCAGGCATATGTTTTAAAATATAATCTGAATCTACATAAGCAAAGCGTTGTGCCAGCGCAGCGGTAAAGGCCGTAAAAGTAAAAAATAGAATTAATATTATCTTCTTCATAAATCTGTTAGCAAATTTAATTAAATCCACCGCTTAAAGTTTGTGAAATTGTAAAATGGAAGTGTCCCTTGTTCGCATCAGGCTGACCAGGTATCCTGTCAAACCCGTAACCGTAGTCTAATCCAAGTAAACCAAATATCGGTAAAAATATTCTTGCACCAACACCTACTGATCGTTTTACGTTAAACGGATTTACTTTACTTATATTATCCCACACGTTACCGCCTTCGGCAAATGCCAGGAAAAATATTGTTGCAGACTGGCCCGCTATAACCGGGTGCCTTAACTCCATTGTAAACTTATCATAGATGGCACTACCCTGGTTGGTATTGGCATTAAGGTTTGATCCTTCGGGCACAATTGAGAAATTCTCGTAACCCCTTAAACCAATTATATCAGTACCCTGTAAGAACTGGTAGCTCTGCATACCATCACCACCCAGTTTAAAGCGCTCAAACGGCGATTGCCCAACCTGGCTGTTATAAGTTCCTAAATAACCAAACCTTGTTTGTGACATTAATACCAGCTTACCGGTAATTTTAGTAAACCATTGTGCATCAAACTTCACTTTATAGTACTCAACAAAGTGGTAGCGTTGCTCTGGAGTAGCAATTTTATAATTAGTACTGTTAAACAACGAGTACGGCGGTGTTGCCTGTAACGTTAATTTTATGTTTGAACCTGTTGTTGGATAAATAGGCGCATCAACCGAGTTACGGCTAAAATCCTGAGTTAATTTAATGTTGTACGATGTACCGTTATTAAACAGGTAACCCGGATAGTTGTCCAAATTATAGTGGTCAAAGTTTAACGAGTAGTTTAACTGGAAGTAGTTATCAGGCCAGTTTAAACGCTTACCTAAAGTTACACCTACACCATTAATACGCAGGTTATTGTAGTTAGGGCTTGATTTGGCATAGTACTGGCCGGTTGAACTTCCCTGGGTATAAGCAGATACTGCAAAGTAAATAGGTTTTTTACCACCTAACCATGGCTCAGAGAACGTGAACGAGAAGTTCTGATACGTTCTGCCGCTTGACTGGCCCCTTAAGCTTAGTTTTTGGCCATCGCCTTTTGGTAACGGTTTATAAGCTTTTAAATTAAATAAGTTACGTAACGAGAAGTTGTTGAACGTTAAACCCAGTGTACCCACCAGCTGCCCGCCACCAAAACCACCTGACAGCTCAATCTGATCTGAAGGTTTTTCAACTACGTTATAAATAATATCTACTGTACCATCAGCCGGGTTAATGTTTGTTGGCTTTGGTTCGGTTTTTTGTTCATCAAAGTTACCCAACTGGCCAATTTCGCGGGCGCTGCGTATTAACAGTTCCTTATTGAATTTCTGACCTGGTTTAGTACGTATTTCACGCAATACCACTTTATCGTTGGTAACATCATTACCTTTTAACATTACACGGTTAATAGTATACTGCGGGCCTTCATATATCCTCACATCAATATCAACTGTATCATTATAAATTTTTGTTTGTACAGGATCGGCATTAAAGGTTAAATAGCCATCATTTAAATATAACGATGATACATCATCATTACTTGGCGTGGGGCCCGATAGCCTTTTATTCAATTCTTCTTCGCTAAAAGTTTGACCTTTTTCAATCTGTAAGATCCTGGTTAAAATATCTGACGGATACTTGGCGTTACCAGAAAACGTGATATTACCGAAGTAATATTTAGGCCCTTCATATATCTTTAGCTTAACATCAACAGTTTTATCATCATGCTTGGTAACTGTATCACTTAATACTTCCGCATCGCGATAACCTTTACCCTGCATGGTTTCAACAAGTGATACTTTATCTTCTTCGTATTTATCCTGTTTGAATTTCTTAGAACCAAATATGTTATAAACACGGCGTTTACGAGTCTTTTTAAGGTATTTGCGCAACTTGGCTGTTGAAAACGCCTTGTTACCCTCAAAAATAACATTGTTGATCATTACCTTACTCTTTTTATCAACGGCAACATCCAGTATAACGCTGTTGGCATCTCCCGGGTCTTTTGTTTGCTTGATATCTACAGTAGTATTAAGGTAACCTTTTTCGTTAAAGTGTTTTTTGATGATAGCTGTGGTAGTACTCAGCAGGTTTTCATTTACAATTTTCCCTGTTTTATCACTAAGCTTTTTGGTTACATCTTCAATTTCGCCTTTGCGGATACCGGTAATGTGCAGCCTTGATAAACGCGGGCGTTCAACAACGGCAATCTCCAGGTAAATGGTATCCATGTTTATGCGGGTAACATTCAACTGTACATCATCAAAAAGGCCTTGCTTGTAAAGATCTTTAATAACGTTGGCATTTTGTTCTCCCGGCAAATTGATCTTATCGCCCTTGTTTAATTTTGAGATCTGTAACAATACATCCTTATCCAGATATTTTGCCCCGGATATTGATATGCCCCCAATAATATAATCTTTAGGATTAAGGTAGCTTAAACTATCGGCAGATATAGATTTAGTAAGCGGAGGCCGGATACCAGAAGGCACCTGTGCCAGTGCTGTAGCGCTTATAAAAGAGAAAAGTATAGCAAAAAAAACTTTATTCATTCGAATATTTTAGTGGGCTAAAAATAATTTATACAGTTGTTAAAAAGTGTTAAAAGAAAAAATTTAGTTTACCTGCTCGCTTATCATACCAAAACGGCGTTCGCGTTTCTGATAATCAAGTATAGCTTCATACAAATCTTCACGCCTGAAATCGGGCCATAATTTTGATGTGAAATAAAGCTCGGCGTAGGCAATTTGCCAAAGCAGGTAATTACTTATGCGGTATTCGCCACTCGTCCTTATTAACAATTCAGGATTAGGCATACCGGCTGTATATAAATTATCTTCAAACATTTTTTCATCAATATCAGCAGGTTGCAATTCGCCATTTTGCACTTTAGTGGCCAGATTAACAGCTGCCTGCATAATTTCCTTGCGCGAGCTGTAGCTTAACGCCAGAGTTAGCACCAGCCCTGTGTTTACTGATGTTTTTTCAATAGCATTGTTTAACTCCTTGTGGCATTTTGCCGGCAATTGGTTTAAATCGCCAATGGCATTTAAGCGCACATTGTTTTTCATCAGCTTTGCTATCTCTTTATTAATTGTGCTGATAAGCAGTTCCATAATAGCGTTAACCTCAAACGTTGGCCTGTTCCAGTTCTCGGCGCTAAAGGTATACAGGGTTAAATATTCAATACCCAGTTCACCTGCCCCCTCAACAACATCACGTACTGATAGCACGCCGTTATGGTGGCCAAATACTCTTAATTTGCCCTTACCTTTGGCCCAACGGCCGTTGCCATCCATAATAACAGCTACGTGGCGGGGCAATTTTTGCAAATCAATCTGATCCTTATAACTCATTTTCCTGGCGGTTTTAACTGCTATTTTAAGGCAATTAAATTCATTGCTTTGTTAAAATTAAACCTCTTTTAAGCAAAGCTTTCAATAACTTATGCTATTTTTTTCAGGTGACAAAGGTAAAACTTACTTTGTATTATTTTAGTATGCAGTGAAAAAGAAATAAATTGGTTTTTTTAGTTACAAATGATGTGTAACAGGTAGCAAGTTGCCGTAATAATTGAGTATAAAGCCTTTAATCACCTATCTGTCACCTACTCCCGGAAGCAATAATCCTGCTTACGTTTACAAATAAAAAGCACCATAGTTTTTATGCTATGGTGCCATATAATTATAAAACTAATATCAATAAACCTGTTTACTTTTCAATAAATTAATATCTGCTGCTGCTATATCGGCAATGGCGTATTGCTGTATACCTGTTATCTTCATTTCATCAAGCGCGTTCACCAGGTTTTCGTAAACAGAACTTTGGGCGGGTTTAATAAGTACTATCATACTTTTACCTGTATCATGCAACACCTTGCCCCTCATATTTACTATGGCCTTGCGCAGCCCTTGCCTGCCGTAATTAGTTAAGGTAGCCGTTACTATTTGTTTATCTGCAGCGCCTAAATAATATACTACCTTATTGTTATTACCCAGGCAAATGGTCATGGTTCTGAGGTCTGACACGCCGCCCGGTATATCACCTACCGGCATTACTACATCCATAGCTTTTGGTTTGGCAAGTGTTGTTGTAAGAATAAAAAAGGTGATCAGCAGGAATGCAAGATCAACCATTGCAGTAAGATCTACCCTGAGTGGTGCTTTTTTTGTACGGGTTTTGTTGCCTGATTTTTGTGGGGTTGCGGTTAATTCGGCCATGACAATAAGTTTAAGGTTTATAATTTGGTTAATTAATTATTAAACGCTTAAAATTAATGTTTTGTTTCATATTGCAGAATTAAATACTGAAATATATTATATACTCAGAATTTAATTCTCAAAATAGCACTTTTGAGTAACAAAAGTATAAGAAACGGTAAAACCTGCAAACATGTAAATGTCGCGGGGTTTAAAATCGCCACGTTGAGAACCGGGGGAGCCTATGTAGCTACCACCGCTACGCTCACCAGAGCGGTCAGACAAGATAATTGATGTTTGGCTGGGGAGTTTGCTTTTATCGGCATATACACCGCTTACATCGTCCAGGTAGTCGGTATTAGTATAGCGGTAACCTAGTTCGGCGGCAACAGTCCACTTACCTGCAAAGTTGTATTTAAAGCCTGCGCCATAAGGTATTACAATAGCGTATTCTTTATATGGCCTGGCCTGCCCTTCGGTTAATAAACTGCGCAGGCCTATCTTCACTCCATTGTAGTTGGCCCTTGGTGCGTACGAGGTTATGCCCCCACCTACAAAAATATAAGGAGTGTATTTGTTTTTTGTGACATCGGGTATGTACTTCATAAAGTTAAACTCGGCCATCAGGCTCAGCTCTTTTAAAGGATCAACAAAACTTAAATTACGTTCACGAACCTGCTGGTTGCCTGATGTGCTATCGGCACCACTAATTTGGCCGTAAGTAAAGTTTAGTTTTGCTGCGAGGTAGCCATTAAAATTACGTTTAAAGAATACGCCTATAGATCCACCGCCTGGCTTAATGGGGTTACTGGTATTAAGATCACCTATATAGCCGGCACCACCTATAGCACCGCCAATTTCCCAGGTTTGGGCACTTGCGCTAACAGAAATAAATATAAAAAAAATTACTGTTAAAAGTTTTTGCATTAAGGCAAATTTAATAATTACGGGCATCCAAACCCCATAATAACTTGTTCCTTAACGTTGATAAGTAACTTTCATTATTTAAGCGGATCAAATTTAGCTGGAAACCTGCTTTATACACCCTGAAATTCATGGTTTTATCGATGATGACCGTACGGCTATCGCATGATACAATGTAGTTGGTTCCCCTGCACTCTACCTCAAAAGATAATGTGCTGGTATCTGGCAATACGATGGGCCTTACATTCAAATTATGGGGTGCAACGGGGGTTAGCGCTATACTGTTTGATTGCGGGAAGATGATGGGGCCACCGCAGCTTAACGAATAAGCTGTAGAACCTGTTGAAGTAGATATAATGATACCATCGCCCCAGTAAGAATTCAGGAATTCGTCATTCAGGGATACATGCGTGGTTATCATTGCCGAATCGTCACGCTTGTGTATGGTAACATCATTTAGGGCGAAGTTATCATCGCCAAAGATCTTTTGGTCTGAATCAATAACCAGCAGCTCGCGGCTATCAATTGTAAACTCTTTGTTTACTACCGCGTGTATGGCTGCCGCAATATCATTTTTGTTGATACTGGCTAAAAACCCTAACCGGCCAAAATTTATTCCAATTACCGGGATACCCGAATCACGAATGAGGGTTACCATATCCAGCATGGTGCCATCGCCGCCAATAGTAATAAATATATCTATAAAACCTTTAAGGGCGTTGGTGCACTCCAACACGTTATACGCAGTTGTATCTACATTGCCCTGCAACTTTTCATTAAGTTGTGGATGCAGGTAAATATTTACGTTATGCAATACAAGAGAATCAAATACCTGGCGGATGTATGGAAACACCGATGGATCATTAAATTGCCTGCCGTAAACTGCTATGTTCATAAGTACTTTTACAAGTTCAAATAATTCATGAACGAATCAAAACGATCCATAGAGTTATCGTTATGGTCGGTATTGTTAAAGGTGGCCTTAATGTCATAGCCGTAACGCAAAAAGGTAGCGGTAATGTTTGAGATATCCTGCTTATTCACTTTAAGTGTAACCTCCATCCGGGTGGAATCAGGAAAAGTGCGGGTGTAGGAGCTCAACACCTGTGCATTGTCTGACTCTACCACCTGAGACATGTGTGCCAGCGAATTATTTTTATTATCAACCTCCAGCACAATGATGCCACCCGGGTCAGAAACCGATGTCAGCTTAGCAAAATACTCGTTCATGGTATTGATAGATATCAGCCCCAAATAATCCTTCTTGGCATTCAGCACCGGTACAACACTTAACTGGCGTTCATAAAACAGGCGGATAACATCATATATATGCTGATCTTCGAGCACATAAGGGTTTACCAGCGATAAAGCCAGCGACCCAATTGAAACTGTATAGTCTGCTTCCTCTATCAAATCATCTTCTGATAGCAACCCCAGAAATTGTTCTTCATTCACAATTGGCAAATGGCTTACACGAAACTCCGCCATACGATCATACACCTTCTGTATAGTATCAGAGGTGTGTACCGGTGGTATCGCTGTAGATATAAACTCAACTGCAAGCATATTTATTTTTTGATTTTATTTAAAAACATTGCAAGATACTTATTAAATTCTTCAGGTTGCTCCATCATAGGCGCATGCCCGCATTTATCTATCCAATGCAGTTCGGCATTTGGTAACAATTCGTTAAACTCAACTGCAACTTCCGGTGGTGTAATCTTATCATCACGACCCCAAATTAACGATACCGGCATTGTAATTTTACGCAAATCTTTTTTCATATTGTGGCGTATGGCCGATTTTGCCATGGCCAGTATGCGTATAACTTTATGCCTGTCATTAATGGTCTGAAAAACCTCATTAACCAATTCGTCAGTCGCTGTATTAGGATCATAAAATGTAAATTGCACTTTTTCTCTAACAAAGTCAATACTTTCTCTTTTCGGAAATGAACCTCCAAAAGCATTTTCATATAAACCCGAACTACCTGTTAAAACCAAAGCTTTAACATAACCCGGATGTGCCAGTACATATATTAGCCCCACGTGCCCACCTAATGAATTACCTAATAGTACTACGTTACTTAGCTTTTTAAATTTTATGAATTTATGAATAAATTTAGATAAGCTACGCACACCGGTGGTTAACAGCGGCAGATCATAAATAGGCAAAATAGGTAATATAACACGGTAATTAGGGCTAAACTCCTCAACAACCTTTTCCCAGTTGCTTAATGCACCCATTAAACCATGCAGAAGTAACAGCGTTTCACCTTCACCAGCTTCGATGTAATTAAAACCGTTTTCTTCCTTGAGCACGTAATCCATATATAATTGTTATAAGTTTTGGTTATTGTAAATATAGCAGACCATTTTAAACATCGGTTTAAATATTGCAAAATTAGGTTAAATTTAATTCATCGGGTTACTTCTCAGCAAACTAATACTTATCCTAACAATTGTTTTACTATCTCAGATACGGTTTTACCATCGGCACGGCCGGCAAGCTCTTTATTGGCCACACCCATTACCCTGCCCATATCTTTAACGGAGGTTACCCCAAGCCTTTCAATTAATTCCTGTACATAACCCTCAATCTCAAACCGGCTCATTTGCTGCGGCAAATATGGTTCTATCACATACATCTCTGCCATTTCAATCTCGTACAGGTCCTCCCGGTTTTGTTGCTTATATATATCTGCCGATTCTTTTCGTTGCTTGATCAGTTTTTGAAGCACTTTAATTTCGGCCTCCTGGGTTAATTCTTCAGACGCTCCTTTTTCGGTTTTAGCCAGCAATAAAGCCGATTTAATAGCACGCAATGCGCGTAAACGATCTGCCTGTTTTGAAAGCATGGCCTGTTTTATATCCTGGTCTATTTGTGTGATGAGTGACATATTGTTGAATTAGTGAGTTCCTGATTTAATGAATTAGTGATTGAAGCTTTATCTGCATATCTGAAATCTGCATATCCGCACCTCTACCGCTTAAATATATTTGTTGCCGATGCCTGCGCGGTTGGCATAATTACCAGATCGTTTATATTAACGTGTGCCGGGCGCGATGCTACAAACCAAATGGTATCGGCAATATCCTGTGCAGCCAGCGGGTCAAAACCATCGTAAACCTTTTTTGCCCTGTCCTTATCGCCTTTAAAACGCACTTCAGAAAATTCTGTTTCAACAGCGCCAGGATGTATAGCAGTAACTTTTATACCGTATTGCAACAGATCCATCCGCATACCTTTATTTAATGCATCAACAGCGTGCTTGGTAGCGCAATATACATTCCCGTTGGGGTAAACCTCTTTACCGGCAATTGAGCCCAGGTTAATAATATGGCCTGATCCATTAGCTATCATCCAATTACTAACTACTTTGCTTGTGTACAGCAACCCTTTTATATTGGTATCAATCATAGTGTCCCAATCATCGTAGCTGCCTTTATCTATCGGGTCTAAACCCTGGCTCAGGCCGGCATTATTTATCAGCACGTCAACCTTTCTCCATTCAACGGGTAAACCTTCCAGGTTGCTTATTACCTGCTCCCTGCTGCGGATATCAAATGATGATACAGCAATTTCAGTATTGTATTTATTATTCAGTTGCTGGGCCAGGTCTTCCAGCCGATTCATACGGCGGCCGGTAAGTATAAGGTTATATCCTTCGCGGGCGAAGGTGTGTGCACAGGCCTCGCCTATCCCCGCGGTTGCTCCTGTAATTAATGCAATCTTAGCCATAGGTAGTTTAACTATCAGCAGCGAAATTATGTTTTTATGTTGAAATAATTACAGTATGAATCTTGATTTATGGATTATAGGATTGCCATGACATGTGGCAGGCAACATTGTAACGCGAGGTTGCGTCGTTCTTTCTCTCAAAAAATATTGGGCAAGGCGCTATTTACTCAAAATACAAACTAAACATAATAGTATGTAACGATAGTTTGCTGATGGGTGATGAAAAAGGGTGGTTTTCTTGCACAAGTAAGTTGCCTAATGAGTTGGTTACCTTTATTTCGGGAGAGAGTTTAAAGTATTCAAAATAAATATCGAACCCCAGGCCGGCTTCGTATGACGAATAGCTTTTGCTGTTTTTCAGCAATTTATCAAGCGGGCCAGAATTAACGTCAGAATCTTTCTTAGAACCGATGGCGCTTGAAAACTTCATACCACCTAAAAGGTATGCCCGCATATTACCGATCCGGTCTGATTTTAATTTTAGGGATAACGGAAAATCAACCGTGGTAGTTTGTACCGTCTTATCAACATCTTGCGAAGCTGTTTTATATTTATAGCTTACTGACCGGTCTGAGAAAACGAGCGAGGGCGTTACCCGTACCTCCAAATGATCTGTTATGCGATAACGGGTAATAAAGCCTACGGCAAAGCCGGGGAGTGATTTTGAACTGATGCTGTTTAAGGAATCTGTTACGTATGAATTATTATCGGCATCAAAGAAAGGTTTACGCCAGTCTGGCTTTTTAACTATCTTAAAATCGCTTGATACGTATGAAAAACTAAAGCCGAAGCTTAGGTCAACTTGATCGGCACCGCCACCCCATGCAGGTATTAATTGTTGCGCAAACAAAGCGTTGCTGCAACACATCAATATCACAAAGGTGATTACGTGCCGGTTTCTAATCATTTAATGCCTGTATAAATGGAACAGATACCAAACGCTAAAGGCCTGTTTTTGGTATTTTTAAAACCTGCTTTATCCATTAATGCTGTAAAAGTTTCACCATCAGGAAAAGCCTCAACTGACTCGGGCAGATAACTATAGGCACGGGAATCTTTTGAAAAGATCTTGCCAATGCCAGGAGTGATATAGTTAAAGTAAAATTTATATAGTTGCTTTACCGGGAATACCTTTGGTTTAGAAAACTCCAGTACAACCGCTTTACCACCTGGTTTTAATACACGGTATATATCTGCCAAACCTGTTTCCAGGTTCTCGAAGTTACGAACGCCATAGGCAACTGTAACGGCATCAAATGCATCAGTGTCAAATGGTAATTTTTCTGAATCGCCTAGTTTTACCTCAAATTTATCAGAAAGGTTACGTTTAGCTATTTTTTGCTTAGCGATATCCAACATACCCTGCGAAATATCAACCCCTATGATCTTTTTAGGTTTCAGAATAGATAGCGCTTCAAAAGCGAAATCACCGGTACCTGTGGCTACATCCAAAATTAATTGCGGATTAAGCTTTTTCAGTTCATTAATCGCAATTTTTCGCCAGATAATGTCAATACCCAGCGACATAAAATGGTTCAAAAAATCATATGTTTTTGATATGTTATTAAACATATCGGCCACCTGCTGTTTTTTGGTGCCCTGCTCATCCTGGTACGGGGTTACGGTTTTGCTCATGTATTGGGCAAAGATAGTGGTTTTAGGGAATTGTTAATGGTTTACAGGCCATGGTTTACGCCAAAGGCATTACTTTGACTTATGGATGAACTTATATGTATAGCCAAATGTGATTTATTGCACAATTAGTTTTAATGCTAACCCTATTGCAACGGCTATAAAAATGCTCATTAATGTTCCAATCAGCAAATACTCAGTTTTAACCTCTTCATTATTACTGTTATACCTTAAAATACTTTTCCCTGTTATTAACAACCCAATGGCTTCATACTGGCCATGGTACACAAATAGGCAGATCAATATTCTCTCTATTATCCCGATATATTTACCGGCGTTTTTTAAGCCTGCAGGCACTGCCCATTGCTTGGTAACATATGCTATAATAACAGATGCCGGAAAGGTTAAGAAAAAAGCACCAGCTGCAAAAGCCCAAAACGTACTGTTTTCATAAAAGGTCTGGAACATTTTCATGTCGGGCTGATAGTTAAACGTAACTATCCAACCTGCTACAATTACTACTAAATGCAGTATTTGGTCAATTGCAAAATTTTTAAAATCTGGCTTGGCATAAGACTTCAACAAATCAATTATACCATGAATTATTGTTATAGCTAAAACCACCTTCCAATAGCCGGGGCCAACAAGTAAAATTGCTGTAAAGCCGGTAACAAGCACATGTAAATAAAGATATCCGGAGCTTATTTTGTTCTTCTCTTTCTCCTTAACCCACTTTGAAGGCTGCCACCAAAAATCACTTATAAAGTGCGCTAACACTAACTTCATTAACCAAATCATGCTACTTTCCATATTGTAATTGATTAGTTAGTATTTTAAATTTTGTTAGCATACTTTCAATCTCTTCAAATCTTGCAGCTTTTACATGCTGGCTTATTGTTGCGGTTGTTACACCTAATAATTTGGCAGCCTCAATTTGTGGTTTATCTGAAAGTATTATACTAAGAACTTCGGCCTGTTTTGCGGTTACTCTTCCAAGCAAGCTATCTACATATTCTGCTATTATTTCATATGTAAAATCTTTATCCTCGTCACCGCAGGTTATATATAACCTTCTCGATGAATTCTGAAATTTATCAAAATACCTGCCAGATTTTACAAACAGGTCGTCCATATTTGATCCAATAACCTTAACATTTGATTTAAGGTTACCCATGCTTATACTTAATCTTATATCAATTCTTTTCTCCTCAGAATATTGTATAGCCAGCAATCTGCTTTTTATACACTTTAACAACGCATCGTCTGCATTTTTTATAAATGCCTGGAAGCTATCCCCTCTGTAAAATTCAATTTTGTCTTCTCTAAAAAGATCCGAAAGATCATTCACTAAGTTAGAGAATAATGTTTTATTCATCAATGTTGAATTGACTATATCTGCGGTAACTACTGCGTTCATGATATGGTTAAATCTTATAATTAATTGTACAAAATTAGTATAAATAACCTAATTAACAATAAATTAGTATAAATAGGCTAATAAATATCAAATTAGTCCAAATAGGCTAGTTAAAAGAATTATCATCATCATATAGCTATAGCAATTCTTTTTAAATATTATTAAAAAGTTATACCTTCACATTATAACACAAACTAATATAAACCCACCTCTTACCCACTATGAAAGAAAACACTGAAGCATCCCGAAGGGGCTTTATTAAAAAGCTGGCTACCACAGCGGCAGCGGTAACCGCAGGCAGCAGTTTACTTGCAGCAGAAAAAACCGGCAGCTTTTATTACCTTAAACAAAACTATGCTAATTTTGGCCCTAACGATCAGGTGAACATAGCCCTGATAGGCGCCGGAGGAATGGGTACTTCTGATATTAACACAGCCCTGCAAATTCCCGGTGTAAAGTTGGTTGCCGTATGCGATTTGTATGACGGCCGGCTTAAAGAGGCAAAAACCAAGTGGGGCGCCGATATTTTTACTACCAAACATTACAAAGAAATACTTACCCGCAGCGATATTGACGCGGTAGTGATAGCCACCCCCGACCACTGGCACCAGCAAATATCTGTTGATGCTATGCGCGCCGGGAAACATGTTTATTGCGAAAAACCAATGGTGCACTCCGTAATGGAAGGCCCGGCAGTAATAAAAGCGCAAAAGGAAACCGGCAAGGTTTTCCAGGTTGGCAGCCAGGGTGTATCATCATTGGGGAACGAAAAGGCCAGGGAACTTTTAAAAAGCGGGGCCATTGGCGAATTAAATTACGCCGAAGGCTTTTGGGCCCGCCGTGGCGCGGTTGAAGTTTGGCAATATCCTATTCCTGATGATGCATCAACCCAAACGGTTGATTGGGATACCTATATCAGCAACGCGCCAAAACGCCCGTTTGATTCTAAAAGGTTTTTCCGCTGGAGAAATTATACGGACTACGGCACAGGCATGGCAGGCGACCTATTTGTACACCTGTTTAGCAGCCTGCATTTTATAACCGGATCAATGGGCCCTAATAAGATCTATGCATCTGGCGGGTTGCGTTACTGGAACGATGGCCGCGAAGTACCTGATGTTTTACTGGGTACATTTGATTATGCAAAGGCTGCGGCCCACCCGGCGTTTAACCTATCGTTACGCTGTAACTTTGTAGATGGCACCAGTGGCACTACCTACCTTAAACTGGTAGGCAGCGAAGGGTCTATGGATATTACATGGGATAGTGTTACCCTTAAAAGAAATAAAACGATAGCTAATGATGACCCCTTCTATATTGAAAAAATGAAACAGATGGGCCAAACCAACAGCGGGCGTAAAATGATGCTGCCACCTGAACAGATCACTTATGATGCTGAGAAAGGCTATTTAGGTGGGCCGTATGACCACATGAACAACTTTATAACCGCCATACGCACTAACGGTAAAGTAGCCGAGGATGCCATATTTGGATATCGTGCGGCTGCCCCTGCCCTGCTGTGCAACGACAGCTATTTTAAGAATACCCCAATGTTTTGGGATCCGGAAAAAATGAAAATGGTAAAATCATAAATAAGCTAACAAAACCATATACGAATGAAAAATCAATTTAAGGTACTTGGCTTAGCCGCTGCAATGGCTTGTGTAGCAAGTTCGGGTTTTGCCCAGACAAAAAAATCTGCATGGGTAAGCTTGTTCAATGGTAAAAATTTGAAAGGCTGGCATGGTTACAACAAAAAAGGTGAGGTAAAAAACTGGGAAATAGAGAACGGCGCGCTGGTTTGCCTGGGTACTGTAAAAGGAACTGACACCGGCGGTGATATTGTTACCGATAAATTATATGATAATTTTGAGCTTGCCTGGGAATGGAAAATAGATAAAGCCAGTAACAGCGGACTTTTATACCACGTTGTTGAAGACCCTAAATATGTATCTACTTATTTAACCGGACCAGAATATCAGATCATTGATGACCTTGGCTGGGTGCCTGACAAGCTGGAAGACTGGCAAAAAACCGGAGCTGATTATGCTATGCATACTGCTAATAAACTTAAGAAAGTAATGCCCGTTGGCCAATGGAACACCAGCAGGATCATTTTCAACAAAGGCCATGTGGAGCATTGGCTTAATGGTAAAAAAATAATAGAATTTACTGCATGGGATGCCGACTGGAATAAGAAAAAAGCCGAAGGAAAATGGAAAGACCATCCGGAATATGGCGTGGCAAAAACCGGCCGTATTGCCTTGCAAGACCACGGGCATAAAGCTTATTTTAAAAATATCAGAATAAAGCAATTGTAGCTTTCTTTTACATCTTCACCTTATGTGATGGATGTAGGATCAAACAAAAGAGGCTGTATTCGTACCTGCGAATACAGCCTCTTTTGTTTTAGTAGAACTTTGGTAGCGGGTTAAGTTTGGTATTCTGGCGTTGGTGCCAGTACGGGTATATTGGCGTTAATTCGCTGGCTGCATCCAGTTTTTTTATCTGGTCGGTAGTTAAATTCCAGCCCACAGCTTCTAAATTTTGTTTTAACTGCTCTTCATTACGGGCCCCTATAATTATATTGGCTACAGTTGGGCGTTGTAAAAGCCAGTTAATTGATATTTGCGCAACAGATTTTCCGGTTTCTTCGGCTACTTCATCAAGTGCATCAACAATATTATACAAATGTTCAAAGTTGGTTTCCGGCCCATGGTCTCCTCCCTTACTACGGCGGTTATCCTCCGGGATAGGCTGTCCGCGGCGGAACTTACCGGTTAACTGGCCGGAAGCAAGCGGGCTCCAAACAATGGTGCTTACTTTTTGATCAATACCTGCAGGCATCAGCTCCCACTCAAACTCGCGATCTAACAAAGAGTAATAAGCCTGATGCGCCACATATTTAGCCCAGCCATATCTTTCTGACACTGACAGTGATTTCATTAAATGCCAGCCCGAAAAATTAGAGCAGGCTATATAACGCACCTTACCGCTTGAGATAAGGTCATCCAATGATCGCAGGGTTTCTTCAACAGGCGTGTTACCATCAAAACCATGCATGTGATAAATATCAATATGATCGGTTTTTAAACGACGCAGGCTGTTTTCTGCAGATCTTATTAAATGATATCTTGATGAACCATAATCGTTGGCGTCATCACCCATTTTGAAAGTTGCTTTGGTAGATATTAGCACCCTGTCGCGCAAGCCTTCCAGTGCCTGGCCTAATATATCTTCTGATATTCCGTTTGAGTAAACATCTGCCGTATCAAACATATTAACCCCTGCATCAAGGCAAAGGCTAACTAAGCGTTTAGCATCATCTAACTGGGTTTCGCCCCAGGCTTTAAAAAATTTACCTGCACCGCCAAAAGTGGCAGTACCAAAACTAAGTACCGGCACATGCAAGCCAGAACCACCTAACTGTCTGTATTCCATTTTGTAGATTTTTATGTGAATTACCCGGAGACTACTCCTGATAATAATTCAAATCTCGGTGATAGATCTCAAAATTTATATCACAGGAATAACATAAAGGAAAAAAGAGATCTTACTATTAATTAAATGCTATCCCAATTTCTTTTCGTAACACAAAAATCTTAATCCCGGGCGAAAACCTAAACCAATTTCGCCGGCGTAAATATAACCCAGTTTAGGAAAAAGCTTTTGTGTAGCCATGTTATGTGTATTGGTATCAATACGCAATATATTTATTCCTTTTTCTATGGCCACCTGCTCTGCCTTTACCAACAAAGCCTCGGCAATGCCCCTGCCCCTGTAATGCGGACTAACAGCCAGTCGATGCGTAACCACCGACGGCTCGGTGATATCCCATCCTACCTGGGTGTACTCCTCGCTTTGGTCGCCAGTGATAGCTATTATACCGGCAATGTTATCATCAATATCTGCCACCCAAAGCTGGTCGAGGCTAATATCGCGCTCAAACACCCCAGGATTTGGATAATCATCGCTCCATTGAAAATTACCGGCCGCCTGCATCAACGGTACAACATCTTTTATAAGCAGCATTATAGCGGGAATATCAGTAAGGGTAGCAAGGCGTATATTCATTAATTCAAAAGTAAAAATTCAAAAATCATTTAGCTATTGATCGCTAAACCGATAACTAAAGCAGCAATAATACCGGCGTGTATAAGTACCGAACTCAAATAAATTTTCCCATATCTCATAAGCCTGACGCCGTTTATTACGAATAAGACTACAGTACCAATGAAAGCAAGAAATACCGAAAGCACGTCAAAATTTGGCGTACAAGGCCCACTTTTAAATCCCGGCAAAACGTTAAATAAGCCCACCACAACTATTACTGCAACGTAATATAATAAAGTACGATAAACGGGTTTTTTAAACATTATTAGTGATTGTGCTTTTTATGAATATCCTTCACCAAACACAGCTTCTTGATCTCATCAATACGGATAGTGAATGGGGCGTATTTTAAGCGGTTGCCAATCATTTCGGTAGTATTATCAGAGTGGGCTATTACCTCTTCGGGGTTATCACTGGCAAGCAAGCGCTTATACATGCGGTAATCTCCCCATTCAATATAGTAAACCTCGCCTGGCAGGATTTTTTTATCGTTAATTATCTTTAGCGCCACCCAACAACCATTCTCTAAATACGGGTACATGGAGTGGCCCCAAACGGGTAATGCAAAATCACATTCCTCAATTCCGGGGAAGTTCATCCGGCCCACGGGGCGGGCATCATTAATATCATTATAAACCTCAACTCCCGAAGCTGTCGCAATTATTTCATACATGGGTATCCCTTCCTCATTCCGGCTTACTACAGTTTTATCTGTATTTTTCTTTCCACCTAAGTAATCGCTGTATTTCTCCTTAAATATCTTTAATTTTTCAGGATCAATATTTTGCCTGCTCTTTATTATCTCTGTAATACTGCTGGAAGAATTAAATCCCAACGAGTCGGCCAGTTCTGTATTATTACTAAAAGCTTTCCCTCGTAACTGGTTATACAATATTATAAACTCCAGAGTTTCAGGGCGTATTGTTTTAATCTTGTTGGGCTTTGATTGGTCTTCCATAATAAAAATAATTATTTACAGATTTTTCTTTATTTATTTAAAGATTATTCTTTATATTTGAATCGTCAATATTTACTAAACTACTACAAATAATTCACATTCCAAATATCATGATTAAAGAAATTAAAGAAACTACTTTATTAATAAGCCGGCGCTGTTAAGCAATTGCGCTTAAATACTATCCATTATACTATTACTAACTAACCAACTAATTATTGCCCATGTATATTGCCTACAGCGCACTGCGCACTACAACCAAAAACGGTAAATCCCAATTAAAAAACCAACAACTGCAGCAACGCTTAGAAGGCTACCAGGCCACCTGCCAAAAATATAGTCACGAAATAGCCGCCATACAGAAATACCTGCCGGGATGGATGCCCACGTTTGAGGCGAAGCGGTAAAACCAAAAGCACATGACAATGCCGGGCCTGCTCTAACAAATAGCATTCATACAACCAACACATAACAAAACCATATTAAAATGAAACTGACACAAAAATTAAAAGACGAACTATGGTGGATGATCATATCTGTAGATTATGATTACAGCCGCATTAGCATTGCTGACCATGAACTGAATGACGATACCCTTACCCTTTGGCTGGAGGACAAGCACGATTTTAAAAACTCGCTTGATGAATGCCTGCAGCTGGATCTATCGGTTAAACAGTTTGCCAGGATCATCAAAGCCGAAAACCTAAATAGTTATGACGGTACCAAAGTGCATCCCAACAAACAGTTTGTATACAAAACCCGAATCCAGATAAATGAAGCTATTAAATGGTACCGGGAAGATGCTGCATTAATTGAACAACAATGGGCACGTGAAGCGTTACTAAGAACCGTGCTTACCTACCTGGTAGAAACCGAAGCAGTTGGCGAAAAAGAATGGTAACGATGAAAAATCAAAAAGCAGCAGATATTATAAATATATAAAATTACAGTTTTTTTATTTTACATTATGCCAATAAGCATATGCAACATATAAACCATGCCCTGCAATTAAAGAACCTTATTTAACTTTAACCTGTCGTTCCTTTTCTACTTCTACCAATTCTTCAACCTCGCTTATTGCTTCGGCCGGAGTGGCATTGTACTTAAGTTTGCGGAAACGCCATATAGCAAAAGCAGGTTCCTGAAAACGGTTAATAAGCTTAAAGAATTTTGGGAAGTTATGTACCTCATCAAGCAATACGCCGGTTACTATGCCATTATTATCCAGTATCTCGCGGATAGTGTATTCTTTGTCTTTGGTGATCCAGATCTCAAAATCACGACGGATCTCTTCGTTCTTATCAGGATCTATCTTGTCATTAATGCAAATCACTTTATCGCCCGGTCTCATAATAATTCAAAAGTAAAAATTCAAAAGCAAAAAAAGCACATGTATTTGTCATTAGTTAACTAACTAATAATTTAATCGGCCTGTGTGTTTTTGAATTTTTACTTTTGAATTTTCGCCTTAATTCCCCATCGGCATTGACACGTAAAACACGGCCCCTGCGCCTTCAAAGCTCTCTACCCAAATGCGGCCACCCTGCAGCTCGGTAAACTCCTTACAAAGCAAAAGCCCAAGGCCTACACCTCTTTCATTATCGGTACCAATGGTTGATGCCGCGCGAAGAGAAAACAGCTCGGTCTGCTTCTCTGCCGATATACCAATTCCATTATCCCTCACAATAAGCAGGCACTCGCGGCCAATTTGCTTAGATTTAAAGCTTATTTGCCCACCTTGCGGGGTAAACTTAATAGCATTATTAATAAGGTTGCGTATTACCAGTTGCAGCATATCACTATCAGCAACAATTTTAATGTCCCAGTCAGCATCACTAATAAGTGTAATATTTTTTTTAGACGCTATGGACCTTTCAAGCTCATAGGTACTATACAAAGCATCGCGCAGAGAAATATAGCCCAGTTTTACATTAACACCATCCATTTGAGCTTTTGACCATACCAGCAATTTGCCCAGCATATCAATGGTACGGCGGGTTACCTTTAGCAGGTCACCTTCTACCATTTGCCGTTCCTCGGTATCCAGTTCATATTCGGTAACCAGCTCAAGGTAATTTTGAATATTGCTTAACGGGGACCGTAAATCATGAGCAATAATGGACATGAGCTTATTCCTTTCTACATTGATACGCTCTAACTCGTGGTTCTGCTCGGTTATTTTATGGTTCTTTTGTTCAATAGCCGCAGCTTTTTCTGAAGCCGACTTTCGCTCGAATTCGTAATTACGTTTTAAGTAAGTAATAGTGTAATATAGAATTACTATCACCATTACATAGGCCGACGTAATATCAAGATAACGGCTCGCGCGGCCATCATAAGTATATGAAATAAACTTAGGGTAATAATATTCAACCAGGTGCAGGATAATTATAATAGAAATATTTACCATTATCCACAGGCGTTGTTGATTTTTAGGTATCACACACAACAACAATAAAATACAAAGCCCCATCAGCATATCAGTTGGGCCATAGGTACCGGAGTTGTATATAAAATTAACTACAAACAGCAGGTTACCCATAATTGCAAATATTACCAATGTAGATTTTATTTTGCCCTGATAGCGCGACCGGTAAAAGAGGAACGAGAAAACAATAAGGGCTACAAAGCTGATAAGTGCTATTAATGGCAGGCCAATTAAATAATTAAATGGCACATTATACCCTAATGCCAGCATGGCTATAATGCATATGGAGTGGAATATCCTCGTCTCCAACGGAAATTCAGCTGTGGAGCCGGTGATCCTGATCCAAAGCTTATTGATATTTCCTAATAGTTGCACCTAAATAACTGATAAGGGTAAGTACAAGATTACTAATAATATTTAAAAAGGGCAAGCAATGTTAAACCTAAAGCGCTAAATTTCAATACAAGACAAATTTAAACGCATAAAAAAAGCCGGACTATGCCGGCTATTAAAAAGAATATTATGGGGTTTATTAATTACGACTAAAACCTCTGTTGTTGCCGCCGCCACCGTTATTAAAACCGGGACCTTTGTCTTCAGCAACATTTACTGTAATGCGTTTGCCGTAATAGCTTTGCCCGTTCATGCATCTTATCGCTTCTTTAGCTTCTGCTTCGTTCACCATTTCAACAAACCCAAAACCCCTGCTCTCTTTTGTTTCACGATCTTTAACTATCCTGAGCGACTTAACAGGCCCAAAATCTCCAAAAACCGCATTTAGTTCGGCCTCACTCACTTCAAGTGGAAGGCCTCCAATAAATACTTTCATTAATCTCCTTTGTTTTTGTGTAAAGATACGATAAAATAGGCTATTTTTAGCACGTTTGGTCGTAAAATGGTAAGCTGTAATGTGTTTTTTACAATAAGGTGTCAATGTAAAAATCAATCAATTTAAAACCCTGTTTAAACGCAAACAAGCCATAAATTAAATGTTATTTTTTGATCTTAAGGTTAAAATTCCCCTCAACCCGGTAAAGAGGAGAACCCTCTTTATCATCCTTGGCTAAAAATGTAAAGAATGAGCCTTTAGCTAGTACGGTATCCTGCCTGTATTCAAGCAGCTTAATATTCCCGGCATCGCCAGGCTCAGTAAAACGGGTAAGGCTGTATTGCTGGTTGTGCATAGCATCAGGCCTTAGTATTAGCTGGCTGCCTTCAATAGCACGGGAAACATTTGTACCTGCCATCCCTTTTGAGCTTAGGCCAAAGCTCATAGTATGCGCTTTATTTATAGCGGTTATACCAAAGTACTGGTCGTCATCAACACTCATATTTACAAAAGCTACAGAATCTTGCAACGCATCAAATGTATAAGTAGAATCCTGAATTTTAAAGGTAAGCGTACCACCAACAGCAAGGTAATTTCCGGGTGATGATTTTGCTATTGCACTATCTGCTTTCATTGCGGCCTGCTGTTGTTCAATCTCCTTATCGCTCGCTTCTTTCTGGCATGACATGGCCATACCCGATAGGAGCAAAATAAAGCAAATACACCAGTTAGTAAGCCGTTTTGAATGCATAGGTAAATAGATGCTATAAAATTAATAAAAAAATAATTTGATTACCAACCCGCCGGATCATTTAGTGTAAAAATTAACAATTTTTAACTTTACTGTATAACGAGTTAGCAATTAAAAAGGTTTACTCAAATTTAATAAATTTTTAATTATTTATGCTGATAACCAATTTATTAGAAAAGGAACACCGCATAATTTAGATTTTCTTAAAAAATTTCCCCTACTGTTACAAAAACGCCTTTTGAGCCCTGGTTGCCAAATCCGTAATCAATGGCAATGTTGGTTTTTGACACCTTATTCAATTTTATACGTAACCCGGCACCATAACCGGGCTGCACAGCCTGCAGGGAAGTGCCGGGTGCACCCGAAAACGATTCGGCATTAATGAAAGCTACGCCGCCTAATAAACCATTTTTCGTGATCTTATATCTGTACTCACTTTCCAGGTAAACCATCTGCGAGCCCCGGAAACGGCCCTGGATATACCCCCTGCCTGTACCATTGTATTGATCCCAGGTATTGGCAGGCAGGTCAAGGTACGGAGGCTTACCGTTAAGCACTACCCAATCATAACTCCAAAAAGCAATAACATTATCAGAACTGGCCGGCAACCGGTAATATTTGCGCACATCAATAACAAGTGATTTCCATGATGATGTGCTACCCAAAAACTTTTTATTATCGCGATACAAAATGGCTGTGTAAAAACCCTTTGTAGGATTAAGTGAATTATCACGCATATCAACCAGCACGTTCAGCGTTATACCTGATGATGTGGTACTGCTTTGTGCGCCATATAAGGCATAATCAGAAATACTGCCATCTGGGTTGCCTTGTTCGGTAATGTTAAAATGCTTGTCATATATAAAGCCGGCCCCCGCGTATAAATTCCCGGTGATATGCTTTAATACTGTTTCATAAAACCGGAACAAGGTATAATCCATAGGGTTATCATTCTTAACTGATGAATTGCTGCCTAAGCCAAATGTACTTTGCGGATATTTATAAAATTTAAAATCGCCAATGAAATTATAGTTGTTATTTGCCGTCCAGATATTTGATTGTACGGGAATGATGATCTGTTTGCGCTGTGTATAAGCCGAATTAGATGATATAGTGGATATGCGCGATTTGGGAGCGATGCGAAAAGCCACATTACCAGATAATGTAACCGCTAGTTTGGTTTGCAGTGTATATCCAATTGCCGGCAAGATAGAAAACACCGGCTTGGTACCTATAACAGTTGCCTTATTTTCTGTGGCCTTATGTTTATTGAATATGGAGCTAATAACATCATAGATATCCTTTTGCTGCAACGTATCGTTACTTAAAGCAACCAGGGTATCATTTAACCGGCGTTGGGTAAGTGGGATGTTCGATTTCCTATCCTGCGCCTGCAACAATAATGGTGTAAAAAACATCCCGAACAGCAATAAGAGTATTGCAGAATATTTCATCAGTTTTAATTAGTAATAAGGTAAGTCAAAGTGACTATTTTGTAAATATATGGGTTTTGTAATAGATAGACCCTTTATTAACCATATGAGTGAGGCGGTTTAAGATTAAATTGCAAAAAGCAGACTATCACATTTCAAAAAAAATATTTCTAATATTATTAGCAATTGCAATTTTATTTTCGTACTTTTGAATATGTTTTATGCCATTCGGCATTTTTATCATACTAAAACTTACCTTCATGCATTATGTATATGACCCAAAGGAATTTGCGGCAAGAATAGATGCGTATTTTCACTATATAAAAGGTGAATATCACATTGAAAAAGTACCGTCAACTACCAGCAAAAAAGAAACCGGACTAACCGAAAAAATCATCTGGGACCGTTTGCCCGAACCTGTTTTACTAACGGGTCTGGCCCTTTTTCTTGGCTTTAGCAGCAAACAGGAATTGGAAGAATATGAACGCCGGGGAAGGCATAAACTGCAACTCAGAAGAGCAAGGCTGAGGGTTGAGGCCGAATACGAAAAACGCCTGCACCAGCAATCGCCTACCGGTGCCATATTCGCATTAAAAAGCATGGGATGGACGGACAAGGTCGACAGTGCCTTACAGGAAACCAGGCCAAAAAACCTGCGTATTGAAATAGTTGAAGCAGGGCCGCAAGTTGCAGGGAGCGAAAAGGACGTAGCGATATAACCTAAAGCTATTTGCTTTAATCTTAACAAAATATTTAACATGAACACTACAGCGTTATTTAAACACAACTATAATTCGATCGCGCATGTTGTTGTTAACCAGGGCGGTACAAGCTCCGGAAAAACATATGCTATTGAGCAGGTATTGTTTACACTTGCTGTAGCAGAAAAACTCATCATCACGGTTGTAGGCCAGGATATCCCAAACTTAAAATCAGGCGCCATGCGCGATGCGGCGGCTATATACAACAGCTCGAAAGTGTTACAGTGCACCATAAAAAGTTTTAATAAAACAGATCGTATATACGAGTTTATAAACGGCAGCATCATCGAGTTTAAAAGTTTTGCAAATGCCCAGGATGCGAAGTCTGGAAAGAGGGATTACCTTTTTGTGAACGAGGCTAACGGTATTGAGTGGGATGTATACACCGAGCTTGCCTTACGTACCCGTAAACGTATATTTATCGACTATAACCCTAACACCGGCTTTTGGGTTCATGAGAAGCTCCTGGGGAGGCCTGGGGTCGAAATTTTTATTACAGATCATCGGCACAACCCCTTCGTTGAAGATACTGTGCGGCAGAAAATTGAATCACTTAAAAATGAAGATGAGGAATTATGGAAAGTATATGCACGCGGACTAACCGGCCGTATTACAGGGCTTGTATTTAGTAACTGGCACATCTGTGAAGCTATTTCTGCTGATGCCAAATTATTAGCCGCCGGGCTCGATTTTGGGTTTACAAACGATGAAACCGGCTGCATTTTGGTTTATAAACAAAACGGGGAATTATGGGTAGATGAAGTGCTTTACGAAACCGGATTGACTAACACCGATATCTCCAAAAAATTATCTGCCGCAGGCATAAAAAAATCTGTTCAGATCATAGCCGACAGTGCTGAACCAAAATCGATAGAAGAATTGAAACGGCTTGGCTGGCAGGTTACAGGTGCTAAAAAAGGCGCGGATAGTGTAAACCACTCCATAGATATACTTAAACGTTATAAAATAAACGTTACCCGCAGCAGTGTAAACCTGCGCAAAGAGCTGGAAAAATACAAATGGAAGACTGATAAAAGCGGCAATACCATTAACCAACCCATTGATGCCTGTAACCACCTTATAGATCCGTTACGCTATGTAGCGCTAAATAAATTAAAGGCATACTCAGTTAAGCAAAGTAATAGTAAGTTACCTTATACTCCTCAGCCCCTAAACGAGGGAGTTTTTGAAGAGTTGATTGGGATTGCTTAATACTTAAAAAGAAATATACCCCGGTTATCAACAAAATCAACCAAAAGCTTTCCCTTCAAAGGGCTGGGGTAATGTCATTATTTAAGGAGATATACTTTTATAAATAGCGCCATTAGGTGTTAAAGCTTTGTAGAAAATCATAATTAAACATTTTAGCGTGCCATCGGTACGCAACCTGGCGTAGTTCCGTACCGATGGCACGGTATGACTACCTGATTATTTTTCTACAAAGCTTTAACCCCGATGGGGTTTATCCTTAAATAATGCCATTGGAAGGCTGGGAGCTATACTTTAAACTTATGATAGAAAAAACACTTAAAACCACACATGGCAAGCTGCGGGTAAAGATCCCCTCGCAACTTAGTGAAGTTACTTTAGGGCAAATGATGGCCTTGCAGGATAGTAAAGATCTGGGAGATCTGGATGCGATCAGCATCCTATCAGACGTGCCGGTATCAGAACTGCAATCCGTTATTGATGCTAATGATTTTATGCAATTTGCAGATGCCGTACTTTCACTGTCGCATCAGATCAAATATCTGTATAACAGCGATGATATACCCAAAACTATCACTGTTGAGGTTAATAAAAAGCCGGTTACTGTAAATGTGATCCGCAACCTGTCCGTTGAGCCTGCAGGCGCCTTTATGGCTGCCCGTGATATTATTGCCGATGAAATAGCCGAACACATTAGCCTATACGGCGAAGAGAACTGGAAGGACTATTTTAACCCCTCGCTTACCGCCTGCTGTAAAGTACTGGCCTACTACTTTTATTGCCGCATAACCGGCAAACCTTATGACGAATATGCCGCTTCAACATTCACTGAAACCATAAAACAACTTAGGGTAACGGAGGCACTGCCAATATCAAAGCATTTTTTTATGAGTTATCCAAACTTATCGAAACCGAGAACAGGTTGCTGGCATCGGTTGCTACAGCTTTGGAGAAACGCGCGGGCATACAAGCCTTTGAAAAGTTCAGATATATAAACACCGTAAACTCACTTGCCGGTGGCGATATCACCAAATGGCAACTCATACTGGCCATGCCTTACGAACGCATCCTCACCAAACTCCTTCTCAATAAAACAGAGGCAGAATACCAGAAAAGATATGGGGAAATGATGCAAGGGGTTTAACAGCCGGCAGTTAGCAATACTGGGTCACCCTGAGCTTGTCGAAGGATGTGCGCAAAGGCCTAAACGCTATTTGGTTCGACAAGCTCACCATGACAAGACAGGCTAACCAGTGTAAACGTCGGCTAACCGCAGCAGAATCACTAATTCACTAACTCACTAATTCGCTAATTCAAAATTAAACCATGCGCAACCAAATAGAGGCCGTAACGCAAACACTGACCACCACTCCCACCTTTTTGTACGGCACCGAAAAAGAATTGAACACACTGGCAGATGATGCTGCCTTTCCCTGCATAATGATGTATCCTATGCAACCCATTGTGGTATCGCCGCAGGTAAACGGTTCTGTTGATAACGTATTTACCCTGTACCTGGAGTTTTTGTTCAAAACAGAATTTGGACAATACACCGCCGAGAATGAGACTTATATACAACAAGCTTTACATATGGCCAACGAGTTTATGGTAAAGGCAGCTAAGTACCGCGATGGCCAGGGCCGCTACTTCCGTATAAAGGCGGGCGAAAAAGCTAAATGCTTGCCAGTGTACAACAAATTTGATGTAAACACTACCGGCGTAGGCCTAACAGTTACATTAAATACTATGTATTATGAGGCATTCAGTTCATAGTAAATATCATAACCCACTAACATAAATACCTAATCAATCCACATAAAATGTCTCTTATAGCAAGCATAGATTACACCAGCACCTATGACCTGGGAACCCAGGTAAATGGCCGTGTGTATATTAAACTAACCGATTCAATGACCGGTAACCCTACCAATGGCAATAATGTGCGGGTAAGCTACCAGATAAATGATAATGGCATTATCAGCAATTATACCGTTAACATTCCCGGGCAAAGTATTGCCATTTTCACTGGTAAGATAAGTGATTCGGACCCGGCTTATCCTTATTTTACAGCTTTCATGATTACCAGCGTAGGTGCTGTACCAGACCCCGAGCCGCCCGTTAACGTATGCGATCTGACTATTAATTTTATTACCGTAAACCAGCCAGAATCGGCAGCGGGTGCAGGCGATGGGCAGATAACCGTTAATGCTGCGTCCAGTTATTTACCAATTGAATATAGTTTAGATCAGGAAACTTATCAACTATCGCCCATATTTAGCGGATTAACCGGCGGCCTGAAAACAGTTTATGTAAGAGATGCCAACGGATGCAGTAACCAACTTTCTGTAAATGTACCCGCACTGAACAACCTGCTGGTTTCAGACCCATCGGTAACCTTACCGGGTGGCAACATATCCCGCTGGAGTGCTGCCTTTAATCCTGTAGTGTTCACCTATCAGCGTAAAGATTTTGGGGTAACAGGAGTACAGTCAGATTCGGTTAGCGACAATGCTTGTATATTAGTTAATGCTAATATCACAACCGTACTAACAGGTGATATGGTTTATTTAGAGGCTGGTGTATACCAAGGGCCGTATAAGGTTACCCGCACCAACAGCAGTAACCAATTAATAATTGATACGCCTTTTAACGGAACAGCTATTGGTTTCATTAATATTAACCGGCTAAGGCCTTATTACAAAGTTATCACCCGGATAACTTACTTTGATAAGCTTACCGACGCACAAAGCACCATTACATCAACCAACAGGCCCGATGGTAAAGGCATTACAAAGGCCGATATATCCAATTTTCTACAGAGCATATTAAGAGCGAAAGACGAAAGTAACTTCACTCAAAGCAACTACCGGGATGATAACCTGAGCGCCAGTTACCAAATTGCCTATGCTGAAGAATGGGATGAAAATGGCGTAACCAAAACATCGGCATACATCCCCATAAACAATGCCTTTTATATTTTATACGCTGCCAAGCAACTGGGCGAACGCTATGGCGGCAACCTGGCAGCTTATGTGCCTTTTAGCACGGTACCAACGGGCGCTGATAAAGCCAAATGGATAACCGATTTTGCCGAACCCGCTTACAGCAACGGCTACCCTTTTGATATCGGTTTTATTTATGGTGATGACCTGCTGGGCCGCCAAATGTTTTGCGAACTTACCCTGCTGGATATTAACCGTAACCCATTACCCGGCGGCACGCAAACCACCTCCCTGCTTAATGAAGACGGCTCCTGGCTCTTAAACCAGGATGGCAACAAACTGGTGATAGCAAAACAAACCCAGTCTATCATACCTGTGCCAGAGCAATTAGGGTTAAACCGTTTGTTAATCGATGGCAGCTTTGCTGATGATGTATACTTCGTCAACCTAACCCTTAAATATACGGGTGATGATGAATTGACGCATTCAGTAACTCAAACCCAAACCATACGGATAGATGACGCCATAGACGACCAATCCGTTTACCTGCGATGGATAGGCTTAAGCGGTTCATGGAACTACTATCGCTTTGTTTACAATCAGGAGGTTAGTTTGGATGTACAGAACGCCGTCATCATTAAAAACTACGTGTTCGACTGGGAAAATCAGGATAGCATTGAAGAAGTGATAAGCAAAACCGCCGGGCAAAAAATGAAGGTAGTAGCCGAGGATCTGTCGGTTGCCGATATCAAGGGGTTGCAGTCTATCAAGTACTCGCCTAAAGTGCAAATGCTGGTGAACAAAAACCCGGTGAAATGGCAAACCATTGTTATCAATACAGCCACCTACAGCGAGTACGAAACCCGCAATGGCTGCGCGCCATTCAGCGTAACGTTTAACATGCCGGCAGTGAATATACAAGTGCAGTAATTACCGGATGAGCAATAAATCTGGTTGTTCGTCCGGCAAAATTATTACTTCACCAAATGAATGCGGGTAATATACTTATCATAAAAACTGGGGCTAGCTACACGACCTTCTGCCGCATAATACAATTCATTATTGTTTGATGTAATGATCGTATACTTAAAATCGTTTAATGGATACCATTTGCCGTTGTAAAAATTGGATGCGTTGGTAAAATTAATTGTGGTGTCTGAAACGGAATAATTAAATTTAGTATAGGCCTCTCCTGATGCTTTAAAATCGCCAGTTCCATCATCGTTTAAACTTACAGATTCTGCTTTATCCTTATCGTATTTTTCAGTGTAGGTATCCATGAGTTTCTCACCCCCGTAAAATTCGAAAACACGATAATCAACTCTCCATTCTCCAATAATTTTATTGGTATTTTTTTCTGAGGAATCTTTTTTACAAGAGTAAAAACTTAAACCAAGTAGTGTAATAAATAGTAAAGCGTAAATTTTTTTCATGATAAGGTTTTTGCGAAAATAAGACATTTAATAATACTATATGAACCAACTCCAACTATATATAAACGATCAATTGGTTGACACGGCTGATGACAGCCCCATTGCGCTTACCTTCCAGATAAATGACCTGGCCGAAGTAAAGAACCAGCAGGGCAATACCAGCAACCAGTTTAAGCTGCCGCTAACGCAGCGCAACCGGCAAATATTAGGTTTCCCTGATGATGTAGCTTTTACTACAGCCCTACCTTATGATAATTACCAGGCACGGATAATACAGAATGGCTTGGAGATAATCCCTTACGGACTGGCTGTGTTAAATGGCATTGAGCAGGATGGCGCAAACGTAACCGTACTAAGCGGCAATGTGGATTTTTTTGATGCCATAAGCGGCAAACTCTATGACATGGGCGATAAGTTGACAACTTATGGCAAAAAAGAACCTTTTAAAAAATGGGAGCATAACTGGAGCGTGGATAGCGTTGCAACATCGCAAACCCATACCGAAGGCTGGATATGGCCTGTTGTTGATTATGGCAACCTCATATATGATTTTGCCGGGCAATGCGAAATTAACGTGCGTTACCAGCGCCCGGGCTTCTTCATAAAAACAGTTATTGATATGATGCTGGCCACAAACGGTTACAAGGCCACCGGGTCATTAATTAATGATCCGATGTATCCCTTGCTGATAGCCCAGTTCAGCAACAGTTCGTTTGAGCATGGTGCCGATTATCAGAACGAGCCCAACCCGCATGGTTTAGAAGCCGCCATAGGGCAAAATTTAAATGTGAGCCACATCCCCATTACTGATAACAAGGGGGTAATACCATTTAACGCGATGATCAATGATCCATCCCATCAGTTTACAGGCGGCACAACCTTTACAGCTAACCAGATAAACAATTTCGACATAAAGGTAACCATCCCCAAATTAAGGTTTGAAGGACGGGTAACCGGCGATCATCCTTCATCATTAAAAATAACTATCAATTATAAGGATGGCGGTTCGGTGATCTCATTGGGTGAGGCTACATTTGATTTTAGCGGGGGCTTTGTAAGGTTAAGCGGAAGCGGCGGAAGCATAAGAGGATATCACGAAACAGAGAACACCGTAATATCTGCCACTGCTGATATGGCCGTTGGCAACCAGTTAAGTGTTAATTATGAGTTTTTTGGCGACAGGCCTGCCTACTTTACCGTATTTGCGGGTGCAACCCTGGCCATTACCCCTACAAGCCAGGGGATCCTTTACGGGCAGGACATTCAATGTGAGCGCATTTTCCCGGACATTAGCCAGAAAGACCTGCTTAAAGATGTATTGCAGCGCTTCGGTATTATTTGCCAGACGGATAGCACCACGCGCACTATCAACTTCGCGTCATTCCGGGATATTGTAGGGAACATCCCCATAGCCAAAAACTGGACCACTAAATGCCTGGACCAGGGTAAAACCATCGCTTTTCAGTTGGGGAATTATGCGCAGGTTAATTACATGAAGTATAAACAGGATGATGCCGTATTGCCCAATGGCTTTGCCGACACCCAGATAAAAGTAGCCGATAAAACATTACCTGCCACAGCCGACCTGTTTGAGAGTCAGTTTGCCCCTACCCTTAACCGCCCCTATATTGGCGGCAGCATCGCTCAAATTAAAATGACCGACCCTACCGATGAAAACCATGATTTTACCACCGGTGTATCGCCGCGGATACTGATAGATAAAAAGATTGATCTGCGTAACTTTAATGGCAAAACCATCAAATTTACAGACGGTAACCCGGCTAACGACAGGATTGTGAACGATTGGATCTCTGTACCCTACTTTTACAAACCGGGCGGGGAGCATAGCTTACTATGGGATGATCTCCGCAAGAAATATTACCCCGAACTGGAAAAGATACTGCAGCAAACCAAAAAGGTGGTGCGCTACTTTATGCTTAACCCGCGCGATATACTGGAGCTTGACTTGCTGACCCCCGTTTACCTGGAGCAGGACGGTGCCTACTACTACATTAACAAAATAGACAGCTGGCGCAAAGGCCAACCAGTAAAGGTAGAGTTGGTTAAGCTGGGGTAACGCTTAGTTAATTAGAGATTAGTTGACCAGAGGCTAGGAATCTGTGTAATCAATAAAATCTGTGTAATCCCGGTTTAAGAGAACAGCCCGTGGGTTATTTCTTCAACCGCGTCATCTGCGTAAAACATAATAGTGAACGAACCCGGTATCTGGGTAATAACCAATATATCCTCGCGCTTAATGTGGTTCTCATTAATGAAACGTGTAAGGCGTTCGTGGCTGCTAAAGTAATCGGATTTTAAAACGATCATAGGGTTAGTGATTTTTCATTAAGATGATAAACCGGAGGAAATGTTACAGGCATAGCCTTTGGTCGATATTTAAAGAAACAATAAATAAACTTTGCAACAGCCTTATTTAAAGGCAAGGATGCTGTAAACGCAATGGCAACAAACTTAAAAACCTTAACGAAGTGATGAAAGGATCTAATAAAGATGCTGCATCACAAATAACAAAGATTGCAGATCTTGTAAAAATCGGCAACTGATATTTATTCTTTTTTAATTATACTTTGTTTTAATAAAACCCTTTTTTATATTTACCAATAATATTAGCAAAACCTAAACTATGCCTACCAAAGAAAACTCAGAGCCAGGTGCTCCTCAAAAAACAAAAAAAAGGAAATATTTTTTATTTGCTATAACCGCGGTTATAATTTGCCTGGCGGTAATTGGCTTACAAAATCGAGATATAGTAGTAAGATACTACCACTATTCTAAGATCCACCATTTTAGTAACGGCGATAAAATCTACGTAAGGAATAAAGTTTTTAATGATACTTCATTTAAGGACATCTTTATTTATCGGCTGATAAGGCCTCTTAACGAAAAAGATATAGAAGAATCAAATTTAGATGAACTTAAAAAATCGATATTAAGAAAAAGTCTTGAATTTAAAACAGAGCTAAAAGTTATTTTATCAGATGATGCTATCTTGTTAGATAATTTGCGAAAGAATAAAAGTCGCTTAGCGGGTACATTTGCCGGCAAAGTCTTTATTAACGAAACTACAAAAAAAGGTGAAAAGCTATCGCTGCTGGCCTATGCCATTAAGCCCTTAAAGAATACAATAGGCGAAGATTACCATGCGCTGGCCGAACTTCCTTTTGGTTATACTTATGCAGACAACCAATATTATATCATGTATTGGGATACTATAGAAAAATAAATTACCGCACTCAATATAAAACTAATCAATAACCCCAATGTATGCCAAATGGCATTAAAAACATACAACGATGACTAACAATAATAACAATGCCGTTATCACTGATGACGATATTAAAAAAGCAAAAGATTACAAAGAGGCTTTAGATAATCTACGGAACTCTGTAATAGGATTAAATAGCAAACTACCTTCATTTGCCGATGGTATGAAGGCCGGTCTCCAGGCTGTGGGCGAAAAGCTTCCCGAAGTGGTTGAATCAATAAAAAAACTAAATGATCAAAATAAGGAATTAGCCGCATCGGGGCAAAAGCCAAAAAATATTTTAAAAGAGTTGGCGGGCTCTTTATTCTCTTTGAATTCGCTGGTGTCCGTTGGAATAACTTTATTAGCATCTTACAGTGGCGTAATAATAGATTGGGTGAACGATATGATAAAGGGGCAAACTACTTTATCTGCTTTAGGCAAAGCCATGAAAGATAACGCCGCTGTAATAGAGGCAATAAATCAAACAAGATTAAAAGGTGCACAATCCGCACAAGCAGAACTAACAGCACTTGATAGTTTGTATAGGGCCACTCAAAATCATAATTTATCATTAGATGAGCGGAAAAGAGCTATTAACACGCTAAAAGATCAATTTCCGCAAACTTTCAAAAACATAAATGATGAAACAATTTTAACAGGTAAGGCTGCAGGCGCCTATAAGAATCTTACGGAACAGATACTCGCATCAGCCTATGCCGAAGCTTATAAAAACAAGATAACAAGTAATGCCAGCCGTTCAATTGATAATGAGCAAAAAATAGCTAATGAAAGAGTTAATAATTTAAAATTAGTTAAAGATTTAAAAGACACTGAAAAACAATTTAATGATGGCGATAGCGTTGATGAGTTCGGTACAAGATTAAAACTTTATGGTGATTTAATTGATGGTCTAAAAACTAAAATCGCTGCAAGTGATAAGATTATTTACAATTTAAATTCAGATACAAAATTACTTAATCAACAAAACAAAAAGTTTACCGACGGTATAGACAAGCTGGTTGAAAAAGACGGTCTAAGTATTTTAACTGGTTTTAAAGCATTAGACAGTACCAATAACGATAATAAAAATCATCCCGAAAACAAAAAACCTGCCCCGCCCAAACCCGATCCATCCCGCCACATGGAGGAGCTTGAAGCAATTTCAGGTAACCCAATCAAAAAGGCAGAGGAAGATAAAAAGCAATATGATAAAGATTTAGCTTTATTAAATGGCCAGCTCAATAAAAAACTCATCAGCCAGGAAGATTACAACAAGCAAAGCCAGCAATTGCAGGATACTTATCATCTGGGAATTGGTAATGGAATGCAAGCTTTTATTAAGCAGGACATGGATGCTACGTTAAAGCATTTAGATGATATAGCCACAGCCAACGGGTTAAAAGCGGGCATTGAAAACGACGAGAAAAATGTTAAAAAAGCCATCCTCCCCGGTCAAAAACTGGATACTGAAAAGCAACTGATTACTGATAAGTATGCCTATGAGATTTTCCTTGCTAATGGCAATACCGAAAAAATAAAAGAACTCGAAGAAAAGAAACAAAAAGACTTAACTGCGCTTACCCAACAATACGAGCAGCAGCGTAAGGAGTTTGCACTTAACACCGCACAGCAGGTATCTGACAAGGCTTTCTCTATCATCAGCAATAACATTAAATCATCAAGCGATGCCAAAATAAAGGGACTGGAGGCCCAAAAAGCCGGGGAGTTAAGTAATACCAATCTTACTGCCACCCAGCGCAAAGCCATAGAAGATAAATACAAGAAAAAAGAGGCGGAAGAAAAAGTAAAAGCCTTTAAAGCCGAGCAAAGGGCATCGGTACTGCAGGCTGTAGTAAACGGCGCGCTGGCCGTTACCAAAGCCACCGCACAAACAGGTGTGCTGGCGCCATTTGTTATCCCGGCTATTATCGCTTCAACCGCTTTGCAGGTAGCTACCATCATCGCCCAAAAACCACCTGCATTTGCCAAAGGCGGGCGGTTCGTGTCAGATGGTCGTGGTGCTTTGTTGCCCGGTTATAGTCGCACCGATAATACCAACGCTTACCTGCGCAGCGGCGAGGCGGTTGTAGTGTCCGAAGCTATGCGTAACCCCTGGGCGCGCAACCTGGTCAGCGCCATTAACGTAGCCCACGGCGGCCGGGATTTTTCGATGCCCAACACAGGTCGCGGTTATGCTATAGGCGGTATATTTACCGATGGCGGCAACGCCAACCGCTACTACAACCAGCCCGTTAATGATATTAAGGATATGGCCAATACACTGGCCTATCAGATGATAAACAACTTTCCTCCCATTTATGTAGATGTGAAGGATGTAAACAACCAGCAAAATATATTGGCCCAAACGGTTAACAGGGTAAATTTATAACCCCCTCCCCCCCTAAAGGGGGAACAGAATTTAAATAAACAAATTACTTAACTTATAAAAAGCATCCCCTTTAGGGGACGGGAGGGGTTAATGAACATCCAACTTACCAACACCCTATTTGATGAAGGGGTATTCTCGGCCATGTACAAGGCCGGGTTCATCACCAGTAAAATATTTACCTATCGCGAAATCTACCTGTGGGTGAACGCTCAAATGCAGGTACGCGGCATCACCAAGAACCAGGCGGTGCTGGAAGCCGAAGTGAAGTTCGGTAAAGATGAACGCACCATCTGGCGTGCGCTGAATTGCTTTTCGGAATAGTCGTCTGAATCAGAATTTACAGGATTAGGGAATTAACAGAATATATTAGCATCTTGAAAATTCTTCAATTCTGAAAATTATGATCTCACTGACAAACTACTGTCACCATCGCATTAAGTAATAGTACCGATATTTGTATAGTTCGGTTGTCTGATCACAATTTTCAGAATTAAAGAATTAGCAGAATCACTCACATCTTGAAAATTCTTCAATTCTGTAAATTCTGATTCACTGACAAACTACTGTCACCAACAACAAAAACAATTATCCCGACCTTTGAATTATGCCAATCGGCATGTAAAACCAACCGGGATTAAACTGATTAATCAGATCCTACAAATCAAGGTTATCAGGCAAATCTTAGAATATCGGTTCAGACAATTCTAATCGGTGCAATCACTAAATCGATAATTCACTAAATCACTAATTAAAATGAAAATATACCTATACGATACCGAAACGGATTGCATTGGCTCGGGGAGCTTATCATCCGCTTATATCCAAACACAATTACATGCAGCCGCCGGTGCCGATGTCGAGGTGCATATCAGTTCAGTTGGTGGCAGCGCTTTTGATGCCATCGCTATATATGATCTGCTCAAAAAATACCCCGGCAACGTAACTACTTATATCGATGCACTGGCGGCGTCGGCGGCATCAATTGTGGCAATGGCCGGTAAACAAATAGTAATGAGCAAGTACGCCTTACTTATGATACACAAACCAATGGTAGGCAGCGGCGGCAACGCCGATGAGCTTTTAAAAGATGTGCAGATGTTAAATGTAGTACAATCGCGCCTGGCGCAAATCTACATGGACAAGTCCGGGTTGGACGGAGTTACAGTAAATAGTTTAATCAACTCCGTCACCTGGATTGACTGCCGACCAGGCCCTTAACCTGGGCTTTGTAGATGCCATTGAAGATTACAGCGATACCATAATTAACAGTGCACTCATTAAAAAATATACCGATACGGCTCCTGCTGTTTACCAGCGCTGCATCAATAAAATCTTAAACAAAAAAAGCAATATGAACATGGACAACAGAGAATTGATTGAAAAGACCACATCGGTTTTAGACAAGGTCATGAATTTCTTTAAAAAAGTGGTGAATAAGCAAACCATTACCGACAAGGGCACGCTGCATCACACCGGCGAAATGTGCGAAGGTGCCGAAGTGTACCAGGACGAAGACATGACCAGCCCAGCCGTTACAGACACTTACACCACTGCCGAAGGTGAGCAATTGGCAGTAAAGCAAGGCAAAGTACAACAAGTACTAAATTAAAACCTCGGTTAATATCTTATTTCAAGAAATTAAAACAGCAGGAATATTTAGTAAGATACGCTATATGTGGCTGTTTAACGGGGCAGATACCGCCGCCAATTTACTTAATTATAAAGGCTCTAAAAACCTGGTGTTAGAGGGCACAACCGACCCAGTATTTAATTCAAAAGGCATTTTATTCAATGGTGAAAACTATGCTGATTCTACAGTTAAACCCTCTGAATTTACAGATAGAAAGATAACATTAGGTTTATACAATTCTGTAGAGCCGGGCACTAATTATTCAGCTGGAATTTTCACTGATGTTGGTTTCGGTGCCGGACGAACGGGGTATTTAGCATTTGGGGGTAACACAACAGCTAACAACCCTTTTCAAATGGCTGGTTTATCTACTCTGAATATACTATCTGCTACCCAATATACGGCTTTTAACAGGGGTGTTAAACTTGTAACAGGAGTAACCGGAAGCGGGAGCGATAGTGCAGCACTAAATTTAAACATCTGGTTTGGCGGGATTAACTCGCCGCCAAACCCTACTTCTTTTAGAGCACCTACAAATAACCGGGTTTTGTTTATTGCAGATGCACTGACCGACGCTGAAAATGTAGCCCTTAATTTATCTATCGAAAAGTATTGTCTTTCGCTATACAGTGGCTCAACGCAATATTTTACATTTATAGGTGATAGCATAGTAGCAGGGTATGGTGCTGATACACCATATTCAGGATGGTCAACCCAATTATGTAATAATAAGTTGTTTACAGAAGTCAATAAGGTTGTGAGTGGTTCAGAAACTGCATATTGGGTTGCAAATCCTTCTTTAATACCCGCGCATACAAGCCTTGATGTGGGGTTAATGATTGCTTTAGGTACTAATGACTGCGATCATAACATTAGTTTGGTTACCGTGAAGGCAAATATGATTACAATACTAAATAATATTATTACTAAGGGTTGGCCATTAGATAAAATATATGTTAATTTAGGCTACTACGATACGCATAATTCAATCAGTAAAAAGGATACTTACATAGCCGCGATTCAGGAGGCATGTACAGAAACCTTAATTACAAATGTTTTTGATATGCAGGCCTACATGGTAGATAATGGGCAGGACACATTAATTCAACCCGACCAATTACACCCTAACCAGTTGGGGTACGACGTGATAGCAACGGGTTGGATAAACTATATAGATTAAATTATAAAGCTCTCAATAATACGGGAGATTTATAATTTATATCTTCGAGGTCTAAACATACTATGAAATATATTAAGCAGTTAGATACGATCAGGGCTTTTTCTGTGCTCTTGGTTGTAATAACACACTGGATACCTTCCACACATCCTATTCATAAAATACCACTTGGTTATGTTGGAGTTACCAGCTTTTTTGTGTTAAGCGGTTTTTTGATAACAAACATTTTATTAAACAATAAAGATTCTGCAGAGGTGCAAGGTATATCTAAAGCATCTGTTCTAAAAAGCTTTTATTTGCGCCGAAGCCTTAGGATATTTCCAATTTATTATTTAACACTTGCGTTGCTTTATGCCTTTCAATCCCATATGGTGGTTGATATCCGAACCCCTTTTGTTTACTTTCTTACCTACACTCAAAATTATTATATTTTTAGAATAAAAGAATGGCCGGGTTTGCTCGGCCATCTTTGGACATTGGCGATTGAAGAGCAATTTTATCTGTTGTGGCCATTTGTGATAATGTTCATTAAAGCAAACAAGATTATATATGCAATAATCGCCTTTATCGCAATAGGTTTAATAACTCATGTGGTGGTACACAACGTTGTTATGGGTGTAATGATTACAAGCTCGTCGTTTGATGCCTTTGGCATAGGCGCTCTATTATCATGGTTTATTCATTTTAAGCCCCATCTGCTTCGTCTGTTGTATAAATGGGTAACGTGGCTTGCCGCATTAAGTGTAGTTCTATTTTTCTTTGTGTTTTACCCGTTAAAGTTCGCTAATATCTTGCCTACGGGTTTTATAATTTCAATTGTAGCAGCATGGCTAATGCTCTACATTTATATTAATCACGATCAGGATACTTTAAGATTTAAATTTTTATTAAATAATAGATACCTGATATTCATAGGTAAAATTAGTTATGGCATCTACCTGTATCACAACATACTACCTGCCTTCTTTGATAATTTTATAAGAATTAATATTAATTCCCATTTACCAGAAGTGCTAGGCACAAAGTATTTTGGAGTATTTAATATTATTGAAAATCTTGTGCTAATTTTAAGCCTAAGCTGGTTATCTTACAGTTTTATTGAAAAGCCTTTTCTAAAATTAAAACAGAGGTTTAAGTATGTAAGTTAATTGTGATATGTACTCTCTTTCACTTAAATAAATCTTTTTTATTGAAGCGTAAATGGATTTTCTGATTTTACATGCCAGCAATAAAATTTAAAATTGATAAAATTCTTATAAAGAATAGCCGAGTTGTTACTTAGAGGGTACATTAGATTATCGGAGTGTATCTGCGGTTTTCAACTCTTTTTTAATTCAAACATTTACTTTGCATTAGTTTTCTTTATAATCCGAACTGATAAAGATATACATCAATATAATCAGAGTTCTTTTCTACGCCTTTATACCTTTTAAGGTATTTCGTTTACTAAACCAAAAATTTTACCTATGCATAAAAAATACACGCTACTGCAGCGTATCAAAAGTGATACGCCCGTTTTTTTTAAACGCGCCCAACTATTTGGTTTAGGCCTGGCTAGTTTGGGGACATCGCTCACGCAGGTTGCAGGCATCCCCGCTAAACTTTGCACTATCCTCATTTCCATAGGCAGTACTATAGCACTCGTCTCCCAATTTGCAGTTAAACAATCCGAACCCCTTAATATCCCAATTGATGAAAAAACTAAGTGAACATGGCATTAATGTCATAAAAAAATTTGAAGGGCTCAGGCTAAAAGCTTACCAGGATGTAGCCGGTGTATGGACTATCGGATATGGATCAACTCTTTATCATGACGGTAAGCCCGTAAAGTCTGGAGATAAGCTTGCTGAAGAAACACAGGCGGATGCTTTATTTCACAGCACTTTAAAAACATATATAGATGCTGTTAATAAACTGGTTGGTGTTTCCCTTAATCAAAATCAATTTGATGCATTGGTATCATTTACATACAATCTGGGCACAGGGGCCTTGCAAAAATCAACTTTGTTACGAAAGCTAAACGCCTCAGACTATATAGCAGCAGCCGACCAATTTCTATTATGGAATAAAATAACCGACCCACATTCCGGTAAAAAAGTGGTATGCAATACGCTTACCGTTAGACGCAGGCAAGAACGTGAATTATTTTTAAAGCCGATAAAACAATGACAACATTTGAACACAGGGAATTAAAAGGTATAACAATAAAAAATATTGCGATCACTATTATTAGCACGGCCAGTATAGTCCTTTCTGTAATGACTACCTATTTTCAATTAAAGGGCGATATACATGATGTACGCATACAACAAGATGCCCAAAATAGGATTAACGAAATCCGCCTAAAAGTACTTGAAGGTCAGGTGGCGCTACTACAGCGCGAAGTAGAACAGATCAAAACAAAAAAAATCAATTAAAACATATGAGTATAAAATCATTTTTAACCCGGATATGGAATACTATCCGGTCATTATTTAACAGTTTCCCATTATCGCTTAAAACAGCCGTTCATATTGGCGTTGCTGTAACAGAGAATATTAAACAATTTGTCGATTCGCCTTTGGCAGATATACTAACTGCAATAATTCCTGGAGAGATAGATGACAAATTAAAGGAGGTATTGAGAAATGGTATACCAACTATTTTAATCAGCCTAAAATTAGCAGATGAGTGTGACCGTTCAACAGACCCTCAAGAGATCACAAAATGCGCTGTAAGATTACTGCAAAATTTAGAAGGCGAAATTAAAAGTGCATTTCTGCACAACTTATCAGTATTGATTTCTCAATTAGCTGCCGATGGCAAATTATCATGGAGTGATGGTGTTTGTATTGTAGAATGGTATTATCAGCATCAATACAAAGTAGCTGCATAATTTGGGTAATGTGCCCGGAACGAGATTCGAACTCGTACATCCTTACGAATGCCACCCCCTCAAGATGGTGCGTCTACCAATTTCGCCACCCGGGCTCTCATATAAACAGAAAGTCTTAAGTTTAAAGCCTTGCCCATAAAACTTAGGCTAACACTTTTAACTTAAGACTCTCACTAAAATTGATGTGCCCGAAGAGAGACTCGAACTCTCAAGAGACAATTCTCAACGGCTTCTGAGACCGCAACGTTTACCAATTTCGCCATCCGGGCATTTATGAGGCTGCAAATATAATTTTTTATATCATGCTATTAAAATAATTGAAAAAATAAGGTTGGGCTTTGTAAAACGATGTGTAAAAGGTAACTTAGGTATCAATTTACACTTTCGGCATTTTGCAAAATGCTGATACTACCGAAAATCGAATTATTAAATGATTTTCATTTGTGATAGCAAAAAACTTTATAAAGATGACACTACCTAACCTTAATCTGGCAAAACTCACCTCTGCAAATGACATTTAAAGGAATTTTTTTTAAGGATATATGTAAGTGTTCAAGCTTAAGAAATCGAGAAGTGGATATATTTAAAATTAAATTGAAACATCTACTTTGTTTCGTTTTTGCTGCAATTACATTAGTATCACCAGCTTTAAAAGCCCAAACCATTACACTTTTACATCAAAGTGTATCAAGCAGTATTCGTGGTTTATCAGTAGTTAATAATAATATTGCTTGGGTTAGCGGCAACAAAGGCACTGTAGGTATTACTACAGATGCCGGGAAAACCTGGACATGGCCACAGGTTAAAGGGTTTGAAAAGGCCGACTTTAGAGATATTGAAGCTTTTTCAGACAAGGAAGCAATTATTATGAGTTCGGGTACACCGGCATTTATTTTAAAAACTATTGATGGGGGTATTAGCTGGCAGGTAACCTATCAAAATAATGACAAAGCCTATTTTTTAGATGCCATGGAATTTGATGATCATAACAATGGAGTTGTTTTAGGCGATCCTATAAACGGGAAATTTTTGATACTAGAAACTTTTAATGGGGGGAAAAGCTGGAAACCTGCTAAAAATCCACCGGTAGCCTTACCGGATGAGGCTGCTTTTGCCGCAAGTGGTACTTGTTTAAGAAAAGGTAAAAAAGCTTTTATTATAGTTACAGGTGGCAGTAATGCCCGTATGATCACACTGGCAAAGCGTTTTAACGATCAATCTCATTCATTAAACATTCCAATTTTGCACGGCAAAGCCAGTCAGGGGGCTTTCTCAATAGCTTTTGGGCACAAACAAGGGGTTATTGTAGGTGGTGATTACTCAAACGCTACCCGGTCTGACTCAACCGCTGTGTATATGAATAATGCTCCAATGCAATTATCTGTTCAACAACCAGCCGGTTATCAATCATGCGTGGAGAACATAAAAGAGAATGTTTATCTTTCTACCGGTACGCCCGGAAGTAGCTTAACTAATGATTGTGGCAAAACATGGCATAAAATAGATGCCGTTAGTTACAACGTTTGTAGAAAAGCAAAGCATGGGAGCTTGATTTTATTGGCAGGAGATGAAGGTAAAATAGGAATTTACAAACCTTAGTTATTGACAATGAAGCGCTTATTTTTTACTTGTAAATTAATTGAAAATAGGTTTGCAGGCAATAGTAATAAATCCTATATTTGCACCACTTTAAACGGAACTGGTAATTAAAACCAAAAAGTTAAAAAGTTGATTCCGTAGCTCAGCTGGTAGAGCATAACACTTTTAATGTTGGGGTCCTGGGTTCGAATCCCAGCGGGATCACAGAGCAAACGCAGAATACCAGAGTTTGCATTCGTTTTTGAAGTAAGAGCCTCTTGAAAAAGAGGCTCTTTTTTTGTTTAAACCCGGTTTTTAAGTCAAAACCATCTTTTTTCAAATTCATTGCTCCGCTTTTCTTAAAAATTTCAATTCAAGTTAGTTCAATGTAAGCCAAAGTAAAACACCTTAAAAAAATTGCCAGTAGCAGAACAATAGCGAATGACTACTCCCTTTAATTTTTTCAGTAATTTCCTATAATACAGGTTAATTTCCTCAATTAATTTAGGACCTTTACGAAGATTACAGGATTTGATGCCAGTAATGAATCGCACTATGCGTATGACAAACCTCGAATTATTAAAAGTTCACGTACAAACCACGTTTTAACGTTGATTGTCGAAAAAATTAATGCACAATGAAAACTTTAACGGAATTTAAAGCATCATTAAATTTAGAACAGCCCATTAGCGAGTTCTCTGTTCAGTTGAAAAGTCTTTGGTATGATGGTAAAGGCGATTGGCATCAGGCGCATGCACAGGTTGATCATCTGGAAGATCGAGCATCGGCGTGGGTACATGCCTACCTGCACCGTAAAGAAGGTGATATTGGGAACGCCGATTACTGGTACAGCAAAGCACGGCACCCCCGCCCGAACGTATCTTTGGAAAAAGAATGGGAGCAATTAGTGTTAGAATTTCTTTGATCGCTAACCCCGATAATTCCATTTTATAGACAGGGAAGGTAATTCGGGTTCTAATCACGGCTGTGCATTTAATTTCCCCCGGTTGTTCCCTTTCTGTGTCCTATACTGATCAGATGGAGCATGGCTCGAAATTATCAAATAAAAGGTTTATTTAAACAGTAACTTATAAAGTTAACGCTGCGCTGATCATTCCGCGTAACACGTCCAGGTTGATATCCGCCAGCTTATTAAGGTAAAGACAGCCGCCGCCGGTCGTATGCTTGCCCAGCTTTTGCAGCGCTGCTTCGTGCTTCCTGAGGTCGATCAGGTACACGGTCAGGTTCGCCTTACGCGGCGCGAAACCAATGAGGAACCAATCCACCTGTCGGCCGCTTGCCGGGCTCTGGTAGCGTTTTAAACCGAAACCGATGATGGAGTTGCTCCACAGCACCGGTAGCTCTCCACTGGCTTGCTGCATCATTTCCAACAGCACCAAACTGTCCCGGCGCTTTTGTTCACTTGCCAGCGCATGGATAAAATCCATTGCACTGACTGCAGTCGGCTTAGTTTTGATCTCCGCAAGTTTCGGCTTTCTTTCAGGCATGAACGAAGCTACCAAATTGCCCGAACCTCTCTGCCTATTAATCACAATTCGTATTATGCCCAATGCGAAGGATATGGCCGTCGGGGTCTTTGACCAGCATCTCCCGCATGAACCAGGGCTTGGTATCAGGTTCACTCAAGATGATAGCACCTTTGGCTTTGATCGCCTCGTAAAATTCGTCGACATTATCCACGTTCAGTGCCAGCCAGGTGCCTTTATGCCCCTGGTCACCCCGGCAAAAGAAAATGGAAGTCTCGCCGTCCACCACCCCACCAAAGGACGGCCCTTCATCCCAACTCCAGTGTTCCTTAAAACCTAATACTTCGGTATAATATGCGATGCTGCGTGCTACATCATCGGAATAAAGAATTGGAATTACAGATTCGATTTTCATAAAGGGTTATTTTTAAGCCATTCGGTTGAACCGCTGACCTGCATCATTTCAAGCTGGTGCTCGGTTCCGTTATACTTAAAAGAGAATAGCAGGTTTTCATTTAGCTGATGTTTTGACAAAAGCGCAGCGTGTTACCATCAGCGTCGGTAACATAGAATTCCCGCCGTCCCCAGGTCTGATCGGTCGGGCCCTGGTGTACCGGCGAACCGGGTTTATCGGTATTTAATCCCCGGCTTTTGTATTTGGCGAACAAGCTATCTACATCGGGAACATACACATAAACCACCGAACCAAACAACCGCTCACTTTCGTGCGTCGTAATTTGCAGTTCCATTTGTTCATGCCCCAGATCGACCACTGGTGATTCCGGGGTATCCTCCGGCCAGGTCATACGGAAGTCCAGTACTTCGGTATAGTGCCGGATGGCTGTCTGCATATCGCGGACCTTGAATAATGGAATAAAATGCATTCCCTAAGTTAATAAGGTAAATATTAAAATGAAAATATCCGGAAAATTAGCCGGAAAATCTACGTACTTAGACGGAGATGGGCAGATAGCTACTTCCCATCAGTTCTGTGGACATCCTTCGCCTTATCAAAAGTTGCCAGACAACTATCCAGCGGTTGACCTTGCTTATAAATACAGTCGCAGAAAACCTGGCAAGCCGCGGGGTTTTTGCTGGAAGCGCATTGATTGCGGCACTCGGCTTCAGAGTTGCCCGGCACGATCTCATATAAATAGAAAGTACCGATGATGATCAAGGCTATTACGGCGAAAGAACCTCCGAAAAACAGGATGCGAAGGCGCTTACCCAAAGGCCTTTTTAACACCGGAGGCTCTGTTTCGGGCTGCTTAAAGGGCAAAATGTGTTTTAAACGGTCATAATCCCAAATTAATAAAAACAAACTAGCCAATACCATCATTGTGACGATCCGGGTACCGTCAAAGCGGGTAGCATAAGTAAGCACACAAATATTGACGATGATGGGAAAATACATCAGTGCACCAAGAAGGGAAGTTCTCGGGATCAGTAATAATATTGCTGTTATGATTTGAACAATTCCAATAAAGGTATAGTAATATCCTGTCAGATGTAAGGCATCGAAGTAATGGCCTAAAGGGTTGTTGGATGGCAGGCCGCTGGCGAACCGTTCACCCATGATCTTTACCATACCTGCTGGAAGAAAGCTCGCGGCTAAAGCGATGCGGCAAAAACCAGCAAACCGTTTAAACCACTTGTCGGCCTTTGCCTCATGGTACAGTTCTTCAATTCTATTCATGACTATATTTTAAATTGTGTTAGACGGTTTTTGGAGGCATTACTCCAATCTTTAGGCTTTTTTACGGGGGAATAATTTAATGAAGAGCAAATAAAGGACTGAAGCTATGGCCGTCCAGTATAGCGCACAGAAGAAAGCCAAAACAGGTGGTACCGGATCCGGATCATTAAATACAGGCGCTAACGGACCTACCAAAACCACTTTGACCGGGTATATAATTGAAGCCATAGTTCTCTTCCAGGCAACGGGTGAGTCAGTCCCAGGGAACCATTGACCGTTCACCGGTACCCCCCGGACTTCGGGACCTAAAAGTGAATTAGTTACAAATTGAAATACGAACGCCGAAACCAGGAAGATGATGAGAAATTTGGTGTATGGATTCTTCATAATTTTAAGTTTTAATTTTAAAAAGTACTTTGCATTGCCATATCCCCAGCGCCAGCAGCGTCCAGTAAATGGCAAAACCGGCCAGGAAAAACGGCGGCGGCGTATCCGGGTCCTGATGCAAAAATTTGATAAAAGGCAGTAAGGGCCCTACGAGGATCATTTTCACCGGGGACAAAATGATGGCTATTACAGACCCCGAGCCAAAGATCGACTCGGCCGGCTCATTCAGCAGCCAGCTGCTGCCCGCTACAAACGCGAACGCGCCCAGAACAAACAGGCTAACGAATTTAATTCTTGAAGTTTTCATATCAGTTCCACATCGTTCCGGCCAATCCCAATACTAAACCCAACCATTGCCCGATAAAAAAGCCCAGCAGGCTCAGCACCAGGAACAATTTTCCCAGCCAGCCATCCAGGCGGCGCAGCGGTGCGGTCACATCATAGCATAAACCCGTAATGGCTCCTAAAAAAGGGGATAGCAATAAGGGTTTGATACGCCAGTAATCGCCCCAGGCCGGGTTGCCCTTACCTGCAGCGATCACAAAAAAGCCAACGATCAGTAAAGCTGTACCTGCCCCTATCAATAAGTGTTTGCGCCAGGCCGGCGTAAAGAATGTTTTGTTTGTTAATGGTTCAGTGTGTGTCATGGTTTAATAAATTAAAAGTACTTTGAGTTGCAAAGTTAAATTAAAACAAGCCATACTTCAAAGTTTTTTTTATTTAAATAAGTTTAGCGTATTTTCATTTTGCTGAGGCGTGCCAGTGCGCATTCAGAGCTTTGCGTATTTGTTCCTCTCCATGGGCCGCTCCTAATGTTTGGTTTTCCCGTTCAAATTACTTTTGGGATGAAACCGGGTACGCCAGTGTTCACCACCTGATTGAATCTCTGCCTGGTCTGAATGCGACTGATTTCATCAAATGCGTCTTCCGGCAGGAGAGCGATATCGAAATTCTCTCTCGCACGGGCTGCAGTCCTGGCCGTGGTAAGCAAAGCCGTGCCACGCTGCACCGCCCAAGCTAACAGCACCTGTGCGGGAGTCTTTCCAACTCGTGCGGCAATGGCCAAAACAACTGGATCTTCGAGCGGTCCCGGCTTTATTCCGTGACCCAATGGCGCAAAAGCCAAAAACACAATGCCCTTCTCCTTGCAAAATTCCAGGAGCTCCGTTTCCGGCAGATATGGATGTGCTTCTACCTGGACCACAGCTGGCTTTATTCTAGCCGCTTCATAGAGGGGTAACAGCTCGTTTAAAACGATATCAGACAGTCCGATAAACCGGCATTTACCATCGTCCACGAGATGCTCCATCGCACGCCAGGTATCGAGCAAAGTCACGCCGCGGTCGTAAATAACATTGCCATTCTGATCTCGAGGGTCCTGCTCATCCCCCGGTTGAAATGCAAACGGCGTGTGAATGAGATAGAGATCCAGATAGCTGAGCCGTAGCCTCTTTAAACTCGCCTCGAATGCTGGTTCAACACGCTCGGGCCGATGATTGGTGTTCCACAATTTCGTGGTAACAAAGATATCTTCGCGGGCAATACCACCAGCGGCAAGTCCTGCCTGCAAGGCCTCGCCCACCTCACTTTCGTTTCGGTATCGCTCCGCACAATCGAAGTGCCGAAATCCAGCTTCCAGCGCATCCCTGGTAGCACTTATCGTCGCGTCCGCATCGGGAATCAGGGTGCCAAACCCGAGCAAGGGCATATGGATGCTGTTATCTGTTGTCTTCATTTTCATGATATATTTTATTGTGTTCTATTTTATTGATTGGGTTGGATCAGGTTAATTAAACTTGCTAATAATTATGCAGTTAAAAAACAAATTCCAATTGAGCCAACTCAACACCTGCAATAAGGAGCATTTATTTTAATTTAAACCTTCTCTTTAACTAAGTAAACAGCCGGAAGTGACAATTCCTTCGGAGCAGTGATATCAATGTTTCGTTTTAATCCATAGCCTTCGAAAAAATCCAGGTAAAGGCATCATCATACGTTTCCAATGGATAGCCGTTTTGCCAATTGCCGGAATGACCAGTATCACAATAGCTACAACAAACAGCATTATGGCGAACACCTTGAATACCGCCCGGTTTGTTAATAATTGGCTTTGCTGTGTAAGGTTTTGCCATACAGCCGCATTCGCCAAACCCGATGCCTGGTCTGAAGTAAACCCCTTTGAAGCATAAAGAGACCGGTAGGCATTCAAGCGGACGATCGTGTTTTGATTGTCTGACGTTAGGTAACCAAGAAACCCTTCTTTAAAATATTGATTAAAGTACAACTGCAGATTATAAAACCCGGCGAACGAATTTAAAGTTGAGGTGAAACGGGTAAATGCTGCAATTACCAAACCGGTAGCCCCGGTATACGCAGGCGCTGATGAAAGCACAAATATCATTAAGGGTACAAACAGCAGCCCTGATGCAGCACCCTGAATAAATACCGGAAGCAGCAGGTTAGTAAAAGATAAGTCTGGTGTCAATAAAAAGCTCATCCATACATTGAATGCCGCCATCAATCCAAAGCCCGTTACCAGAAGCACTTTAATGGTAATTCTTTTTACAAGCATCAGGCGGATTGCGAAGACAAGCAGCATCACCATTCCTGCAATGTTGCACAAACTCAGTATAATCACCTGCAGTGTACTCCACTTAAGTACTCCCCCGGCGTAGTTATAGATCAGGTTCACACTATCTTTGCTGCCGTAATAGATAGCCAGCAGACAAACCCCGATCACAAAATTCCGGGATTTAAACACGCCCGGGTGGATTACCGGCCTTTTGACGATGTGCTGCCTGTACAAAAATAACGAGGCCGCAATCACCGTGACAAACGTACTACAACGTATCCGTGAGTCGGCGAACCAATAATACTTGGAGCCGTAAATAAGCGTATAAGCCAGTGCCAGCATGCCACAGGCGAATAAGACCATTCCACCCCAATCAATTTGATATAAAGGATAACGCCTGTGCCCGGATGACTGCCTTAACATCAGCAACATCATTATGAGTGTCAACAATTGAAACAGGATCAGGTAATCGTAGGTTACTTTCCAGTCTGCAGACTCCACAACCACGCCGGCAACTAAACCGATCACAACCGTATTGCTCAGTATCGCGCCATAAAATACCGCCGGGGCTATCGTTTTCACACGCTCTGAGGGCAAGCGCGAAAAGATCAGCAGCAACGTAAATACAAGCACATTGCCTGTTAAAATGCCTTGCAGAAACCGGATAATCAGAAATAAATTGATATCGTTGCAATGGATACAAATACAATTCAACATGATTGCCAGCATTGTACTAACCAATAAATAACCCCGCGTATCGAAATACCTGAAAAATCGAAATTGTACCGGTATAACAGTGATAATGCCGGCATAAGTTGCCATCACACCAAATTGAATATCTTCGGGCTGCGCACCAAGGTAACCGACCATATAATTCTGGGTTAGCACAAACATACCTAGCTGCACCAGACCGGATAGTAACATCAGTAACAGCGCTATGCGTACTCCCCAGTGCCAATCAATTATCCAATCTTTAAAATAAACCGGCTTCATGATCATGATCTTTTTTTAACAGCTACGATTACACTCATACCGGGGATCACATTGCCAGCTTGTGCGTCTGTAAATTCAATTTTTACAGGCACCCGCTGAATAATCTTCACAAAATTTCCGGTGGAATTATCTGGTGGTAAAAGCGAGAACCGCGAGCCGGTAGAACCCGCAATAGCCATGATCCTGCCCTTAAATACTTTACCATCTATGGCATCTACACGTATCTCTACAGGTTGGCCTACGTACATACCAGCAACCTGTGTTTCCTTATAGTTTGCGGTAATCCATTTTTCGCCTTCGTTAATTATACTCACCAATGGCTGCCCGGGTTGAATCTGCTGACCTTCCAAAATATTCTTACGGCCTAACCTGCCGGAGTATGGCGCGCGGATAATGGTATAAGATAAATTAAGCATCGCCAGCTCCAACGCCGCTTGTTTTCTTTTAATATCTGCCTGCAACAAGGCGAAATGCGTTTTAAGCTCCGCTATACGCGCCTCGTTAGTTCTTAGGCCATTTTGGGCGGCACTATAATCGCTTTCCGCCACATCATAGTGTGCTTTTACCTGTTCCAGATCTGCGCCGGTAGCGGCTTCTTCTTTTACCAGATTGGTATAGCGCCTGATATCCTGCTGCTGTTGTACGTATCTGGCCCGCGCACCATCAATCTGATCCTGGTTAACACGCGTACCTGTTTCGGCCGAGCGGATACTTGCTGTAAGTACTGTTAGTTGAGCGTGGGCATCCTCTATCGCTGCCTCAGCCACCTCCAGTTGGGCACGGTATTCCCTGTCATCCAGTATAACCAACGTATCGCCCCGTTCAACCAGTTGATGCTCGTTAAAGCTGACACGCTGAATATATCCCCCCGCCCTCGCAGAGACCGGGTTAATATAGGATTCAACCTGGGCATCATTGGTCTCTTCATAATGCTCACTATATTTCCAGTATTTAAAAAAATACACTGCCCCGGCAAGGATTACAACTACCGCGATAACCGTAATGACAATGTTGCCCGGATGTGTTTTATGATTCTCTTTTTTCATTTTTTTAATTGTTTATAAATTCCCGCTGGCATAAAGGATATGGTAATAAATAGCCAGCGCATCCGTTTGGGCCCTGATCAAATTGAACCTTGATTCCTGGTAGAGGTTGTCCGCATCCAGCAGATCTGTTAACAAGGAAAGCTGATTTAAATATTTGGTATTTACGATGCGGTAGTTGACCCGGGCCTGTTCCACAGAGTGCTCATTGACCGAAATCCTGGTGAGCGCTTCTGCGTACTTGATATAATAGGACTTGATCTCCGTACGCACATTATCGCTGTAAGCCTCTTGCTGCACTTCAAGTTCTTTTACCCGGAGTTTGCCTGCGGCCACCTTACTTTTATTGTGATACAGCGATGAGATGCTGTATTGCGCCTTCAGGCCCACGAAACCTATCGCATAGGCTTGATTAACCGGCGGAAAGAACAGATAATTTGGGTAGTTCAAGCCATAAGCGGTATAAAAGCTCAGGCTCGGCCTATTGTTACTTTGCACACTTCTAAGCTTTGCCCGTTGCACTTCAACGTTTTCAGCGGCTTTTTGCACACTATAGGACAAAACTCCAGCAGCCTCGATAAGCGGCAGCAGTAAACGGATTTCCGGCTTGGCCATCCCGGCAGAATCGATAGGTAATATTCTTACGGAATCAGGAACATTAATCAAAATGTCTAATTTCTGGTTCGCAATGGCAATATCATTTTCATTTTGCTGTAAGGAAAGCTCAACGTTAGAGAGTGCCACCTCTGCGCGTAGCACATCGCTTTTGGTCACTTTTTGATTTTTGTGAAGCGCGTTAATATTATTCAGCCTCGTTTGTGCTCTTTTTAGCTGATCCCGAATGAATTTCTGCAGGTCATTAAGGCTAACCAGATCAAGGTACTGGTTAGCTGTTTGCAAACCAATATTTCCAGACTGATCCCGGGTGTTAAGCTTTGCCAGGTTTAAGCGCGATGTTTGTTCCTTTTGCAAAGCCCGCTGCCTGCCGCCGCTATAAATATTAAATAAAGCGTCAACACCTAAAGCAGCACTGTTAGGTGTTGGTTTTCTTGGCCCGGTAGTGGAGTGGCTAAGCCCTCCCGTAAACAGCGTAAGGTCAGAAAAACGCTGATAGGAACCGCTGACATTAACTGTCGGCAATGCAGTGCTGTAAGCATCTTTACGGTCTTCACCAACAGCGCTTTCTTCGATATTGGCGGCCTGCACCCATTTGTTCTGACTTTTGGCAAACTGCACCGCCTCCGCGAGCGTTAGTTTATACCCATTCCCACCTTGGGCCTGGGCGCTTACAATTGTTGTATTCCATATTAAAATAGCCAGCGATAGAATAGTAGCTGATAAACACAGCTTCCTGCTGTAGTAAACATAATTATACATGACTTTTTGTTTCAATTTGATGGAGGGTCTTCGATTGTTATCGTCGACATGAGGTAGTCCACTATTCGCCTTGCGAAATTCCGCTGTGGTAATTCATTCAAATGGATACGCGTGGTCAGATGATCGGTAAAGACCGACCGCACCAAAGCAAGCACATTCAGCACAAAAACCTCCTCGTCTATTTTTTTAAAATATCCCTTGGCAATGCCACTTGTTATCATTTTCAGCAGGAAATTGTATAAACGGTTTCTTGCTTCCGATAGCTGGGCGATAATGGATGAGTGTTGTACGCTAACCAGCTCGTTGCAAAGCAATCGGTTAAAATTTTGGTTAGATACTACCCGACCGATATAAGTAGTTAAATAAGCGTTCAGTTTTTTGAGCGGATCAAGATCAAGCAGCTCAAACCGGCTGATTTCTTGAGCCATCTCTTCCAATCGTAGCTTAAAAATATTGAGGTAAAGCGCCTCCTTCGAACCAAAATAATAGCTGATCATAGCCGAATTCATTCCCGATCTTTCGGCAATGAGCCTGATGGTAGCACCCGCGAAACTATACTGAGCAAACACTTCTTCAGCGATCATCAGCATCGTTTCTTTGCGCTCCTGTAAGCTGTTATTTGTTAGCTTTGTCATATTTCAATCCTCCTTTTGATTTTTTTAACAAGACAAATTTCCGGCTAAACGACAGGTATAAGTAGACAAAACCACTTCAACATTCGTCGAAATGGCTTATATGCATTTAATTGGAGAGATTAAATATTCAATTGAACTTTTTACGGTACTCAATCGGAGACATGCCTGTGTTAGCCCGGAAGAATTTGCCAAAAACAGACTGATCTGAGAAATTCAGCAACCCGCTGACTTGCGATACGGTGAGCGTTTTGTTTTGCAGCAAAACTTTGGCTTCCAGGGTCACCGTGTCGTCGATCCATTTTCCGGCGGATCTGCCGGTTTGCTTTTTAATGGCTGCAGAAAGAGATTTGGGCGTTAAATGGAGATGGTTGGCGTAAAAATCGAGCCTGTGCTCCTGTATATAGTTATTACTCAGCAACTGCCTGAATTTGGTAAACAAGGGGTATCCCCTTTTAGGAGATGGCGTTTCTGGAGTATATTGCCGGTGATAGGCATCGATCTCATAAACCAAGGCGAAAATATAGCTTCGGACCAGCTCAGACTCATGATAGTTACCTGTTTCCTGCGTTAGTTGGATCAGCTCAAATATTTTGTTGATTTTAATGAAATAAGACGACTTCAGCGGTAAAACAATAAGATCACTATCTTTAAAAAAGTCATATTTAAAAAGAAAAAAAAGGTCTGCATACCTTTCCATTAAAAAACCGTCCTTAAAAAAGATAACATCCATTTTCAATAGGTCGCTGCTTTTAGTGAAATATCGTATAACAGAAGGGCCTAATGTAATAATTGACGGCGCGTCAACATCCCACGATGTCAAGCCAGCATTCAGTTTTACGCCACCTTCTTTAATATAGGCTATCGCGTAGCTTTCCGCCCGATAGGGCTCTTCATGATAGGGATGGTCACCGGAGCTCACAAAAAGATATTCCTTATTATGATCGGGTACAGAAAAAAGCCTGCTGTGTCTTGAAAGTGAAAAAGTTTTTATGCCGTCCATCAACATAAAGTTAAAACATTAAGCGTGTTCTTTGCCCTTGTGGTCTTTTTTTAATATGTAATAGGCTAACTGAAAATGGCCCATAGATCAATACCCCCCCATCACCTATGTTACAATTGACACCTATTAAAGCCAACTTCTTCAATTCTTCTAAAAAGGTGAAAAAGTTAATACATGTTCGGTTTCGCGATTGAATGTGGCTGGTTCGGCAACAACAATGCCCGCTTTGCTTAGTTGGTGATTGGTTAGCGCGAGGTCCGTGAATACTTTTGAGTAAATAAATAAAAAACTCAAACAGTAAAACCAAACTGACCATCCTTATAGGTAAATTATTTATAGGTGCACTGCTATTATCTGGGTAGAAAGCACTGAAGGGGCCGGATCAGCATTTCATTTTTCACTGCCAGTAGCACATTAAACACAAACATTAAAAAATTAAATATCATGAACGAATTATTAAAATTAGCCATTGATGCTCAAGGAGGCCTTAACCAATGGCGCAAATTCAACCTATTCACCGCCCGTTTTATAAATAGCGGTGAGTTGTGGACCATGAAAGGCCATGGCGGCACTATTGATGAAGTAGGCGTAAAGGTTAATCTTTTAGAACAGAAAACCTCCCATATCCCTAACGATCAGTGGCACACGGCCTATACGCCTGATAAGATAGCGATTGAATCTGCAGATGGCGATACAATTGCCGAAATGTATAATCCGCGTGCCTCTTATGCAGGCCACGTTTGGGAAACCGAATGGACCCCGTTGCAGTTGGCTTATTTTACCGGCTATGCCACCTGGAACTATATCAACACGCCATACCAGTTCACCCGTCCCGGTTTTGAACTAAGCGAGGGCGAACTATGGGAGGAAAATGGCGAAGTGCTACGGACGCTGAAAGTCAAATGGCCAAAGGATATCCATACCCATTGCCCCGAGCAAACCTTTTACATTAATAGCGAAGGGTTTATCAAGCGTTTAGATTACCGGGTAGATGTGGCCGGAAGCGTGCCGTGTGCACATTACCTTTCGAACTATAAAGAATTCCAGGGTATAAAAGTAGCAACTAAACGTATGGTTTATTTAGTTGGAGATGGCAACAGACCTATACCAAATAGGAATCTCATTGTTGGAATTGATCTAAGAGACATTAAATTCCAATAATCACCGCCACCTCAGATAAATATCCCGGGTCACTTCGGGCTTTTTAACTACTTGCGCCTTGGCGCAATATCCAATAGAATTTTAAGGCAGGCCTATGACTGGTTCAGGGCCAACATCGTCCACTTCAGCTATCTTCCGCTTAACTATGGGAGTATCAAGCACTACTTTTGACTGACAAATAAGAATAAATAATTAAAAATCATGGAAACTGACACAATTGAAAAAGTACTTTACATTGCCAGAGAGCACACAACCGGTGGCCGCGATGGCGGTTCATCAGGCAGCTTACCGGGTTTAGAGCGGGAGCAAGCTGTTGCACTGGCGGATGCAGGCCACCAAACTTGCCCTTATTCAAAAGCAACTCGCGGCAACATCCACGTTGAAATTAATGTGATCTAATATGGAACAGTACCTCAACTTTAACAACCGTCGCTTTTTTAGCATGGTTGCTTTTTTTATGATCGTCCTATTTTCCTTTTCGGTAAACTTTACTGTAGCTCAGAACAATGATAACAACAATACGGTGGTAACCATTGATCCGAAATTAGGCAAGCTGAAGCAGATAAATGCAGGCGTATTGAATGTAGGCTATGCCGAGTCCGGCCCCGCAAATGGGCCGGTGGTTATCTTACTGCACGGCTGGCCTTATGATATCCACAGTTATGAAGACGTGGCTCCTATCCTGGCTAAAGCAGGGTATCGGGTGATAGTTCCTTACCTGCGCGGTTATGGCACAACACGTTTTCTTTCACCGGAAACGCCTCGTAATGGCCAACAGGCCGCCATCGCTTCAGATATCGTAGCTTTAATGGATGCACTCCAAATTTCCAAGGCAACAATTGGCGGCTTTGACTGGGGCGCGCGTACGGCTGATATCATAGCTGCACTATGGCCCGAGCGCTGTAAAGCGCTGGTCGCTGTAAGCGGTTATATCATCACCAACAGGGTTGCTAACCTGCAGCCACTATCTCCAAAGGCAGAACTGGGCTGGTGGTATCAATACTATTTTGCAACTGACCGCGGGAAAGCCGGTTACAGCGCAAATACGCGCGATTTCAATAGGCTCATCTGGCAGATCGCTTCACCTAAATGGAATTTCGACGATACCACCTATAGCCGCAGTGCCACTGCATTTGACAACCCCGACCATGTAGCGATTGTTATACACAATTACCGCTGGCGCTTAAGCCTGGCCGAGGGTGAAAGAAAATATGACGAACTAGAAAAGCGGCTTGCTACAGGCCTGCTGATTAAGGTGCCCACTATTACCATCGGTAGTGATTTTGATGGTGCGGCAGCTAACGGTACGGCGTATGCTAAAAAATTTGTAGGGCCATATAAGCATATTGTGCTTGACGGTATTGGGCATAATGTACCACAGGAGGCACCAATTGCCTTTGCCAACGCTGTCATGGAAGTTGAAAGGTTAAAAAAATAATTTAGACGGCCCCTGTACTCCTGGCAGGGCATTCTTACGGAGGGGCAATTATCACCCTGCCGGGTAATTCGCCTAAAGTTAGTCTTATCTTTTGTTCCTTACAGAGGTTGGCCGTTTAGTCTCTAATGGCCACGGAATAACCCTTTTTATTGATCCAATACCGATATGGCCAACCTAATAATATCATCAAAAATGGTTTTATCATTCGTAGATTTAGCGGTTACCCGGATACCTTTTACAGTATTAATTATAAATCGGGCCAGCGCCCTGGCATCCTGCTTATTAGTGATCTCGCCGCTATCCTGGCCTTTTTTTATTACCAGGTAAAATGCGTCCTCTATTTGCTGGTCATTTTTGCAGATCATCCGGCTCACTTCCTCGTCGTGCGGGGCAACCTCTACCTCAGCATTCACCATAAAACAACCTTTATGTTTCCGGTCTTTCAGCAGTTCGTCTGTAATAAACTCCAATAATTGTTTGATAACTTCCTTGGCGGGTTGCGCCCTCCCAACAATTTGGCAAACCTTACCCGAAGCCGCATTTTGATAGCTTTCCAGCGCCTTAATGAACAACGAGTGTTTATCGCCATAGGTATCATAAAGGCTTGACCGGCTGATGCCCAGGCCATCCACCAGATCCTGCATGGAAGTGCAGTTGTATCCCTTGAGCCAAAAAAGATCTACTGCCCTGGCCAGCACTTCATTTTCATCAAAATCTTTTGTTCTTGCCATAACAGAAATAGCTTTGCTTAAATTAAGCAAAGCTATCCAATTTTTAATATTTTTATTAGTAAATACGGTCTATTATCTTACGCCACCGCCGGCCAGGATGGTTTCGCCGGTCAACCAGCGCGATTCCTCAGAAGCCAGGAATACTGCAACCAACGCAATATCTTCCGGCTGCCCTATACGGCCTAAGGGTGCTGTACGTTCAGTTTCAGTCTGAAAATCACTGCCGATAAACCCTGCAGTATGCGTTCCTTCGGTTTCAACCATACCCGGATTGATCGAGTTCACCCTGATCTTCTTTGGCCCGAGTTCCTTTGATAAAACATGGGTTATGGCGTCAACCGCGCCTTTGGTTGCGGTATAAATAGAACTGCCAACCGGAGCTATGTTGCTTACTACCGAACCAATATTAATGATACTTCCCCCGTCCTCATTAAAGTTTTTTAGCGCATGCTGTGTTGTAAGCAATAAACCAAGAACGTTGGTATTGAATTGGTTATGAAAATCCTCTTCTGTAAGCTGTTCTATCGGGCTAAATTTATACACCCCTGCATTATTCACCAGGATATCAACTGCACCAAAAGCTTTTTGTGTTTCATCAAATAAGCGGCTAATGTCCGCTGTTTTTGATACATCGCCCTGTACTGCAATGGCTTTACCACCATTACTAATGATGTCTGCAACTACCTTATCGGCACCGGCTTTGGCCGAAGCATAATTTACGACAACCAGGGCTCCCTCAGCTGCCAAACTTTTTGCTATACCTGCACCAATACCTTTTGATGCACCTGTTATTACTGCCACTTTGTTTTCTAACTTTTTCATGTTGTGATTGATTGTTTTTTATATATTTGGAACAATCGTTCCGCAAATATATATTCATATTGGAACAATCGTTCCGAATAATAAAAATTATTATCCAGGGATGACAAAAGCATCGTAATCACTCAAAAACTAACTAAAGCATGGGTAAAGCAGCCGAAGCAGCAAGATCAGGAAATTGGAGAAGCAGTCATTTTGCGGCGATAAAATATTCTTTATTTCCCGCTGAGCATTCGTATTGCTTTTAATTTTAAGTAATTTTTAGCCTTTAATTTCAAGTTCCATTGCTATGTGGCCGCCTGAGCTATCAGGGATCAGTTTAAAGTTTGGCAGCTTATCCCTCGTTATAAATGGGTATTGTGTTACTAAACCGGTACCATCCTGTTCTACAGTGTCTGATCTTAATACCTTGCCTTTACTTTTTCTATTATATCCGGTAAGCATGTCAGGTTTGAGCATTTTAAAGGGTTTTGCAGATTTCGCCTCCACTGGTATCATAATAATCAATTCGTTCTCATTCATCAGATCGAGCCCATCTTTAAGCGTTGCATTATGACTGGAATGATGGCCTGCTTTATATAGCACTGTTCGCATTAGCAGGTCCTTACCGGTTACGGTAGAATCAATAAATTTAACATCGAACCAGCTTTGCCAGTTGCCTATTTGGGCATCACCTACAAAAAGCAATACTTTTTTTGTTTCAACCAGTTCAAAGGCAAGTACAAGGCTGGTGTTATTAGTAAACTTATCCATGTGCAGGGCCAGGCGGCCTATTTCGCTCATCCATTCGTGCTCTATTTGCCGCGATTCGTTATCTTTACTATAATATAGTTGTTTGATGGGGCTATCCGTTGTATCAACAAAATTGCGACTAAACGGAAAATTTGTTTCTTTATCTGGTTTGTTTTGGCTAACAGCAGCTATGTTCTCCAGCGCATCCAGCATGAGTGAACCAGATATATCAAGATTTGCAATTTCCATCATAGCATTTAACCCTTCCACACCTTCATTTTTCCGCGGATCCATTTTTAAAAGCTGCGTTTCGTTTGATGGGGGGCCAAGCACATACACCCGTACACCTTCCGTTAAACCGGGTAACAGGAAATTTTGCCCGGGCGTTAAAAAGGTTACATTATTTTGGCATATTTCTAAAAGCCTGGTAATGCCTGCACCTGTTATTTGATCTTCGGCAAAAAGATCATACATCTTTTTTTGGTTAAGCATGTTTTTTACCGCTTCATCATCCGAAAATTCCTGATCGAGCAAAGCGTTTACTTTTTTAGTTTTTTTCCAGTATCGCTCCGTTGCCGAGCGTATTGATTTCCCCTCTTTACTACTTTCATCGTCAAGGAAAGATAACCATAACGATCTATTGTCGGCGATATCACTTTCTAAGAGATCGCCTGTGCTCACAAACCCACTCAAGTGATCTTTGTGCTGGTGGGTAACAATAATGGTTAGTTTTTTATCTCCTATGGTCTCTTTTATGTGTTTTGCTATTTCTGTTTCCCTTAATCCGTTCCCACTGGTATAGGAGCCAAAGTCTATCAGGTAATAAGCTTCTTCTTTTTTTGAATTGGCGAATTTTAATAAAAAGCAGTCGCCCAGGTTTTTCTGGTTATACATGCGAATGTTGGCAGTTACAGGCATTGTTTTAGTTTTAATGGGTGTGTAATGCAGCAAACGGCTCGTCGTTTTGCATCATTAGAGCGTTATTATCAGGGTCGGGAAGGTTAGCTAAGGCATATTCGAGTTGTCGAAAAAGACGCTCGGAACTGCTCACACTTTTATTGATGGTATATTTTATCTCATAATTGGCCATATCGATGATAATTGAAGCCCCTCCCTGGAAAGCAAATGAATCATTTTCAAAATATCCCTGGTATCGCGATCTCTTTAAATTGACATATACTTTCTGAATGAACATGATTACCATAACTTTTATGCTATTGCCGGATTTGGGATCGGGTATGATCATTGGCCGGCATTTGTAAACCTGGAAAACATCCCTTTTTTTTGCCTTTAACTGCAGCGGTTTTTTTTTATCGTCTTCAGTTGCCTGCGGTTCTTTGTAAACTATATCGTTAAAGTTCATGCCCAAAAACACTTCGGTTCCTTTAGAAATGTTTATTTCCTCCTTAAATAGTTCGTGTACTTCGCGCGAAAGCTGCTGAGATTGGTCAAATATTACCTTACGGTCATTCTCACGCAGAATGCGCTCGATATGTCCCAGTATTTTACTAATATTCCTTTTCTCATTTGTGCCCTCTTCAGGGCATTCCGGGTCAAAGGCAAACTTTATGGTATGTTTAAGATTGTGGTAATAGGTGTTATTCAATAGAGGGTCGCCCGGTAGCTGGGACAATAGTTCATCGGGTGCTTTCCATTTTAGCGATTCAACCGAAAAAGTATTCACATCCTCAGGGACAATGCCCCAGGCCCTGAAAGATTCGAGCATTGCATAGCGCAGGCCTTCTTCATCATCGGGATTGAACTGAACATCTGCTGTTACTATAGCACGGAGGTAATCGCCAAAGGTAAGATCAACCGGCGGGCAATAATCAAGCGCTCTGATACATATCAGCATCAGTTTATCGGCAATGTTGCATGCTTCCGTCGCCAGGCGCTTTACCAGATCGGGATCTATCTCGCCCTGTGCAAGCACACCTGTTCCGTTAGATGCCAACCTTATAAGGTCTGCCACCCGGAATTTGTAAAGTTTGGAAAATGCGTCAAAAACAGCGGCGACCAGCAACCCTCCACGGCTATGCGGTTCGGTAACTGTATGGAACAAGCTTGGGTCTGGCTTTTTGTTGGTCCAGTTTCCATTTTCGTCCTTTTCAACCAGGTAGCTGCGCAGGGCCCGCTGGTGATTTGATATTGCCTGGCCAAATTGAATAGCTAAATCGCCTAACATATTTTCGGCTGATAGCATATCACCACGCGAATTTTTTATCTGATCTTCAACAACAGCCTTAAAAGTAAAGCGCTGGAGCAGGGCAATAATATCTGCGAAACCTTCATGGAAAGCCAGCATATCGGCATTGGTATCCTTTGTCAGATAAGGATGGATGGTATTAAGGATGGCGTGCGTGGTTTCATGTGCTACAATATCTGGAGAAAGGCATGTAAACACAGTGGCGCCCGGTACGTTATTACCGGCCCAATTGTCTGCCGCTTTAAAGTATCCAAACAACAGCGCGTTTTTAGTAGGTGAGAAATAAGCATTTTGCTGGCGCATAGCATGCGGGTATATCCTTAGCCTGGGGACAAATACGTTCTTGTAGTCGCGTTTAGCTTTAGCAGGATTAGTGCCTGTGGCTGCCGCTTCATTCGGATTTTCAGCTGCAACTTCTATCTTGTTAGACCAAATGATCTTACGGCCCAGCGCTTTTTCAAACTGGCTTATTACACTCATTGTTACTGCATACACCTGTTGCTGGTGAAACCTCGGGTCGCCATCAGAAGGGGTTAATCCATTGTCTGCCAAAACAAATGGGTTATCAAGCAAAATTGGTTTGTAAAAGCATTTTTTTGTGGGATCGTAATCTATTACTTCAATATACTCCCCGATGGGGCCGGCAATGGTTGGTTCCCATTTCACTTTGTAAACCACCTCATTAATGCTCCGCCTATTTAGCGTTGCCGAAAATGAAGGGTCAAAAGCATAGCCCCTCAGTTTGCGATAATATGGCTGTGAATAATCCGGATAGGGGTTAGCTTGTAATATTTCTTCGTTCATTGTGGTTAGGTTTTAGATATTAGGCGAAGCGGATATTATATCATAAGTCTGTTTATTGGCAACCGCCTTAAGCCGGGGCATTTCGGCGGGCAACAGGTTTCGTTCGTTATACAGCCAAAACGGGTCGGCATTAAAACGCTCCCAATCGGCTTCCAGTACAGCTTTTAATGAACTCATCGATTCAGTCCAGGTTTCGGCTGGCACAGCTGTTTCTGCTATTTCCCCGGCTGTTAAAACAGCCTTTGAGAGATTTACACGCTGTTCCTTCTTAGTAAGGTATTTGAGCAGGTTGTAGCAAACGGTAAACTGGCCGGTGGCTACTATGGCAGCTTTAACCTGATCGCGCACCTGGTAACGGTCAAACCAGAGGGTGGTAGCCACCAGCCTGGCCTTTTCTGCAACAGCCTGCAACATGGGCGATGGCGGCACAATACCCGTTGACTCCTCCCCCACCTGTGGGCCGTCATCCGGCATATCTGCCGGCACACTTGCAGCTCGTTCGCCAAAATTATTGATATAACTCAAATCATAAATAGCATTGGCAACTACCATGTTTCGGGTATCGGGGTTGCTGTAAAGCTGTTTGTAGTACATCGCTCTAATGCGTTTCAGATAAATATCCATCACAATTAGCAATACAGATTTAAGCCGGGCCGTAAGCATTTGCAAAACCATACTTAACCGCAGGTTTAAAAAGAAGGCCCCGTATCCAAAAACCATCAGCAGCCAGGTACTTTCGTCTTTTTTAGCCTTACTACGCGCAAGGGCAAATTTTGCCTTGCTATATAAATAAACTGCAAGCGCAACCCCGGTGGGTATAAGCAGCAGGTACATAACATGGTGCCAGCCAATAAAAAGCGAAAGCACTATCATTACCGGGAAAAGTATGCCGATGCCTAAAAGCCAGGCAGTAACCTTTGCGATGGTGAGGTGCTTGAATAGGCCAGGTGTCTCCATAGGTAACGAGTAGCCATCTATAAGGTAACTGGTAACATCGCTTATAATAAGCAAATCAAAGGCTGGAGCACCCTTGCTCTTACGACGGTTATTGGCTTCATTAATGCCATCAATAGCCTGGTTATCAGCAATGCCCCCATCCATTAGTCCAAAGCGTTTTGGGTTGGTTTTAAACTCAGGGTTTTTGTATGGATCGTCGGGGTTATTGGTAGTGGTAAATGGATTAGTGTTATAATTTATACCATCGGTAAGCTCGGCGGTATTTAAGCCCCCGTGCGAAAAATCCTCAGGGAAAATAAAAGGTTCAAAGCCCCCTGGAAAACATGATGAGCAGGTCAGGATATCGGCTAATTTAATCTTGCCAGAAACATTCCCGTTATTAGTATCCTTAAAATTAATATAACCGTTACCTACCTTACCCTTCCCAACGTGAGATAGCATATGCTGGGATTGAAAGCGAAAGCTAATACCATTGGCAAACTCTGTTGCGTTAATGCAAACTTCCTGCAGGTGGGTGCCTTTTAGGCCTTCATTAAAAAGTTCGAAATACTGATTAGAATAAAGCAATTCATCATAAGCCATTGAAAAGGCGTTTATAAGGTTGCGGCTTTTATCTGGGCGGGCCTGCCAGGCGGCATCGTTCTTAAATATTAAGAATACTTTGGCTATCAATACTTCGCCTTCAATAGTTTTTAAAAGATGCTGGTACGTTTCTTCGAATGAGTTACCCGATGCCAACCCGGCGCTATAAGCAAGATTGGTAATACTGCCTCCTGAGGTTGAACTGATGAATTTTACTCCGTGTAGTAACGGCCTGTCATTATAATTTACGTGATGTAGGTACGCCAGCGTACCCAATGAAAAAGCCGCGGCGCGATAACCGCCACCAGACATCGCCAATGCAATATTTTCCATAAACTACCTTGATAAAACAGTGTTGGTGTATTGACCTTAATTCGCTGTAAGTTAGGTTTTTATTTAAAAACAAGAAAGGGTGATTTAACGGTATTTTTGGGGATAGTTTTAACTAATAAACCTGATAAATATAATATTTGGCAATTCGTTGCATGAATAGCTTTTTGATCTGCGTTCTGTCGTTTTAGAGCATATCTGGGCTGGAAATTCATTTTCATGCAGATAGATGTTTTAGCCTAACCTAACCTGTTACAAAGCCGACTAAAATTGCTGCTTGTTGCAACAAATATTTAATACCCGGCCCTTTTTTCATCTTCATTCGCCCTACTCTGCTTGGTTTTATAGCTGGAGTTCCCAAAATTGTAACCGAGGGTTAATACTAACCGCCTTGTCGCGAACCGGTGACTAAACTGATTGTCAATAATGGATTTCTCACGAAAAACACGGTTGACGGCATGTGTATAAAAAATGTCGTAGGCATTCAGTTTGGTATTTAGCCTACTTTGCCACCAGCTTTTTTGTAAACCTATATCAACAGAGCCTACCGCCTTAGCGATGTACAGGCTGTTGCCACTTTTCGACTGGTACCGGTAGGTCAGGTCGGCTGTGATGCCTTTTGGTAAGTTAAAAACCTGGCTGCCGTTAATTGAATAATCAATTACGCCTATGGCATAGGTATTGCCGAGGTAGGGCATTTGCTGTTTATTGTAGTAAATGCCGATGTTATGTGTAGCCTTCCACCATTTGGTTAAAGAAAAAATATAACCAGGTTCAATACCTGCAAAATCACTATAAGGAAGGTTAGTACCCAGGTACAGCAGTTCGTTGGTAACCCGGTTATATTCCGGGTACCGGGTCATCAGGTCTTTTTCACGGCCGGCTGTAATGTTGATGTTGAAGTCGCGGTAGCTATAAGCCAGGTTGAATGAACTGGTGATTGATGGGCGCAGGTAAGGGTTTCCTACGCGGTAATTCAGCGGGCTCAGGTAAAAGCGGAACGGATTTAGCTGATCAAAATCCGGCCTTGTCATTCGCCGGGTAAAAGCAAGGCTTATGCGTTGGCCGGCACCAGCCTGATAACTGGCGCTTGCTCCCGGCAGCCAGGTTAAATAATCCCTTTTCTGCACCTCGTTTTTGGTGACTGAATTAGCCTCGGTATGCGTGTGCTCTACGCGCACACTCAGTTTAATATCGAGCTTTTTATATTTGTACCCGTAGGAAACATAGCCTGCACTAACAAACTCATTATAAATGAATTTGTTAGTGCGACCTGCATCCGAAACAAATATATTAGTATTGGTAAGGGTATCATATTTAAGATCGTTATTGGTAGTAATAAAGGCAAATTTGCCCCCTGTTTCCAGTACAGTATTTTTTGTATTCCTGGTATAATCTGCCTGTATGTTGCGGATGAGGATATTATTCCTAAGTGCAGTTTTCCAATAATTGCTTAAAGTATTTGCCAGTTGGTCCCTGATCTGTATATCTTCATTTTGCCGGTTACTGATACCAGTGACCGAACCAAATAAATTCAGGCTGGTGCTTTCCGAAAACTTATGGTTATAGGCAGCATTAAAAGCATAGTTGCGCTGAATAGGATTTGAAAGGTTGGTTGTTTGGCTAATGTCAAGTATGTTTTTCCTGAACGGCTCACTAAAAGTAAGGGTATTGAATGCATCCATATCGCGGTTTGCCTGATAGGTTTTTATGGAAAGCTCTAGACTTTGATCTTTGCTGAGTGCATAGTCGGCACCGAGTTGCAGGGTGATGTTATTATTGAATGTGCGGGTTTGGGTATAGGTGCCCATATAATTGGTATTAGCCAATTGTTGCAAGGCAATATAGCGGTAGTAGTCGTCTCCTATAACATAGCCACCGCGAACCATATAAGTTGCTTTTTTTGACCGGTAAGACAGGTTCAGGTTGTTATCTGACGACGAATAGACATTACGCCGGAATGCAGAGTTCGCACTACCTTTCCAGCCCAATAGAGGGTCCGCTTTCAGCTTAATGTCGATGATCGCTTTATACTGCCCGTCATATTTAGACGATGGATTGCTGATCACTTCTATGGTTGCTATCAGGTCGGGCGTTAACCCATTTAAATAAGCCAGTGATTCTTCAGGGCTCATGGAAATTGGTTTGCCGTTAATAAAAATTACGGGAACATTCCGGCCTGAGACTAAAAGTGTTCCATCGGGATTAACAGTTAGCCCGGGCGCCTTCCGCAGGATATCCAATACATTGACCGACGATTTGAAAGTGCTGTTGCCTGCAATCTGGAGGGTCATTTTTGAAGGCTCGTACCGGATGGCCTTTCTTTCGCCTTCAATAACCACTTCATTAAGCTGCCGGGGATCTGGCAAAAGTATAATACCATTAAATTGAACAGGGCGCTGATCATCAGCCTGTATCACTATTTCCCGGGAATAGGCTATGTAACCCACATAAGAGGCGCGTAAAATATACCGCCCCGCCCGGATATCCCGCAATTCAAACACGCCGGATGAATCTGCCTGGGTTCCTTTAATCAACGTGGAATCTCTGCTTTCTGAAAGCGAAACATTTGCAAACGGAATACCAGTACGATTGGCATCTGTAATTTTAGCCTTAATACTAACCTGCGCCTTAAGTAAAAAAGCGGGCGTCATCAACACAAAAAATAATAGGAAAAACTTAAGCATAAAGTACATTTGGTTTTACTCGAATGAATAAACCAAATGTAGAATAGCCCCTGGCCTGTGGAGTGTGAACTTATAGTTTCAGGCGTACGGATTTATAATTCCGCACCTGTTAAATTAATCACTTAACTGATAATGAAGCGTTCGCTACTTGATTGCTTTTAGTTAGTTCTTCTTTATACAGCATTGGCGTTGTGGACTTTAGCTTTTTAAAAGCGGCGTAGAAAGTAGACTTAGAGTTGAAGCCCACTTCATACCCAATGGCTTCCAATGAGAAAGGATGCCCCTTGGCCATCATCCGGCAGGCTTCATTAATGCGGTATTCATTCACGTAAGACGTAAAGTTCTTGCCAAGGTCATCATTCAATATCTGCGATAGCTGATGACTTGTTAAATTAACCACTTTTGCCAGTTCGCTGAGCATAAGGTTAGGGTTCTTAAATAATACATCCACGGTCATTGCCTGTTCCAGCGACCTAAGTAAAAGAGAAGTGTTTACATTGTTTGTTTTTTTATTGGGTTTACCGGGGATGAGGTAAAACTGATCTGTTGTTTTTGCTTTGTACAGGTGAACGAAGATCATACCATAAAGCACAAACGAAAAGATGACGGCGCCGCCATAATAGGTTTCGAAAACATTACGAAAGAGCGCTGCCATCAGGAAAAAAGCAAGGATAACAGCGTTAGTGGAAAAGATAGCCGCCAACCATTTTTCGGCTGTTTTTACAGAAGCCGGATCACTGCCCAGCCGGGCAAATATATTTTTTAGTTTTAACCCGGCAGCAATAACATAAACCAGCCATGCCGTGTAAATCATTTTGATGAAATATAAATTCCACAACTTAGGATAGATAGCATAAGGAAACAGAATACCTGCAATAAGCATCACTGCAATTAAAGCAATGATCTGTAGCTTCCAGTTGCGTGGCAGGCTGGCAGGTTGTTCTATCGCAGATTTTATAAAGAAAAACAATGCGGGGCCGATCAGCAAGCAAGCCGACAGACCGATCTGCAAATATATTTTTGGCAAAGCAGGATCAAAGTACACGAAAACTGATTTACCGATCCTGATGCTCAGCGCCGCCAGCAGGCAGCCCAGAAAAAAACTGGAGAGATTCTTCTTCTTAACAAAGCACAAAAAGTAAATACCCAGCATCAGGCCATTAAAAGCTCCTAAAGCACCTACAAAAAAAAGGAAGTATTTACTTTCAGGCATACAAACTCATATAAGTTACTTCTCACGAAGTTAATGAATTAACCCTCTGGTTATTTTAAAAAATAAAAAATCATAGCCATCTGGTTTTATCAGTTTTGATTGTAATACGCTTGTGAACCTCGGTAATGAAATAGGGATATATTAACCTGCTTTCCGGTTAACTTTTAAATAGATGGCATATAACAATTCCAGCCGGTCTTTCTTTATGGGCTTTGTTATAAAATCCTTTACAAATGGGTATTGCTTTGCTCTTAACCTGTCCTCGGGGCAAACGGAGGAAGATATGATATAAATGCTGATAGGTTTCCCTAAAGACAGGCACAGCCTTTCAAATTGCTCCAGGAAATCCCAGCCACTGCACTCCGGCATATGGAGGTCCAGAAATATAATATCGGGGAGCTCTGCTTCATTCGTCCGGTTTTCCTTTAAAAAGTCTATAATAAGCCGTCCGTCCAAAGCATGGGAGGCATCGTGAAACAATTCATAGCGATCAAACATTCTCTGCATTATCAGATGTTCCATCGGGTTATCATCAATCATTACCAGCTTGCACATATGTTTAAGATTAGGTATCTGAAAATCAATATAATGCAATAACCGCACCACTAAAAAATATAGCCGGTATTTATTTCAGTTGTTACAAAAGCAAACAAACGAATATCTCGTGATTTAACGTGATTAAGGCATCTTTTTAAGGATCTATTAAAAACACAGGAGAAAAAGAAGCAAACATCTCCAATGCAATATATCTCAATTAACTGTTATTCAATTTGTTATATTTACGACCATTATTTACTTCACTTCTGTTTAATAACAGCGTATCAGATAGCATATGGAAACATTAATTGCTTATGCGTATCGCAATTTTATTTAATTCCCCATTGCTTATTTGGTTTCGGCCCCATTTCAAGCATTAGTGAACCGCCTTTTAACAACTCCGAAGCCGGAAAATTAAATGAATTTAATACCCGGCCATTTAAAATTGCTTTTTGCACATACATGTTATTACGTGAAGCGCCTTTGGCAATAATGGTAAACTTTTTACCGCGACCAAACCTTTGCCCCAGATCTATTTCTGTCTTTTTAAAGAGTGGGCTGCCTATTTCATAGACCGGATTAACACTGCTGCCACCATCCGTTTGGAACAAGCCCATGGCAACCATTACCAGCCACGCACTCATCTGGCCCTGATCTTCGTCTCCCAAATAGGCATTGGCCGTATTGTACCCATAAAACCGATCCAGTATAGAGCGGCTCCACTTTTGGGTAGACCACGGTTTGCCGGCCCAGTTAAACAAAAATGCAAAATGCATAGATTGCTGGTTCCCCTGCACTACAGGATAGTCCCAATATTGATCGTTCATACCGTTGTAACGCCAGGGTTCACTTTGCTTAAAGCCCCATTCCAGCCGGTCAACAAACTTATTCTTACCTACCAAACTTATTAATGCCGGTACATCCTGAGGTACGAAGAAAGTTAACTGCCAGGCATTGCCTTCCACATATTCTTCATTAGCGCCGCTTTTAAAGGGGTCAAAATCTTTTACCCACTTGCCATTGCTAAGTTTCATATGGCTATAACCGGCACTGTCAATAGCGTTTTTCCACCAATAACCCCTGTCATTAAATTTGTTATAGATATCTTTTTTACCTAAAGATCTGGCTAACTGCCCTACCGTCCAGTCATCAAAAGAGTACTCCATTGAATTTGAAAAACGGCCCTTATCTGATGGTACGTAATGATGTTTTTCATATTCAGGCAGATCAGTGTTCCCAACAAAGCCGGTAAATATTTTTTGTGCTGGTGTGGTTTGCATTTTTACAGCTGCTGCTAACACTTTATCAGCGTCAAAATCTCTGATACCCATTTGCCATGCCGATACCATTTGCGGTATTTCGTGCTCAGCAACCATAACCGGCACATAATTCATACCGGCCGGCCCTTTGGCCAGCCAGCCATAGGCATCATACATGGCCAGCTGCGATTTCACCCAGTGGCTGCTCCATTCTGGTGTTACCAGGTTCCAAAGCTGGTTGAGGTTCCAAAAGGTATTCCAGAAGGCATCACAGCCCAGGGCCACATCACCTTTATTTTTAAATTGCTGCACCTTGCCATCAGTTCCGCGCCACTGGCCATTTACATCGCTCCAGGTATTGCGGCTGCATATAGACCTGTACAGCGCATTATAAAAGCGCATTTTTTCCAGTCTGTTAGTAGTACTGATCTTTACACGGTTAAAAATATCGTTCCAGGTATTTAACTGGTTTTGTCTTACCGCATTAAAATTCCAGCCAAATGGTTTGGTAATTTCTGTTTCTAAATTCTGGCCGGCATTGTTAAGGCTTACTAATGAAATGGCCGAACGAACCTGCACAACCGGATTTTTTTCCGCGTCAAATTGTACAAATAAACCGGCATCCTTAATGTCCTTCGCTTCAAATGTATCACCTTGCTTAAGTTTATCATTTATCCAGCCACCTATGCTTTTTATTGGCTTATCAAATTCTACAACAAAATAAATGGTATAATCCTGGTCGGCATCATTACCCCATACTTTTGGACTAAGTTGATGAGAAGACCCCTCTATCCGATAATCGCTCACTTTTTTAAGCTTTATTTCTTTTAGCTGATAACTATATTCTGCCGGGATATGCAGGTCGATCAATATCCGGGCACTGTCCCGGTCTTTTGGAAAGGTAAAGCGTTCAATACCACAGCGCGTGGTGGCCGTAACTTCGGCTTTGATATTATAGTCTGAAAGATCTGCCTTGTAATAGCCAATCGGCGCTTCCTCAGTTCTTTTATTTATACCCGAGCGGTAGCCTGAGCCGGGCTTCAACTCATCGCCAATGTTTGTTTTTAGTTTTCCGTTGGTCGCAAAAATGCCTAATCCGCCCATGGTCCATTCATGAACGTGACTAAATGTACCAATACTTTCAAATGCCGGCTCATAGCCCGCCTGCCAGCCGGGGCTTTGATTGTCAGGACTCATCTTTACCATGCTGAACGGCATCCACGGCCCGGGGGCAATCATCCACCGCGAGTGGGCGGTACCCATACGTGTATCTACATAACCAGCAAGGGTTTGCAATTTTTTCGGTGATCTGTTTACAATTCCCTCTTCAACAACTTTGTTATTTTCCAGTATTCTGTAACTACTTTGTTTTGATGACAATACAGCAGGCATTAAAGCCTCAAACTCATAGGCACCCTTTTCCAGTTGCTCTGCAAAAATTGGTTTGCCATCCAGTTCAACACTCAATTTTGGGGAACCTGTTAAATAACGGGCACTAACTATTAAAGGCTGCATGCGTTTTCCGTTGTTAGCCAGTTCATAGTTTGCCGCTTTAACGTGGTCAACAAACAACTGTCCCGGTGCCTGCAAAATTGTTTTTGAGGGCCCTTCTAAACTTATCTGGTCAAACATGAGCCATGAGCCTTGTAGTACCGTAATAATAATGCTATTACCTCCTTTTTTAAGTATATCGGGCCTGATAGGGATTTCAATTGTTTTTGGAGTGGCCGTTGCCAGGTTGCCGTTTAATGCAATAGTGTCAGTATTCGGCTCATTCATATTAGGACGCGCTTGCTTATCTACGTCGTAACCCGCGGCTGTTAACTGAATGCGTTTGTCCTGATCATTAATGCTTATTTTAATTAAAGGCAGAAATTTTTTAGCATAATCTGATAACCTGATCACCAGTTTGCAGTTTGCTTTGTCTGGTAAAGTTTTAATGTCAAACAAAATATTTACCTGGCTGGTTCGCCACCCGGCGGTTGACCATGTGCCGCCCCAGGTATCAACAGGGCCTGGAAGTACATATGGAAAATCTTTCTTTTCTGTTGAATAGCCTATCAGGAAAAACTTATCCTCGTAACCAAAATCATGTCCTACAAAGTTTTTGAACCCGTTTGGGGCCAGTGCAAATTCGTTTGCAGTGTTGTCTGCTTTTCCAATGCTCCACACCGTCTTTTGAGCAGACTGAGAGAAAGCAACCGTTAAAACAGTATGGAACAAGCAAAGCAGTACAAGTACTCTTTTCATTATTAAAGATTTACAATTTGTTGAAAAGCATTTCATATTCACAGGTTAAATAAATCAGCAATCTTCCGCAGGATAGCAATAGATCGCTATAGTAATTAGATGTCGGCCGGATATTTTGTTCTCAAACCAGCAGTTGTAAACTTACCAACTTTAGCAGAAACTGATGGCAATAAATTAAAATAGAAAAGCCACCAGGTAATTAAACTGGTTTCAGTTGGCTGATATTGCCAAAAAAATCATGATCGTTATTATAACGATGGCGTTTCTTTTCATGTGACTAATTTAATTTTAAAGCAATGAATGTTATTAATTCAGTATTTGTTGATAACAAGTATAACCTGCATTTAAACCTGGTTCTTATATTTACATAGTATCCCTACCCCAATACACCTGTATAACCAATAGTCAACCATACTTTTCACTTAATTTAAAACCTAACATGGAAACAAACACATCCTCTAAATTGGCTGCCGAGTTCTTTGGCACACTTGTTCTTGTTTTAATGGGCTGCGGCAGTGCTGTAATAGCCGGTGCAAATGGCACAACAGGTGTAGGCCTGCTGGGCATTTCTTTCGCCTTTGGCTTATCAGTGGTAGCAATGGCATATGCCATCGGGCACATTTCAGGCTGTCACATTAATCCGGCTATTTCTATCGGCATGGTTGTGGCCGGCCGAATGAAGGTAAGTGAGGCCATAGTTTACATTATTGCCCAAATATTAGGGGCCATTGCGGGGGCAGGTATCCTATTGCTTATTGCATCCGGTAAAGAAGGGTATGATATTGCTATTAATGGTTTGGGGCAAAATGGCTATGCTGCTTCTTCGCCGGCACATTACAACTTGCAGGCAGGTTTTATTGCCGAAACGGTTTTTACATTTATATTCCTGTTTGTTATTTTCGGATCAACCTCTACAAAAAATATACACGGCGGTTTTGCAGGTATATCTATAGGTTTAAGTTTAGTGCTTATTCATATTGTAGGGATACCGGTTACCGGCGTATCTGTAAACCCGGCAAGGAGCATAGGCCCGGGCCTGCTGGTTGGCGGAGCTGCTATTAGTCAACTGTGGTTGTTTATTGCAGCACCTATTTTGGGCAGCATCCTAAGTGCAGTTGTATGGCGATACATGCTGGAGAGAAAGTAACCAGAACAGTCCTCCGGTAATGAACTGATCTGAGTATGTAAGGAAATACAACTTAGCTAAAAATTATATTTTTTAAAACTGTAAGGCCGCGGCGTTAGTTGGTTCGGCACATGTTGTTTTGTGGAGAACATTAGCCGGTTCTATAAATATTATTTAATTTTAATAATGCAGAAACAAATGGAACACTTTCTATAATTATTTGTTGTAAATATAAGCGTACAGGCCTCATTGGTAACCATTTAACTTATTACTCATGTCATTCGCCGGTATTTTATTCGCACTTTTTTATGCTGTTATATTAACAGCAATCTTTAGCCTTGTCTTCAGGAATACAGGCCCCTGGGGTGGTTTCTGGATATTTTTCTTTCTTCTTTTTTTCGTTTCCTTAGGCGCAGGTCAATGGGCGGTACCGGCAGGGCCTGTAGCATGGGGTTATTATTGGGTGCCTGGTTTGATTGCAGCTATTGTATTTGCCTTGTTACTTGCGGCAGTAGCATCACCTATATCTCCCGCCTCGCGCAGATTTAACAATGGCAAAACGACAAAAAACACGACTATAGAAAAGATCCATGAAGAAGAAACGGCGGCAACAGTCGCGGTAATCGGTATCTTCTTTTGGGTATTGATGGTCATATTAATTATTGCGGCTATTGCGGGCGTCATTTTCAGACAGGACAACCCTCTGGTATAAACATTTGATCTTCGCTAAATAACCGATTTATATAATAAAGAGATTAGAAAAAACGGACTATTAAGCAGAAGTATTATGAAACGGAGTGCAAAAAGTTTAGTTGGCTTCAGTATGGGGGCCACTGACGGTGAATTTGGAAAAGTAGATGAGTTTTATTTTGATGACGAAACCTGGACCATACGTTATCTTATTGTAAAAGCGGGCAGCTGGCTGTTTGGCCGCAAGGTGCTTATTTCTCCTGCTGCTTTAAAAGAACCAAACTGGCAAAACAAAGCCTTCCCGGTTAACCTTACTAAAGAACAAATAAAAAAAAGCCCGGATATAGATACAGAAAGAACCGTTTCCCGCCAACAGGAAATTGAACTTTACAGCCATTATGACTGGCCATATTATGGTATCTCCGGGTCAGGGTTTTATGGCGGGATGGGTTTGTCAGGCATGATCGAATCAAGGGTTCCGTTTGAAGAGAGTATATTGGCAAGAGCGAGCAAAAAGGAGCCGGCCGATCCGCACCTGCGTAGTATTAGTGAGGTTACGGGATACCGGATCCATGCAACTGATGGTGAAATAGGCGACGTAGTGGACTTTATTATTGATGATAAAACCTGGAAAGTGTACTTCCTTGTTGTAGATACCGGGCACTGGTTTCCCGGAAAGAAAGTTTTGATAGCTCCCAAATGGATCAGCAAAGTAAAATGGGAAGATTCTTCAGTTTATGTAGATATAACAGTAAATGCGGTAAAAAACAGCCCGGAATATGATCCGTCAGTACCTATTCCTGAAAAGTACGAAAATGATTTTCACCGGCATTATGACAACTCCATTAACGATTAAAATTAGATGGGCACTTAAGTGATTTCAATTGTTTATTCCCTTAAGTTGATCTAAAACACGTAGAGAGTTGCAGAAATCAACAGCACTCAGGATACTTCAGGCCGGATGTCATACATTTAACATATTGTTAATATACAACAACTCAAAAGAAATATTCCGCTAAAAAATGCTTACCTTGTAGCTATTAGAACAATAATATAATGCAAAAAGAAGGAACAGTAAAGTTTTTCGACACCATAAAAGGTTTCGGATTCATCTCACAGAGTGAAAACAGGAATGATGTTTTTGTTCACTCGAATGGCCTCATCGACCCGATTCGTGAAAACGATAAGGTAAAGTTTGATGTGGAAGAAGGCAGAAAAGGCCTTAACGCGGTAAATGTAAAAATTATCTAAGTAAAAAATAAATTATGCGTAAAGCACCTGCCTTTACCGGCGGGTGTTTTTTTTTAACAAAATTCCAAAAATTAAAATTATGGCAAAATCACAGGCAACCTTCATGAAGAAGCAGCGGGAAAAAGACCGCCAAAAGAAAAAAGAAAATAAAGCAGTACGTAAACAGGAACGAAGGGAATATGCAACCGGCGGCGGGCTGGATCATATGATGGCTTATGTAAATGAGTTTGGCGAACTTACTTCTGTACAACCACAAGGTTCCGTTAAAAATTCGGAAACAGCTTAATCCGCTGAACCGGGCCCGGGCAATAAATATTGTAATTAAGACAAATATTGAGTAAATACTAAACAGCAACCATAGCTTTTGGCAAAAGCAAAATCGTTTACTCGTTTAATATCATAGAAAACGCGATCATATATCTATTGCATTGCTCCCGATGCAGAAACCAGGCCAATAGGCCCTTCTTGACCTCCACGCTTTTACAGATCAGGTACCAGGTTTCATCAAAAATGATGTTAACAGGTAGCCTATAATACAACCCGGTTGCGCCGTTAAAATCGCATCCTATTCGCATAGCTTTTTATAGTCATGCTCATTATTTAGTTTATGAACACTTCAATAAAATTACATCAGTCATCTTCAATGATGGCTCTTAAATCCACCGATAAAAAAAAGACACTGGTGGTTTTATCCACCAGTCCATCTGGCGATAACCTATATACATTATTTGATCAGCAGGTATTAGCTGATGCTTATATCCACGCATTTCATGACAGCAAAAAGCATTCAAAACAATAATTATTAAAGCAATTATTAATTAAACGCCTATTGTTTAGTGCATAAACCATTGTGGATCAATTTCGTTAATAGAGTGATAAGCGTGCACCTATGGATACTTATAACTATTCACGTAAACAAGAATTGATCTTTGGCCTGATACATGGCATAGGCATAGTTTTCGGTGTAAGCGGCCTTCCTGTGTTAACAGGTATAGCTGTTTCTCACAACAACACGCCTGGTATTATCGGGGCAGGCATTTATGGCTTTTCTTTCTTATTGCTGTTCACCTGTTCAATGGTTTATCATCTGGCAAAAGAACCTGCTGTTAAACGGCTCTTTGAGATCTTTGATCATATCAGTATTTATTTCCTCATCGCCGGAACCTACACCCCCTTTCTGCTGGTATATATTAATAATGCTTTTGGCATTACCCTGTTAGCTGTATTATGGGGGCTTACAATCATTGGTGTATTTTTCAAAGCCTGGTTTACCGGGCGTTTTGAGATCATATCGGTTATCATCTATGTGCTTATGGGCTGGATCATGATTGTAGGTGGCAGCCGGTTCTTTGAATCGTTACCGGGGGAGATCATCATCATGATCTTTATTGGAACAGGTTTATATTCCATAGGTGTTGTTTTTTACCTATGGGGTAAATGGCTGTATAACCATGCAATATGGCACTCTTTTATCCTTGCAGCTGCTATTTGTCATTATGTGGCCGTACTGCTGGCCATGTAAACCAGAGCCAGAATTAAAAAACTTATTCCCTACCAAATTGTAAATTAATTAAAGTGCTTTTTTTTGATAACCAAATAAGGCATATGATAGAATATGAATTTAATGAAGAGATTGAACTTCCTGTAAACGGGGTCCTTTTGCCGGGAGATCTTGCCATTCCAAAAAATTCAACAGCAATTGTCGTGTTTGCACATGGCAGTGGCAGCAGCAGGCTAAGCCCGCGTAATCAATACATTGCTGAAAAACTTCGGAAAAAAGGATATGCCACACTTTTGTTTGATCTTTTAACGGCGCAGGAAAGCCACGAATATTTTAATCGTTTTCAGATTAACCTGCTTGCAAAAAGGCTTATTAAAGTAACAGAATGGGTAACTGCCGAAATACTGACCGCTAATATGGCTATCGGTTATTTTGGCGCCAGTACAGGTGCGGCAGCAGCCCTGATTGCCGCAGCCGAATTACCAGATAAAGTATTGGCGGTGGTATCCAGAGGCGGGCGCCCAGACCTGGCACCTAATGCTTTAAACAAAGTGCAGGCCGCGGTGCTGCTGATTGTAGGCGGACTAGATGATGTTGTGCGTGAGCTGAATGAAAAAGCATTTGATGAGATCGAATCGATCAGCGAACTGGCCATCGTTCATGATGCTTCGCATTTGTTTGAAGAACCAGGGAAACTGGAAGAAGTAACTGATTATGCTTTAGGCTGGTTTGGCAAATATTTAAAGAGTGAAGTACCACTATAATTAAAGCTAATTATTCTGCCACTTCCCCGCATGGTTTCTGTTACTGCTGCCTTCATAGCTAAATAAATTAACGACCTCCATGCTTTAACTTTAAATTAAACAATTGCAAACTGTGCAATTATTTTTGATTTAAACTATTCTCTTTATGATGCCCAATTCCAGCTTATAAGCGGCTACTTGTCTATTCAATTCTTTTCAAATTATTTAAACATTAATAATACGCGAGTGTTAATTTATTAACCTTAAGTTATAATTCCTTTCTGATATTAATGACAAACCAGCCAGTTTATCTAACTGAAGCTGTTCATTATCAAAGCCCTAAACCAATGTGATTTTAATTATATAAACTTTCAATAATATGATTATGGAAACGCAAACAATGCAAGCAACAAATTCTAAGCTCAAGGAGTTTTTTGTTGATCAGTTAAAGGACATTTACTGGGCCGAAAAGAAACTGGTAAAAGCGCTCCCTAAATTGCAGGAAGCCGCCACAACGCCGGAATTGAAGAACGCTTTTGGAAATCATTGTCATCAAACATATACACATATTGATCGCCTGCAGCAGGTATTTGGCATGATTAACGAAAAGGCAGATACCAGCAAGTGCCCGGCAATGGCTGGTATTATAGATGAAGGCGAGAATATCATTGACGATACCGAGAATGGTACCGCACAAAGGGATGCCGGGCTGATCTTTGCAGGGCAGAAAGCTGAACATTACGAAATAGCCACTTACGGAGGGCTGGTAACACTGGCCAAAACCATGGGCTATAATGATGCCGCAGAAGTTTTGGGCCAAACATTGGCCGAAGAAAAGGAAGCTGACATCTTATTAACACAGATTGCTGAAAACAATGTCAATTATCAGGCAAGCCGCGAACCCCGGGGATAAAGCTCATTATTAATTATTTAACTATCGTAAAATTACAATTAAGCAGCCTGTCACTGACACTGAAATAGATTGGATGCCGGACCGAAGGTTATAATGATTCACTTATTTGACAGCTATCAAAAATTAATAAAATTCTTTAGATAATGAGTCGCGCTTTTAAAAACAGGCAGCAGGCGGGAGAAGAATTAGGTTTATTTCTTAAACCTAAATATATGCATCAAAATCCGCTGGTATTAGGAATCCCACGCGGAGGGGTTGAGGTTGCCTACTATGTGTCCAAACAACTGGATGCGGAGTTATCCCTGGCAGTGGCTAAAAAACTGCCCTTTCCGGGGCAGGAAGAGTATGGGATTGGTGCAATAGCTGAAGATCATATTGTTTACGTTTCCCCGCATGGCGAAAATGCCCTTGCACCCGGGGTTATTGAAAACATCATTGAAAAACAAGCCATTGAAATTAACCGCCGGGTGCAAAAATACAGGCATGGAAAAGCGCTGCCTGATCTGAAGGGAAGAACTGTTATCCTGGTGGATGATGGCATTGCTACGGGAGTTACGCTGGTACCGGTTGTAAGGCTTTGCCGCAAAAGGGAAGCCGCTCTCATCGTTATAGCCGTTCCGGTTTCGGGCCTCCAGTTTGATGCACATTTACAGGAGGCAGATAAGATTGAGGTGCTGGTGCAACCGCGTGATTTTTATGCCGTAGGGCAAGCTTATGAAACCTTTGGCGATTTTCCGGATGAAGCGTTAATGGATCTATTGAAGAAGGCAGAGCAGGAACATCAGCATCATTGATTTAAAATGAACGCTAAAATAAAAGTGCACTTAATTAAGGGCCGTTTAAGAGGCAAATAATAAGGAAATCCATTCAAACAGGCAATCAAATAGTAATATCATACAAATTGGTATCCTTATTGTACTACTACTTAAAGATTTATAAAGCCGGCAGTTTTTAACCGGAGATGCTCTTTAAACAGTTATCTTATGAAAACGATCCTTGTGCTTACCGATTTTTCGGATGCCGCCACGAACGCCGCCCTTTATGCTGCCGCACTTACCCATCACCTGGAAATTTCCAGGCTTATCCTTTATCATTCTTATGAATTGAAACCTCCCGTGCAAACAGCAGTACCAGTGCTGGAACCCGCCGATGTGGAAAGATTTTATAAGGATAGTATGGAAAACCTGGCTTTATTAAAAGACAAGTTACGCTCTTTTACAAACGAGCGTACCGTTATTGAAACCCTGGCAGATGACAGGCACCTCATTATTGCGTCGGAGTCTATAGGTGCGCAGCAGCAGGTGGGTTTATTAGTAATGGGTGTAACCGGGAAAAGCAGACTGGAACAAGTACTGATTGGCAGCAATACCATCACTGTGGCAAAAGAAAGCACTATCCCGGTGTTACTTGTGCCCCGGGAAGTCCGTTTTGAGAAGATCCGCAGAATTGTTTTTGCCTGCGACCTCAAAAAAGTATCTACATCCACCCCGGTAAAACAAATCAGTTCCCTCCTCCATCAACTGGATGCCAAATTACTTGTATTAAATGTTGATACAGAAGATCAGGAACATTTTACACCAGATACCATAACTGAACAAACAGTGCTCCATCAGCTCTGGGATAAAGAAAGGCCGGAATACCATTATACCAACGCGGACAATATTGCAAAAGGCATTACACAATTTGCTCTTAAACACGATGTTCAATTAGTGATTGCGGTGCCTAAACAATATGGCTTTTTTGAAAGCCTGTTTCATTCGAGTATGACTAAAAAACTGACTTTTGAAATTTCAGTTCCCTTGCTGTTGGTTAAAGAGAGACCCGATTGATGAACCCTCTCTTTTGTTTAAAATTCCGGCAGGTAGCTTCTCAGTAACTTTAAATACTTTTTGGCATCCTTTTTACTTTTTAAATGCTGTTCCTGATCAGCAGATCGCAGGGCGTTTAAAGCATTGACCTTTGCCCTTACATTTGCCCGGTAGCTTTTATAATAATTAAAAAGCTGTTTGCTCTGGTGGGTTTCCTTTATACCGGAATATTGCAAATAGCTTTCATAAAAGATCTTACTCAGATCATGGCGTTGAAAAGCTTCCAGATCCATACAAAAAAAGGCGACCTCATCCAAAATATCTATCCGCCGCAGGCTGTCATTAAATTCTATGCAATCAAAAATGACAGGCTTTCTATATAAAAATATATTCCCGGAATGCAGGTCTCCATGCACATCCCTCGTCAATCCGGCTAGTGACCGTTCCTCTAAATAGCTTTGGTTTTTGCTTAAAAACACATCTGATCTCTTAATTGCATCAACAATAATTGCATAATAACTACTGCCTAAATGTTCTGATGCAAATTCTTTAACCGTAAGCAGGTCATTATACCTTTGCTGATTATCGCTAAGCCTGAACCTGTGTTTTATTACCGCTGCGCTCTGATGAAAAGCGGCAACCAGTTTGGCTAATTTTTTGATTGCCGCAGAGCTTACGCGATCTTTTTCCAGCAGCTTATTCATTTCCTTTGCAGTATCCATCCTATTCATTAATACGGCATAATCAATGAGTTTGCCAGCTCCTTTATTAAAGGAATAGTTGCCTTCATCATTAAAAACGGGCAGGGTTTTTACATACATTTCACCGGCCAGGCGTTTGTTCAGCTCCACTTCCCTTTCACAATAGTACTTACGTTTGCTTAGTGTTGAAAAATCAAGAAAGGAGAACTTTAATGGCTTTTTAATTTTATAGGCATACTTTTCGGTTAGGATAACCCAGGAAATATGGGTTTCTTTTGATACCGGCAGTTTGCTTCCCTGGCCCGGAAAAATGCCGCTGGTTGTCAGCTTTTCAATTTCAGACTGTATCATCAGACTAATTGCTATATGGCAGGGCTTTGTGCAGCATATCATCCGGCTTTATCCATTTTATAAAAATCATCCGCTAAATAGCTTCCTTCAATAATAATAAAGGAATATGGGTATGGAATGCCAGCTTATTTGTCAGGCTGCGGTGAAACAGGCTCTCAAAAAAGTCATATTTTTCAGGTACCGTTATCACCAGCTGTATATTATGCTTATCCGCAAACTCCATGATACCTCTGGCAATATCCTCATGATTAATGTAATGATATTCGGGGCCTACGTCGTCCATCTTTTCATGCAGGAGGGTTTCGCCTGTTACCCTATCCGGGGTAAACTGGTCTTCATCTGAACGGCCTACATTTAAAATAATCAATTTCGCATCCAGTTTATGTACAACTGACTTTATTGCCTGTACCGGGGTAGAAATGGAGAGTTTTTTAACATCACAGGCAAATAAAACCCGGTGGATCTTTTTAAATTTTGCTTTCTGCGGTACAACCAGCAAGGGTATGGCGCAAACTTTGGCCATCGAGATGGTATTACTGCCTACCAGTATCTTCTCCAGCTCACTTTTGCCGGTGATCCCCATAACCACCAGGCCTGCATGATGTTGTTTCGCAGCGGACTTTACCCCGCTGACCATTGGGAGATCATCAGCATAAATCTCTATTTTGGTTTTTTTGCTGGCTAAAACCTCCAGGTCTTTCTTCAGACCCTCCAGCTGCTCTATACTTTTATGAGGAACATCTACCACCCCTGCAGGCACTTGTGAGGTAAGGGTCATAGCAATAGGATTAAACTCATAAGAATGGTACAGCACTATGCAGGAAACCCCTACCTGATGAGCCAGCTCTGCTGCAAACCGTGCGGCATTAAAGGAAGCCTCAGAAAAATCAGTGAGCACCAGTATATTTTTCATCTGCTCAATTTTATGCAGATGCTCATCAATCATTTTTCCAAGTTTCTGGAATTTCCGGTCGGTGATTGGCCATTTACCGGGATTCTCCGCGTGCCACCGGCCCGTAGCAGAGCGGGTTAAAATAACCGGATTATTTTCACCGGTCATCCTTTCCACCTTAAACTGCTGGTGATGCATATCAACAGGAGTAATAATAAGGCCGATCTCCAGATGTCCCTGGGCTATCTGAAACTTCATAGTGAATGTATCCATTTCCTTTTATTTAATGATCCCTTTGGGAATCATATCATCCAGCAGCGTTTTGCCAAGATCGGAGGACTGTGTTTGAGCGTTCCCGGGGTCAAAAGATTTGGTTTGTGCAGAATATACTAACTGGTTGATAGCACTCTTATTTTTTTTCAATAACCGCTTTTCTTTCCTCGTATTCTTTATGATCTATTTCCCCGTTAGCAAAACGCCTTTTCAAAATTTCCAGCGCATTTTCTTTTGCATGCCGCTGGCCGGGAATATTATAAGGAGTTGCAAAGACCCATACCAGCAGGATAAACCAAACTGTCCACCATATCCAGTTCATGCCCCAATAATAATTATTTGGATCATACCACATCGCTTTACCTTTTACTAATAAAAAGTTTAATTAATATCCTTCTTTCTTAAGCGTTCCCATTTTTCCAGAGCTTCCTTCTGAAGCTGTTTAGCACGCTCAATGGCAATAGCCTGTTCATCTTTTTCGCAAAGCGGCCCTTCTGTTACCAGGTTTGAAACAAGGTCTCCCCTGCTTCTTTCTTTGCTTTTGTTTTCTGTAATTAACATGGCTGTAAAAATAAAGGCGCTGCAATACAGCGCCTGGTTAAACAATTGCTGATTTTAAGCCAATTCTATTTGATCTCAATCCGGCGGCTGGCTGTTTTGGCCTCCTCTTTTTTAGTTACATTGATTTTCAGCACGCCGTCGGTATATACCGCTTCAATACTGGCATCATCCGCAGAATCTGGCAAGGTAAAAGAACGCACAAATGAATTGTAGCTATATTCGCACTTATTATATTTCTTATCTGATTGTTCTGATTGCTTTTCTGCAGAAATACTGAGCACATCCCGGTCCAGATCAATTTTAAAATCTTCTTTATTCAGTCCCGGTGCGGCAAGTTCAATATGGTAATGACTATCCGTCTCCGAGATATTCACCGCAGGTACCCGTGATATCATCCGGTCAGACAAAAAAGTATCATTGAAAATGGATTCAAAAATATCGTCAAACCCAGGGCGGGCAAGGCTCCTGTTTTTTCCCTCATTGAATTTTACTAAGGTCATGATGATTTCCCTCCTTAAACATTATTTTACCGGAACATCCCGGCTTTTAAACAACAATCAGGAACTTGGCAAGTTTGTCATTTTTTATTTTTTACCCTAGCTACAAATATTTGTTAAAAGGTATTTTTTTGCAGAAATATTCAATAAACTAAACCTGGGACAGGCCCACTTCCACCTTAATAAAACTGTCATTTAACATAGCGACAACGATTAACATTTGCCAGGTTAGCTATCCTTACAGCGATGAGTTTTAATTCCCTTACTTTCATTAACTACCCTTACTTCCATTAACTATAAGTAGAACAATTTTCTTCGTTATTGGTTTTCATTTCGTTCAAGCCTTCAATTAATACCCCTTTCTGATACTCCCATATATCAAGGTAATAATCTATCTAACAGCATTCGCTGATGAAAACAGATAAATGGTTAATTCATAAAGTATGGGCCGAGGTCTCTTTATTTCTTAAAAGAGAGATGAGTATTACTTTAGTATTCTGGCTGATCGTATTCATAATTGTAATTATTATGAACAGGCTGGGGCTGATAAAGTAAACTCATTCAAAGAACGATTGTTATGTTTTAGCTATACTATGGCATGCCTTATATGAAAAAAAGACAGGAAAGAAAATATTTTGATAAAGAATGGGCAGAGATGAAAACCAGTTTACAGTCCTGGTTAAGAAAGGAACAACAGGAAGACCTGCATCATTTTCGCACCCAGGTTAAAAAGTTACGTGCATTTTTGATCTTATCAAGCAGTGTGGACCATCATCAGAAATTAACCAAACTGTTCAAGCCGGTAAGAAATATTTTTAAACAAGCCGGCGAGATACGGAATGCTTATATGAACCAGGAATTAGGAAAGGCGCAGCATATACATCATAATGAATTTATGAACAGCCAGCACCAATTGCAGGTAAAAGCGGCCAGGAAGTTTAAATCAAACAAGGCCCGGTTTCTTGAAAAATTAAAAAGCACACACCTGCTATTGAAAAAGAAAATAAAACCGATCAGCGATCTGCATATCACTTTGTTTTATCAAACCCAATTAGAACAAATTGCAGGTTCTCTTACAGCACTTAAATTTGATGACCGCTTACATCAATGCCGTAAACAGGTTAAAATTTTAATCTATAACCATAAATTAACCAAACCCGTGCGGCATACCGCATTTAATGACCATTATTTGGATGAGGTACAAGCCGCCATTGGCGATTGGCATGATCACGTGCTGGCCATAGCCTTGTTCTCCAGTGATGAGGCAAAGGATAAAGCGGCGGTTACCGGCCTGAAAAAGCAGGATAGCAAACTTAAAAAAAACATAAAAATACTAACTAAAGATTTTTATAACCAGGCGACTACCGTTGTGGATGTGCCGGTAGAACAATTAAGTTAAAAACGATGTATGTAGAAATTGGATTAGCTTTTTGGTAACAATATCCCGCAGCCGTCTCAATTTCGGAGTTGTTCATCGGGATAGTTGATATAAGCCAGGGCTTTATGCAGCGTGTCATCCACCCCCTCCCTGCCCGAATACAGGATCAGATGATCTTCCTTTAAGGGCTCAAACAGTTGTTTAATTTCAAGGTAAACTTTAAAATCAGCATCGCTGTCCATTCTTTTCCTGCTCACCCTTTCCTGAATAACAGGTTCGGTGGCTTGTATCTCAATAAAATAGATAGCGCTGTTTAACAGCCGGGCTTTTTCTTTAAACAAGTCCCTGATCATGGCTTTATAAAAGGTGGCGTCTAACACCGTATTTTGTTTGTGGTGGATGGCTTTTTCCATCAGTCTCAGCATTTCATAATAAACATCCATTTTTGCCTGTTCCTGGTATTTATTCTGTTGTTGCAACTGCTGCCTGATGGTATCGCTGCTAATATGTAAACCCTTGATCTTTGCAGCCAGTTTTTTTGCAAAATAGGTCTTTCCGCTGCCTGGCAATCCAAAAACAACTACGTTCATATTGGGTTGTGTTTTTAGTTATAACATTTGCAAATTTTGTGCCCGTAATCCCTACCAGATAGTTGATGATTTGAATTTTAACCATGTATATACGCAGATTATCAAACATTTGTGAAAAAATGCATTGCCGCAAAACAAACCTTTCCTTTCCCGGAATGTATAATTTAAAACGGGTCTGTTTATCCATTAAAGCCAGCCGTTATGAAAGCAATTCTGGTTCTTACCGATTTTTCTGAGGCCGCCCATAATGCCGCTTTGTATGCTGCCTGTTTAACGCACCAATTGGAAACGGACCAGCTGATCCTTTATCATTCTTATGAATTTAAGGCGCCCGCCGAGGTCCCCCTACCCGGACCATCGGAAATGGAAACCCTTCATCAAACAAGTGCAGACAGCCTCACTGAACTAAAAAACAGACTGCGGACATTTATCAACGAGCGGACACTGATTGATACGCTTAACGATGAACGGCCACTGCTGATGGCTGTAACAGATATAACCACCCGTTACCAGGTAGAACTGATTGTTATGGGTATTACCGGGAAAAACGGGCTGGAACGGGTATTGATTGGGAGCAATACCATGATCATGGCTAAGGAAAGCATCATCCCGGTGTTACTTGTACCACCGGAAGCCCGCTATGACAAGATCCGTCGGGTGGCTTTTGCCTGTGACCTTAAAAGTGTTTCTGCATCTACCCCGGCCAGGGAGATCAGGTCGCTGGTTCATACGTTGGATGCTAAATTACTGGTATTGAATGTAGATACCGAAGACAGGGCCAATTTTGCACCCGATACCATTAATGAACAAATGGTGCTGCACCAGCTTTGGGACAAGGAGGATCCGGAATATCACTATGCCGTTCATGAGGATATTGCCGTGGGCATACTTGAATTTACTGTAGAACATGATATCCAGCTTGTAATTGCTGTACCCCGGCAGCATACTTTCTTCGACCGCTTATTTCATGGCAGCTTAACTAAAAAGCTTGCTTTTTATACGCTGATCCCCTTACTGTTAATGCGTGAAAAACGGGTATGATATGATTTTTATACCAGCCAAAGAGGACGGACTTTGCGTTTTTACATAAACACCATTCTTGCAGTTACATTAATTCCCCGGCGTGTGATTCTCTTATTGCTTTTTTGTTGTTACCTGTTTTTATTGCCCCGCTTTATAAAAAGACACTAATTAATTAATAAGTATCTGAGTATTACTGCCTAACCTATATAATGATTATATTGGGTAAATAACCAATTTAACCTGTTATGAAAACTCCTAAACTATTACTGTTGCTGTTATTTTGCGCAATTATATATGGTTTTATAGGCCCCGTAAAATCCCCCTGGGAACAGCTGTTTAACGGGAAGGATCTTACAGGCTGGGATACTTATATAGGGCCTGATCTTGATGATAGCGGTAAACCTATAACCGGGACGCCTATTGGCTTAAATAAGGACCCACGCAACGTTTTTAGCATTGTAAAAGATAATGGCAGCAATGTTATCCGTATATCCGGCGAAAACTGGGGCGCTATCTCCACCAAAAAGGAATATGAAAATTATCACCTCCAATTACAGTTTAAATGGGGTGCATTATCATGGGGACAAAAGAAGGGTAAAAAGAAAGACAGCGGATTACTATACCATTCGGTAGGCAAATATGGTGCTGATTACGGTGCCTGGATGCGTTCGCAGGAATTTCAAATAGAAGAAGGCAATAGCGGCGATTACTGGGGCGTTGCAGGGGGCATAGCTGATGTACCGGTTGTTAAATTGGGCAAGGATTATGTTTACAGCCGGCAGGGAACACTTATTACTTTTAAAGAAGGCGAGGTGCAGGGCCGCCATTGCATAAAGGGTGGCGATGCCGAAAACCCACCAGGGCAGTGGAACACGCTTGACCTTTATTGCCATGGCGATACCAGTATACATGTTATAAATGGTAAAGTAATGATGGTTTTGTATCATAGCAAACAAATGAATGAAGGGCAGGAGCTGCCGCTTACCAAAGGGAAAATTCAAATACAATCTGAAGGGGCTGAGGTATTTTATAAGAAAATAAAAATACAAGCTATTGACCGGCTTCCAAATAAGCTATTTTAAAAACAATGGGTAAAGGGCTGTTTGGAGTTGCACAAATAAAAAAACGCCCCGGATCTCATCCCGGGGCGCATCAACTAAATCAGGTCAATCTCATGTCGATCCTTTCTCAAGGGACCGGCTAATGACCTGTTATCTTCAATTATGGCTGTTAATAAAAGCCCGGATCTTTCTTGTTTCTTCCAAATAGATGGCGATATGATGGGTGCGCACTAAATAAGGCACCTTTAACTTACTGCCATTAGCCTTGACCTGTATCAGGTTTGATGGCCTGGCAGGCATGTGGCAGCCAATACCGTTGTTTTTTATCGCAACACCTAATCTGGGCAATAACTTATAGACGTTATAATTAGCCGTTATGTTACAGGTCATGCAATGTTTTGATGCAGGATAATAAAAACCGTTCTAATAACAATTAATTGACGTGCTTTTGCTACCGCAAGCGTCCCACTTGTGGATTTAGGATGGTAATAAATAGATTGCTTACTAAGCATGCGGCCACAAGCGAGACGCTTGCGGTAGCGGCGAGATTACCGCACTATCGCAACAACATTAGCCTTATGAACCGTTGCCAACTAACTAAGCTGCGGCAAGCAGTTGCTTAACAAACTCCAGGTTCTTTTTGCGTTGTTGCTCTGTCTTATATTTTTCAAGATCCTGATCTATGATCCTTTTCAATTCAATGTCGAAAGCTTTTAAAAGAATGGTGGTTTTGATAGAAGTTTTCATAAGTCAGTTTTTGTGATATGCTTACTATATATTAATAATAATGCCAAAGTAAAAACTGCACGAAAAAGGCATTAATTTTCAAAAAACGACATGAATCCGTATCCTGGCGTATACTAAAATAGTCACCGTTTAGTTTGTAGTGGATGGTTATAACGGAGTGTTATTTTTAGATGCCTTGCATAAGGTGGAATGACCTTGTACTCCCCGGCTTCTCCCCTAACCCAACAATCTGTTCACTGTTGCCAGGCTCTGTTCCGGTTTGTTCCGCTTTTTGCGGAACGGAACAGCGGAACATTGAGCTACTAAAGCTTGATCATCTCGTTCTTTAGCGCTGATATCACCAAACCCGTTCTTGATTTGATCTCGAACTTTTGAAACAACGATTCGCGGTAGTTATCAATAGTATGCGAGCTGAGGTTCATCTTGTCTGCTATTTGTTTGTAGGTAAGATCAGAGCAGCATAGCTCCAGAAACTTCAACTCATTGGCATTGAGCACTATGCTGGCAGCTTTTTGTGCCTGGTTGTTTAACTGTATGTTGCGCATCAGTTTTTCTGATACCAGCTCATTAATAAAAAAGTTGTTTTTGGCTATGCCTTTTATAGCATTCACCAGATCTGTAGCCTTTGATTCTTTGAGCATATAACCACCCGCGCCGCTCTTTAGCATCTGTATAATGGGTTTATCCTCATCAAACATGCTTAGGGCAAGCACCTTTACCTCCGGGTAATTTTCTTTTACCCACTTAGTGGTTTCGTAGCCATCCATTACCGGCATGTTTATATCCATCAGTATCACCTCGGGCAACGGATGCAGGGTTATCTTTTTCATAAGTTCGGCACCGTTACCGGCATCAAACAATATTTCTATTTCTCCTGATTCGGTAAGCAGGTGGGCCAGCCCCTGCCTAAACAGCGTATGGTCATCTACAATGGCTATGGCAACTTTTGGATCTTGCATTTAATCTGTTATGGGAATGTTTAAAATGATGACAGTACCGTGCTCAGGCACCGAACTTATGTAGGCCGTGCCTTTTATCATGGCAGCGCGTTTGGTAATATTTAGTAGCCCCATGCCGGTTTTGGTGGTCATGGTTTGGTCAACGTCAAACCCAACGCCATTATCGCGCATAATTATTTTGTACATACCGGCAACCTGCTCTAACGTTATAAATATTTCTGTTGCCCTGGCATGCTGTATTATATTGTTAATTATCTCCTGAAACAAGCGGAAAACAATGATGGCCTTACTGCTGTCATCAAAAACAATATCGGCGTGTTTGGTAAAGTTAATTTTATAGCGATCGCTGCGCTGCAGAAAGTCAAGTTCGGCTTCAATGGCGGCGGTGAGGCCTTTTCCCAGCAGCTCTTCACCATGCAGCAGGCGCGATAATGCCTTTACCTCTTTCATTGACCGTTTGGTGAGATCCTCAATGATCGAGATCTTTTCGGCAGTTTTATAGCTGTCATTCACGTTTACCGAACTCAGGGTAATGGTGATCAAACTCAATAGCTGCCCAATGTTATCATGCAGGTTATAAGCAATGGTTTTAAAGGTTTGCTCCTGCACTTCCATCTGGGTTCTTAGCAACTCGTTCTCGTAGTTTATCTGCATGGCAACTTTTTCTTCGGCGTGTTTCCTCTTCCTCCGGTTATATAATAAAACATATATGATCAGAAATACCGGTGCTATTAAAAATATAATGGAACATAACCCTATCAGGTAGATAATTTCCGTTGACGATACCTGCATATGAATGAAAATAACCAACACGTATAAAGGATAATATTTAGTAAGATAAATACCGAATATCTTACCGACCGGCTGTAACCCGAATAATCATGTTCTTTTAAAAAATCAAAGAACAGGTTACAGGCCGTACTGCCAAAGTAAAAGAAAAGCGCTCCGCTCACCCACCAAAAAGGCGCGGAAGTTAGCAATGGCTCAAAGCGGTCGTCCTGCAGTTTTAAAAAATAATATAACAAACTGGCCAGCACAAACACTACCGACATAACTGTTGCCGAAACCGATGCAAAATCGCTAAAATGATTAAGCATTAGTTCGGTAATGTACATTACCGAAAAAGCGCCCAGCCATATAAGCAGCCATCTTAGCTTATGCTTATAGTTGTTATATAAGTGATAATAAAAATAACTGGTGAAGCCACACTCCACCAGTAAATAAATATTGTAAACCGCCAAATTTGTATGCATTACTCTGCGCATGTACACACCCAGCACTTCTGCAGCGCATGATGCGAGCAGAAAAAGGATGAGCAGCCGCCAGGCGGGGTCCTTATCTTTAACTAAAAAGATAAGGGCCGCCAAAAAGCATAAAAAAGCCGATACGGTATTATAAGTAATAAATATCATTTACTATTAAGGTAACAGGGTAGCGCCGGTGCAATCGCGTGGCGGCGGGCACATTTCGCCACGGTTTTCTGGAGTTGCCCCTACTATAAAACCTGATGCCGGCCCGTTAGCAGATGTATTTTTGTAATAATCCTGATGGTATTTACCAAGGCTATCTTTGGTTGATACCATAACCAATGTGTTATAACCCCAGTATTTTTTATCGGGCATGCGGGTATTAACATCTTCCTTATAACCGGCATCATAAGTAGCCAGGTAAAAACGGATACCATCGCCTTTTTCTTTCTTGATCTTGGAAATAAGGGAATCTAACCTGCCGGCGCTAAACCATATAGCACGCGTATTTGGCAGTTTAACCACTTTGTTAGACCCAGGGCTTGTATCGATAGAATCTACAGTACCCGCGTGTTTTTCATAGTTTTTAACGTAGGCTTTAGCTATTTTGTAGCTTAAAGTATCGGCTTCAAAGGCGCTTGGCCCGCCCTTTGTTTCGGCCGGTTTGGTTTGGCATGAGGTTAAACCTATGGCTGCCACAGTTAGTAAAAAGAGCGTTCTTTTAATTGTCATGATGTATTGTAATTAAGGTTATCGAAGGTGAATATTTATAAATATATATACAATATGTGTATTACCCTTTTATTACCCTAAAATAATCCTTAAAAAAAGCTGATTTCACCCTGTTACAGTTTCATTTTTTAATTGAGCTTTGGAAAAGCAATTATGTTAATAGAACAATAATCATAACCACAACCTGTAATTAATTGCAGGTTATATTTATTTCACATGATGCATTCAAAATCGAAATAATGATAATATCATGTTTCAAAAAAATATAATGGCAACCAGATTTAATACTTGGTTAATAATAAACCTTACTAGTTAAATTACTGATTTTCAGGATATAAAATACAAAAACAATTGCTAAACCTTTAAATATAAATACCTTTACAATATTAAACCTAAACCTTATCACGATTTAAAATTATGGAACCTCTTATCGGAGAAATTAAAATGTTTGCCGGCAACTTTGCACCAAACGGCTGGTTTTTATGCAACGGCGCATTATTACCAATTAACCAATATTCGGCGTTTTTCTCGCTCCTGGGCACAACCTATGGCGGCGATGGCGTATCAAACTTTAGGTTACCAAACCTTCAAGGCCGTGTACCTATACAGGCAGGACAGGGCGTATCTTACTATAATTTAGGTGATATGGGTGGTGCCGAAACTGTTACCTTAAATACACTGCAGATGCCTTCACACTCACACACCATGAGCATCAATACCGAGGCGCCAACTGTAGGGTTGGCATCTAATGCCTATTTAGGTTATAACGCAAATGCTGAAACCGGTGATGCATTACCTTTTTACTCGGCTACTGCAACCGCGGGGGCTACATTAAACGCGGGTGCTATTAATCCATCGGGAAGCAATCAGCCAATTAAGATATTGCCGCCATATTTGGCTATAAACTATATCATAGCATGGCAGGGCATTTGGCCTTCCAGACCATAACTGTTAAATGAATCTCATTTGTAATGATTTTGGCAGCTACTGATGAAAATCGGTATCGTATCAAATTCAAAAATATGCATACCCCTGCTTTCTTACTTAAGCAGTAATAAAGTAGGGGTTATGTTATACTTCGGCAAATCGGCCCATGCTGATATCAGCGTGTACGATCTGGCCGGCTTTTGCAGGATAAACCATATACAGTTTCATGCAGAAGGTGATAAACAAGAGCTTTACAACTGGCAACAACTGAACGAGCCGGACGTGATTTTTATAACCGGATACGCTCATAAAATTGCTATTGAGGAGTTAAGTGGTGTGCCAAAAGGAATATACAACATACACTTTGGTAAGCTGCCACAATACAGGGGGCCATCGCCGGTTTTTTGGCAGTTAAAAAATGGAGAAGCGCAATTAGGATTAGCTATACACCAATTAACTAACAAGCTGGATAGCGGGGCAGTTGTTTGGGAGCAAAGCATTAAAAACGAGGATTTTTTTACATACAACTATACAAACCTGGCATTTAGCGAACTGCAGGTTAAAGGAGTATTGGAGATACTTGATAAACTAAACAGAAAACAAACACTGAATAACCGGATACAGAACGAAACCCAAGCCAGGTATTACAACAAGCCTCAACTGGCCGATGTAATGGTGAACTGGGATAAAATGGAAGTAAAAGAAATACTCGATCTGATAAAAGCTTGTACATCATGGAATAATGGTGTTAGCACTTTAATAAATGGTTACGAATTAAAAATACTGGATGCCGAAATAGCTTTTGAAAAAACAAATAATTCACCCGGTACAATTAACATAGCAAACAATAAGTTTAATGTGGCCTGCAAAAACGGCAGAAGCTTAAACATTAACTTTTTCAATATAAATAACACTTGCATACCGGCCCGGTATGCAGGTTTTTATAGTTTAAAAACAGGGCAAACTTTTATTAGTAAAACATAACGGCGTAGCCGTCAAAATACAAACCGAACGCTTAAAACCTCATCATGAAAAAACTTTTACCCTTATTAAAAAATCTGCTAACAAAGGACATTCGTTCTTTTTTCGCAGCTTTATTTGTTTTGGTGCTTATCAGCATAAGCGGGAGTACCCAGGCACAGGTTTATTACCTTACATCTGACGAAACTGTTGGTACTAACGCGACAACAGATGCATTAAACCGTATGAATTATGATGGTTCATCAAATACAGTAATGGTGCCGTCATTTTCAAACTCGCCGGTTGCTATAGCACAGGATTTAGCCAACAACAGATTGTTCATATATGACGCGGTATCGGCAACAAAATCTATAAAAATAGTTACTGCAAGTACCGGGGCAATTACAGGAAGTATACCGGTCCCCTATACACTTAACTCTATGAGATATGATGCGGCTACAGACTACATCTATTTCATTACCACTAACAGTGCAATTTCAACCGACGTATCTGATGCGCTCTACAAGGTTAAATCTACTGATAGCACACCAACGCTAATAAAGTCATCTATAACTCCGTCTCCCTTATACCTTGCACTTGATATTCCAAATAACAGGGTATTTGTATACGAATCTACTGGGGGAAGCAGCAGAGGTATTAAAACATATAGTTTAACTTCAAATACTTTTACCCAAACTGCAACAATTAATTCAGGTACTGTAAAGGATATAGCTTATGACCCGCTTACCGACTACCTTTACTACCTTACCTCTGATGATATAGCTACATCAACAGCAGCTACAGATGCTTTAAATAAGGTACAACCGGGAGGAAGCACCACTACAGTAATCAAAGCAGCAGTTACAGCATCACCATCACAGTCAATGATATTGGATGCCGGTAACAACCGCGCGTATATTTACGAGGGTGTAACAGCAAACAGGGCTATTAAAGCGGTAAACCTTACAACCGGCGATGTATCTACTATAATTTCACTGAGCTCACTTACGGCTGGAGTAACAGTGAAATCAATGGCGGTACCCCTAATACCCGTATTATCAACTGCAAGTGCATCAGGTATAACATCTGCTGCTGCAACCTTGGGCGGCAATGTAACAAAAAGCGATATTAGCGTAAGTGAACGTGGCGTTGTTTACAGTAGTACAAATACAACCCCTGTTATAGGCAATGGCACTAAAGCTGCTAATGGTACGGGTACAGGTATTTTCTCCCAAAGTATATCCGGCCTTAGTGGTTCAACAACATACTATGTACGATCTTACGCAACCAGCGGTGCAGGAACAGCTTATGGTGCGGTTATTTCTTTCACAACACCTTCAAACGATGCTAATCTTTCCGCCTTTACAATAAGCGCAGGTACATTAACGCCATCGTTTTCTGCAGGTACAATTTCTTATACGGCATCTGTAGCGAATTCAAATTCAACTATTACGGTTACACCAACAAAAAATAATGCTAATGCAAGTATAAAAGTAAATAACGTTGCAGTAACATCTGGCACAGCATCGGGCTCAATAGGTTTAAATGTTGGCAGCAATACCATTACCACCATAGTAACCGCGCAAGACGGTACCACTACCAAAACATATACCACTACCGTAACCAGGGATAAAGCGGCGCAAACCATCACCTTTAACGCCCTCCCTGCAAAAAACTATGGCAATGCCGATTTTACACCGGGCGCAAGCGCAAGCAGCAGCCTTGGTGTTAGCTATGCCAGCAGCAATAGCGCTGTTGCAACTATTGTAGGCGGCCAGATCCATTTAACAGGTGTTGGTACTACAACTATCACTGCCTCACAGGGGGGGGATGCCAATTATTTAGCGGCAACCAACGCTACCCAAACCCTAACTGTAAACAAAGCGGCTGTAACAGTTACGGCAACTGCCCAAACAAAGATTTACGGTGAGGCTGACCCTACATTTACCTATACTATAACAAGCGGTGCACTTGTAGCAGGTGATGCATTCACCGGTGCATTAAGCAGGGATGCAGGTAAAAACATCGGTATATACGCTATTATACAAAATACTTTAAGTTTAAACAATAACTATACCCTTAGCTTTGTTAGTGCCAATCTTACTATCACTAAAAGGCCTATTACTTTTGCACCTTTGCCGGCAACCAAGGTTTATGGTGATGCTGAACCAGGGTATCCCTTTTCAATTGTAGGTACGTTAGCCGCAGGGAATGTTACAGGAGACTTATTTACCCGGGAACCAGGTGAAACTGTTGGTGTTTACGCACTTTCATTTGGTAACAAAAAGATAATTGATCCTACTAATGGCAATGAAATTGTTAATAATAATTACGATATAACCTTTGTGCCTACCAATCTTACTATTACCAAAAGGGTAATAGTACTTAAACCAGAACCCGCAACAAAAATATATGGCAGCGTAGACCCTGGTTTTCCTTATCGGTTTGTTACAGGTTCTGTAGCGCCAGCCGAAGGTATGACGGGTACTTTTGGCAGGGCACCCGGTGAAAGTGTTGGAACTTATGCTTTAACATTGGGCACAAAAAAACCTGTAAATGCCAGTACAGGGGTTTTCACCGATCAGAATTATGACATTTCCTTTATAAGTGATAATTTAACGATTACCCCTAAGGTAGTAAGCATTTTTTCAAATGCCAGATCTAAAAACTATGGCGATATCGACCCTCAGCTTACAACATTTATAAGCGGATCTTTAGTAGGTGGCGATGCGCTTACCGGGTCATTGGTTAGGGAAGCAGGCGAAAATGCCGGCACTTATGCCATTACACAGGGTACAATTGCGCTAAATAGCAATTATAGCTATACTTTTATCGGGGCTGTGTTTACCATTAATAAAAGACCTGTTAACGTAACAGCGAATGCAAAAAGTAAAACTTTTGGTGATACTGATCCTGCATTAACTTTCACGGCCGATGCTCTGCCAAATGGCGAAAGCTTTACAGGCCAAATAACCCGGACAGCAGGTGAAGTTTTTGGCACATATCCTATTACACAGGGAACACTTGCTTTGAATAATAACTATACCTTAAATTACACAGGTGCCGATTTGTCTATCAGCAAAAAAAGCATTAACGTGACCGCTCAGGCCCAAAGCAAAACCTATGGCGATACCGACCCCGTATTAACCTATACAGCCGACGCACTGTCAGGAGGAGATACATTTAGCGGCGAATTAAGCAGGGAGCCGGGCAACGACTTCGGTACTTATGCTATTATACAAGGCACATTGGCTGCAAGTACAAATTATACCTTAAATTACACAGGTGCCAATTTATCTATAAGCAAGGGCACCCTAACTTATGTTGCAGACCATGTTACACGTCAATTCCAAACTGCTAACCCAACTTTTACAGGTAACGTTACCGGTTTTGCAAACGGCGATAACATAGCATCGGCCACAACAGGTTCTTTAAGTTTTACATCGACAGCCACAATAGCCAGCGCACAGGGCAGTTATGATATTACCGGATCTGGCTTAAACGCGGCGAATTACAATTTTGTGCAGGATGCATCAAACAGTACTGCTTTAACTATTGTCGCATCGGCAGATGCTACACTTTCCGGTTTAACTGCTACACAGGGTAGCATAAACCCGGCTTTCAGCAGTAACGAAATAAACTATTCTTTTAATGTGGCAAATGAAGTTACATCATTTGACCTGTCGGCCACCGCTAACAGCACTTACGCAACCATGGAGGTAAACGGCCAGGCATTTACATCAGGCAGTACAAAAACATATACCCTGATCCCCGGTTACAATGAATTTAATATAATAGTAACCGCCCAGGATGCAACAACCAAGGCATATAGGTTAGGCATTAACCGTGCTTACTCAGCTAATAATCTTTTAAGCAGCATTAGCTTAAGTGGCATTACAATAAGCCCGGTATTTAATACCAATACATTAAACTACACAGCTTCGGTAAGTAACCTGGTTACTTCAACTGATATTTACGGTGTGCCGGTTGATAATACAGCGACTGTTACCGTAAACGGCAGTCCTGCAACCACTGCCAGCCCGGCGAATATAAGCCTTGGAGTTGGCGAAAACCCTATTAGTATATTATCAAAGGCCCAAAACGGTACTGACAGGGTATATATAGTTACAGTAACACGCGCACAATCGTCTGATGCTACGCTGTCATCGCTGGGCAATAGTCAACTTACTTTAAACACACCATTTGTTGCAGGCACACATAGTTATACCGCTACGGTACCAACCAATGTATCGTCACTTTATTTTATGCCGGTGCCATCAAATGACAGGGCAACAGTAACCGTAAACGGGCAGCCACTTAACGTTTTCTCGGGCAATTATATGGCAATAGGTTTCAGCGACAACGCACTTACTATAGATGTAACCTCTGAGGATGGTACAGGTCACATAATTTATACTGTAGCTATTACCCGCGTTAAATCTGCAGATGCAACGCTTACGGTTTTGAATACCCCTTTCGAAACTACCATAAACGAACCTTTTGATCCAAACACTTATGCCTACACCGCAACCGTTACCGATTCTACGTTAACAGGCCTGCCGTTAACGGCAACGTCTGCAGATGAAAACGCCGTGGTAAAAATAAACGGAACAGTAGTACCACGTTTCCAAAATTATATCATGGCCATTCACGGCGGTGAAAACACCTTTAATATAGTAGTTACCTCGCAGGATGGAAGCGCTACCAAAACTTATACACTGGTATTAACCCGTGCAGGCCAGGCGCCGCCTTTACTATCGCCGGTTGCTAACCTGTTTGCATTGAACGTTTCCTCGGGGTCGACTTTCTCTAAAAACTTCAACTTTACCATCGGAGAAGAACTTACAACAATTTACGCCCCTAACAACATTGCATCAATACGTGTATTTGCAGTTTCAGAAAATGCAGTGTCTACCGTAACTGTTAACGGGGTTACTTTGCCATATGACACTTCTACAGATCTGTTGCCAATATCGGTAGGTGATAATTTGTTCACAGTATTGGTAACATCTCAAGATGGTGTACATACAAAAACTTATGCGGTACATGTAAACAGGTTGCCTTTTGCTGATGTTACCCTCGCTTCTTTGGCGTTAAACAAAGGCACATTAACCCCGAACTTTACATCGGCTACTACTTCTTATACAGCATCTGTAAAAAATAGCATAAGTACTATAAATGTTACCCCTGTAGCCACCGTATCGGGCGTTACAATAACGGTAAACAATATTGCTGTTGATGCAGCACACCCAACAGCTACTATAAATTTATTAGGGGGCCCTCCAACCAGGATAAGAACAGTTGTTACAGCCGCCGACGGTATTAATACTAAAACTTATACTGTTAATGTAACGCGTTTAGCACCGCAACCTACATTGGCCAGCCTTACCTTAAGTGCAGGTACTTTAAGCCCCGCGTTTGATGAAGATGTTTTTGCGTATGCCGCAACTGTAAGTAACGCAACCACCAGCCTAACGCTAACACCTGTAACTACAGATGCCACTGCTACGATTACAATCAATGGAGATGCAATAGCCAGCGGAGCGGCATCAGGAGCAATCCCATTAAATGTTGGGGCCAATACGTTATCCACCGTGGTAACTTCACAGGATGGCCTAATTACCAAAACTTATACAGTAGTCGTTAATAGGCCACCATCGAGTAATGTCGGTATACAGTCAGTCAATATCAGTTCAGCGCCTTTGGTGCGGGTAGGTAACACTGATAACTTTACAGCTTCCGTAAACTCTACAATTAGCAGCATAAGGGTAACCGCTGCAACAATTGACCCCAATGCAATAATTAAGGTTAATGGAGTAGTTGTAGCCAACCTAACAGAATCAGCACTTATTCCACTTCAGGATGGTACAACTAACATTAACCTACAAATAATAGCTGCAGACGGTGTTACTTCCCGAACAATATCTTTAGCTATTAGCAAAATTAAATCTACTAATGTTGGCATAGAATCAATACATATCAATTCGGGGCCATTGACGCGGGTAGGTAATACTGATAACTTTACAGCTTCTGTAAGTGCTACAACCAGCAGCATAAAGGTAACAGCCATAACGATTGATCCAAATGCAATAATAAAAATAAATGAAGTTGTTGTAGCCAATCAAACAGAATCAGCACCTATTCCACTTCAGGTAGGTACAACTAATATCAACGTGCAAATAATAGCGGAAGACCGAATTACTTCCCGAACCGTATCCTTATCTGTGAGCAGAACCGGATCAAATAATGTTGGCATACAATCACTACACATTAATTCGGGGCCTTTAGCGCGGATAGGTAATACTGATAACTTTACAGCTTCTGTAAGTGCTACGACCAGCAGCATAAAGATAACAGCTGTAACTATTGATCCTAATGCACTAATAAAAGTAAATGATGTAGTTACTGCTAATCAAACGGAATCAGCACCTATTTTACTACAGGCAGGTACAACTAATATCAATGTGCAAATAATTGCAGAAGACGGAATTACTTCTCGAAACGTATCTTTAGCTGTTAGCAGAATAGGATCAAATAATGTCGGTATGCAATCCGTAAATATCAATTCGGGGCCTTTGGTGCGGGTAGGCAATACTGATAATTTTACAGCTTCAGTAGGTAATACAGTGAGCAACTTAAAGATGACAATTGTACCTAATGATGTCAATTCTACAATTACTATAAACGGCATAACTTTAACATCTGGCTACACATCCGGAACAATCCCTTTAAGTGTTGGACCGAACACCATTACTGCATCAATCAACGCCGAGGATGGAATTACTAAAAGAAACTTGTTAATTACTGTAATTCGCGCCTCGATGGGTACAATCAGTTTTGCAAGTAACAAGATACAAAAATTGAACCCTGAAAGCTTTAATACCCCAATTGAAGTACAAGCCGTTGTAATACACCAGGGCCTTTCACCAAACGGTGACGGCATCAACGACTTCCTGAACATTGAAGGCATTGGCCAATACCAGGATAACCAGGTAATGGTGATGAACCGCAGCGGGGAAGTGATCTATACTGCAAAGGGTTATAACAACTCTTCGGTAGTGTTTGATGGGCATGCTTCAAACGGCAAGTTACAATTACCGGGTACTTACTTCTACTCGCTCGATTACAAACAAGGCAAGGAAGCTAAACGCAAAACAGGCTACATTGTCATTAAGTATTAGAAGAAAAATAAAAGACACAAAATACCATACACCACATCGCCCTCCGGTTCTCACCGGAGGGACGGTGTGTATAAATGAAAACGACTAGAAATAGCAGAGCGAATAATGAATAACAAATACACTCTAATAAAACCAATCATCTTTCTGATAAGCTTAACCCTACTGTTGGTAACTACCGGCAGCAGTGTTATGGCTCAGCAAAACACGTTCAACTATAACCAATATGCTGATAATCTTACACCCGTAAATCCGGCCTATTCCTTACTGGACAAGGCGGGCAGTATTAATGTTTTGGGAAGAAGGCAGTTTGTAGGTATACAGGGAGCCCCAACAAGTTTACTGATGAGCCTTAGCTTACCCATAGAATCTATTAATGCATCGGCAGGTGTATTTGTTGTGAATGACAAATTTGCTGTGGAGAACCAAACCGAAATAAACGCTTTTTTTGCCAAAGCAATACAGTTAACAGGCGAAACCTATTTGTCGGTATCTATTAACGCGGGTATCAGAAACTATGTAGCCAATTATTCTACACTTGATCCGTCAGATCCAACTTTTAGCAACGATGTACGAGAGACCAAGCCTAATATAGGTTTTGGGGTAATGTTTTACGGCGAAAATTACTACATCGGTGTATCAGTACCGGAGTTAAGCTTTCGCAACCTGGGTACGGCATCTGTGTTACAGGCCAATTATCTGAGAAGTCATTACTATTTCTCGGCCGCGTTTATTAGTAAAATAAACGATGACATTAACTTTAAGCCGGCCACGCTGGTATCTGCATTGAGCGGATCAAAAGCCATATTTAATTTTTCGGGGACCTTCTATCTCAAAAACACTTTTGGCGTAGGCGCTAACTATAATACCAAAAAACAGCTGGCAGGTATCCTTTCCGTAAACGTAAGCAACTTTAAAGTAGGTTACAGCTATGAGTTTGGCACATCGTCAAATAACTTTGGGGGCTTTAATAATGCCACCAACGAGGTGAGCCTCAGCTACCGTTTTGGTAAAACAGGGCAAAATAAATTATTGTAGATCTAACTGCTTACTTTTTTTCAAGGTCGGCCGGGTTCATTTCATTACTTAACAGATGGCCAAATAATTCCCAACGTTTTTCGGGAGCCTTTGCGGTGCCGCCATTACGTTCTATATAGCTTTTTACAAGATCCTGGCCGTAGTTATAATTAATAACGTAACTGCGGTATTTTTTAATAAAGCTGAGCGATTTTTCGGCAGTTTCATCATTCATTAAGCAATATTTTTTGAGCCATGTCAACGCCTTACCACATGACATGGTTTCATTTATAATACCCCTTGCAGCATCGTTTCGTGCATAGTTAAGTTCGCCTTTAATGGCCAACGCTTTAAAATACAACGCTATACCAGTAGTATCTAAGCCGGCAAGCGGGAGCAATATGTCTTTAGCAAACTTTACCTTTTCATCTCCCGGGAAAGCAATCTCAATTCCATAATTGGCACTCCCCTCCGCAATTAACGATTGCGGACTAAACAATGGATAAAGCGATACTTCAACATACCCCCTATCATGATACAGCTTTTCTTCCAGCAATGTATTGTATACATGATGGCCGGGGTAACTTTCATGACTACCTACATCAATAGCCCGGTCAATAAATATTTTGGTATCCGTGTTGATCTGGACTACACTTGTGTAATTTCCTTTATACCAGTTATAGCCACTCCAGGGTTTATCGGTTACATATTCAAGCGAAAAATTCTCTTTTGCCGGCAATTTATAATGAGCAAGTGTGCGTTTACGGGCTTCGGCAATGGCAGCTTTCATTACTACATCCAGTTTCTCTTTAGGAATAACAAACTTGTTAGCCAATTTCTGGAACCTATCATTCACTTTACCTTTGCCAGGTAAAAGGCTATCCAGTTTATCCACTTCGACCTGATAGTGTTCTTCTGCAAATACTGGTGCTGCTACACCAAATAGCTCTCTAGATTCTTCATCAAATGACCTATATTCTTCTGTATAGATCCTAATTCGGCGGCCAAAGGCCAGTAGTTGATTATACATCCAGTTGGCACGCATCCGGTTTGAATCAATACTGCCCGAGCCAGCTACCACCTTTAAATCATTCATTAAACTGTTCACTGATGCCAGCAGGCTATCCTTCGGGAAAACTTCACCGGCAGGTTTTGCAGGTTTCAAAGAATCGGGGCCATAATAGGCATCAACAAAATCTTTATCATATTGGCCGATTGTAAGGCCTAATGTTACATAATCACGGGCAAGTCCATTAAGTTTTTTGGTCTCGGGGCTATCAGCAACATTTTGTTTGCATGACAATACAAACAAAATGGGTATAAATAGCAATAATTTTTTCATGGCAGCAATAATAGATGGGTGGCAAGATAGTAAATCATTTTTAGTCATGTTAAAAATAGATTACTGATTGGCTATGGTCTTTGTTAATGTTTAAAAAAGCGAGGAATAATAAATTATGCAAAATGTTCCATCAACTCAAAAAATCCGCTCCTATTACCCGGTTACGTATTTCGCTTTTTTGAATTGGCCAAATAATTTATACCTTGTAACCTGAAATAATAGTGAATGGAAATGATTGAACAGGTTAAACAGCAACAAAATGCTTTTGAAAAATTTTATGCACCTGAACAGAAATCCGAGTTCAATTTTCATATAACTAAGGATCCGCTAACTCGTTATATAAGAGATCGTAGGTTGTTAAAAGGCCTCGACGTTTTAAAAAAGCATCATGCAAACATTTTAAGCTGGAACGTTTTAATCACCTGCGGAGGAGTAGGTGGCGAAGGGCTCTTTTTAAAAAAATATGGTTTTAAATCGGTTACGGTATCTGATATTTCTGAAAATTCACTAAAAATTTGCAACCAGTTCGATCCAGAGATAACCACGTTAATACTTAATGGTGAAAACCTGGATGTCCCTGATAACTCTTATGATCTGGTAGTAGTTCAGGATGGATTGCATCACCTCCCAAGACCCGTTACGGGGTTTACCGAGATGCTGAGAGTGGCCAAAAAGGCGGTAATTGTTATAGAACCCTACGAAAGTTTAATAGGTAACCTTATTGGCACCAAATGGGAGGAACACGAAGGCGCATTAAATTTTGTTTACCGCTGGAATAAAAAGAGCATTACCAAAGCTGTTAATAGTTTTCTGCTTAAAGATTATAAATTAATTAAGGTGCTGAGATTTTGGGATCACAGCATGATGGTTTTTAAAATTGCTGGCAAACTCCCTAAATCTATGCAGTTAACTGCAGCTAAAATTATTTATGGCTTACTCTTGCCTTTTAACTTTTTAGGTAATATGATGGTGGCAGTAATCCTTAAATAGCTTAGTCAACACTATCGCCTAATGCGGTAAGCAGCCATAAATAAACTTATTACCTATTCCAGATGCCAGCAGCCCGCTTTTCTATGATCAGTTTACATTGCCACGTAATAAAAATGTTCATTATAAAGATTACCAGAATGTTGGCGATCACCAACCCAGGCAAACCAATCCCCTTAATTAAAAGTATAGAAAGCGGTATATTAATAATGCTTGTAGATAAAACCAATATTAACTGAACACGTAATTTGCCAACTCCATTAAGTAGGTAAATATGTATAACCATCCAGGTTTGAACAATGGTATACATAGCTATGGCCAGTGAAAGTGCATCAGGTATTGTAACCATTTCTTTAATCCAAAGCTTATAAAATATTCCTGAAAAAAGGTAAAGAATAATAGCAAGCAACGCAAAGCCCAGCCAGAGCATTCTCATTTTTTTGACAGATCGCTTTATCCAATCGAAATCATCACGAGCATAAGCATCGGTAAATGCGCTCCAGTATGGTGTTATTATTATTGTGAAGATAATGGTGATAATTGAAAAATACTTAAATGGGATATTAAAGGTAGTAACTTCATGTGGACCAAGTAACCGGGTAATTACAATGTTGTCTGTTTCATAAATTACCAATGCCCCCATCTGTATAAAGAAAAAGGCCCCGCCAATATTCAGCAGGTTTTTTGCCTGTTTCAAATAGATTGCCTTAAACCTTGGAACAAACGCTTTCAGGCTTGTACTAAATAAAAAAATGTTGGCCAACAACAGGACTAAAACCGGTGCCCCGGTTACTACCAAAACCAATAAATACAGGTTACTGGTAGTATACAGTGTTAAACCGTAGGTAAGTATGTAAGTTAACACCTGCCCAATCAATAGAATTAAAGACGATTTAAATGGCTGATGTATAGCAATTAATATACTGTTGATAGGCTGTAATACAAATTGAATACAGAAGGCTGTCAGTGTAATAATTAGTATAGGCCATATACTGAAATTAACAGATGACGGTGCCTTAAGCAGATCATTCCAGTTAAAGAATGTGCTGGCAATGAAAAATACGATAAATATTACCGATGCGATCAAAACCAACAGCGCATAGGTAGTGCTGATATCTTTAACCATATCATCATAATCATCTAATGCTAAGGCGTGTGCCAGTTTGTTACGTAAGCCGTTACTTAAACCTATATCAAAGGTACTTATCCATCCAACTAAGGAAGCAATGGTGATGTATATACCGTATTGGGTATTATTAAGATAGTTAATTGTTAAGGGTATCAGCATAAAACTAATGAGCACACTTATACCTTTTATTAAAAAAGTATAAATAATGTTCCGTTTTATTTTTAAAGTACGCTCATGACCAACGTTCAAAAAGGTTTGCACTTTATTTTTTATAAAGGATACCATTTTTAATTATTGATTAGGCTTTTCATAAACAACAGATAGGGATTCATGCTTATTGGTAAATTACAAATTTATATAAAGCGTTAACAATAACTATTGTTGGTTAATGATGTTAACAGGAAGGATATTGGCATTAATATTTGCTGCCCAAATGTTAGTTTCCCAGCCGATAACTTTACCACAATTGCCATTATTCCAGCTATCATTTGCCTTACCGGTTGAATCTGTCCATCGTATCTTATTATTACTTACGGTATTTAAAGCACAAACTGATTTATGCTGGTTCCATACGTATATACCAACATTGGTAAAGGATTGTTGCCTGCCGAATATTTTATTATTGATGATACGTATATTAGTCCCTCCGGCAATGGCCATACCATATTGGCCAGGATCAACCAGGATATTGTCTTTAGCTAACATATAAGATCCGCCGTTGTCGCCCAGCATAATGCCGCCACCTATCTTACTTGGCCCACCTCCACGTATCTGGTTACCAATAATTTGCACAGGATCATTTGGAGTGCCATTAGTTTTATACATATTAATAGCATCCTCTGGATGGCTTAAACCCAATATATTTTGACATTTGTTAAAATTAACCCTGTTACCATTACCATGCACCTCATCAAACTGCACTATTTGTCCTTTTGGGAAAGGGCCCTGCATATTCTTAAACTGACTGTTAATTACTTTGATTCCCTCACTTTTATACGCATAAACACCTGCGGCTGTATTTTCAAAATAGCAATTAGTAATTGTAACATTTTTACTGAACAAAATATTTACCCCATTTGCTTTTGAAAAGCGGATACGGCAATTTTTTATGGTAATGTTATAACAATGGGTTAGTTTTATACAATCTTTGCCAGAACCAGTTATATCAAGGCCGCTGATAACTTTATCGTGTACCCCTTCTATATTAATTGGCTTTGATACCGTATATGATACTTTGTGATTAATCTTACTGGCATCAGCCAAAAATTTTAAAGCACCATAAGCAGATACACCTAAAAAAACAAGTATAATAAGGTAAGTGATTTTTTTGCTGATAGTCATTTTATTATTTCAGCGGTTAAAACAACAGAAAGATAACGAAATGAAGATTCGGACTCAATAATAAGCAACAATATTAATGAGATTCGTCAATATATCTTTTTTTATTAGACAGCAGAATAAGCTTCTCTTTAAGTACCAGGTAAACAAATACAGGCCCATATAACAAATATCTTCGCCATAAATGATTAGGCTCATTTACAAGGCGAATAAACCATTCTAAACCTAAATTTATCCAAAATTTACTTGGCCGTTTTACAGTGCCCGAATAAAAATCAAAAACAGCGCCAACAGAACATATAACATTGGCATCCAATTTATTTTTATTGATAAAAACCCACTTTTCTTGTTTAGGGGCGGTCATTCCAACAAATAAAACATCCGGCTTAAAAGAATTTATGGAGGCTACCATAAGCGAATTATCAGCATCGTTAAACTCGGTTTTAAATGGCGGAGAATGTGTACCGACTTTAATTTCGGGGTATTCAATGGCCAGGCGCTTTTTTATCCCATCTAAAGTTTCTTCAGATGACCCAAGGTAAAAACAGCTACCACCTGTAGTGCTTAACTTTTTTAATATATGCTTATGCAGGTCGGCTCCTGCTATTTTTTTTATTTTTTTTCCTTTTAAAATTTTAGCTGCACCAACTATACCAATGCCATCAGGCAAAAGCATATCAGATTCCATTAGTACCCTTTTAAAGGTATCGTCCTTTTCGGCAATTATATAAGAATATTGGTTAAGCGTATTGATAACACATTTCGACTCCTGATTAATTTGATCAAATTGATCTAAGCTTGAGGTAAAAATTGAATAGTCAAATAATCTTAACGTTTCGTATCTATTCATTTTTATGAAATAGTAATAGCTTGTGCCCGGGATATGATAATATAATACATTTATATAAATACAAGTTACTGTTTTAAGCTATAAATAATTTTTATTAATAGCCAATGTTAATCAAAAATTCAAATTACGAAATTTAAACTAAATCTGATTTATGATTTCATAACTGTGTTACTTAATAAACCATCAATTCAAAATTATATAACAAGGGTTAAAATTATAAATTTTATAGATAAAATTAATCTTGTTCTAATAATTTATAAAAACATAGACAATTTAGTAGGTTTTTTACACTTTAAATAAATAATGAACTTCAACAGAAGTTATCTTGATCCAATTTAAAAATCCGTTCTGTAACTAAAGGCAGGCATCGTAAAAGCCAACACCTTCATACTATTCCTGCCGTTTTACAAAATTAATCCAATTTAGCATCGAGTCTTTGTCAAAATGGTCAGTTATATTTCCTTCTAAATCAAAATCAGGGTGTAGCATAATTTCAACAAAGTTATTTTGGTGACCATTCTGTTTTGCTAAAAACTTGTCGACTGTTTCAAAATAAGTCGAATAGCCAAGTTTGTTATTAACTATAATACGGTTAATATATTGCCGATATAAAAATTTAACGTAGCTATTTTCTTTATAAGTTTGTGCTAAACGTAATTTTAAATTAAAATGTCGGGCAGTCTTTATAAATAATTTATAAAACCCAGGCAAGGTATGTAAATGATAATGAGAATCAAGATGGATAACGGGTAATTTATTTGCAATTGCCAGGTTTATTTGAGCATGTATTTCTTTTATAAAGCCCTGCTTATCTTCATTATTAAAAAAGTTAAGTTTTTTACCTGTTTTAACTATGTCAAAATTGCCCTCGGCATCTAAATAACGTCTATTAATATTTGTAAGCGGCCTACCCTCGGCAAGGTTTACGTGTACACCTAAATTATGCATGCATGAGCTTGTATGTATAAGTTGCACGCTTTCTTGAAACCCTATTGTATTAGTTAAAACCGAAGCACTATTAATATATCCTTCTTCAAAACAATGTAGTATAGCCTTATTAACAGATGCATTTAAGCCAAGGTCATCAGCATTTGCTAATACATTACCGGGTATAGGCATATTAATTTATGATTAAAGATTTACGTAATATCAAGCAATAATGAAAAATAAAAATTTCGTAAATATAAGCGCTACATTAAATTTAAATGTTAAAAAAAACATAAATTTCACACTATTTTCACATTTATTTCCCTATTTTCGCACAATATAAATATTATTGAGAGCTATGCGAACGATTAAAATGCCATTTTCTTTTTCAAATAACAATAATCATTTCAGAATCATCACCCTGCTCTACGCCGCTAATATTTCATTGAATTCACTCAACTTAAAGTAACTAATAGTTAAAAATGACATTCATTTAAAATGAATTCACCATATATGATCATGTCAAAAAATCTCACCAATATATTTTCAAATTTCCAAATATGAACATAAAGCATTTATTATTCTTATCATTAATAGTTTTTGTTTTTACAAACTCTTCATGTACCAGTTATAAAAACATACCCTATTTTCAAAACATTAGCAGGGATAGCATAACAACAGAAAATATTGAAAACTATTCTCAGTTAACTATTCAGCCCGGAGACTTGTTAGGCATACATGTAACAAGTTTAAATAACGAGGCATCCGCTATCTTTAATTATAACCTTGAAAGACCATATGGCAATAGCAATTTGGACAGAGCTGAAGAAAATGCTGTTGTAGGCTATTTAGTAGATCCCGATGGTAAGATTACATTACCGAGTGTTGGCACTGTAAAAGTTACTGGTTTAACTACTTTCGCTATAGCAGAAATGTTAAAGGCCAAATTACTTGTTTATCTGAAAGAGCCTAATGTTAATGTGCGTATACAAAACTTTAAAATATCTGTACTGGGCGATGTTAAAAACCCAGGCACCTATACCATTATTAATGAGCGCATTTCGCTAACTGAGGCATTGAGCCGCGCCGGCGACCTAAATATCACAGGTATCCGTAACATACTTTTGATCAGAGAATTTGAAGGAAAAAGAACTTACGTACCAATAGACTTAACCTCCAAGAGTTTTGTTACATCGCCCTATTACTACTTAAAAAACAATGATGTTGTGTATGTTAAACCAAATCGTGCAAGATCTGAAGATAATGGTTCAACTTTCCAAAGAGCAGGTTTAATAGTATCTGTTTTGTCAATAATAGCTATTCTTTTACAAAGATAATTTATACACAATGAGCAAGAAAAACACCAACACTCAGGTAACTGCTTTTACGTTGCCTTCGTCAGATGGTTCATCAACGGACACAAGTAAACTTCTTAAAAAATATCTTTTTCATTGGCCGTTATTCATTTTAGGTGGTGCATTAGGAATATTGGCTGCATATTTCTATATACAGCGCACCAATCCTACTTATCCAATTTTAGCGACTCTTGAGTTTAAAACCCCGACAAGTTCAGACGGTACTGTTGTAAATAAAAGTGGCAGTGAGCAACAGCTTGACCCAATAAACAAACCTATTATTGTCGAGAATGAGATTGAAGTAATGCAATCTAAAAAGTTAATGTACCAAGTAGTTAATGATCTCGAATTATGGGCTTCGTACACTGAAAAGAAGTCTGGTAAAAATGTCGAGCTTTATAAAAACAGCCCAATAAAATTCAAATTTATTAAAGCTGATGGTTCCATTGATGGACAGGGCGAAAAATTATCGATCCTAATAAAGGATCAAAAATCTTTTACGCTTATAGACCAAGATAATGGAGATAAAAATTACAAATTTTCAAGCGCAATAAAAAGCGATTTTGGCACCTGGACATTACTTCCTACCGCAAATATAAACAGTTATATCGGAGCTAAAATAAACATTAAAGTTCAAGATCCTGATCTTGTTTCTGATAGTTACCAAACGAGGGTTAAAGTTGAACTGGAAAACAAAGATGCCCCATTTGTAAACTTATCAACCTCAGATGAGATCCCCGCTCGGGGGAAAGACATTCTTAATTCATTAATGGCCCTTTACCAAAAGGATGCAATTCTTGACAAAGGAAAAGAAGCACAAAACACGCTTAACTTTATCAACTCCCGCCTTGATTCCATTAATAAAGGCTTAAGTATCGCTGAAATTAATATTGAGCAATATAAAAGCAGCCAGGGAATGACTGACATATTTTCGCAAGCCCAAGGTTTCAGAGATATTAAACAAGCAAATACTAAGGCTCAAAATGACGTTGTTATACAATTAAAAATAATTGAAGAATTAGACAAATGGGCTAATTCACCTCAAAACGACGAGAAGCTACCTGCTACAAGTGCATATCTACAAGACCCCAGCCTTATGAGCTTGTATGACAAACTTACTACGCTTCAGTTAGAGCGCCAACAGTTATTGGCTACTACCCCAGAAACAAATCCTTTGTTTGATCCTATCAATAAACAAATAGCTTCATTACGCGATGCTTTTAAGGAGAAGATTCGCTCTATAAAAGCTTCTTTAATAGCGACCCAGGGTCAAATGAATAAATTTGATAATGGTATACAAACATCACTTAAAAAAATTCCGGATCAGGATAGAAAATACAACTCTATGAAAAGGGAACAAGAAAGTAAAGAAAGAATTTATACTTTCCTGTTAGAAAAGAAAGAGCAAGTTGCTTTAAGGTATGCATCTTCCATCTCAGATTCTGAAGTTGTGGACGATGCCCATGCCGGCAAAGCTAAATGGCCAAAGCCTGCTATAATATATCCTTTAGCATTAATATTAGGTATGGCGGGGGCAATTGGTTTAATTTATACTAGGGAAACATTAAATGAACGCATTATGCATCGTAAACAAATCGAAGATGTTGTAAGCGTTCCAGTTATTGGTGAACTCTCTTATCAGGAATCAAGCACGCCAATAGTGGTTACTGAGGGCAGAGGCAAATTTGCAATTGGTGAACAGTTCCGTGTATTAAGAACCAATTTGTTCCATCTCCATGACAATAATGACAGCGGACGTGTTACCTTGTTTACATCCAGCATTAGTGGCGAGGGAAAGAGTTTTGTTAGTTCTAACTTAGCTGTAACGCTTGCCTATGCAAAAAGAAAAACCATTATCTTGGAAATGGACCTTCGCAAGCCTAAAATATCTGGTGTGTTTAATTTATCTCCGGAGCACCCGGGTATTAGCGATTATTTGTCTGAAAAAACATTGGATTTAAGTAAACTAATACAGCCTTCTGGCATGACCGGGCTTGATGTTTTAGGTTGCGGACCAATTCTCCCTAACCCTTCTGAGCTACTTGAGAAAGATACGCTTGATAAATTAATTAACGAGCTCAAAAAGAGCTATGATGATATTTTAATCGACTCCCCTCCGATACACCTTGTAACAGACGCATTGATTATAGCAAGGGTTGTTGATGCATCTTTATATATGATACGCCAGGGCTTTACACATAAAGAGGAACTTGATTTCATTAATGAAATTGATGAATCAAAAAGGCTGCCTAAATATAGCCTGGTATTCAATGGTATCAAAAAAGAGAATTTCAGTTACAGCTATGGTTATAGCTATGGTTATGGTAATAGCTACGGTAACAGCTATTACAATTCATATGCCGACAAAACCAAAGAAAGCATCGGTGACAAAATTAAAGGATTCTTAAAAAGATTTTAATACAAAGTATCGTAAACGTTATCATTTAATAACATTATGAAAGTACTCATTACCGGAACAGCTGGCTTTATAGGCTTTCATTTAGCTAAAAAATTAATTGAGCAAGACATTTCTGTTGTTGGTGTCGATAACATAAATGACTACTACGATATTGAGCTAAAATATGCGCGGCTTGCAGAATGCGGAATAGACAAAGTTAACGTTAATTGGCATCGCGAAGTTACAAGTACCAAGTACAGTAACTATCGCTTCATTCGTATGAACATTGAGAGTAAGGGTGAACTTATGTCTCTTTGCCATAGGGAACAGTTTGATGTAATAGTACACCTGGCCGCACAGGCCGGTGTCCGTTACTCCATACTTAACCCCGATGCATATGCGCAATCAAACCTGGTGAGCTTTTTAAATATATTAGAAGTTAGCAGGCACAATCCTGTAAAGCATCTTGTATATGCAAGTTCATCAAGTGTATATGGGTTAAATTCAACTATGCCTTTTTCTGTACATGACAATGTTGACCACCCGGTATCATTATATGCGGCCAGTAAAAAAGCTAATGAGTTAATGGCGCATACATACAGCCACTTATATAAAATACCAACCTCGGGATTACGATTTTTTACTGTTTACGGGCCATGGGGAAGGCCTGACATGGCATACTTTTTATTTGCCGAAGCTATATCCAAGAAAGAGCCAATTCCGGTATTCAATCATGGTAAGATGAAAAGGGACTTTACCTATATAGATGATATTGTAAGTGGAATCATTAATGTAATGAATAGTCCGGCTCAACCTGATCAAAACTGGGATTCCAAGCATCCGGATCCGTCACGTTCAACTGCTCCTTATCGTATATATAATATAGGCAACAACAACCCTGTTGAACTGATGAGCTTTATTGGTGAAATTGAGAAAAGCATGGGCGAAAAAGCTATAATTGATTATAAAGGTATGCAGCCCGGTGATGTTACATCAACCTGGGCTAACGTTGATGATCTGATCAACAATTTCAATTATAAACCTACAACTTCCATAAAGGAAGGAATAGAAAAATTCATCAGATGGTACAAAGAATATTATGGGTAATTTTTTCCTGCTCGTTAAAGTTCATATGATTGATTTGATTTTAATATATGCAAATTATGGTTGAATCACTTAAAAGTAAAATATCATTGTTCCTCAATAAGGGCCATGAACGAACCTTAACAGCAAAAAAGAATGTAATTTCTTCACTATTAATTAAGGGTATCAGTATAATAATTAACTTAATTATTGTTCCATTTACTATTAATTATGTAAATCCGGAGAAATACGGCATTTGGCTTACAGTTAGTTCAATGATCCTGTGGTTCAATTTTTTTGACTTTGGTTTAGGGAATGGATTGCGGAACCAACTATCTGCAGCAATAGCCATAAAAGATAATATTACTATAAAGAAATTAATTAGCACTTCTTATGCATCACTTACAATTGTTGCATCAATTATTTGTGGTGTATTTTTGTTTGTCAATCACTTTATTAATTATGATGAAATATTAGGTATCTCGAGCGCTTATAGAATAGACGTTAGAAATCTAATGAATATTTTGGTTATTTTTTTCAGCGTACAATTTGTTCTTCAGCTCATAAATTCCATAAATTATGCATTTCAAAAAACTGCAAATGTCTCACTAACATTTTTAATAGGGAATATACTTTCATTTGTATTTATCATTATTTTTAAATACACTACAACCGGTAGCTTATTAAATTTGGGCGTTGCTTATTTTTCTGGAACATTAATCTCATTATTAGGAGCTAACTTTTATCTTTTTTTTAAAAATAAGGCTTTAATGCCATCCTTAAAGCAGGTTTCGTTTCAAAGTTCAAAGAGTATAATGAGTATAGGTGGCAAATTTTTCATCATACAACTTGCTGGAATTATTCAATATCAGTCTGACAATATTTTGATAAGTCGCTACTTCTCACCTACCAATGTTACACAATACAATATAGCTTATAAGTTATTCAGCGTTGTAATGATGGTTTTTGGAATTATTATGGCACCAATTTGGAGTGCTGTTACTGAAGCCAATATTAAAGAGGACTTTTCATGGATTAAAAGCACGGAAAAAAACTTATTGAAAATCTGGGGATATTTTTTTGTATTTTCTATTGCTCTTCTAATAATCTCTCCCTTAATATATAAAGTTTGGCTACATGACGTGGTTAAAATCCCATTTGTAACGAGTATAGGTATTATGTTATATATATCGTCCATGACTTACGGGATGATATATGTTCATATTTTAAATGGTTTAGGCAAATTAAAAACACAATTTTATATTTCCATAATAACTATGATAGTATTCATTCCTATAACTTACCTATTAGCTGTTAAATTGCAATTAGGGATAATTGGAATAAGCATGGGGTTAATTATTGCGAACTTCAATGGTTTAATAGCAGCACCTTTTGAATACAAAAAAATAATCAAAGAAAAACTAGCCTAAAACATTTTGGATGATTATAAATACCTATAAGCCCGAAAATTTAAGTTTAATAATTATAAAAATTATATTACTTATTATATGTGGCTCGTTTTCTTTTGAAGCTATAACTACGATCGGCCTTTCGTTCCTTATTCCTATAGTGGGTATACTGTATAGCAGCTTATATAGAAGAGACTTCTTTTCTTTCTTGTTGCAACTATTGGCTTGCAATCATTTTACATATGGCTCACAAGTTGGAGGGATATTTATATTAGGAGGAGGGCTATCACTTATACTTTATTTCTTTACACCCAAAATTAAGGATTATAGCCTTCCAAGCTCCACTTTGGGCCGTAACATAATCATTATTTTAATTTCTCTTTTTATTATTCAGTGCCTGTGCGTGTTTGTAGGTGAAGCACACTTTGAAATTATACCTAAAATAATTGCAACTTACTGTTTCTTTTTTATGCTGTTACTGGTATATCTTTTCAGTAAGATCTCTTTAACCACTTACGATATAAAAAGATTGATCATATGCATTTTTATATGTGCTTCTTATATGCTCCTTGTTTCAATAAATCAAAAATATTCATTCATACCAGGAAATGCGTTATTACCATCCTATAGAGAAAATGCAACGTTTGAATTAGGTGTATTTAGAAGCTCAGGTACACTACTTAATTTTGAAGCTTATGGCGAATATTCATTATCCATCATTGCTTTATTACTGCCTGGCATTTTAAGCGGTTCAATCAGAAAACTTGGTAAAGGGGTGCATTTTGCAGCAATTTTAACAATATTAATATCATTAATTGCAATTGCGCTGTCTGGTACAAGATCTTCTATTTTATTACTACCGCTCATAATAGTACTAATTACATTAAATTACTGGAAAAAAATTAAGCTTTATTATATAATCGCACCGATTGTATCGTTATTGATTTTTTTGGCTATCAACCCTCCCTCATTTTTAAATGCCAATATATTTAAACGTAAAGCGAGTTTTAAGATTGAAGATGTTTCGCTTGAAAAAATCCTAAATGGACAAGAGACCAACAGAGCTGTTGTGTATGAATATGGTTTTTATAAAATTTCTAAAAAATCTACCCTTATAGGTGAAGGCTATTATCCAACAAGAAATGAATATCATGCAGTTCATTTCGACAATACCAAATTCACCTATCCGGATTATCACAATTTGTATTTAAGTTTAATGGTTATATGGGGGCCTGTAGGGATGGCCTTATTATTAATTACTATATTTTACAGTATAATTAAAGGCATTTGGGTTTATAAGCAATCCAAGGCCAAGTTTAGTATAGTGACTGACTTATTATTTGGTTTCAATTTATTTTTCTTCTTTTTAATGTTAAACCAATATAAGATTCAATTTGTCCGTAATGTCAATTACTTTTTTATCATACTTATTTTTCTCGCATTATATTATTCCATCATTAATATTGCCAGTGGTAAAAGCAGTATGGTTATATATAAAAAAGGTTAGCGTAACATTAATGAAATGCAATTATGAAAGTATTATGGTTTACAAATACACCATGCTCTGCTGGTCAAAAACTGGGTAATAAGTCACCAGTAGGTGGTTGGTTAGTTTCTTTACAAAAACAATTGACAGAGCTTAAACCCGATATAGAGTTAGGAATTGCTTTTTTACATAGTGAACAGCTTGAAAAATTCACATTTGATTCATGTGAATTTTATCCAATATTTCAAAAAAATACCGGCTCAAAGATATCAAGATTTTGGAAACGACTAGTTAACTATGAAGATAACGAATTTATACTTCGGCAAATTACTCCAATTATAAATCAATTTAAACCAGATGTAATACATATACATGGCACTGAAGAATGCTTTGGATTATTACAAGATATCACCACCGTTCCTGTTGTGATATCTATTCAAGGTTTAATTAATCCGTACATTGAAAAATACTATTCAGGAATTTCAAAACAAGCAACGGATAAAAACGAAAAAATTTCCAGTAAATTATTATTGAATTCATACAGTTATAGATATGCGAACTTTCTAGCTAAGGCAAAAAGAGAAACGCAGATAATGCATCTAACAAAGAATTTAATTGGCCGCACAGACTGGGATAGAAGAGTAAGCAAAGTAATAGCACCTGGTAGTAAGTATTTTTTCAACAATGAAATATTGAGGGATTCATTTTACAGTGCTGCATGGAAAAATAACCTTGAACGTTCCGATAATTCATTTAAAATAATAACTACTGCCGGTGATAATCTATACAAAGGGTTTGAAACAATTGTTAAAACTTGCATGCTGCTTAAAAAGCACACCAACCTTCTTTTTGAGTGGATTGTAGTGGGGGTTAATAAAGATAGCAAGATAGTGCAGCTAGTGGAAAAAAGTTTAAGGATAGATTTAAAGTTGACGGGCATAATTTTCGCCGGTAAAAAAAACGAAACAGAGATTATAAGTTCATTTTTAAATGTTGATTTATATTGCCAGGTAAGCCATATTGAAAATAGCCCAAACAGTTTATGTGAAGCTATGATTTTGGGTATGCCTATTATAGCAACTTTTGCGGGCGGAACAAATAGTTTGATAGAAAATAACAAAGAAGGTATTTTAGTACAGGATGGGGATCATTATTCATTAGCTGGTGCAATATTAGAATGCAAAGACAATTATGAGAACGCAATAAGAATGTCCATTAATGCAAGGACAAGAGCACTTAAACGGCATGATCCAATAGGTATTACTGATGATTTAGTTAAAATTTATAATTGCATAATTTGAGATGAAGCAATGGAAAATTAATCGGGATGCCCTTCCTCACTTGATAGATGAAGCTTTACAATCATTGAAAATGGCGTTTAGTTCAATTATCAATAAAATGAACTTATTTTGGTGGGGTATAAAGGTTGGGGAGAATATAAAAACCCGGGGATTTATAAAAATAAAGCGAACACCGGGGAGCCAAATAAGCATAGGAAACAATTGCAAATTTATCTCTAAACCGGTTTATAATTTAATAGGAATTAATAGGCCATGTACCCTTGCAACCTTAACACCTATGGCAATTATTTCAATTGGAGATAACTGTGGTTTGAGTGGCACTGTAATAGGATCATTTAAGAACATTAAGATTGGTAATAATGTCAAGTGCGGCGCCAATACTTTAATTACTGATTCTGACTGGCATTTGGATGATCCAAGAAGTGGCCTAATTAAAGAGGTAGTTATCGAAGATAATGTTTGGCTTGGTGTTAACGCTATAGTACTTAAAGGAGTTACAATTGGTGCAAATAGCGTAATTGGCGCAAATAGCGTTGTTACTAAAAACATTCCTTCAAATGTAATAGCAGCTGGTAATCCTTGCACGATAATTAAAACAATTAATGATTAGTTAGTAGATGAATATTAATTTAATAACCAGCGTTACCGGTTTTCCTCATGGGACAGCAACAGCAAACAGAATTAAGATGATTGCTAAAGCTTTAATTAATCAAGGTAATCATTTTTGTGTCTATACAAATTGCTTTTTGTTTAACAAGTATAATACACTACCTAAAGGCCAATATGAGGGCATTGACTTTTTATATCTGCACGGCCATACTGAAGAAATCAATAGTAACCTTAAGAAATTGCTTTTATTTCTAAAAGGAATTATTAGATTACATCATGTTATTTCCAAGCTTGATCCTAAAATTGATATAATATATATTTGTGCCCAAGGCAAAATCTTTAACGTTATAACGATATTATTATCGAAATTATATAGAATAAAAGTTATAGAGGAGATAAACGAATGGAATCACGTTGTTTTAAATCGTAAGATTGAAAAAATCATCAACGAAGGTCCCCTCATCAAGTGGACCGATGGCGCAATTGTTATTTCTAATAAGCTTGATCGAACTATTAAGGCCATTGTTCCTAACTATACTACTATTTTAATACCAGTTTTAGAAGATGCTGAAAAATTCAATAGGCTAACACCTGTAAAAGAAAACATCTCTCAATATTGCTTTTGGATGGGGCTCGTTGATGGATATTTACATGACATTCTTTTTATAATTAAGGGTCTTGGATTAGCCTACAAAAATGGCTATAATTATAATTTTACGATATCCGGCCCCTATAATCAAGATTCGTTAAATAAAATTATCAACAATGCTGCCGAATTTGGATACCCTTTTCAGAACATAAATTTACTTGGTTATATTAGTGAAGACGAACTAATGAATCAATGTAAAAATGCACATTTTTATATTGTCCCTTTGGCTGATGACATACGGTCACAATCTCGATTCCCTACCAAGGTTGCCTCATATATGTTTTGTGGTAAGCCTATACTGACCTCTAAAATTGGTGAAGTTGGATCTCTTTTGGAGGATTACTATAACGTACTATATTATACTCCAGACGATTTTAACAGTTTAAGCGAAAAAATTAAACTTTTAAGCACTAACGTGCATCTATATAAAACTATATGTACTAATACCACCAAATTTGCAATTAACAACTTTGATTATAAAATTTATGGTAACAGAATACATACCTTCTTTAGCGAAATTTTATCTAAATAGTTATAATAATTTTACAATAAATAATATGTCTTATATCTTTCAAGATTGGAAAAGAAATAATAACAATACCAAAGGCAAAATTATTACTTCTTTATTTCGATTAGCACATACCATCTCTTCAAAGAAATACTTAAAATATATATTGTTTCCATATCTACTTTTTTATAGGTTTTTTGTTGAATGGCTGTTAGGGATTGAGTTGCCTTGGCATACAAAAGTTGGAAGCGGATTAATTGTATATCATGGACAATCAATTGTCGTTAACAAAAATTCAATAATAGGTTACAATTGCACAATGAGACAATGTTTAACAATTGGCAACGCAAAAAAAAATGGAAAAAGCCCCACTATTGGGAACAATGTTGAGATTGGAGCTAATGTGTGCATTATAGGTGACATTACTATAGGGGATTACGTTACCATAGGTGCAGGATCTGTGGTTGTCAAAAATATCCCTCCTCATTCAATAGTTGTTGGCAATCCGGCTCGGGTAATCAATACAATGTCATAAATACTAATTAATACTACTTTTTATATTAACTAAATAACAAATTGGAAAAGACAAATGACGGCACGGTTATTTTTTATGGTTCAATAGGAGCAAAAAAGAAGGATATTATTGGTGGTGGGGAATCCGGAAATAGGAAAACAGTAGCCATTTTAAAAGAACTTCAATTTAATGTAATAATAGTTGAGAAACCATATCCCTTAAAAACACCAGTTTTAAGAAACATAATTTATCCATTCCAACTTTTTTTATCGATTATACACTTTTGCGTATTACTAATAAAAACGAAGGGGAAAAAATCTTCACACATAATTGGCTTTTATAACTACCTTATTTATTTTGAATATCTATTGGTAATTCTTTCCAGATGTCTTCGGGTTAACCCTGTATATGAGATAAGGGCTGGCGGTATGATTGAAGCTTATAAATCCGGAACATTCATATATCGTATGTTTTTTAAGGCTACTATTAAAAATTCCAATAAGGTGTTATGTCAGGGAAAAGAGTATGTGTCGTTTTTGAATACGCTCACTGTCAACAAATTCTATTATTATCCCAATTATGTTTTAAATGAGGACTTAGATAATTATAATTCAAACTTGCGAGAGTTGGAAAATGATATAAGATTAGTTTATTTTGGTAGAATCACACCTTCAAAAAATATTGAGTTTATAATCGAAATTTGCCACATATTAAGAAATAAGAATATAGGGTTTTCATTAGAGATTATTGGTGGCGGAGAAATTGGTTATAGAAATTCTTTAATTAAGTTAATTGACAACTATAATTTAGCAAACTATATTAAGATCACTCCCCCTACTGCACACAAACAACTAGTAGAAATTTTAAAACAAAAGCATTTTTTTATTTTTCCAACTGTTGAAAAAAGGGAAGGTCATTCCAACTCTTTAACAGAAGCTATGAGTGTAGGCGTTGTACCTATTGCAAGCGATATTGGATTCAACAGTTCGGTAATTTCAGAAAAACAATTAATTGTTGAACGATTTGATCCTGAACTTTATGCAAAAAAAGTTCTCCAAATATGGAATGATAAATCATGGCCATCTTTTTCAATAGATGTATACAATAATGTTTGTAGAAATTTCACCGAAAATATTGTAAGTAAGACAATTTTTGAAGTCCATTCATAGTTTGTATACTAACAGTACATTTTAGTTAGTTCTATTATGAAAACAATTTGTAAAGACCAGAAGAAAGCCAAGACCAATGAAAAAAGCAGAGTTCATCATCGTAATGAAATTATACTTTCCTGCCTGCTTTTCCTTCTTTGTATTACATATTTTCCTTGTAATCTGTTAGCACAAACCAATTCAACGTATTATGTAGATGCTAGTTTAGGTAACGATTTAAATAGCGGGAACAACATAACTAGTCCTTGGAAAACTCTGGAAAAAGTAAATAGCTTCCGTTTTAGGCCCGGTGATAAAATATTATTTAAACGTAATGAAACTTTTAATGGACATTTAAATATCAAACTTAACGGGGATGTAAATAACTTCATAACATTTAGCGCTTATGGATCTGGCAAAAATCCAATTATTAGTGGTTTCGTTCCAATTTCAGATTGGAAAAAATTAGGAGATGGTATATGGGAGTCAGACTGTCCCTTGGTTGGATCTACATTAAATATGGTTTTAGTTAACAACCGTCAAAAAGCTATAGGCCGTTACCCAAACATAAACAGTGCAAATGGCGGATATTTAACCTATGAATCGCATGCAGGAAATAATTCAATTATTGATAATGAACTAAGTGACTCAATTAACTGGACGGGCGCCGAAATAGTGGTAAGACGAACAAATTGGATACTTGATCGAGGAACAATATTATCACAATTATCTCATAAATTAACTTATACAACACTCTTTCATTATCCATTTAGAGATGGTTTTGGTTATTTCATTCAAAATGACTCACGCACACTCGATCAATTGGGCGAATGGAGTTATAATCCCGTTAAAAAGAAGATACAAATGTATTTCGGAATCAACAATCCAAAAAATTACGCTGTTAAGGTTAGTGAAACTGATGAACTGGTAAATGTAAAGGGGAGCTTTATTGTTATTAAAAACTTAACCTTACAAGGCTCTAATACTTCCATCTTAAAAATTGACAATTCAAATAGTGTAATTATTGCAAGTAATGAACTTAAATACTCCGGAAAGGATGGAATCATAGAAGATGGGAATCATATAGAGATTAGAAACAATAAAATTAACTACTGCAATAACATCGGAATAAATGGGAAAAACTGCCCAAATGGAATTTTTAAAAACAATATTATATCAAACATAGGTTTGATTCCTGGGATGGGGACAAGATATTCAGCAGTAGAGCTTTACGGTGACAACATCATTATCACTGATAACAAGATAACTAAGTGCGGATATGACGGAATAAAATTAAACGGAAATAATGCACTGATTAAGAATAATACCATTTCTTATTTTACAATGACGGTGGATGATGGAGGAGGTATCTATTTAGATAGACCGCAATTTAAAGATAGAAAAGTTATAAATAATACTATTTCGTATGGAGTTGGTGCTCCACTCGGCACAAATAGTCAAACAGCTTTTTCATCTGAGGGCATTTACGCCGATGATAGTACGTCAGTTATAAGTATTATTGGAAATGTGGTGTCAAATATATCCGGGCATGGAATTAAAATACATAATGCGCATGATATAACAATAACAAACAATGTTCTATATGATAATAAAGTTCAATTGATATTGGATCACGATAACAACCCCGCGGGGGGGACTATTCGTAACATAATTGTTAAAAAAAATACTATGGCTTCAACCTCAGAAAAGCAGATGAATTTATTACTTTCAAGTACCGCAGATGACATAGGACTTTATGGATCAATAGACAGTAATTCTTACAGCGAACCAATCGGAGTTAAAAAAACATACATAATGACACGAATATTGAAAAGTTCAGAAAAAGGTTTTGATCTGTTAAATTGGGCGGATAAATACTCTTTTGATAAAGGATCAAAGAATATTTTATTTAAACGGGCAAAACGTAAATAGCAAATTAAATGCTACGAAGTGTAGTGCTTCTCTAATTACCTTAACTTTTGTGACAAAATGTGTGGAAAGATTAGGGGCGCCTCAATAAAATATCTTCTAAAAAGTCTTTTAGGTTCGTTAATAAATCTAAATAGCCATTCCAAACCACGCTTTTGCATCCAAACAGGTGCTCTACTAATTAAACCAGCAGAAACCTCAAATGCTCCACCCACGCCTATTGCAATATTAACATCGAGCTTATCTAAATGTTCAAATATCCAAAAATCTTGCTTTGGTGCGGTAAGGCTAACCCAAAGTACATTAGGCTTTGCAGTATTGATCATATTAATCATCTTTAAATTCTCTTCATCAGAAAATCTTTCAGCAAAAGGCGGAGAATATACACCTACAATTTTGATTCTCGGGTAGTCTGTTTCAAACTTTGATCTAAGAATTTCTGCTACCCCCTCCTTTGCCCCAAGTAAAAACATTGAGTGGCCTTCTTCTGCACACTTTTCAGCAAACTTAGGCAAAAGGTCAAGTCCTGTAATTCTTTCTTTTATTGGAGTACTCAAAAATTTCGACATCCAGATCAAAGGTACACCATCACAAAAAGCAATATCAGCAGTATTATATAGGTCTTTTAACTTTTGATCATCCTGTGCCCATACCAAACAATTGACAGGTGTTACACACACTCGAATCTTACTACTTTCTTTTATTGCACTGTTTAATACATGAATAGCCTCGTTGAAATATAAATTACTAATTCCAATTCCGGCAATATCAATTTTATGTGTTAATGTGTTGTTCATAATAATTACTTGCAAATAAAACGTGTATATAATCCTTCCTATCAAAAACAAATATAGTAAATCGTATACTAGCAATAGAAATAAGTATTTATTTGAACATTAATTTTACATGTACTTAATGTATCTGATCATCATAGCCGTTTGTTGGGTATAAACTTAGACAACTATTTGACAAAGACGCCATATCACACGAAAAAATTAAAATTATGTCAACGTCTTGTGCTTTTTATTAAAATAATAAGTAACTTTATCCTATTATAATGAAAATCATAAAATTTATATTTTCTGTATTTATGTATGAATTTACGGCATAAAAAGCAATTTAATTTTTTCAGATTTTTCAATGAAGCCTTTGTTTTAACATTAAGTTTTGGACTAGCTTGTGTAATTCTCGAGTACATTTATAAGTCTCATCTGGCATTATTTAATTTATGGATGCTACCTATTTTGATCATTGGTTGGTATTTTTCATCAAGTGGCAATCATAGTGACAACTTCGATACAAGAACTTTCCTAGCGAGCCTATATAAAACTGCTAACGGTATATTTATTCAGTTTTGCCTAGTTGTACTATTCTTTTTTTCGGCGCATCAAACCTATAATACAAGGCGGTTCTTAGTTATATATATAGGTTTACTGTCAATATTTATACCATTAGAAAAAATACTGTATAAAAAACTAATGCTCTTTTTACACAATACCGGTGTTCACAAAAAAAAGATCTTAATTGTTGGTGCTGGTAAAATTGGCTTAGAATTTTCAGACGTAATTAAAAAAAATATCCATCTTGGTTACGAAATAGTTGGTTTTTTAGATGATGAAAAAAAGGCTGCTTTAAATGGACAATATCTTGGTAAAATTGACCACATAGACGATTATATAACTAATAATATGTCGGATGTAGATGAAGTTGTAATTGCCCTTCCAAATACTGCACATCATAAAATAAAACACATTGCAAATATTGTAGGAAACCATGCCGTAAAGCTGCGTATTATACCGGCCTATCATGATCTAATCAGTTCACAATATAATATCGGTGTTTATAATGGTTTTCCCATGATAACCATTAGAAATGAACCATTAGACGATATTCATTTAAGAACTATTAAAAGGCTGTTCGACATTATCTTTAGCACATTTGTTTTATTATTTATATGTTCATGGTTATTTCCAATCATTGCTATACTTATTAAACTTACATCTGACGGTCCTGTGTTTTTTGTGCAAGAACGATGGGGGAGAAAGAACCAAAAGATAAGATGCTTTAAATTCCGTTCTATGTATACGAATTCAAAGGATATTAATTTAAACAACGGCAAATATCAGCAAGCTAAAAAATCAGACGCAAGAATAACTAAAGTAGGCGCCTTTTTACGTAAATCAAGTCTTGATGAATTCCCACAATTTGCAAATGTATTTATCGGGAACATGTCTGTAGTTGGGCCAAGGCCACACCCCACACCACTAAATATTGAATCAAAGGAAATAATAGAGAATTACCTTGTAAGGCATTTGGTTAAACCGGGTATCACTGGTTGGGCTCAGGTTAATGGTTTTAGAGGGGAAACTTCGGAACCGTCAATGATGAAAAGCAGAGTGAATTATGATATTTGGTATATCGAAAATTGGACATTTTTATTAGATTTGAGGATTATATTCCTTACATTTTGGAAAACACTGGTAGGTGATAAGAATGCTTTTTAATAGACTTTATTCATAATACAATAATTAATTAATATTCATAAGCTGGTAATTTCACAAGCTGTGAAAAGTTTATCGTTTACATATCACAATCTTTAAATGAGCAAAAAAGTAGCACTAATAACAGGTATAACCGGACAGGATGGAGCATATCTTGCCGATTTATTATTATTAAAAGGATACGAAATTCATGGTATAAAACGCCGTAGTTCGTTATTTAACACCGAACGGA
>NZ_JBAZVP010000009.1:0-201352 GCF_041660805.1 Mucilaginibacter sp. | reverse complement strand
GTATTCTTTGTGATACTGTGCGGTACTATAGCTTTAGGTAGCTGGAGCTGGATAACCATGTGGAACACTAACGTTCACCAGGGATACCAACCGGTACAGCCTATTAAGTACTCACACAAATTACACGCAGGTGTAATGAAAATGGAGTGCCAGTATTGCCACACCGGCGCGTTCAAATCTAAAAACGCTTCAATACCATCACTGAACGTTTGTATGAACTGCCACAAATCAGTAAAAACCGAATCACCGGAGATCCACAAGATCTATGATGCATTAGGTTATGATCCAAACACTGCAAAATACGATAGTACTAAAGCTAAACCAATGCAGTGGGTGCGTGTGCACAATCTGCCAGACTTAGCTTACTTTAACCACTCGCAGCACGTTAAGGTTGGTAATGTAAAATGCCAAACTTGCCACGGCCCGGTTGAAACCATGCAGGAAGTTTACCAGTACTCGCCATTAACAATGAAATGGTGTATACAGTGCCACAAACGCACAGAGGTTAACTACAAAGGCAACGCTTACTATGATAACATGATACAGGTACACGAACGCCTTAAAAAAGGTGAAAAAGTTACCGCGGCCTTATTGGGCGGTATCGAGTGCGCCAAATGCCATTATTAATAACTATTTAGAACGTAACATTACAGTTTATATAACTTAAATGGATAGCAATAAAAAATACTGGAAAGGTTTAGAAGAACTGAACAAAACACCAGAATTTGTTGAGAAAAATAAACACGAATTTGCGGAGCCAATCCCTATTGAAGAGATTTTAAGCGGAAGTGGCCTGTCATCAAAAACCCCTCGTCGCGACTTTTTAAAGGCGCTGGGCTTTGGTGTGGGTGCAGTTACCTTAGCAGCTTGTCAAAAAGTTCCTGTACATAAATCAATACCTTACTTAATTAAGCCTGAAGAAGTAACACCAGGTATAGCTAACTACTACTCATCAACCTATGAAGGTAGTGCTATATTGGTTAAAACCCGCGAAGGGCGCCCAATTAAGGTTGAAGGTAACCCTAACGATCTTTTATCAAAAGGCGGTTTAAGCGCGCAGGCCCAGGCATCAGTGCTTGACTTGTACGATAATAACCGGATAAAAGAGCCAATGCAAAACGGCAGCGAAACCGGATGGGCAGGAGTTGATTCTTTTGTAACAAGCCAGCTGGCGGCAATTGCGGCAGCAGGTAAAAAGATCCGTATCATCACATCAACAGTACACAGCCCGTCAACACAAGCTGTTATTGCTGAATTTATTACAAAATACCCTACTGCAAAACATACTAATTATGATGCAGTATCTTATACAGGTATTATACAGGCTAACCAAAACAGCTTTGGTAAAGCAGTATTGCCTCACTACAATTTTGACAAGGCTGATGTAATTTTAAGCTTTGGGGCTGATTTCCTGGGTACCTGGATCTCCGGCGAAGAATTTACACGCCAATACGTACAAAACAGGAATAACAAATCCCTGGAAGCAAAAAAGATGTCCCGCCACATTCAGTTTGAAAGCGGAATGAGCATGACCGGTACAAATGCCGATGTACGTATCCCTATTAAACCATCTGAAGAAGGTGTTGCATTGGTTAATCTTTACAACGCACTTTCGGGTACAACTTTACCGGGTTCAAAAAAATTAGCTAACGCGAATGCTGATAAAGCGATCATATTAGTTGCAAAAGAACTACAAGCTGCAAAAGGCAAAGCTTTAGTGGTAGCCGGTTCAAATGATGTAGCTACACAGGTGTTGGTAAATGCTATCAACTCTTTGTTAGGCAGCTACGGTACTACTATTGACCTGGATAACCCATCACGCCAATATGCCGGTAATGATGCTGAACTTGTTGAGTTTGTGAATGAAGCAAAACGCGGCGAAGTTGGTGCAGTTTTCTTCCTGGATGCAAATCCGGCGTATGATTACTACAATACAAATGATATTAAAGAGGCCCTTAAAAAGATCAGCCTTAAAGTATCATTCTCTGACCACGCAGACGAGACAACAGCATTATGTAATATAGTTGCGCCTAACCACCACTATTTAGAGTCGTGGGGAGATGATAGCGCTATTGAAGGTTATTACACCGTAATGCAGCCAACCATTAACCCGGTTTATAACACCCGCCAGGCCGAGCAAAGTTTATTGATATGGTCTGATAATGCTGTTAAGGATTATTACACTTTTGTTAGAAATAACTGGAACACTAACCTGTTAGCTAAAGGCGGATTATCTGGCCAGGCAGGTTGGGAAACCTTATTGCAAACAGGCTTAATTAAAGTAGCGGATGTTGCACCAGGCACTTACACATTTAACCTTGATTTAAATGCAGTTGCTCAAACTATATTAAACCACAGCGCTAAACTGGCTGAGGGAGGTAAAGTTGAGTTACAGATATACCAAACTGTTGCCATGCGCGATGGTAAAAAATCAAACAACCCCTGGTTACAGGAGTTGCCGGATCCGGTATCTAAAGTAACATGGGATAACTTTGCAGCAATGGCCCCGGCTGATATCAAGAAGTTGAGCCTTGACGAGTTTGAGGTTGTTACTATTGATGCAAACGGATATTCTATATCATTACCAGTATTATCACAGCCGGGACAAGCACCTGGTACAGTATCTGTAGCTGTTGGTTACGGCCGTACAGCAGCGGGCCTGGTTGGTAACAATGTAGGTAAAAACGCATTCCCTTTCCACAGCTTCCGTAACGGTACTTTCCAAACTACCGCGGCGGCAACTGTTACACCAACAGGCGATATCTTCCCGCTATCGCAAACACAAACACACCATTCATATGAAGGCCGTAGCGTAATACGCGAAACCTCATTTAAAGAATACGTTAAAAATCCTTCATCAAACAGCGGTAAAGATGGCGAACACCAAAAATACAGCTTGTGGGATGAGTATGAACGCCCTGCCTATAACTGGGTTATGGCAATTGACCTTAATGCATGTACAGGTTGCGGCGCTTGCGTTGTAGCATGTAGTGCTGAGAACAACATACCTGTTGTTGGTAAAGATGAGGTTGGCCGTCGCCGCGAAATGCACTGGATACGTATTGACCGTTATTACAGCTTTAACGATGGTGCAATAACCAAAGAAAAGGAAATTGATAAACTGGAGAACTTTGATAATGTATCGGTAGTTCACCAGCCTATGCTTTGCCAGCACTGCGACCACGCACCTTGCGAAACTGTTTGCCCGGTATTAGCTACCGTACACTCATCAGAAGGTTTAAACCAAATGGCTTACAACCGTTGCGTAGGTACACGTTATTGTGCAAATAACTGCCCGTACAAAGTTCGCCGCTTTAACTGGTTTAACTATTGGAATGATTCGCGCTTTGATAACTACCTGAATAACGAGCATACACAATTAGTATTAAACCCTGATGTAACCACACGTTTCCGTGGCGTTATGGAAAAATGCTCAATGTGTATACAACGTATACAAGCAGGAAAGTTGAAAGCTAAAATAGAAAAACGCCCGCTTAAGGATGGAGAGGTTAAAGTTGCTTGTCAGCAAACCTGTTCAGCTAACGCTATCGTTTTTGGTAACGCTAACGACCCTAACTCTGAAGTATCAAAAGCTTTAAAGAGCGAAAGAACTTACTACGTGTTAGAAGAGTTAAACGTACAACCGGGTATTGGTTACCAGGTAAAGGTTAGAAATACATCATCTGAATTACAGGCTTAATTATTAGAGATTTAAATATATATGGCATCTCACAATGAATCAATAATCAGGGAACCGTTACTTACCGGCAAGGATATAACCTATGCCAAAATTACTAACGATATTTTGTTCCCTGTTGAAAATAAACCTAACAAAGCCTGGTGGATAGGCTTTACAGTGGCTTCATTAGGATCGCTGTTATGGGTATTTGCTATCAGCTGGACGTTTTGGTACGGCTTAGGGGCATGGGGCTTAAATAAAACAGTAGGCTGGGCATGGGATATCACCGGTTTCGTATGGTGGGTAGGTATTGGTCACGCCGGTACACTTATATCAGCAGTACTTTTAATATTCCGTCAAAACTGGCGTAACTCCATTAACCGGTCTGCAGAGGCGATGACTATTTTTGCCGTTATCTGCGCCGCTACATACATTGTAGCACACATGGGCCGCCCATGGTTGGCATATTTTACATTACCACTGCCAAATCAATACGGCTCACTATGGGTAAACTGGAACTCGGCTTTGATGATGGACGTGTTTGCGATCTCAACATATTTCTCGGTATCATTATTATTCTGGTACACAGGTTTATTACCGGATATCGCATCAATCCGTGACCGTGCTACAGGCTTACGCCGCCGCATTTATTCTGTTCTTTCTTTTGGATGGACAGGTTCAGTAAAAACATGGCAGCGTTTTGAGACTGTGTCATTGATATTGGCAGGTATATCAACACCGCTGGTATTATCGGTACACACCATTGTATCATTTGACTTTGCTACCTCACTGGAACCAGGATGGCATACTACCATCTTCCCTCCATACTTTGTTGCGGGTGCTATCTTCTCAGGGTTTGCCATGGTGCAAACATTATTACTGGTTACCCGTAAGGTATTAGCATTAGAGAACTATATCACCATGTTCCATATCGAATCAATGAACAAGATCATCTTGTTAACAGGTTCAATTGTGGGTGTGGCTTATATCACTGAATTCTTTATAGCATGGTATTCTGGTGTTGAGTATGAACAATATGCTTTCATTAACAGGGCAACCGGCCCGTACTGGTGGGCTTACTGGAGCATGATGTCATGTAACGTGATATCTCCTCAGTTATTCTGGTCAAAATACTTACGTACTAATATTAAGTTCTCATGGTTCTTATCAATCATCGTGAACATAGGGATGTGGTTTGAGCGTTTCGTGATCATTGTAACCTCATTACACCGCGATTATATACCATCAAGCTGGGCAATGTTTTATCCTACCTGGGTAGATGTGAGCGTGTTTATAGGTTCTATCGGTATATTCTTTACTATGTTCTTATTATTCATAAGAGTATTACCATCAGTGGCAATTGCCGAGGTGAAATTATTGCTGAAAACATCAAGTGAGCAGGCTAAAAAGAAACAGATAGATGAAGGGCACCATAAAGAAGATGAGGTTGAGTATTACAAAGAATCATTAGTTAAGTACGACAGTATTGACGTAACTGATTACGAAAAAGTATAAAAATGAGTAAGACAAAATTTATATTAGGCCTTTTTGATGATCCCGATGATATGATGCACGGGATTGAGAAACTACAGAAAAATAGTGTCCCTATTTATGATGTATATACACCAATGCCTATACATGGTATTGAGGACAAACTGGGCATTAAAGAATCAAGATTAGGGTATGTTGCATTTTGCTGTGGCTGCATTGGCGCCACTGTAATATTTAGCATTATATATTACACCCTGGTGCATGACTGGCCGATGAACGTAGGTGGTAAACCAAGCTTCGCGATGCCTAACTTTGTACCTTTTACATTTGAGTGGACTATTTTATTTACCGCTTTTGGTATGACAATAGCTTTTTTTGCCGCAACACATCTTTTTCCGGGCCGTGCGCCGCGTGTAATGGATCTGCGCGCAACAGATGATCGTTTTGTGATAGCAATAAACGCTAAAGGGAATATACCACATGACGATATAACCAATTTATTAAAAGAGGCGGGAGCCGTAGAAGTAAAGCATAACGACAGAAAATATGTTAGCTATGAATAAATTTAGAATATTGGGCACAACGGCTATCGTTATTGCTGCATCGATTGTAATTACATCATGCAAGGATAAACGTAGTACCGGTTGGGAATATGCTCCCAATATGTACGAACATACCGCATACGATCCGGATCAGGCTAATCCGAATTTTAAAGATGGAAAAACAGCACAGGTTCCGCCGGCAGGTACTATACCGGTAGGTTTTAAACGCTTTGATTATCCAAACAATAAGGATGGATATGAAAGAGCAAGTTTAGAGGTAACCAACATGCTTGCTAACAACCAAAAGAATTATGCAGATGGTAAAGCTTTATTTATCACTTTCTGCTCGCCATGCCATGGCGTAACCGGGCAGGGTGATGGGTTGGTAGTACAACATGGATATCCGCCACCGCCATCTTATTCAAAAGGTCAATCATCACGTGGTGGTGCAATGAAAGATCTTACAGACGGAAAAATTTACCATACTATAACTTATGGTGTAAATGCCATGGGCTCATACGCTTCGCAGATTGCGCCAGAGGAACGCTGGAAAATAGTTATGTATGTACACCATTTACAAAATTTATAAGAATTAATTTTAATGAAGACTCATAATAGTTTCGAAGAAAGATTTGAATTCGCCGGTAGCGCCAGAACATGGAGTTTGGTTGCTATAGTAATTGGTGTTTTAGCTATTGCTTTTGGATTTATATTTAAAGGCGGCGAACATGCACTGCGAACTTACAGTAACTTATTACTGATGGCATACTATTTTGTTTGCGTATGTACAGCTGGCGTATTCTTTTGCGCTTATCAATACGTTGCCCAGGCTGGCTGGTCGGCTTCTTTCATAAGAGTTCCGCAGGCATTAGCTAAAGTTTTACCCATTGCAAGTATTATATTAATTATTGTAGTAACTGCCGGGTTATTAAATAAGCATGAAATAGTAGAAGAGAACGGTAAAAAAGAGATTGTACCTTATTTATATGCACACTGGGCCACACATGGTCTTACTATTCCGGGGAGCGAGAACTATGACCCTATTATAGCCGGTAAATCAGCGTTTTTAAGTATCCCATTCTTTTATGGAATGTTGGTTATATTGTTAGGCTCTTACAGTTTTATGGGATTAAAACTGGCTAAATACTCAGAAGAAGAAGATACTTTAGGCGGCATGTCTAACTACGACAAAAGCTTTAAAATATCTTGTATATTCCTGGTTATATTTGGCTTTACCTTTCCAATATTTGCATTTGGTACTATAATGTCATTAGAAGCTCACTGGTTTTCGACCATGTTTGGCTGGTACAATTTAGCTGCTATGCACGTAAGCGGTTTGGCTATCATAGCTTTGTTGCTTATCTACTTACAGAGAAAAGGTTACCTGTCATTTACATCAGAAAACCACTTACATAGTTTAGGTAAACTGATATTCGGTTTCTCTATCTTCTGGACATATGTTTGGTTTGCACAGTTCTTCCTTACCTGGTATGCCAACATACCTGAAGAGTCTGTTTACTTTTACAGGCGCTGGGAACCTGAGTTTAAATGGTGGTTTTGGTTAAACATAGTACTTAACTTTTTAGCACCGTTGCTTTTATTAATGTCGCGGGATGCAAAACGTTTAACAAACCGTATGATGTGGACCTGTATCATTTTAATTGGTGGCCACTGGTTAGATTATTACCTGATGATTATGCCTGGTACAGTAGGAGCAGAAGGCAGAGGTTTTGGTGTTGAAGAGATTGGTATCTTTATAGGTTTTTCAGGTTTGTTTACTTTCCTTGTGTTAAATACACTAAGTAAATTCGCATCTATTGTACCTAAAAAGCACCCTTTCCTTGAAGAGAGCCTGCATCATCACATATAATAATTGTTAAATTTGCAACGGAATATAGCATTCAAATAACCAATAAAATGGGATTCAAATTTTTAATAAGTTCTAAAAAAATGCTTTCGCTTATAGCCGCGTTTATGCTTTTGGGCACAAACATGGTAATGGCACAGGCTACAGCAGAAGCTGCATCGCCGGCTGCAGGTACAGACCACGGGTGGGCTACTGCCGGGTATTACACACTATTGTTTCTGATAATATGCTTTATTGTTGGTATAGTTGGTAAAATACTTCGTGTGTTTGATTTAACCCAGCAGATACAGGGCAAACAGCCAATAAACTGGAACAACATCATGGGCGTTATTTGCCTGATTTTCTTAGTAGCGGGTATGTATGGCGCTTATTGGGAATACACAGTGCAGGGAAAAATGATCTTACCTGATGCTGCATCAATACATGGTGTTAAGATAGATGAGATGTTTTGGACCACTACGGTACTTACCACCATCGTTTTTGTTATAACACAGATATTATTATTCTTTTTCTTGTTTAAATACAGGTATTCTGCAAAACGCAGAGGCCATTTTTTACCTCACAACGACACCATTGAAAAAGTTTGGACAATAGCCCCGGCTATAGTATTAACTATATTGGTAATATTTGGATTTTTTACCTGGCAGCAAATAACAAATTCGGTTGATGCCAAAGGCGAACCTGCCTCTATAAACATTGATGTAACAGGCCACCAATTTGCCTGGGAACTGCGTTACCAGGGTAAAGACGGTAAATTAGGTAACACCAATTACAAGCTGGTTAACGGTACCAATAAATTAGGTATCAACTTTAAAGACAAATACAGCTATGATGATTTACAGGCTGATACCATGGTAATACCGGTTCGTAAATCTATCAGGTTAAACATACACGCACAGGATGTTATCCATAGCGTTTACATGCCTCACTTCCGTGTACAATTGAACGCGGTACCGGGTTTACCTACCTACTTTAAATTTACACCAACCATTACTACCTCAGAAATGAGGACCAAACTGGATAACCCTACATTTGAGTACTTGCTTTATTGCAATAAAATTTGCGGAGGAGCCCATTATAACATGAAGAAAGTTGTACGCGTGGTTTCAGAATCTGAATACCAGGCTTGGTTAGCACAGCAAAAACCTTACCTGACAGATAAACTTAAACAGGATCTGAAGTTTGCTGAGCAAAAATCAGCTGTACAACAAAACAACAGGTTAGCGTTAAACAATTAATTCAAAAAGATTAGCGAGTATGTCAACATTAGCAGTTCACGATCACGGAGTAGCACATCACGATGATGATCACGGACACCATAAAGCAACTTTCTTAAATACGTACGTATTTAGCCAGGATCACAAAATGATTGCCAAGCAATTCCTGATAACAGGGATTACTATGGCCGTTATTGCCATGATATTATCTATCCTTTTCAGGATCCAGTTAGCCTACCCTGATAAAGCATTCCCCTTGATGGAAACTTTATTAGGCCGTTTTGCACCTGGTGGCCGTTTAGATTCAAATTTTTATCTTTCGCTGGTAACTATACACGGTACCATAATGGTATTCTTTGTATTAACCGCCGGTTTGAGCGGTACTTTCGCCAACCTTTTAATTCCATTGCAGATAGGTGCCCGTGATATGGCTTCGCCGTTCATGAACATGCTATCTTACTGGTTCTTCTTAACAGCAAGTATTATCATGCTGTCATCATTTATGGTTGAGAAGGGCCCTGCAAGCGGTGGCTGGACAGTATACCCGCCGTTATCTGCCTTACCTAAAGCCATGCCCGGTTCAGGAATGGGTATGACGCTATGGCTTATCAGTATGGTATTCTTTATCGCATCATCATTAATGGGTGGTATTAACTACGTTAGTACAGTATTAAATATGCGTACCAAAGGCATGGATCTTTGGAAGATGCCTTTAACCATATGGGCTTTGTTCCTTACAGCTGTATTAGGCGTATTGGCGTTCCCTGTATTGGTAGCTGGTGTTGTATTGTTAGTATTTGACCGCAGCTTTGGTACAAGCTTTTATTTGTCTGACATCGTATTGAATGGCAGCCAGGTACAGCCTTATGAAGGTGGTAGCCCAATCTTGTTCCAGCACTTATTCTGGTTCCTGGGTCACCCGGAAGTATATATCGTAATTATGCCTGCAATGGGTATATCTTCAGAAGTTATGTCAGTAAACTCGCGTAAACCAATTTTTGGTTACCACGCAATGGTTTACTCTCTGATAGGTATTACAGTATTATCATTTATTGTATGGGGGCACCACATGTTTGTAACGGGTATGAATCCGTTCCTGGGTGGTGTATTTATGATCACTACATTGATCATCGCTGTACCATCAGCAGTAAAAACATTTAACTGGCTGGCTACTTTATGGCGTGGTAATATTCGTTTTACCGCAGCTATGCTGTTTGCTATCGGCATGGTATCATTCTTTATCTCTGGTGGTTTAACAGGTATCTTTTTAGGTAATGCTGCGCTTGATATCAACTTACACGATACCTACTTTGTTGTTGCCCACTTCCACCTTGTGATGGGTTCGGCAGCTATATTTGGTATGTTGGCCGGTGTTTACCACTGGTTCCCTAAAATGTTTGGCCGTTTAATGGACGAGCGTTTAGGTTACCTGCACTTTTGGTTAACATTCATTGGCGCGTACCTTGTATTCTTCCCAATGCACTTTATGGGTTTAGATGGCGTTCCGCGTCGTTACTATGCCTTTACCGAGTTTGAGTCGATGAAACAGTGGTTATCAGTAAACACCTTTATCACATGGGCGGCAATTATGTCGGCATTGGCACAGGTTGCTTTCTTGTACAACTTTATACACTCTATATTCTGGGGTAAGAAAACAACACAAAATCCTTGGCAGGCAAACACTTTAGAGTGGACTGCACCTGTTGAGCACTTACATGGTAACTGGCCTGGTGAAATACCAACTGTTTACCGTTGGTCATATGATTACAGCAAGCCGGGGGCCGAAGAGGATTTTATACCACAAACAGTTCCTTTTTCACAAACTATGAGTTCAAATCTTCCGCATGATTTTGAAGATAACCCTATAGGTTTAGAAGAACATGCAAAATGGAGCAGCGCTCAAAAGAGTAACGAAGAAGTAAAATAATTTTTTATACTGATCTGATCTTTTAGGGTATCTGTGCCGGATAAAAATCCATACAGATACCCTAATTTTTTAGAAATATTTAAATGAGCATAAACGCATCCGGGAGTACATTTCTAAAACTAAATCTCATAACCATCGTCCTGCTATTTGTATTGATACTGGCAGGGGGTGTGGTGCGCAGCACCGGATCAGGTATGGGATGCCCCGACTGGCCTAAATGTTTTGGCAGGTACATCCCGCCAACCAACGCGGCAGATTTACCAAAGGACTATAAACAGGTGTATGCGGATAAGCGCCTGGCCAAGAATCAAAAATTTGCGAAAATGCTTGATGTGTTTGGATACAGTCAACTGGCTACGCGTATCCGTAATGACAGATCAATATTAGTTCCGGAAGAGTTTAACAGCGCCCGTACCTGGACGGAATATATTAACCGGTTGATAGGTGCTGTATCGGGTATATTCTTACTGCTTGTTGCTTTATACTCGTTTAAGTACTGGAACACTAATAAAAGTATAGTTGTACTAAGTGTGTTTAATTTGATACTGGTAGGTTTTCAGGGTTGGTTAGGCTCCATAGTGGTATCAACAAATTTGGTTGCCTGGATAGTTACCGTACACATGCTTATAGCACTAGCAATATTGGCTATCAGCATTGCAACCTATCATATGGCAAAGGTAACCGGCAGATATAAAATACAGGTTAAACGGATTATTGCTATAGTTGCCATAATTGTTTTAGCATTAAGCATACTGCAAATAACTTTTGGTACGGAGGTTAGGGAGAAGGTTGATGCCGTTGCCAGTCACCTTGAAGGCAGTTACCGCGAAAGCTGGATAAGCCGCGCCGGTGATATATTTGCCCGGCACAGGGATATGGCAGTAGTGGTTTTTGTATTTAACGTCATGTTATATGCATTGGTCCGCAAGAATTTTAGCAGGCACTCTATACAGCAGCAGTTAATGAGTTTTACCTTCCTGATGATAATGCTGCAAATTGTTACGGGTATATTGCTATCATATATGGCATTGCCACCTTACGCGCAGGCTGCACATATAGTTTTAGCCAGTCTTGTTTTTGGGGCCCAGTTTTATTTGTTATTGAATTTATTTACAACGGTTAATGTGCAGGAGGCCCGCAAATGAAATGGAGTGATTTCTCAAAATTGATAAAATTGCGGCTAACCTTTTTGGTTACTTTTTCTGCATCTATATCTTTTATTATAGCGGTAAAAGCCAATGGGGGCAATACATGGGGTTCATTGTATAGCACAACTATGTGGCTCAACTGGGCAAAGTTGGTTATAGGAGGTTTCCTGGTTACGTCTGCCGCAAATTGCTTTAATGAGATAATTGAAGTTGATCTGGATAAACTAATGAAGCGCACCATGGACAGGCCTATGCCTGCGGGGCGGATGACTACAGGGCAGGGTTTAGTTTTAGGTTTAGGCATGGGTATAGTGGGTACCTATCTCTTGGGTTCTTTAAACTTGCTTACAGGTCTGTTGTCGGTGCTCTCTATCTTATTATATGCATTTGTTTATACGCCGCTAAAGCGTAAGTCGGCAATAGCCGTGTTTGTAGGCGCTATACCAGGCGCATTTCCTGCGTTAATAGGGTATGTAGCAGGCCAACCACATGGCCGTATAGACGAAATAGCGCTCATCTTATTCGGGATACAGTTTATATGGCAGTTTGTACACTTTTGGGCAATTGCCTGGGTATTGGATGATGACTATAAACTTGCAGGCTTCAGATTGTTGCCTACAGGGAAAAGGGATGTGACCAGCGCTGTTATTACTTTTATATTCGCTATTATATTGGTACCGGTAAGCTTATTACCAACATTTTATGGTTACGGCGGTTACTATGTTGGAGCGGTATCATTAATAATGAGCCTGCTGTTTTTATACCAGGCATTTAACCTGTTGCGCACGCTTGAAATTAAAGCCGCCCGAACGTTAATGTTTGGTTCTTTTTATTATTTGCCTGTAGTGCAACTAATGTTTTTATTTGATTTTATAGGAAAGTGAAATGATGGCTCAAATGCAACAAGACGATAAACTTAACCTGGCACCCAAAAAATTCAACATGTGGATCTTCATATTCACATCGTTTATGTTTTTTGCGGCACTTACCAGTGGTTTTATAGTTTACAGCGGCGGCACAGGCCACGGCATACATGCTAAGATGCCTGAGGCTTTTATTTATAGCACAGCTGCAATTATATTAAGCAGTATAACTATGTACCTGTCGTCAAGCGCGGCTAAAGGTTTACAGTTTGCTAAACAGCGAATGTACTTATGGTTAACCATAGTACTGGGAGTACTTTTCTTTTTTATCCAGATATACGCGTGGTATGTGCTGGTAAACAAAATGGGGATCTATTTTAGTAACCCAAATGCGTCACAATCTTTTATATATGTATTCACCGGAATGCATTTATTACACATTTTAGCCGGTATTGCATTACTGGGGAATACGCTTTGGCGCAGTTACCGTAACGTACCACAGGTTAAAAATTTGTATAATATGCAGATGTCCTCTATTTTTTGGCATTTTGTCGATATTATATGGATTTATCTGTATGTTTTTTTACTTTTGAACCAATATTAACAAACACATGAGTACACAGGTATCACAAATTGATGAAGTAAAATCAACGCCATGGTCTGGAGGCAAATCTCCGTTTAATGTTGAGTATGGTAAAATGATGATGTGGTTTTTCCTCCTATCGGATGCGTTCACCTTTTCGTCATTACTAATCTCATACGGTGCTTTGCGTTTCAGCTCAAGCAGCTGGCCTGCACCTGACAAGGTTTTCCAATCAGTACCAGGATTATTAGACAGCGGCGCACCCCTTGTATTTGTGGGTTTAATGACTTTTATCCTTATTCTAAGCTCGGTTACAATGGTATTAGCCGTTGAGGCCGGCCATCGTATGGCTAAAAAAGAAGTAGTTTGGTGGATGATAGCTACCATTATTGGTGGTTTCACGTTCCTGGGCTGCCAGGCATTAGAGTGGTCGCACTTACACCACGAAGGCTTTTGGTGGGGGCATATTCCTGATATGGAAGAGCTAAAACACCTATTCACAGGTGGTAACGAAGCAACCTATGGGGTATATGCACAACAGTTTGCAAACTTATTCTTTACCATAACAGGTTTCCATGGTTTTCACGTATTTAGCGGGGTAATAATCAATATAATTATTACTATAAATGTATTGCTGGGTACTTATCAAAAACGTGGCAGCTATTTAATGATCGAAAAAGTAGGTCTTTACTGGCACTTTGTAGATTTGGTATGGGTATTTGTATTTACTTTCTTTTATTTAGTTTAACAATTTTAACTGATTATATATGTCATCAGAACCAACAGAAGTTCACCATGAAGATCATGGTGAGGGAATGACCAGAAAAAAAATAGTTCAGATATTTGGGGTGCTTTTAGGTATCACAGTAGTTGAATTTATTATAGCACTTTTATTAGTACCTAAAGGTATTATACCAGCCCATATTGCTAACCCAATATATATCATTTTAACGTTAGCTAAAGCCTTTTACATTGTTGCATATTTTATGCACCTTAAGTTTGAGAAAATTGGTTTAGCACTGGCTATAATTGTACCTATACTATTTATAATCGGTTTAATACTGGTACTTACAAATGAGAGCCATTACTGGATAGATTTGCGGTTGTAATGCGCAAAACAAGTCTCCCTAAAAAAATAGTAATCCTGGTAATGATTTTAGCATTACCGGGATTTTTATATTATTTACTAACTGCAAAAGGTAAGAACAGGTATAAACCATTGCCTTTTTTTGGGCCTAAGGAGGTTGCTAAAACCGGCCATAAGTTTCACGGTAAGTATATCCCTGATACCATTTATCATAAACTGGACGACTTTACGCTAACGGATCAGAACGGTAAGCAGGTATCGTTCAAAAACTATGATAAGAAAATATTTATAGCCAGCTTTTTTTATACCCACTGCCCAACAGTTTGCAGCACGGTAAACAAAAATATAAGCGCCCTGGCAGATGTGTACCGAAAAAACAAGATGGTAAACTTTATATCCATTACGGTTGATCCGCAAAGGGATACGCCACCTGTTTTAAAGAAGTATGCAGAGAGCCTGGAAGCCAACAGTAAGTGGCTGTTTTTAACAGGCGATACTACATCCATTTATAACCTGGCCCGTAAAGGGTTTTTGGTTGATGCTTTAAAGGCTGATGATGATAACTTTATTTATAGCGATAAGCTGGTACTGATAGATGCCGAAAAACGGATCCGCGGATATTACTCCGGTACATCCATGGCAGATTTAACTAAACTAAACGATGAGATAAAAGTTTTAATAGCCGAAGAACTAAGAAAAGTAGATAAAGCGCTATATTAGAATAGAAGTAAGAAATCAAGAATCAGGAGTCAAGATAAACTCTCTGATCAATTATATATAGAAAATGAATCCTGGCTCTTGTTGTCTTGATTCCTGACTCTCTTAAAACATGACTGATAAATTCATATTCCGATTTGTAGCTGCCGTAACGGTTTTTGTAATTGCTGTAGTTATTTTACTTAACCGCCACCTGATACCCGGTCCGGAAACTCCGCCTGCCTTTACTCCATATCTACCTTTATTAAATGCGTTTTTAAATGGCACCTGCAGTATATTGCTACTGGTATCATTATACAATATTCGCAAAGGAAATGTAACAACTCATAAAAGGTTAAACATTTTAACCTTTTGCTTATCATCAATATTCCTGGTATCGTACATTGTTTTCCATTATTTAATGAGAAAGGATACCATGTATGGTGATGTGGATGGCGATGGTATATTATCTGCAAATGAAGCTACCGCCGCCGGCGGGTTAAGAACATTGTACCTGTCTATCCTTATTCCGCATATTATACTTGCCGCAGGTGTGCTGCCCTTAATTTTATTAAGTTTTTATCGTGGTTTACAAATGCAGGTAGAAAAACATAAGAAATTGGTAAGATGGGCGTTTCCTATATGGTTATTTGTTACAATATCCGGAGTTGTTGTATATTTGATGATCTCTCCTTATTATCATTTTTGATTTGATCCAGGCATGAAAAAATTAAAATTTTTATATCTCTTTTTAGTATTTGGTTTAATGATATGCAGCGTTGCACCTGTTAAAGCGCAGTGCGCCATGTGTTCTGCAAATGTAGAAACCAACGCCAAGAGTGGTGCCGGTACCACCAACGGTTTAAACAATGGAATTATGTACCTGCTGGCTGCACCTTATTTGGCAGTAGCGGTAGTGGGCTACATTTGGTATAAAAAATACCGCCGCAAAAATGTTGATCTTAACATGCGTAGCGAGAAACTTAATTTAAACTAAGCCGCTCATAATTTTTAAGCCCTATCCTTTATACTTCATTTAACAAATGATACAATCTCACACGCTTGATTTTTTAAAAGAGCTGGTTGAAAATAATAACCGGGAGTGGTTCCAGGTTAACAAGGAGAGATATGATAAAGCTCGCGAGAATGTAATTGAACTTACCGCGGATATTATTAGCAAGTTGCATAAAGTTGACCCCGGTGTTAATGCGGACCTTGACTCTAAGAAATGTGTGATGCGCATTTATCGCGATATCCGTTTCAGTAAAAATAAAACACCGTATAAAAATAACTTCGGTATTAGTTTGCCTTCTTCAGGCACCAAGCTGGGCGGGGTGGAATACTACCTGCACATTCAGCCAGGTAAATCATTCATTGCCGGTGGTTACTGGATGCCCGAGGCGGAACACCTGAAAGCCATTAGGCAGGAAATAGATTACAATGCCAATGATCTGAAGAAAATTATTGATGCGCCTCACTTTATTAAGTTGTTTGGAGAGTTCAGAAAGCAAGACCAGCTTAAAACTGTTCCCCGTGATTATAGCGCCGAAAACCCAAATATTGATCTGCTTAAGCTAAAAAGCTTCATTGTTTCGCATCCCTTAAAAGATAAGGAACTGATAGGGCCTAAAGCCGCCGATGAGATAGTGGAAGTATGCAGTAACCTGTATCCGCTTAATGTTTTCCTGAAAAATGCCTTAGCATGATTTTTACTAATTAAAAGAAATATGAAACTAAAATATTGCCTGTTGGCAGCCGTACTTATTACTGCATTACATTCATGTGTGGTAATGTCACCTAAGAAATATAAAGCTTTAGTTGCCGAGCGCGACTCCCTATCCACCCGTTCTGTGAGTTTAGAAGAGGAAGTAGCAAAGCTTAAAGCGGACACAGCCAAGCTTCATCAGGAAATTGCAAAACTAAAGGGTAATTACAGTTCGTTAACCGATAAGTATAATTCATTGAATACCAATTTCGATGCCAGCTCGTCAAAAGTTACCCAACTGGCGGGCGACTTGCAAAAACGTGAAGCTCGCCTGAAAGAGGTTGAAGAAATACTGAAAAAACGTGATGAGGCTACCAATGCCCTGAAGGATAAGCTGTCAAAAGCTTTATTAGGCTTTAAGGAAAGCGGACTGTCTGTTGATATAAAAAATGGCAAAGTATATGTATCACTAACAGATAAACTGTTGTTCCCATCAGGGAGCATTGTTATTGACGATAAAGGCAAGCAGGCGCTTAAACAACTGGCCGTAGTTTTAAATAAGGAACAAGACATTAACCTTGCTGTTGAAGGCCATACAGATGATAAGAAAATAAAAAATCTTGGCCAGATAAAGGATAACTGGGATTTAAGCGTATTGCGCGCCACATCAGTATCGCGCTACCTTACCGAAGTAGAAAAGGTTGATCCGCATAGGGTTACAGCAACAGGTAAAAGTGAGTTCCAACCAGTTGACCCGGCACAGACCCCGGAAGCATTGGCAAAAAATCGCCGGATAGAAATTGTGCTTACCCCAAAGCTGGATGAATTGTATAATTTAATAAGTAAGTAGAAATAAAATTTAAGCAATCCCCTATAGCATGGGGGGCTTTTTTACCTTAAAATTTACTTTCAAAAAAGGGATGTGTATAGGCAAATGGCCTATATTAGTAAAAATTATCAATCAAATAAATCTATCTGCCATGTTGCAGGATATCAAACATACTTTTATACAGATACACCCTGCAGATAATGTTTTAGTTGCATTAACTAACCTGGATGCAGGTACTGTAATAAATTTTAACGGCGACCAATTCTCATTAATTACCGCCGTTGCTGCCAAGCATAAGTTTACCATGGGCCCTTTGCAAAATGGCGACCCAATATTTATGTATGGCGTACTGGTAGGCAAAGCCTGTACTGATATCCCCAAAGGAGCAGCTATCACTACCGAAAATATCAAACACGCGTCTGAAGGTTTTAAGCTGGGTACCCGCAAAACCGATTGGACAGTACCTGAAATTGCTTCGGCCTATCGCGATAAAACTTTTATGGGTTATCATCGTGCAGATGGCTCTGTTGGTACGGCTAATTACTGGTTGGTTATTCCGCTGGTTTTTTGCGAGAACCGTAACATCAATGTTTTAAAAGAAGCGCTTTCAGCAAAGCTTGGTTTTGCCAAACCGCGTGGATATGAAAACGAAGTAGACAACCTGATAGAAATGTACCAGTCGGGGAAAACAACGGAAGATATTTTACAGGCCGATCTGCAAACATCGCCTGAGGGACATAACTCAAAAAAACTTTTTGAAAATATTGATGGGATCAAATTTCTGAACCATGATATGGGCTGCGGCGGTACACGTACAGATTCTGATGCTTTGTGCGGATTGCTGGCCGGATATATTACGCACCCCAACGTAGCAGGCGCTACCGTGTTGAGCCTGGGTTGCCAGCATGCGCAGGCCGGGATACTGCAAGACGAAATACAAAAACGCGACCCTAACTTTAGCAAACCATTGGTAATGCTGGAGCAGCAAAAAATAGGTACCGAAACAAAACTATTGCATGAAGCCTTAAAGCAAACCTTTACAGGGCTCATTGAAGTGAATAAACAGCAGCGCCAACCGGCACCGCTCTCTAAGCTATGTATCGGGTTGGAATGCGGTGGATCTGACGGTTTCTCGGGAATATCTGCCAATCCAACTTTGGGTTACGTGTCTGATATATTGGTGAGTTTGGGCGGAAGTGTTGTCCTTTCTGAATTTCCGGAACTTTGCGGGGTTGAGCAGGAGTTAAGCGACAGGTGTGTTGATGAAACCCAAGCCCTGAAGTATATGAACCTGATGCGGACTTACAATGCCCGCGCCGAAGCCGATGGATCAGGTTTTTATGCAAATCCTTCGCCGGGTAATATTAGGGACGGGTTGATCACTGATGCCATTAAATCTGCAGGTGCGGCAAAAAAAGGCGGTACATCACCGGTGACCGCGGTGCTGGATTATCCGGAGAAAGTTACCAAGCCCGGATTAAATTTGCTATGTACTCCCGGTAGCGATGTGGAAAGTACAACCGCCGAAGTGGGATCTGGAGCTAATGTTGTTTTATTTACAACAGGCCTGGGAACACCTACAGGTAACCCGATAACACCGGTAATAAAAATAGCTACCAATACGGCAGTGTTTAATAAAATGCCCGATATTCTGGATATTAATTGCGGTACTATCATTGAGGGAGAAGAAACTATAGCACAATCGGCAGTGCGGATGCTTGACTATGTGATTGAAGTAGCAAGTGGCATTAAACAACCCAAAGCGGTTATATTAGGACAAGATGATTTTATTCCCTGGAAAAGAGGGATTTCACTATAAGCAATACTAAATGAAATTGATACGATACGGCGCTGCCGGCAAAGAAAAAACTGGTATTATTATTGGCGATACAAAATATGATACATCTGCCTTTGGCGAAGATTATAACGAACATTTTTTTGAAACTGACGGATTAAGCAGGCTTAAGCAATATCTTGATGCCAACGAAGGTGAACTTTCAAAGATCGCCGACGATGAACGTTTAGGCAGCCCGGTTGCAAGGCCGTCAAAGATTGTTTGTATAGGGTTAAACTACCGGGACCATGCTGAGGAAATGAATGCGCCACTGCCGCCTGAACCGGTTATTTTTATGAAATCAACCACGGCCTTAGTTGGCCCCAATGATGATATTACTATCCCTAAAAATTCAGTTAAAACTGACTGGGAAGTTGAACTGGCCGTAGTTATCGGCAAAAAGGCATCGTACGTAGAAGAAGCAGAAGCATTGGACTATGTTGCCGGTTACTGCCTGCATAATGATGTTTCTGAAAGAGAGTTCCAAATTGAGCGTAATGGCACATGGGACAAAGGTAAAGGTTGCGATACGTTTGCACCAATGGGCCCATTCCTGGCTACAAAAGATGAAGTTGCAGATGTACATAACCTGCGCCTATGGCTTACTGTAAACGGTAAAACTATGCAGGATGGCAGCACTGCTAACCTGATATTTAATGTGCCTTTTTTAATTGCTTATACCAGCCAGTTCATGACGCTGTTACCGGGTGACATTATTTCGACCGGGACACCTGCAGGTGTTGGTTTGGGTATGAAACCTCCGGTATATCTTAATCCCGGTGATGTGGTTGAGCTGGGCATTGACGGCTTAGGGCAATCGCGGCAAGAGCTTAAAGCCTATGTTAAAAATTGATAGCCACCAGCATTATTGGTTATACCATCCGGTAAAAGACGCCTGGATAACAGACGAACTGAAAGCTATTCAAAAGGATTTTTTACCTGCTGATTTTGCGCCTGTTATGCAGCAATACGGGGTATCCGGTTGTGTGGCTGTACAGGCAGATCAATCTGAGAATGAGAATGACTTTTTACTCGGGCTTGCCCAAAAATATAGCTTTATAAAAGGCATAGTTGGCTGGGTTGATTTGCAGGCAGATAACACTGAGGAGCGTTTAGCTTATTACAGTAAGATAAAGCTCATCAAGGGTTTTCGCCATATTTTACAAAGTGAACCTGACGATGCATTTATGTTGAACGAGAAGTTCCTACACGGAATATCGTTGCTTAACCAATATAACTTTACTTATGATATCCTTATCAAGCCCCAGCATTTACCTTATGCCGCTGAGCTAGTTTCCAAATTCCCTGAGCAGCGCTTTGTGATAGATCATATAGCTAAGCCATTTATCAAAGACAAATTGCTTGATGGCTGGCGGGAAGGGATCCAGGCAATAGCAGCTTATCCAAATGTTTACTGCAAAGTATCAGGCCTGGTAACGGAGGCCGACTGGGCTAATCACAAGCCTGAAGATTTTACGCCTTACCTTGATGTGGCTTTTAATGCATTTGGTACAAACCGGGTAATGTTTGGCTCGGATTGGCCGGTATGTAATTTGGCGGGAAGATATGAAGGCGCACTAAATGCGATCAACAATTACATCGGTCAGTTAACCCTGCAAGAACAAGAACTTTTTTGGGGACAGAATGCTATAGATTTTTACCGGCTGGAAGCTTAGCCGAATTAAAGGGCCATTCCTGATTTACTTTCGCTTTTATAAAGTACACTATTGTGCCCAAAGCAATAGCACTTAAGCCACCTAAAACCATATGGAAACCTGTAGAGATCAATATGCCAAACCACATCAATATTGCCAGGTAAACCGGTATAGGGAACAGCGGCATCTTATAAGGGAATTTGGTTTCGCTTCTTGCCCTTCGTAATATTAACAAGCCAACAGCCTGCGAGATAAACTGTATCAGGATGCGCATTGCCAATATAGCACTGATAACATCACTCAGCTTAAACAGCAAACTGAACACAAAGGCTATAGCTCCTAAAAATAATAACGAAATATGAGGGAAGTTCCCGGTAGGATGTAATTTAGCAAAGACTTTAAAAAAGGCACCATCAACAGCAGCTGCATAAGGTATACGGCTATAACCCAAAGTAGCCGAGAATACCGAGGAAAATGCCACTAACAAAATAAGGCAGGTTACAATTTTAGCGGCGGTATTTCCGGCTAATTGCTGCATAAATTCACTGATCACAAAATGGCTGTCCTTAGCTACATGCCAGGGAATTACACTCACCACGCTCACATTCATCAGCATATACAAAACTGCTATGCCTGCAATTGATAAAAACATACTGCGTGGTATATTACGCGATGGATTAATGATCTCGCCGCCTAAATGGCAAACATTGTAATAGCCTAAATAGCTGTAAACACTTTTTACACTGGCAAAACCTATAGCCGTTATAAATGCATAGTTTACCGTAATGCCATCGTTTATGTGCCTTATGGGTTGCAGGAAATTGCCATGCGCTAACCCGCCGCCAATAATCCAAAGCATGGTTAGTATTACGCCAACCCACATTACAATACTTATTTTACCTATAGCTTCTATTTTACGATAAAGCAATATCACAATACATATTACCACCCCGCCGCTCATTATTTTTGACGCGAGTGTAGTTAAGGGCACTAAATAAGAAAAATAGGCAGCAAAGCCAATAGAGGCCGAGGCAATAACCAGCGGCGCCTGTATCATAGTTTGCCAAACAAACAAAAAACTCATGAGTTTACCCAGTCCGGTTTTACCGTAAGTTTCTTTAAGGAAATTATAGGAGCCACCCGCCATCGGGAATGCAGCACCTAATTCGCTCCAAACCATGGCATCAATAAGGGAAAGCACTGCACCTGCCAGCCAGGCATACAAAAAGTATGGGCCGTTCATCATACTAATAACCATTGGGAGGGTTATGAATGGGCCTATGCCCACCATATCTGTCATGTTTATTGCGGTCGCTTGTGCAAGGCCAAGTCGTCGTACCAGGGTTGTTTCAGCCATGCATAGGGGTTATGACTGTTAAATTAACAGTTGTGCTGTACAAAAATAACTTTAATAGATAATAGCCGAAATTTGTTAGGTCAGCGGTTTGTAACAGTTTATTATTGAAGTGGAAAATTAGCGGGCAACTATCTTATAGTTTTTGTACTCGCCTATGCGCCAGCCTGTCCAGTCTTCAATTTTCTGTAGTGCTTTTCTTCTAAAATCCATGCTCCTTTGCAGGGGTTTTGTGCCAAAATCTATATTCCAGTTGGTAGCATTTATCCTTTTTTGCATTACTGCCGGATGGGTGCCGGTAAACTTAACCAGGCGGTCGGCATTACCATAATCAAACTCATAAGTTTCTGGAAGGTTTTGGTTCACCCATTCATCGTCATGATAAAATCTGTTAAAATTCCTGATCTTATTATTCAGGCCTTTTTGAGGTTTAGCCCAACCATAATGGTAGACATAAGCATCAATCAGTTTTACCCTGATCTTGCGGTCATCAAGCCGAAAACCCTGTGCATCGCGATAAGCTTTTATACCCTTAATATTTTTAAGAAGCCTTATCTCACGACGGTACCAGCGCCTTGAATCGCCATAATAATCATACGAGCCATAAAAATGGACGTACTTAAATAACAAGCCCTCAATCTTAGGGTTATTGGCTGTCAATTCCATTTCTTTTTTAATAAGATCATGGTATTTTTCATGTACCAGTTCATCTCCTTGTATATAAAAAGCCCAATCAGCATCTGGGGAGATGGCCGCAAAAGCCTTGTCGGTTTCCACCGCGAAAACTTTACCTCCTTCTTTAAGAGAATCGTCCCAGACAGAATCAATGATCTTTATTTTAGGCGAAGCAATGTCCTCAATTAACTGCCGTGTACCATCGTCAGAATTGCCAACTACGACGATGAATTCATCACAAAGCGGCAGTATGGAAGTGATGGCCTGTACCACAGGGTAATCATTTTTTACTGCATTCCTGATAAATGTAAACCCGGATACTTTCATGCCTGCAATATAAAAAGAAATGCCTTTTGAATAATAATTAGGTTGGTAGATTACCCCCTATCATAAAGCAAGGTCCATTTTCTGATCTTTTTTTCCGGAATATTTGCTAATTGTTCGCCGGTTAAGCGCCAGGTCCAGTTTTCGCCATTGCCCGCCGGTATGTTCATTCGCGAATTTTCATCCAGATTTAGCCAGTCTTGTATGGGTATAATAGCTGTTTTACAAACTGATGAAAAGGCTGTTTTGATAAGGACCCTGTTGATATTCTTTTCGGTGATTTTTACGCCGGTATATTTCTTTAATTGTTTATGTACTGATGCATCTGTATCCTTCCGGTACCAGCCAAGGGTAGTATTATTATCATGCGTGCCGGTATAAACAAAGTAATCTTCGGCATGATGATGCGGGGCATATGCAGACTGTGGCATACCATCACCAAACGCAAACTGTAGTACCTTCATGCCGGGCAAATTAAAGTCTTCCCTCAAATTATAAACTGCTTCATCAATCTCTCCAAGGTCTTCGGCCACAAAAGGCAACTTGCCAAACTCCTTTTTTAATGCATTGAAAAAATCATTCCCCGGCCCGGTAATCCATTTGCCATTCACGGCGGTCTTTTCTTCGGCAGGAATTTCCCAGTAGGCTGCAAACGCGCGGAAATGGTCTAAGCGCAACAGGTCATACCATTCTAAATTTTTGCGGATCCGTTTCATCCACCAATCGTATTTGGTTGCTTTAAGTTTGTCCCATTTAAAAACAGGCATCCCCCAACGCTGACCGTCCTCATTAAAATAATCGGGAGGGACGCCGCATACACTTTTCAATTCCAGGTTTTCATTTAAGCTGAATATCTCCGGATTTGTCCAAACATCAACAGAATCATAGCTGATATAAAAAGGCAGATCGCCAAAAAGTTTAACATCCAGTTGGTTGCAATGCGCCTTTAACGCCAACCATTGTTTAGAGAAGATGTATTGCAGCCATTTAACTTTTTCAAGTTCATTAGCGTGTTGCTTGTTAAACTTAGATAAAGCTTTTTGATCCCGAAACTTAAATTCATCTGGCCAGGTGTGCCATGGCTGGTTGTTGTTAAGCTGCTTTAAAACCGAATACAAAGCATAATCGTTTACCCAAAAAGCTTCTTTTTCGCAAAAATCATCAAATTGAGTTCTGATTATTGAATCCTGATTGGCATTAAAATTATCCCATGCTTTATTAAAGAGGTTATTTTTAATTTGCTCAACCGCTTTAAAATCTACCCGGTCAGTTTCTGTTACATAAGCCGGTTTCAAATCATCTTCACTCAATAAGCCATCAGCTGCAAGAAGCTCCGGACTGATCAATAATGTATTTCCCGCATGGCTGGAATGCGAACTATAAGGTGAATAAACATCAGCTTCGCCGGTTGGATTAAGCGGTAATATTTGCCAGTAATGTTGATGGCAGCGACGCAGCAGATCGGCAAAGGATTTAGCCTGGGAGCCAAAATCACCTATCCCAAACAACGATGGTAATGAAGTGATATGCATTAAAACACCGGCGTTACGACCATTTTTAGCATGCTCGAGCTTTAGAACTGCCAGCGGAAATTCATGTAAAATATCTTTTAATTCGATTTTCTTTTGCTGTTTGCCGATAGCATTGGTTAATGTGTTCTCCCGGTTTGAAGGCGCGTTACCTGGCAGAATGATACAGGTATTTCCCCAATCAAAGGTTGATGCAGAACCAGGTTTGCCGGTGTAGATCGCAGCTGTATCTATAGGCACAATTACTATTATCCAAACACCCTTATGTACCCGTGCAAAGGCTATCACATTCTCTTTATGCTTACCTTTTACCTGTAATGGGACATAATTTGCCTTGTTAAACACATCAGGATATTTAGTACGCAAATGGAGAAGCATATTAACCAGCCATAGTTTTATTTGTCCGTTAAAACGGTTTTCCCACAGGTTGGCTGGTGCATTAGCGGTAGTTAACAATTCTTTCCGAAGTTCATAATCAACCGGGCGGCGGTTGTCCGGATCTACGAAGCTCAGGTCCCAAAGTTCAGTTCCCTGGTAAACATCTGGTACACCCGGGCATGTAAGCTTTAGCGTTGCCTGCGATAGTGAATTAATTACGCCTAAATCGCTTACCTTTTGGTGAAAAGAAGTGAAAAGCTCCCAAAAGGGTCGTTTTCTATCAAGTAACGCAGTAGCGAAATTTTTAACGCCGGTTTCGTAAACTTCATTTGGTTCTGTCCAGGTGGAGTGCCGTTTTGCTTCGCGAAGCATTTTTTCAAGGTACTCATTTAGCCGAAAGCCAAAATCTTCTTCGTCCTGGCCGGGCATAGGGTAGGCGCCAATTAGCGTTTGATAAATAAAGTATTCATCGTTTTCGTCTGGCGCGCCGTTGGTCTTAATATCCTGGTTTAGTTGCTGCCATTCAGTTACGGTTTGCAGCCATTCATCAGGAATGCTGGTTAAAACATTTAACCGGGCACGTACACCTTCGCCGCGTTTGGTATCATGTGTGGCGGTGGCATTGATGGCAAGCGGCCACTGTTGTTGCCGACTTTGCATGGTTTCATGAAATTCAGTAACAGACATGCCGAATGCTTCGGGCGAATCACCCACCTCGTTATGATCAATAAAGCGGTTGTAAGTATACATCAGCGTATCCTCAACCCCTTTTGCCATTAGCGGGCCGGTAAATTGCATGCAACGCTGATAAAAATGCAGCGCTTTGTCATTATAAATTTCATCGCCCAGCTGTGGCTTTTCTAAAAGTGCTTTTTCTAAAAGTTCTGTTGCAGCGAGTAGGTCAGGGTGGTGTTTTTTAATTTTTTTGAAGACACGTGCAAGCCAGCCACTTTCCTGATTGCTTAATGGGAAGGCATTGCCGTAAAAACGATATACCGGAAAGTCGATCAGCATTCTTGAAATAGCTTGTTTGATTTGGTTGCGATCTATAGAATCGTCAGATAAGCCTGATTCTATAAATAGCATTGTCAAATTTTGCAGCTCCCCATTCATATGCCCGGTTAGTATCAGCGACTTTTTGTCCCGTATCTGCCGTGTTACCGATCTGTCACTCACGTTTAAGCTTTTGTAAAAGCTGGTGAAGGCTTTTTCGCTTTTTTGGTTGGTGAATAAGTTGTTTACAATGGCCAGGAAATCATAACCAGTACTGCCTTGTATTGGCCATATTTGCGGTAGCTCCTCACCCGATTCCAGTATTTTTTCTACTATTATATATGTATCATCGCCCGCTAAGGCACGCAGGCGTTGCAAGTATTGGGTAGGATCGTAAAGGCCATCAATATGATCAATACGCAATCCTTGAACTATACCCTCCTTTAAAAGTGAGTTAATTAATTCATGTGCATGATTAAAAACCTCTTCCTTTTGAATGTTCAGGCATATCAAGCTGTTCACCGTAAAAAAGCGCCTGAAGTTGATGTTAGAATCAGTTTCCTGCCAGTTGCATAAACGATAGTACTGCTGCCCCGCCAGTACCTGTAATTGGGGCTTATTATTGTTGATGTTTTCAAGACAGGCCTGTAGATATTGGCTAAACGCTTTATTATTATTTATTAATGATGATAGCTGCAGTTTAAGCTCATTCAGCTCTAACGAAAAAGCCTCTGCATCGGCCATTTCGTTAACTTCGTTTATCTGTTGCAATAGTTGTTTAATGGCATCTGCTGGTTCAGGGGCTGCCTGTAAAACCTGATGGTAGCTTCGTAAATTTAATGGCCAGGCTTGTTCCCCATATTTAAACACCAGCCTGTTTTGGTTCCAATCTATTTTAAGTTCGCCAGCCTCAATTACTTCATCTAAATCATTACCTAAAAAAGGCACCATAATAGGGCCTTTAAACAATGTACTATCTGCAAGGCTTTGGTCAAAGTAGTTTCGATAAAGAGATAACGGCCCTTTTTCCAGCAGATCCATTAACCAAACGTTATCTGAATGGAATGCCATGTGGTTAGGCACAATATCCTGCAGCCAGCTGATACCTTTTCCTTTGAGTTTTTTGCTGATCTGTTTTAATTGAGCAAGTGTCCCAATTTCAGGATTGATAGTTAATGGGTCAACATTATCATAACCATGCGTACTGCCCGGTACAGCTTTAAATATGGGTGATGCATACAGGGTTTTTATACCCAATTTGGCCAAATAAGGAATTATCTTTTCAAGATCATCAAAAGTAAAATCCTTGTGAAACTGAATGCGATATGTTGAAACGGGATTAAACATTAGTTAGTGTAAATAATTATAGACTCGGGTTGAATAGTTTCAGGAGTTGTTAAATACCCCTGTTTTTCGCTTGTGTCTTTAAATTCCGTTGCCGACGAATCCAGCACAACTTTCAAATCGTTATGCCCTGTAGTGAATACTAACGGCTGTTGTTCTTTAGAAAAATTCAAAAAACAATAAACGTGCTGCCCTGCCTCCCAACGATGTAGTTGTAACGTTTGCTGTTGTTCATTAAAATCAACCGTTAAATTTTTACGGTTGAGTGAGTGTAGGGCAGGCAGTTTTTTACGCAAAGCGATTAGCGTTTTATAATAATGCAACATTGTTTTATGCTGCCCTTTATCCAGGCTCTCCCAGTTCAATTTTGATTGTTTAAATGTTGTTTCGGCTTGTGGGTCTGGCGCCTCACCTTCAGCATGGAAGGCCGCGAATTCTTCTTTTCGCCCTTTGCGTACCGCCTCAATAAGCTCTTTATCAGTATGGCTCACAAAGTATAAAAATGGATTCTGCTCGCTCCATTCTTCGCCCATAAACAGCATGGGCAGGTACGGACTAACCATTACAGCACCAGCCATAAGCTTTTGCATTTCGAAACTAAAAAGTGTGCTGCTGCGTTCACCCAGCATGCGGTTACCCACGTGATCGTGATTTTGCGAAAACACAACAAACTGCTGCCCCGGGTTATCCGTTTTTGTGCCGAATGTTTTTAGGCGCTGCTGCGAATACTGGCCATCATATACGTATGCATCCTGGTATGCTTTTGCGAGATGGGCTATGCCATTAAAATCGCTGTAATAACCATTTCGTTCACCCCCTGCGGTTACCCGCAGTGCATGATGAAACTCGTCTATCCATTGTGCATCCATACCAAAACCATGCTTTTCTATTGGATCAATGAAGCGCTTATCGTTCAGGTCGAATTCAATTATCAGATAATGTGCGCGGCCGGTTTCTGCCACCAAATCGTCAACCGCTTCCTTCATTTCCTGCAGAATGTGTTTCGGACTAAAATCTTTTATGGCGTGCACCGCATCCATCCGCAAAGCATCAATGTGGAAATCCCTAAACCACATCAGCACATTCAGGATAAAATAGTTTCGCACCTCGTCGCACCAGGCATCATCAAAATTGATAGCATTACCCCATGGCGTATGGTATTTATCAGTAAAATACGGCCCAAACTCATTAAAATAATTACCCTCCGGGCCAATGTGGTTATAAACCACATCTAATATTACGGCAAGGCCTGCTTTGTGGCAGGCATTAACCAGTTCCATTAAACCTTGGTGGCCACCATATGAGTTTTGTACAGCATATGGGAAAACACCATCATATCCCCAGTTTCTTTCTCCGGGGAATTGTGCTACCGGCATAATTTCGATTGCGGTTATGCCAAAATTTTTGAGATAAGCCAGCTTATGCTCTATCGATTTGAAAGTGCCTTCGGGTGTAAAAGTTCCGGTATGCAGTTCATAGATAATGTATTCAGCTAATGGCGGGTTTTGCCAGTTTTGATCTGACCATGCAGTAGCCTGCAGATCAATTGCCTGTGATGCGCCGTGTACCCCATCCGGTTGGGATTTGGAAGCGGGGTCGGGCAGTTCTTTATCATCCAATAAAAATTTATACCTGTCATTGGGTTGGATCTGGTCAGATTCCAGCTCCCAGTAGCCCCTGTCCTTTTTTTTAAGAGAAATAGTGAGCTGCTTTTCAGGCAAAACAATGGCCACTTTTCTTGCATACGGAGCCCAAAGTATAACTATGGCTTTTCTGTTAGCCAAAAAGGTAATGCCCGGTTGCATATTTAATGGATTGATGGTCATTTTATGTGAGCGGATGATGCAGTAAAACAATCGACCTTCCTTCTACAGTAATAGATTCTTCCTTATTTAAGGTTTGCTCATGAATTTCATCATTACTGGTATCCATTACAATTTTCCACTTTTTGCTGTATATCTTTTCCGGTAGTTTGTATTCAAGTGCTTCGTGGTGGGCGTTAAAGATCACATAAAAGTTATCATCAAAAATATGCTCACCCTCCGGGCCAACAGCATGCAAACCACGGCCATTCAGGAACACGCCAAGTGATCTTGCAAAGTCGTGGTTCCAGTTCTCTTCTTCCATTTCTATACCTTCCGGCAAGAACCATGCAATATCGTCTAAGCCTTTAGCCTTAACCGGCTGCCCCTGAAACCAGCGCCGACGTCTGAAAATGGGATGCTCCTTCCTTATCTGAATAAGCTTACGGGTAAATGCCAGGAGTTGTTCATCAGCTTCGGCCCAGTTTAACCAGGATATCTCGTTATCCTGGCAATAAGCATTATTATTTCCATGTTGGGTACGGCCAAATTCATCGCCTGCAACTAACATAGGTACCCCCTGCGATAAAAACATGGTTGCTAATAAATTGCGTTTTTGCCGGTCGCGGAGCTTATTTACTTCGGGGTCGTCTGTAGGGCCTTCAACTCCGCAGTTCCATGAACGGTTATGATTTTCACCATCGTTATTGTCCTCGCCGTTGGCTTCATTATGCTTTTCGTTGTATGATACCAGATCGTTAAGGGTAAAGCCATCATGTGCGGTTATAAAATTAATGCTGGCTGTTGGTTTACGATAATCGTCCTGGTAAAGATCAGGGCTGCCGGTAAAACGCTGACCAAATTCGCCCAGCATGCTATCTGCGCCTATCCAGTAATCGCGGATACAATCACGATACTTGCCGTTCCACTCGGCCCAGCCGGGAGGGAACTTGCCTACCTGGTAACCGCCCTCACCTACATCCCAGGGTTCAGCAATCAATTTTACTTGCGATATAACCGGGTCCTGGTGAATAATATCAAAAAACGCGCTCAGGCGGTTTACCTCATGCAGCTCACGGGCAAGGGTAGAGGCCAGGTCGAACCTAAAACCATCTACATGCATTTCCATGATCCAATAACGCAGGCTATCCATAATATACCGCAGCACATTGGGCAGCATAGCATTTAAGGTGTTGCCTGTGCCTGTATAATCCTTGTAGTAACGCCGGTCATCATCTACCAGCCTGTAATACGATGCATTATCTATCCCTTTAAAAGACAGCGTTGGCCCTAAATGGTTACCCTCGCCTGTGTGGTTATAAACTACGTCCAGTATTACTTCAATACCGGCTTTGTGCAATTCTTTCACCATTTGTTTGAATTCCTGTACCTGCTTGCCCGAGTCAATTTCACCTGCATATCGTACATCGGGTGCAAAAAAGGCAATGGTATTATAACCCCAATAATTGGTGAGGCCTTTTTCAACTAAATGGCGGTCGGCAACAAACTGGTGAACAGGCATTAACTCTAGAGCGGTAATGCCCAGGTCCTGCAAGTATTTGATAGTTACCGGATGGCCTAAGGCTTCATATGTGCCTCTTATTTTTTCCGGAATATCCGGATGCTGTTGTGTAAAACCTTTAACATGGGCCTCATATATAATAGACTGGTGATAAGGGGTTCTTGGCGGCTGGTCATCTTCCCATGCAAAATGCGGATCTATTACAACAGACTTAGGCACAAAGTCTGCACTATCTGTATGGCTATAACTTAGGTCCTCATCGGGGTTCCCCAGCTCATACCCAAATAAGGAATCGTGCCAGTCTATCACACCAGAAATTGCTTTTGCATAAGGGTCTATCAGTAATTTATTCGGATTATAACGATGCCCGTTCTCGGGTTCAAAAGGGCCGTAAACACGGTAACCATAAAGCTGCCCCGGTTCAATGCCGGGTATATAGCAATGCCATATTTGATGAGTGCGTTCGGTTAGGATCAATTTTTTTTCTTTGCCATTATTAAACAGGCAAAGTTCAACACTGGTGGCGTTATCTGCATATAATGCAAAGTTCACTCCCTGGTCATCCCATAAAGCACCCAGGGGATAGGGTTTACCCGGGTAAATTTTATTAATCATACAAGATAAAACAGCGTTATAGCTAATTGTTTTTATAATTATGGATTTTCTTAGGCCAATATCCTATCAAACAAATAGCAATTGCAGGATGTTATGTTATAGCCTGATATCTAAAATCATATGAAGAAGTTATTAATTGTAAGCACCGATACGCGCTTTTTGAATAGTATACAAGCAGAGTTAAGCTATCGGAATTTTGAGGTAACGGTGCTCCAATCAGTTGATAATTTATTTAAAGAACTGCGGAACTTTCAACCTGATACGCTTATTATTGACTTTATTTTAGATGAGCTAAACGGCGGTTCGCTTTGCCACCAGTTGAAGTGCGACCCGGATACCCGTAGCTTGCCCGTAGTGATGTTATCTGATTATGGCGGGCTGGAACGCTTCTCTTCCAGGTTTGGTTGTGATAATATCATTTATAAACAAGCCGATATTTATAAAATGACAGATGCCCTTGTTGATGTTATAAAAAACAAAAACGTACTGTCATGATTTAATGCCCCATGTTGAAATTTTGCTAATCTTGAATTTGATCTTTAGACTAACAATTCTTACAAACCGTTGTTGCTAAGGTAATTTTCAAGATACTGCTAATGGAAAAACATATTTATCAAACTGGTTTAATAGGCAACTGCGCCTTTCTCGCCCACATTAACAAAAACACTAATATTGAATGGATGTGCTGGCCGCGGTTTGATAGTCCGTTTGTATTTGGCGGCTTGCTGGATACCAATAAGGGTGGCGAATTCTCTATCCTGCCCCAGGGTGAGTTTACTTCAAACCAATATTATTTAGAGAACACCAACGTACTACGTACGGACATTACCTGCACCCATGGCAAATACAGGGTAACAGATTTTGCACCAAGGTTTTTTTTGCATGGCAGATATTTTAAGCCACTGATCTTAATTCGTAAAATAGAATCATTAGAGGGGACACCCCGCATTAAGGTTAAATGTGAGCCTGTTTGTGATTATGGCCGAGCAAAGCAAGACAGGTTACAGGGTAGCGACTCGATAGAATTTACGGGCTGTGGTGAGAAAATGACCTTAACATCAAATATCTCCCTTGCTTACCTGATAGATGAAGAATACTTTTCATTGAACGAAACCAAATACCTGCTGTTAAACTACGGTACCGAATTTGATGGTTCATTGATAAGTACATCAGAAGAATATCTGCGCGAAACTATTGAATACTGGCGCTTATGGATAAAACACTCTTCCATTGCAGGCTTTTATCAGCCGTACGTAATACGATCAGCGCTGGTATTAAAGATCCATCAGTATGAAGATACCGGTGCTATTATCGCTGCAAGTACCAGCAGCTTACCCGAGTTTCCGGGTAGTGAACGGAATTGGGATTATCGTTACTGCTGGCTCAGGGATACGTATTATGTATTAACATCCCTTAACCACATTGGGCATTTTGAAGAAATGGAACGTTACTTTAACTATGTAACTGATATTTCTTTTTCGGTAGGAGACAGTTTCCGGTACCAACCTTTGTATGGCATCACAGGTAAAAAAGATTTGACCGAAACCATTATGGATCACCTGGATGGTTATATGGGCAACAAGCCCGTGCGCATTGGCAACCAGGCATCAGAACATATCCAGAATGATATTTATGGGCAGGTACTTATATCCCTGTTGCCCTTGTATACCGATCATCGCTTTGTTTTTAGTGAAAGAAAAGATTCTGACAGGTGGATAAAGTTCTTGCTGAGTAAAATAGAACGCACAATTGATGAAAAAGATGCCGGTATATGGGAGTTTAGGAATATAGCACACATACATTGTTATAGTAACCTGTTTCAATGGGCAGGTTGTAATGCTGCCGAAAAAATTGCCAAAACTATAGGAAATACAGAATTGGTAGAAAAAGCACAGCAATTAAAAGCGCGCGCTGCAACACATATTGAAAGCTGTTATGATGCCGAGCGAAAGGTTTATACACATGCGGCAGGGAGCCCGCATTTAGATGCCAGTACCCTGCAATTGATAATGATGAATTACATTGACCCGGCATCGCAAAAAGCAAAAGATCATTTAATAGCATTAGAGAGGGAACTTAAAACAGAAGGCGGACTATTTTACAGGTATATTCACAACGATGATTTTGGTAAGCCTAAAACAACTTTCCTGATCTGTGCTTTTTGGTATGTAGAAGCACTGGCCTGTGTTGGCAGGCTGGATGATGCGATACGGGAGTTTGAAAAACTGATGAAGTACTGCAACCACTTGTTACTGTTTAGTGAAGATGTTGATGAAAAAACAGGCAGCCAGTGGGGGAATTTCCCGCAAGCTTATAGCCATGTGGGCTTAATGAATGCAGCATACCGGATAGCAATTAAGCTTGACCGGCCAATATTTTTATAACAGATGGAAAGGCAAATCAATTTGTGGTCAAAAAATTTATCGCCATGGGTATGGAACCTGGCTGTTATTGGTTTTGTGCTGCTTATTGGCTTTGTGTTTAAGTTTATAATTACCTTATTATTAAATTATTATAAAAATAAAAAAACGGCCGATTACTCCTTCTTCCGGTCGTTGGTTACACATTTAAGCGCACCTTTAAATCACTTTATTCCCTTACTTACCCTTAATGTTATACTGCCTTATCTTACTTTAAAAGATGTTTATGAGGGTAATTTAAAAACCTGGCTGGGTATATTGCTGCTTATATCTTTCGCCAATCTTTTGGTAAATGCTATTAAGATGCTGGAGGATTATGTTTACCATAAGTATGATTTTAACAAGGAGGATAATTTAAAAGAACGTAAGATCCGTACGCAGTTGCAGTTTATCCGCAAGATATCTACAATAGTTATTATCCTGATAACCGTTTCCCTCATTTTGCTAAGTTTTGATAATGTAAGAAAACTGGGTGCCGGTTTGTTAACGGGCGTGGGTATAAGCGGAATAATCATTGGTTTTGCCGCGCAAAAGTCATTGGGTAATTTACTGGCAGGTTTCCAGATAGCGTTTACGCAACCCATCAGAATTGATGATGTGTTAGTGGTTGAGGGCGAGTGGGGCAGGGTAGAAGATATTACGCTTACTTATGTGGTATTAAACATCTGGGATCAGCGGAGATTGATCCTGCCTATTAATTACTTTATTGAAAAGCCGTTCCAAAATTGGACACGCAGTACATCAGAAATATTAGGCACTATATTTTTATATGTTGATTATAATGTGCCGGTAGATATATTGAGGACTGAATTGACCCGTTTGCTCAATGAATCGGCACTTTGGGATAAACGTGTAGGTATTTTACAGGTAACTGATGTTAAGGAACATACCATAGAACTGCGCGCGTTGGTAAGTGCCAGGAACTCATCGCAGGCGTTTGATCTAAGGTGCTACATCAGGGAAAACCTTATCAAATTCCTGAGTGCAAACTATCCGGATAGCCTGCCCAAGAACAGGTATACATTCGACCAATTTCCGCCGGATAAGCTTTCTGAATTGCCCGGTCCCAGGAAAGATTTTTAACAATGTTATGTTGCATGCTACTGCAATAAATAATGAGTATTTTGCCAAAGGAAATTCATTGTAAACCTGCATCGCAATACTAATTATAACATTAATGAGACCAGCTTATTTATTCTTAGCAGTTATTTCAGTATCCATTATTTTCAATTCTTGTAAACAATCGGCATCTAAAGATAAGGATGGTTATAAAGGTTGGGCTGCCTATGCCGGCTCTAAAGATGGCTCACGATACTCTGCCAGCGAGGATATCACACTACAGAATGTTGCTAATTTGAAAGAAGCATGGGTATATAGCTCAAACGATAAAGATTCAAGCGGCCGCACGCAAAATCAATGCAACCCTATTATGGTTGATGGTATGCTGTATGGTTCAACCCCAAGGCTTAAATTGTTCTCTTTAAACGCGGTTACCGGCAAACAAAACTGGCTGTTTGATCCGGCTTCTGTAGATACCGTTGGCAGAAATGAGCCCATGGCTTACTATAAAGTTAACCGCGGAGTTGTTTACTGGCAGGATGCTAATGGCGGCAATAAGCGCATATTTTATAATGTAGGCAATAAGGTATATTGTATTGACGCCACTTTGGGTAAGCCTATCAATAATTTCGGTAATGGCGGCTTTATAGATATGACAGAAAATGTGGGCCGCGTAATCCATTCAATTGTAGCATCTACAACACCGGGTGTAATTTATAAGGATGTATTAATAATGGGTGTGCGTGTTTCAGAAAGTGAAGATGCCGCACCTGCGCCAATCCGGGCCTATGATGTGCTTACCGGCAAACTCCGCTGGAGTTTCAATACTATTCCGCATCCCGGCGAAAAGGGTTATGAAACCTGGGAAAATAAAGACGCCTGGAAAAGCCTTGGCGGTGCAAATAACTGGGCGGGCATGTCGCTTGATGAGGCACGTGGTATCGTTTACATTCCTACCGGATCTATTGGCGGTGATTTTTATGGCGGAAACAGAAAAGGGCAAAACCTTTATGCCAACTCACTAATAGCGCTTGATGCCGCAACCGGTAAATACATATGGCATTTTCAGTTTGTACATCACGATCTTTGGGATCGCGATCTGCCTGCAAACCCCAACTTGGTAACCATAAAACACAATGGCAAAAATGTGGATGCAGTAGCACAAATAACCAAGCATGGCTACATATTTATGTTTGACCGTGTAACGGGCGAGCCTATATTCCCGATCAATGAAAAAGGCGTGCCTACCAATGGGCTGCCAGGCGAAAAACCATGGCCTACACAGCCAATACCAACATTGCCCGAGCCTTTTGCACGCCAAAAATTTACGCCCGAAGATGTAACAGATCTTACGCCCGAGACGCATAAAGATATGATGGAAAAATATCTGAAAGTAAAAAACAGGGTAATGTTTAGTCCGCCAAGTAAAGAAGGGGGCTGGATATTCCCGGGCTTTGATGGTGGTGGCGAATGGGGAGGTGCAGCAGTAGACCAGCAAACCAAGATCATGTACATTAACAGCAGCGAATTGCCCTGGATACAGTTGATGATAGATGTGCCTAAGAATAACACCAATGACCATTCATTAGCCGGGGCCGGGCACGCTATATATAACCAGCGTTGTATTACCTGCCATGGCGTTGATTTGAAAGGAAATGGATCAACCATACCTGCCCTTATCAATCTGCAGAAAAAGCTTACCGAACTACAGGCTAAAAATATTATTGATAATGGCCGTAATATGATGCCTTCATTTAAAGCGATACCTGAGGGAGAGAAGAAGGCCCTGCTTACCTTCCTGCTAAAGATCCCGGAGAAAGAAGCGACCGGCTCCGCAGTGAGAAGCAGCACTCAACCTATTGCAACAATAGTTAAAAGCGCATTGCCACCTGCACCTTACACTATGGCTGGTTATACCCGTTTTGTTGATAAAGATGGTTATCCGGGTATTAAACCACCATGGGGTACCCTTAACGCTGTCGACCTTACTTCTGGTAAGTTATTGTGGAAAGTACCATTAGGAGAATATGACAAATTAACCAAAAAGGGTATCCCAATTACCGGCACTGAAAACTATGGTGGCCCGTTGGTTACTAAAGGAGGCCTTGTTTTTATAGCAGCCACCAAGGATGAAAAGATCCGTGCTTTTGATAAAAAAACCGGTAAAGTGGTTTGGGAAGCTAAACTGCCCGCAGCGGGATATGCCACACCGGCAACCTATGAAATAGATGGTAAGCAATATATTGTAATTGCCTGTGGCGGTGGCAAAATAGGTAGTAAATCTGGCGATAGTTATGTAGCGTTCTCTTTATAATAATAGGAACCTTGCTATAATTCTGGAAGCAATCTGAATGGGAAATAACATTTGCAGGGTCATCCTGAGCTTGTCGAAGGACGTGCGCAAAGGCCCACCCCACAATGTGGTTCGACAAGCTCACCATGACAAGACAAGCTCAGCATGACCCCAATCCTCAAATTTGTCATACTATAGTGAGGCAATGATTGTCTTTTTATTGCATCCTAAGTATACCTTTCTAATTTATCGGCTATTAAATGCACCAGTTGTTTATCTAAGTTGCCGGGGTTTTTGCACACGGTTAAATTCTCATGCGGGTCGGGGTTAAAACTGACAACCAGGGTATGGTCTTTAAATACCTCGAACTTGCATTTTTCACCTTCATGGTGCAGGTAATCCCTAACTTCAAAATCAAATTCTTCCTTGCCTTTTTTAATCCTGATATCAAATCTTTCCATGTTTGTGAATAATGATGGTTTAACATAAAACCGGGAGAGTAGCTTATTGTTGCGCGAAAAACATAATGAATATGCTTTTTTTATAAAATTTAAAATGCGGAGATTTACCAATCGCGATAGTGTATGATCAAATAAGTACACGCCTGATTATATTATAATGAATATTGAAGAAGAATTAAATAAGATATTACCTGCCGGGCGTATCAAAACACGATATATTGATCTGGTATCGTTCGCCTCTGATGCGGGGTTTTATTACCTGGTACCCAAAGCAGTAGTTCAGCCGGCTACCGAGGCAGAGATTGTTTCTTTATTCAAATTCTCTCATCAGTATAGTATCCCGTTAGTATTCCGTACCGGCGGCACCAGTCTTTCCGGGCAATCTATTACCGATGGTATATTGGTAGACCTGAGCCAGTTTTGGGATAAGATCATCATCGACGAATCCGGAGATATGGTGCGTGTACAGCCGGGTATCACGGGCCAAATGGTTAACACTTTTTTAAAGAAATATAAAAGAAAGATAGGCCCGGATCCATCAAGCATCAGCGCTGCAATGATGGGTGGCATTTTGTCAAATAATGCCAGCGGTATGTGCTGCGGGGTTAAATTAAACTCCTATCATACTACCAAATATATAAGATTTATTCTGCCTGATGGGAAGCTCTTCAGCACCGAAAACAAAGAGGACTACGTACGCTTTCAAAATGAATGTTCCCAACTTTATGAGGTGCTGAAAGACCTTAAAGTCCGCATTGAAACAAACGAAACGTTGTACAATAAAGTCAGGAATAAGTATCAAACCAAAAATACAGTTGGTTATTCGCTGAACGCGTTTATTGATCATACACATCCGCTTGATATATTAGCTCACTTATTAATTGGCGCCGAAGGTACACTGGCGTTTATTGCTGAAGCGGTATTGCAAACCGTGCCGGATTACCCTTGCAAATCAACCGCGTTACTTTATTTTCCTGATATATATTCAGCTTGCCAGGCAATTATTCCGTTGACAGAAGCAGGGGCTTTAATGGTAGAACTAATGGACAGGGCATCGTTAAGGTCGGTTGAGGATATGGTAGGCATGCCGGCAATTGTAAAAGAATTACCTCTTTCAGCGGCAGCTTTATTGATAGAATTTCAGGAGAATACTTATGAAGAACTTGAATTTAAAGTAAACGGTTTCTTACAGTCAACAACAGAATTATCATTACTAAATGCCCCTGTTTTTACTAACGACCCAATAGAGCAGGACTTTTTTTGGAAGGTTAGAAAAGGACTTTTCCCGGCAGTGGGGGCGGTACGTGCAAGTGGTACAACCGTAATATTAGAAGACCTTACCTTCCCGGTAAGCAAATTGGGCGATGCTATTTTAGACCTGCAGGAACTGTTTGTAAAATATAATTACAGCAATGCTATCATATTTGGCCATGCAAAAGATGGTAATATCCACTTTGTGGTAACGCAGTCATTTGATACGCCCAAAGAGGTGGAGCGATATGACCTGTTTCTGCGCGAGGTTGTGGCCTTGGTGGTAGATAAGTATGACGGCAGCCTAAAAGCCGAGCATGGTACCGGCCGTAACATGGCGCCCTTTGTTGAAACGGAATGGGGCGGAGAAGCCTACCAGATCATGAAAATGATTAAACAGGCTATTGACCCCAACAGATTGCTAAATCCAGGAGTTATTATCAATGACGACGAGGAAGCACATCTGAAAGATTTGAAGGAGCTGCCATCTGTAGAAGCGGAGGTTGATAAATGTATTGAGTGTGGTTATTGCGAACATAAATGCCCGAGTCGTAATTTAACTACCACGCCAAGGCGGCGCATAGTTATCCGGAGGGTTTTAAAGAAGCTTCAAAAGGCGGGAGACGAAACGAAATATAAACTGCTGCTGGATCAGTATCAGTACGACGGCTTAGAGACTTGCGCGGTTGACGGCCTTTGCGCTACAGCCTGCCCGGTAGATATTAATACCGGCGACCTGGTAAAACGCTTACGAAGAGAAAATCATTCTGCTTTTCAAAACAGGGTGGCCTTGTTTGCTGCAAAAAACTTTAAATCTCTTGAGTGGGGCATTCGTACCGGCTTAAAAATTGGTTTTGCCGCAAACAAAGTTTTAGGTGATAAGGCAATGTTTAATCTCACTAAAACCTTTAAAAAGATAATTCCTACAATGCCTGTATGGTCCGATCAGATGAGTTACCCGCCTGATCTGTCTTTTCAGAAGGCTAATAGTGTCTCTGAAAATAGTGCCGCTACTACAAGCATTGTTTATTTTCCCGCCTGTATTTCAAGAATGTTAGGCACATACAAAGGAAAGGAAAAGAGCATTATGGAAACCTTTATGAGTGTGTGTGCAAAATCGGGGGTTTCGGTACATGTGCTTGAAAACCTGAGTGGCAGTTGCTGTAGTCAGATCTATTCATCCAAAGGATTTAAGGACGCGTATGAATATACAGCCAATGATATCATCCAACGGCTATGGGTGTCAAGTAAAGAGGGGCAATTACCGGTAGTAACAGATGTAAGCTCATGTGCATATACTTTACATAACATGCGTGGAGCGCTTACAGCAGATAACCAGTTAAAGTTTGATAAACTGAAAATATTGGATAGTGTTGAGTTTTTCCATGACCATGTAAAGTCCAATGTAGTTGTAAAACAGAAAAAAGGCAACATTACAGTGCATACGGTTTGTTCATTAGAAAAGATGAAGACCGTTAACAAGTTTGTAGCCCTTGCTAAACATTTTGCCGAAGAAGTGACGGTGCCAAAGCATACAGGTTGCTGCGGCATGGCCGGCGATCGTGGGTTTTTGTTTCCTGAACTAACCGACTCGGCAACTATGCCGGAGGCTCTGGAGGTAAAGCAGCGTAGTTATGATGGGTATTATTCATCTACCAAAACCTGCGAGATGGCTATGTCAAAAGCAGTGTCGCAAAATTATGAATCGATACTTTACTTAATGGACGAAGCTTTATAGGCGACTGGTCAACTTAAATAATCTTCCACGTGTTGGTATCACCGGCAAGCATCTGACAGAATTTACTGCGTGGCGGGATATCAAGATATGGGTATTTGATCTTGCTGAGATACAATCCCTGCGGATAGGCGGGTTTAATAACTTGAAGCAACTGCGGATCAATAAGGTGAGCTTCAAATTCGTCAACGCTTAATTTCCCGGCGCCTATATCCAGTATCTTACCAACAATAATTCGTACCATCTTTCCTAAGAAACGGTTTGCCGAGATATGGAACCTTAACCTATCCCCTGTAGCATCCGCGAAGATACCGGCAGTGCTAACGTTACAAATAGTATGCTGGTTCCTATCAGGCATCTTGCAAAAAGCATGGTAATCATTATATTTTAATAATAAGCCTGCGGCACGTTTCATGCTGTCTAAATCCCAATCCCTAACAATATACATCGAACTGAAATTACTTAAAAAGGGATCTTTATAAGTATGGATAAAGTAATCATAGCTCCGTTCTATGGCATCAAAACGGGCATGAGGTAATCCTTCCATTGGTATAATATCAAAAACAGCGATATCATCAGGCAACAAATTATTAAGCCGGAAGATGAGGTCGAAATCCCACGGATCATCTGCATCCATATGGAAAAAAAACTGACTGGCATGTACCTGTGCATCTGTTCGGCCGCAGCCAACAATGTATACAGGCTTTTTAAATACCTGGCTCAGGGAATTCTCTAAAACTTGCTGTACATTAATTGCATCCGGGTGTTTTTGCCATCCGCTGTAATTAGTACCGAGATAACCTATATGGAAAAAGTAACGCAAGTTTGGTAAGTGTATTAGAATGTAAGCGTAAAACTACTACAATTCAACAAGAAAAAGTCGACCTGGCACGCCATTGAGGTTAAAGGCAATTAAGTTTAATAGTGAGCATTACGTCGGCCAGTAATTATAAAGCTTATACAAAAAGAAACCCCTGTAGTAAAACTAAAGGGGTTTCTTTTTGCTTTTTTTGAATCTCTATTTGCCGGATAGTACTTTTATCCTATCGGCCGCATTCTTATTTTTCGGATTCAGTGCCAAAGATTTTTTATAGTTTAAAAGAGCATTTTTGTTGTCGCCCATCATTTCAAGAACTTCGCCATAGCTATCATAAGTGTTTGCACTTTGAGGATAAAGCGCCACATTGAGTTTGAAAATTGATAGCGCTTCAACGGCTTTTTTCTGGTTTAATAGCCGATATCCCCAGCCGTTAAGGTCATCCTCATCTAAGGTAAACAACGGATCCTTCTTTTTTAAGTTAGCTACCGCAGATGCTGAATTATTGAAACCCTGCTTTAACAACTCTACTCTTAATTTTTGGATGGCAGGGGGCAAACCAAAGCCATTTGCTTCGTGCATTTCGGGTATATAAAAACCGGCTATCTCATCAATAAATTGTTCGGGATTGGAGCCCATTAAATTAGTGAGTACAACTATTGACAGGTCATCCTTTAAATATACAAACAAGGCAGACCTGCCGCCGCCAACAGGGCCTACCGCCGGATGTTGTGCCCTTGTAACAGTAGGCCACCCAAGCGCATAGCCATTAGTAAGGGAATTGAATCCGCCTATTTTTCCGTTTTTTAATATAGCCGGGTTCCATAACGCCTCTATGCTGCTTTGTTGCTTTAACAGCTTGCCGCCTTTTAATGCAATTATCCAGTTACCCATTTCGCCAGCAGTAGATAAAATTCCGGCTGCCGTTCTGAAGAAAACAGGGAACTGCATATAAGCAACACCGGGGCTGCTATTTCTTATGAATTGACCGGCAATATATTTGGTCATAGTGTAAGCACCTGCCGAATTAGGGATCACATCGTAAGAATCACCAAATCGGGTTAGTTTCATTCCTGCTACTTTAAATTGCTTGTCTTCAATAAACTTGGTAAAGTGCATGCCGCTCAGTTTTGTAATGATGTCCCCAAGTAAAACATAACCAGTTTGGTTATAGCGGAATTTCTCGCCTGCATTAAATTCAAGGGGTAACTCTTTTACTTTTTTCAGGGCCGCATTTTCGTCGCCATCTCCCATTACTTGTTCATTAGCATCAAGAATATCAGGTAAGCCGGAAGTGTGCGTTAATACCTGCTGCAGGGTGATCTTTTGCCAGGCTAACGGTAAGCTATCTACATAAAGAGAAACAGGGTCTGTTATCTTCAGTTTTCCTTCTTCTGCCAATTGCATAATGGCTACACCTACAAAAGCTTTGGTAATTGAATTTACAGAGAATATACTTTCATCCGTGGCCGCTATATTATTTTCGAGATTAGCTGTTCCGTAACTTTTGAACTTTATAATTTTTCCCTGGCGGATCACTGCCACCTGTAATGCAGGAATGTGCCGTTGCTGCATCTTGTTTTTTAAAAATACATCTATACTATCTGGCGTAGCAGAGCTTTGGGCTTTAGATAATGCGGGAATCAGGAGCCCAAAGAATAAGAGAGCTGCTGTTGTGTGTTTAAGGTTCATTGGGTGGTATATATTTAGTAAGATATGCCGGGATGCATTTATGTTACATAATGGACATGAAACATTTACAACCTTCTGTATATCGGCTAACAAAAACAGGGCTGCTCAAACCGGGCGGCTTCAAAAATGGCAGTGGAATTAAGGCACTTTTTTTAAAGTCAGATAGTTAGGATTTATTATCTGACTTTGAATTTGCTTTAAGCATTACACGGCCTTTTTTAGTTAATAAACAGGCCGGTGATCTTTCATTTTCTTCGCCCTTTGCAATTTCAATGAGGTTATATGCTTTCAGGTCTTGTAAATCATCTTTGCTTATATTGATCGCCATCCCTTTGTCTGCAATTACTTTAAGGGCTGCAACCACATCTTCGTGTTTCATGATATTGTATTAAGTTGTACTTTATGAAGATTGCATCTATTACAATCGCATATTATTGGCGCAATATACAAGAAAAGCTACCCAATTGGATAGTTTGTATGCACGTTATAAGCACTGTAGATTTAGCTGAGGTAGCTTCTGCCCTGGTTTTAGAGCGTGTGGTAGGGAAAAAATTATCTCCAATGGTAATCTTTTTTCCGTTAAATGAAAATCGCTCCTGCAATAGTAACGTTAGAAGCGGTCTCTTTAAGGCTATAAAATGAGAAAAGCGCTTCCTGAAAAGGAAGCGCTTTTATTTGAAATGTATTAGTAGCCCGGATTTTGTTTTAATTGCGGATTAACGTTTAAAATATCCCTGCCAATAGGGAAAATTTCTGTGTGGTTATCGGCATCAGGCATTTTATCCCACCATGTACCGGTAGTAAATGCGCCCCAGCGTATGAGGTCCGTACGACGCCGGTTCTCTCCTATAAATTCCCGGCCCCATTCATCCAGCATTTCCTGGTCGTTCAGCTGGCTGCCGTCTCCAGAATACAGGCTTGACGAACCGGTAGGGTAGTTCCGCCTTCTAACCGCGTTAAGCAGGGCTGCAGCGCCGGGTTTGTCGCCGGTGCGGTATTTGCATTCAGCCAGTGTATAATAGATCTCAGACAGCCTGATCTCGGCATAGGCGGAGGTGATGCGGTTCGGATCCGGCGTTGGGTACATTGGGTACTTAACCAGAAAAACGCCCGAATTATGATCTGCATGGTTCATATTCGATTCTTTGTCGGCGATCTTTTTGCCCGGTTTAGTACCGAGGAACATGCCCACCTGGTCGCGAATAAACAGCGGATACGGACCTTTATTACCTTTAACAGTGTCTGTGCGGGTTACGCCGCTAACAGTACGGGTATAGGGCAGATAACCGTATAAAAACATTCCCTCGCGGGTGCTGTTGCCCAGGTTTTTGTACTTTTTTAAGCGTAGGTCATCCGGATAATGCTGGAACTTAACAAAGGGTTTACCCAGCTTGAAAGTGTATTCCACGCTGTCAACGTCCCTTCCGGGTTGTAAAGCGAACCTGGGATTGGACTGACCCAAATCAGTAAAGCCGCAGTACAGCGGGGCTGCGTCATAGGTCATGCCCCAAAAGAACATTCCGCCATCATATTGCCAGTGGGTACGGGCCAATGTTCCCGGGAAACCATAAATTACTTCTGAATTGAGAGAGGTATTAGTGTAATCGAAAGGGGCGTCCCACCGGGTGTCTAAAGCATAATTGCCGTATTTGCCACTGATAATGTCCTGGCAAACCACTGCACATTCGGCGAATTTGTCGGTGCCGGTGTATACTTTGGCATTCAGGTAAAGCCTGGCCAGCAGGGTCGCCGCGCCGGCCTTTGTCCATCTCCCGCTACCGGTCGCTCCCAGTGATTCGCGAACAGGCAAGTCAGGGATAGCGGCCTTCAGTTCCGATTCGATGAAGTCAAATGTTTCCTGCGGGGTCGATTGTTTGTTCCCCTGCGTGGAGTTTTTTACATCTGTGATGATCTCTATGTTGCGGTAAAAGTCAAAAGCCCGCAGGTAGAACCAGGCCCTTAGCGTGTGTAATTCCGCCTTGAAATCTGCCAGCTCCTCCGGTTTGAGACTGAGCTTAGCCGGATCTGTTATGCTTTCCATATCCTGAATGGAGTTGGTGGAAAGCACAATGCCCTGGTAAAAATTTGTCCACGCGCCGCTGGTGAAATTGTCATTGGGTGTCCAGGTGTGGTAATGCATTCTTTGATAATAACCACCGTCCTGCCAGTCGCCCTGGCGGTTGTAGGTGCCTATTTCATCTGTGCAGTCTTCACTCGCCGCGTAAAGATCATTGCCCTGTATGCTCCAATAACCATGCTCGAACGGACGCAGAAAATCCCGGATCACGTCATCCCTCCTGGTGAGGAAACCGGCAGCGTCTACCTTGTCATAAACGTGCTCGTCCAGTTTGGTACAACCGCTGCTGATCAAAAGGGACGATAGTAAGATACTACTGAAATATTTGATATGATGTTTCATGATTTTTTTATTTAAAATGTAGCCTGAACGCCTATTAACAACTGTAGTGTGGATGGGTAATAGTTCAACGAAGTATTAACCCCCGGTACCAGCCCGTTTACCTGAACAAGATCCGGATCACCACCTGTATACTTAGTAAAAGTGTGCAGGTTCCTGCCGGTTGCATAGAACCGCAGAGACTTTAAGTATTTGAGGTTAAGCGTATGCGTATAACCCATTGATACATTGTCGATCTTTACAAACGAACCAGACTCGAGGAAATAATCTGAGGCGATAGATGTGGTAGAATTGCTCGTTAGCTTTGAATATTTACTTTTTGGGTCATAAGCAGATCGCAGGACGTTTGCATCAGCCTGGCTGGATGGCGTGCCGATGTAAAATGCTGTGGTGTTAAAGATCTTGTAACCAAATGAACCGCGTAAAAAGATATTCAGGTCAAAGTTTTTATAGCGGAAACTGTTACCCAGTGAACCGATAAACTTGGGCAGCCCGTTTCCTACGTATTGCTTATCATCGTTAGATGCCTGGTTGGCCGGTACCACCTGCCCGTCTTTCTTGTACACGAGCAATGCGCCGTTTGCATCCACTCCTGCTGACCGGAGGGTATAGAACTCGCCTATACTATGTCCTTCTTCTATCCGCTGAATGTTGCCTGGTGAGCCCGGACTGGGAAGACCGGCCACATCCTGAAATATAGCGCCTTTGTATATATCATTAGAAAAAGAGATAAACTTGTTCTTATTGAAGGCGCCGGTAAGCGTTAGGTTGTAATTAAAGTTCGTTCCTTTGATGACACTACCGTTCAATGTAACCTCAATACCGGAGTTTTTCATTGTCCCAACGTTGGTGAATGTTTGGGATTGGGGGTTAGGAGGCAAAGGAACATTGTAATAGCCCAAAAGATCCTTATTCGTCCTTACGTAGTAATCTACTGAACCAGTTAAACGGTTATCAAGCAAAGAAAAATCTAACCCGGCGTTGAAATTGACAGCCCTTTCCCAGCTCAAATCAGGGTTAACATTGGATGATGGACCGTAAACCTGATACTGTACGCCGTTGAAAGGAAAGTAGCCCGCTCCTCCGTAAAGCAGAAGCGACAGGTAGTTGCCGAAATCCTGGTTACCGGTAATGCCGTAGTCTGCCCTTAGCTTTAGTTCATTGATCCACGATACCTTGTCTTTGAAAAAATCCTCTTCCGTAATGCGCCAGGCGCCGGATACGGCGGGGAAATCGCCCCACTTATTATTCATGCCGAATTTGGAAGAGCCCTCATGCCTAAGACTGGCTGTAAGAATATACTTGCTATTGAAATCATAATTAAGCCTGCCAAAAAATGCGATCAGGGTGGATCCATTTTGTGTTGAACCCACAGCACTCTGACCCTGGCCGGCCGCTCCGCCGTTATACAAGCCAGAACCCAGGTTGTTCCACAGATAGGCATCAAACGGGAAATCATAGTTCTGCGCATAAAACTGTTTATAGTTATACAATGAATATGAATAACCGCCCAGTAATTTGAAGTGGTGCTGTTTCAAATTAAGAGAGTAGTTGCCGGTCCATTCCACATTTTTTTGATCGTTCTCCTGCTGTTCCTGTGACGCGAAATTAGTTTGCGTTATCTTATTAGAATGTACTATGGTTGAAAGCGTTGAGGGCCTGAAGTTCATGTTCCTTACCGAACGGCTGATTTCTGACAATGTAACGGTGGTACTAAGATTTTTAAGAATATTTACCTTAAGTGAGCCGTTGATGTCCAGTTCCTTGATCTCTCCGTCAGATTTGATCAAATTGGCGTTCTCGACCGGGTTATTGGAGAAAAAGCCGGTGTTGAGGTAATTGTATTTACCATCCGTGTCATAAATGGGGTAGGTTGGATTGAGTGTAAGGGCGTTGTTGAAGTTCCCCGCATCCGCGTTACTGGTATTCATAAAACGGGGGGCAACGGTTAGCGTGCCAACAAATATGTTATCATCCGTAGCATGGTTGATGCTGATCCGCGCACCATATTCTTTTTTATGTGCCCTCAAATCCACGCCATCTGCGTTTCGGTAATCGGCAGAAGCAAAATAATTCGTCTTAGCGCTGCCTCCTGAAAGCTGCAGGGTGTGCTTTTGACTGAAAGCCGGCGAATTGGTAACGGCGCCTAACCAGTCCGTTTTAGCACCATAATCCTGTCCCTGGCTGTTCTGTACCCTGTTCTTGATAAAATCTTCGGGAGATAGGTTTTGTAAACGGTTGGTAAGGTAATCAAAGCTGGCATAGCCGTCATAAAACATCTTTGACTGTGTGGATCCCTTTTTGGTGGTAATGATGATCACACCGTTGCTTCCGCGGGTACCGTAGATGGCCGATGCCGCACCGCCTTTAAGTACGTCGATGCTTTCAATATCGTTTTGGTTAATGTTGTCAATATTTCCGCCCGGCACGTTATTGATCACGTAAAGCGGGCCCAAACCGGCATTCCTTGATGAGGCGCCCCTGAGCTGTATGTTTGGCGAGGAATTCGGGTCGCCTGTGGCCGTATTGGTGATGTTTAAGCCAGCCACTTTCCCCTGAAGGGACATCAACGGGTTGTTGCTGGCCACAGAAAGCAGGTCTTTAGAAGAAACGTGGGTAATAGCGCTCGAAACCTCCTTTTTATCGAGTGTGCCATAACCTACGCTCACTACAACAACCTCCTGGAGCGCTTTGCTGCTGGCTTCCATCCGGATGTTCAGTGTGGCAGATGTGGTAATGGGAACCTCCTGGCGGTTGTAACCAATATAACTGAGAGTTAGGCTTTTGGCTGTTTGTGGGATGTTAAGCCGGAAATCGCCGTTGGCGTCACTGGTTGTTCCTGTCCCCAGGCCGGTTACGGCGATGCTCACACCGGCAAGCGGTGTTCCGTTCGCTGCATCTGTTACCTTGCCAGACAAGACTCTGGTCTGCGCCAGGGCAGGGAGCGTCAGCAAACAGAAAAAACTAAGCACAAAGGTTTTTAGTAAAGCTGTTATTTGCATAAAAGTTAGATTAATGTTTGTTGTAAGATGTAGTTGATAAACCGGCCACAATTTGTAGCGCATAACGGAGTAACAGCCTATGGCGGCGCCGGAATAATAAAATGGTTCATACAATAATTATTTAGGTAGCGTGCCTGTTTACCGGCCTGTATTGGTAATACAAAGAAATAGGAGGCCGCATGAATTGCAGCAGCCAGAAGAGCCCGTTGATGAAAAATCTAACAGGTTATTTTTATATTTTATTGATAATAAGAGCTTTAATGGTTATGTAACATCAAAAAATCTAACTTTCATTAGCGCCTGTCAATCTTATTCCCATGATTCTGCTCTCAAATTCATCGCTTTGCACAATTGCTTTTGAACGGGTACGGAATCTGTAAGTATATACCGTACTTACAGTATATTCCAAAATGCCGGCAATTTTTTCATTACTTGTTACCCCCAGCCGCATCAGCGCAAAGATCCGCAGATTAGCTGTCAGCCCTTCGTTCGGTTTCGGCCAGATCTGATCTTCCTTTCTCAGCAATGAATTGAACGCGTTGACAAAGTCAGGGAACATTCGTAAAAAAACCTGATCGAAGGTCTCAAATAGTTTCTTCCGTTCGGATTTAATATGAATGATACCCACGGCTTTCAACACATCATCATAACGGCCCGTTAATACCTTTCTTTCTACTGTCCTTTTCAGCTTCTCCAGCCTTAAGATATAGCCTGACAACTCATCAAAAAAGTAACCGATGTATTCCTCCTTTATTCGCCCGTCCTCCGCCAACTTACCATTTGTCCTCTCCAGTTCGGTATTTTTTTCCCTGATCAGCAGGTCCTGAACCCTTAACTTTTTGAATTGTACGAATATGATAAAGAAAATAAGCGCGCCAATCACCATCAACACCAGGATAGCGGCCAGGTAAAGCACGAACCGCTGTTTTTCACGCTCAGCCTGCAGGATCTTTTCGGCTGCTACAATAGGCAGGATCTCTGCCACCTGGTACTTATGTAGTTTGGCGCCGAAAAGGTTAGCCTGATTCATGGCCTGCTGGATAAACAGGTAGGCGTCCGGCACACTCCGCTGGTTGTATAACTCCTTCCCCAGTGCCAGTATAGCTTGCGTTTCATTTGTAGAGGTTCGGATATCATTGATGGCGGCAATAGCCAGCAGGCGTACCTTTTCTTTACCAGAACAATAACGGCTGAGCCCGGTAGAGACCATTGCTTCTTCATGGGGACTAAGTTTTCGTTTTAAAAGTATCAGGTAATACTGGCGCCGGCGTATTTTTACACCCGGTGTATCCGGGAGCTGGGCCTGCAGGATCAGCCGTCCGAAAGAATTTGGTGCGGTCAGTGCGATAGCGGAATCCAGGTAAAGAAATTTTTTCCTCCGGTCGTCCGGTGCATAAAATTTATCCTTGTTGTACTTCGCCAGGTCAGAGTAGGCCCATGCGTTCAATTCATAGTAGGCTCTTTTCAGCCGTTTGTCCAAATATGCTGGCTCAATTTCACGAAGACAGTCAAAAGTTTCCTTGAACATTCCTGAGGCAATGAGTGTAATACCCAGGCGGATCTTATTCTCATTGAGTTTTATAGGGTCACGGAGTTTTTTACTCAGAGCGATCAGCTTCCTCGTATATACAAACGTAGAATCGAACTGATAATCCTGATATTCCTCTGCCAACGCTTTACATGTACTGTATTGCCGGCTTAGGTCATCGGCAGCAACACGTTGGAATGCATCTTTAAGCCTCCGTATCCGTGTCTCTTTTTGCTGGTCATAATACTTTTTTTTGCCCAACTCTGTTTTCAATACGGATAATAGACTGTCTGTTTTGTCGGTTTCTGGAGATGCTTTAAGGGTACAGCAGAAAGCCAGCAGAAGATATGCGGTTAATACAAAGTTTTTCATTGGTGAGAAAGGTATCATAATAGATTCGAGGAATAACAAATCTAGTTCTTCTCCCGCCTCAACGTCAAGAAAATTTTCAGAAAGCCGGTATTGCTGACACTACATGCTTTTATGGCTCGGGCGCCGAAATGACATCGAAGGTCAGGTAATAAAGCTGGTCAAAGTGTTCCGAAATGATTTGATTCATTTAACGCCAAATATTTTAATAAAGAGTGGAAGAGGAGAAAATGAAAAAGCCTTGAAAACGTCGATTTTCGGAAGAGAAGTTCGACTTTCAGGGTTTCTTACGTGTTTTGTAGATGGAACCGGCGAAATGTCGAACTTTTTGGGACTTGCTCCAATTATTGAAATAAAAATCGCGGAATATTCTGATCCGCTAAAAATCAGGTTTTTAGTTTGGAGAGCTTAATTTTACCGATGAGATAATAAATTACCAGGGCGAGGATAGTCCAGTAGAAAGCAAACCCAATAACCAAAAATGGAGGTGGCGGATCTGGCAAATTGATAAGGGGAAGCATGGGGCCTACCAAAACAATTTTGATAGGATATAGAATTGTGGATACGATGCTCTTCCATCCTGTTAGCGATTCCGTTCCCAGAAAAGACTCTCCGCTTTCAGGAATGAGCCTGACGACTGATCGAAAAATTACATTGAAAATAAAAAGAAAGGCAAACCCAGAAATGAGGAAGAGGGAAACAAATTTTTTTCTTGAAATTTTCATAGCGTTTAATTTTTCATCATTATTGAAAGTACTTTGTAATACAAAGTTAAATTAAATACTTGAAATACAAAGTATTTTAAAAAATATTGTGGGCCGACTCCCGAACGCAATTCTAGGAAGCCGGCAACCGCCCAAAAATCGAGCACAAAAAAGCCACATAATGTGACTTAATCGTTGAGGAAGGCGCGCTCAATACCGTACTTCGGAGCAGCCGCCGCCATGCGGGCGATTTCCGCCGCATCAACTGCGGGTGCTGGTCCGTCATTGATTGCCGGCTGACCGGACTCGCGGAAGAAATCCTCGATCCCACCAGGCGTGAAGGCCAAGAGGATCCGGCTCGGGGTTGCTGCGGTGTTGCGGAAGTAGTGCGGCGTACCGCGTGGCCCGAAGGCAAACCCGCCCGGCCCGATGGCATGCACCTCATCGCCGATATGGATTTCGAAAGTTCCGTCGAGGACATACCAGAACTCGTCCTCGTTGGTGTGGATGTGTGGAGGAGGCCCGCCGCCGGGGGTAGTCAGGCACTCCACTACGGTGTAGCTTTTACCGGTGCTCGCAGCGGTCGCCTTGAGCGTCAATGTATCGGCGACGAACCAGATGCGCTCGCCTTCGCCTTCGGCTGTGGCAAAGCCCTTGATGCTGTTTGTGTTGTTACTCATAATCGGATTCATTTAATACTTGATGATGATATTTTATCCCGGACTAATTTATTTTTGTGCTGTTGATTTTATTTCCCCATATTTCCCTGCATGAAAATCCCGGTAGGCAATTGCTATTTCGGCTTGAGAATTCATTACAAACGGACCTTCGGCTACAATAGGTTCTTTATATTCCTCACCGCCAAATAACAGGACATCGACAGTTGTTAAAGAGGTGTTGTTTATTTCAATTTCTCCGGCCAATTTGTCAAACTCAATAAACTCACCTGCTTGAAACTCGGTGCCGTTTAGCGCCACATTTTGCATGGGTAAAAAAGCTGCAACTTCTGTCTCATTTTCTATGGCTACAGAAAATTGTGTGCCTGCTTTCAATTGAATGTGATATAAAAATTGTTCGGAATAATTTGGAATACTCGAACTCAATTCTTCATAGTTGCCAACAATTACTTTTAACCAGCCACTTTCATTTGGCAATGTTTTTTTGGGTATTTCATTGGCTTGAACAGCTATATGAGCCGGATTTTCGGCTTTGTTTATTGCCGGTAGATTTATCCAGAATTGAAAACCCTGGATAAATTTGCTCTCTGTCCGGGAGTCGTAATTTAAATTTTCATCGTGGATTATTCCATTACCTGCTTTCATCCATTGTGCGCCTCCTGAATGAATTATCGCCTCATTTCCTGCACTGTCAAAATGCTCTACTTCGCCCTGAAGAATATAGGTTAATGTTGCAATGCCTCGGTGTGGATGGGCTCCCATACCATTTTTGGTTATGGTTTCTTTAACGACCGGGGGAACATAATCGAGAAATACAAAAGGACCAACTTTGTTAGCGTATCGATTAGGTAACATTCGTTGGATTGATAGCGGGCCTACTGCAGCACTATTACCTTTTGTTGTGAAACTCGTTTTCTTTTTCATTTGCTTAATTGTTTTTACTAAGCCATTCCTGGAGCGGCACAAATTTGTGGGTGGCAGTTTCTTTTGCCAATTCAATTCGTGGCGTTGAATCTGGTCCCATGTAAGTGTATTTTTCAAAATACCCAAACATCTCTGCTAACTCCTTTGCCCCTTCAAAAAAAGTTGAAAATATTTCAGCCGGCACTTGTGAAAAGGTGTACTCTTTGCCATTGGCTTTATAGGCTTCTATGATATCATTAAAACTGTACAACCCTGTTGCCAGGGCAAGGTAATTACCGTTTCCAACTTTTTCGGGCTCCAAAAATGCACCGGTTACTACTTTTCCCAGGTCATTAATGTCCGACATGTGAATCGCTTTTTTTGTTGGGTCAATCGGTAGTGTCCAACCGGTTGTGCCATCTTGTTTTGGTTGTGGCCCCAGCATTCCAACAAGATTTTGAAAATAAAACGGCGGCTGAACAAATGTTGCATATTTGAACCCTGCACTTTGCACCTGGTCATCCACCTTAGCTTTGCCACTAAAATGAGGCACTTCAAATCCTGCTTCACTAATGAGCTCAACATCCGGAAGTGTTGACCAAATAAAATGTTGCACTCCCGTTGCTTTTGCTGCTTCAATGGCATTTTTACCTTGGGTGATTTCGTCTGCACCTTCCCAAAAATTGGTTACCACAAATACGCCATAAGCATTTGTAAAAGCATCTTTTAAGGATTGCAAATCTTTTAGATCTGCATAAACTGCTTCATTTGCCTTGCCAGTATATTTTTCCGGATTACGGGTTATTGCTTTCACATTAAAAGAGCCTTCACTTACAAGGGCATTTACAATACCCTTACCTTGTGAGCCTGTTGCTCCAATTACTACTATTGTTTGCTTTTTCATCTGTTTGTTTTATGATGTAAAATTGCAGCAACAGCACGCCCGGGAACGATGAGAAATGATAAAAAAAAGCGTTGATAAATATCAACGCTTTTGTAAAACCAAAATTTAAAATAGAATTTATTTAATTGCTTGTTTTCTAATTCTGCTTAAAGTTTCTTTAGTTATGCCCAGAAAAGAAGCAATGAGATGTTGGGGAAATCGTTGAATAAATTGAGGGTGGTTATCGGCAAATTCTTCATAGCGTTTTTCTGCTGTATTGCTAATGGTAGAATTCAACCTTCGCTGAGAAACGATGAAACTTCTTTGATCCATTAATCTTGTCATTTGTCCAAATGAAGGTACTCTTTCTATCAGATCCAGCATGTCTGCTACTGTAGCAATGAGTAGTTCGGTAGCTTCCCAGGCATCAATATAATATTTCGATGGAGTAAGCATGACAGCACTTTCACGGTCGCTTGCCCAATAATTTTCAATGTATAATTGTACAATATGCTCCACTCCTTTGTCATCTACACTGTATTGTCGCATAGCACCTTTTACAATAAAACCAACGTATTTACACACATTGCCTTCTTCCAGAAAATATTGCTTTTTTCTGAGTTTTTTTGGTTGAAAAGCAGTTACAATTAACGCTTCTTCATCACTTGTAAGTGGCGATGTAGCGTGTTGCTTGATGTATGCTAATAGGTTTTCGTGCATTGATTTTAATGATTGTTAAATTTAAACAAATGCAAAGATATATTTCACTTTGATAATAAGTACTCGCTTTAAAAGCAAATGTAAACAGGTAATAAAAGTAAAGTTTATCAAAAAAATAAATCAATAAGCAGATTAGTCTTTTAAAAAAATCATCTGTTTATAGTCGTGTTTTCACTGCACCATTAATCTACAATTGCCAGAAATAAAAAAGCCTCAAATCTTTCGACTTGAGGCTTTCAACCTAATATGTAGAAGAAACATGCAATATGTCGACCTTTGTATCTGATATACAGGATATTGTAGATGCAAAAGATTTATTTGGTGAAAATCTCATTTAGTAATAGATAGATGCTGATTTTATGATACGATCTTATTTCTTCAGATACTATTAACTTTCAATAAAAAAGATTAGAGGCCATCTCATAATTCTTGTGGTATTCTCTAAACTAATCTATCGAATTTTTCATTTCGCTCGCTGGCCGCAGCGTGACTGCTACCCGGCAAAAATCCGGCAAATCCGTCAGTTCTTTACCGGTAGCTGCCGGCGTATAATTACCTTGCGGAACAAACTGGATATCGGTAATAGTTATACCATCCAGTTTCAGGCTGCCAAGCTTTTGACGAAGATTAGTCACCAGGGAATCCTGTGCGCCTTCCTGCTGCTTGGCCATCACATTTACAGCAATCAGCAGCAGCCATGCCATCACCAAACCTTTAAGTATATTCATTACTGTTTTTTTAAATATTTTTTTAACGGGCTATCGCTTTCACGGATGCCGGACGCTACCAAACCAGCGTTAATTTGGGCGCCTGCCAGTGTGGTATGTATATGATCCTTCACAAAGTAAAGCGCATCAACCCTGGCTTGCCCATCCAAATCATATTTATCGGCAACCATTTTATTCAGGTTGATAAACAAAGTGCCGGTATTTGCAGCAACTTCGGCGCACCACTTATCATAATCATCTGTATTCCTGACCACCAGACTACCTTTCCATAAATCTTTCGGGATAGGCGAACAGATGACCGGCACTGCCCCGCGCGAGCGGGTATCTGATATAAATTTACGAAGGTACCAGCCATAAGTATGCACGGTTTCCTGCTTTTTTAAAAAACGATTAAATATTACCGCGCTATCGGTGCCGGTGCCTTTTAAGCTCCCCCGAGACCGGGCGGTATCATCAATCGGGCTGTCATCATTGTGCCCGAATTGCATAATGACAAAATCACCTGGTTTCAGCGTGACCATTACACTGTCCCACAGGCCGTTCTTTAATTGATCTGTAGATACAACGCCTTTGGTTTGGTAGGTCCGGCTGCTGGTACCGGGCACCGCCCGGTTCTGTAGCCTGATCTTTGTGGTATCGAAAAAGGAAGCCAGATGCGCGCCCCAACCCTGGATAAAGCTATCTGGCGGAGCGTTAGCTACAGTGGAATCGCCGATCAGGTAAAGTGCCGGCCGCTCTTTTTTAAAGCCGGCAAACAGGCCGGCTGCCACAGCCAGCCCCCCGATAATCATGTGCTTAAATTTCATAATCGTTTAACGATGTGCAGGTTTTACCGGTACTATACTCACAGCACAGCCACCACCGGCAGCCAGCCTGATATGTAAAGTACCCCGGCTATTTAATAACCGTTCTTTAATGATATAAGCTTCGGGGTTGGTATTAAAGCCGGCGCCCGGTGCGTCGCTATAGATCCGGGCTTTATATTCCCAGTCCTTATCTAAAAAACTCAGCGGAATAACCGCGTTTCGTTCAGTCTCATCGGTAATGGCCCCGATATACCAGTTGGATTTGCCTTTTTCTTTGCGGGCAATAGTTACATAATCGCCAGGTTCGGCTGCTAATATTTTGGTATCATCCCAATCTACAGGCACATCTTTTATAAATTGAAACGCATCAGCATGCTCCTTATAATTTTCCGGAAGATCGGCAGCCACCAAATAAAACATTTCACCCAGGCTGTTCGTCGTAAATTCCGCCCTTACTTTCCCCCGGGAAATTGTGTTTTTTTGAGCAAAGGCTGTATGAATAACGGCAAGCAATACTGCAACTGCTATTATTATCTTCCGGTTGATCATCATTTTAATTATTGTATATAAGTTGCTGTTTTAATTTTGCGATTATCGGTAGCTATCAGGTAATAATCTACCCCGGCAGCCTGGATCCCTTCCGGCAATTTCACTTTGTAGGTATGAGCGCTTACTTGTACGGCTATAACCGGCGTCCATTTTTTGGTAGCCCTTGCAGCATTTTTTTTGCCATAATAAAGCGTAACAGAGTTGGTTCTGATATTTTTCGGCATCGTTACATTAACCAAAATATCGCTTCCCCTATTTATGGTTCGTGTTTTTATGATATTAACCTTGCCGAAAGGCTGGCCTTGCTGCTTGAGGTAATAATCAAAATACAGCTGCTGCATACGTTCGCCTGCATTAAGCCGCACATGGTCCAGGTTTGGCCCCCAAACCAAATTTTTGGGGGCATTTACTGCGTTTAAAGTAGCCATTACCGCTTCAGGCCAAAAGTATTTGTCGTTTACACTGGCCTCTATAAAATAGGGGCATTTAATCCCGGGCGCTTTTCGGCCGGCATCAAAATTAGCCAGCCAGGCCATGCGTTCTTTTTCGGGCATGGTGCCCAGCAAATCTTTCCAGTTCGATCCTTTTTCGTAAAAACCACAGCCAAATACAGCATAAGCGGCTTTCACGCGGTTACCGAGCAGGCCGGAGAGCATAGTAGTCATATAGCCGCCCCAACTAAAACCAGTAATGCCGATGTAGTTACGATCAACATTGACTTCATTTTCCAGCAAATTAAAAGCGCCCAGGCCCGCTGTTACGGCATCTACCAGTGTACTGCTATCAACACTTTGGGCAATATCAAACCTGGAATCGGGCTCCTTAGGCCGATTGCGCCAGGCGCCTTCGGATAGCTTTGCTTTGCCGGGGTTGCAAATGCCGGGCTCATCAACAGCCATAGCCACATATCCCTGTGCTGCATACTTGCGGATAAAGCCTTCCAGTTCATCGGCATAACTGCCGCCGCCATGCATCACTAACAAGGCAGGGTATTTACCCGGCGCAGCAGGTGACGCTATTATCCCATAAATGGTATTAACACCCTTGCGGGATGTAAACGTTATCCGGCGTACTACTACGCTGTCTGTATTTACACTTACTGTTTTTACGGAAGTGGGAACGATTTTAAGACAGGAAGTAAACAAACCGGTTGATGGTGCCTGTTTTTGCTGTGCCAATGCCGGGATAATATGAAAAATAATAAAGGTGATAAAGGCTTGAATAATTCTCTTTTTCATCTGTACAGAAATTAATAACTGGTTGAGGTTTTGGCCGAAACAGGTTTACTCCCCATGATAAATGTAATGGTGCCGCCACTCATCAATTCCTGATGGGTAATGTATGGCTTGTAGTAAGGCTTACCGTTGAGGGTTACACTTTCAACTAAAATAAACTTGCCGGATAAATTCATAGCTATCAGGGTTTCAATTCAATTATCAGCAACTGATCCGGCACGGCTAAATTCATCGTCACGATGTTTATGCCCGAAGTGATCGGGTTAGCCGACTCCATGGGCTTATATGTTTTTGCTGTGGCAAACGGCTGTGTAAACGTGATGGAAATATTTTGAGTGTCGGCAGGCAGATCCTGGAAGTTCGGAAAATCATAGTTCACCCCGGATGGCTGGCCTTGCCATAACGCCAAATAATAACGCCCATCCGTTTTTTGAAATAAATAGGTGCGGATATTAGTAGTGTCACCGCTCATCATATAAGTTAATGGCGTGGGTGTAAATGCTGTATTGACATCTTTTAACAGATCGATGGTATTTTTGATAGCGGTAAAGGCCGGTTTAACTGTACCGTCGGTGTGTATTAAGCCGAAATTATTTTCACTGCTGGTTTGGTCGCTGGTGTTTTGATCAAGGAATTCGTAGGCATAAACCCGGGCAGCGCCGCGTTTCATTTGCTCCATAAACAACACCGAATAATACTTACCTGAGCTAAGCTCTGATAGGTAATGGTAAGATGATTGAAGGTATCCCGGCGACCCCGGCACGTTCCAATAGCGTGCATTTTCATAACCGGTTTCCGTGATCATATAAGGTTTTCCCTGTTGTATGGTTGGGAAAAAGCTTTTGGTAAGATCGTAATAAGTAGCGGGAAACATTTTCCAATTGACATTGCCGGCATCATAGCAATGAAAATTAGCATAGTCAAAATAAGTACTGATGTGCGGTGTTATGGCGGCTACCAGGGGTGGCCTGTTTTGCCAATATGCCGTGAGGCTGGTGCTAACTACCGGTATGCCGGCAAAATCAGACCCCGTATGCGCACCGGTATACAAGCCTTTTTGTATATCATAAGTAATTTGGGCCCATTGCGATTTTGAAGGCGTTGTATCCCAGGTATAAATGGTAAGGTCGGGCTCGTTAAACCCCTCAAGTGTTTGAATGGTTTGGCGTAGCTTAGCCGAAGTTCTAAAAACCGACAGATAGTATGCACTATTACGCAAGGCAACACTGTCAAACAGTTTTTTGCTATCTAAAGCATAGGTAACCTTTATGCCAAGGCTATCATATAGCTTAATGAAACGGTTTTTAATGATAGCGGTATCTGAAGCATTAAGAAAACCTTTATATGGCACACCGTCACGAATGTTTTTGATGCCAAGGGTTTTTAGTTTAGGAAAAATGATATTATCAAAGTTGTTTTTATACGCCGTAAATCGCATGTGTATATTTACCCCGATAGAATTGATGTAATCAGAGGCCTTTCTTGGGGTTACGATAAATTGCCCAGGGGCGTTTTCAGTCCTGAGTGTCGTCGTGCCGGGTTTCAGCGCTAAAAGGTTCTCAGTTTTGCACGACATCATCAAAAGCACTAACAATGCTAAAGACAAGGTAATCCGTTGTAGTGGGTTAGTTCTCATTTTGTTGTCGGTTTGATTACTGGTTTATAATTATTTGGTTAATTGTTCAATAAAAACACGGTGCTAAACAGCCGTTTATGATCTTCAAAACTTTCTGGTTTTGCATCTTAAATAAGTATTGGTGATTTTAACCGCTGAAACATTTACCTGCTTTAGCCATTTGGTGTTGCCCGCCGGTTGGTCAATCTTCAGGGCATTTGCATTTAGTTGTTGCACATCATCCAGCCAAATGGCAGGGCGGTTATCGGGATTTAACAGTTGCAGTTGCACGTTATCCAAAGTGAGATTTTTAACGTGCCTCACATACAGCCCATAGGCCGGCAGGCTCCAGCCAAACATCCGGTTTTCGGGGTAAGCATCGGCACTTTCGGGCACCGGCTTTTGCGCGTCGGCAGCGGTCCCTCCGCCCTGGCTTTTGATCAGGATATCCCGTAAGGTGACATTTTCGATGTAGAAACCATTAACGGCAGATATGGTGCTGGCCATACGACTGCGCGAGGTTGCTACCACGTTACTGATGATCACATTTTTAAGCGAACCCGTAGGGTTTTTACGGCTACCCAGGCGGATAAAAATAGGCGTTTGTACTCCCACCATACTGATGTTCGAGATGCTTACCTGATCCATTTGCCCGCCGTCTACAACTTCCAGGGCTATCCCGCTAATGCCGGTAATGGTATCTGTAATAAAATTTGTGGCCGGGGTATACCAGTGATGCAAGGGCGATTCGGACGCTTTGCGTAAAACGCAATTGCTGATGGTAATATTCTTAAAACCGGATACCGAACCCGTACCCATTTTAATAAAATTACAATTTGACGCGATGAGGCAATTGGTTATGGTGATGTTTTCGCAAAGCTTATCCGGGTCCTCACTTTTCAAACAGATCCCATCGTCACTGCTGTCAATATTACAATCGGAAATGATCACATCTTTGCTGTCTATATCAATACCATCATTATTAAAATTAGCGTGCGAATAAATAGTGATACCTTTAATAAGGACACCCTCGCATCCTTGCAGGCGCAGGGTCCAGGCCGCGGCATGTTTTAGGGTGATGTTTGTTATACTGACATGCTTGCTATTCCTTACATACAGCACAGTTGGCCTGTTGGGGAAAGATTCCTGTACGGTAAAACTTTTGCCACTGCCAAACAATGTACCCGCTCCGGTAATGGATACCTGCTCGGCCTGGTCTATCAGTACCAGGCTTAGATATTTGGATTGACCGGCTATGGCCTGCAATACCGCGCCTGCATTCAGGTGAAGCTCCACCCGGCTTTTTAAAACGATCATACCCGTTGCAAACACGCCTGCCGGTACCAGTACGGTACCGCCGCCATGCCCGGCGCAATCATCTACCGCCCGCTGAATCATCTGCGTATTCGCCGTTTTTCCATCCGGCACGGCATGATAGTCTAATATATTATAGGTTTGAGCATGGGCGGCTGTGATACAGCACACCCATGTCAAGATAACCATGATCCTGAAATGCATTATAAAATACGTTTAAGTGGAATTTTAATTCTTAATAACCTGGGTTTTGGGTATATTTTGATGGATTAATATCAAGGATACTTTGCGGTACCGGATAGAGTTTTTGATAATCCTTAATTTGCTCAATACTACCATTAACCAAAATTTTACTATTGCTAAAATAGGCATTCAGGATATCGAAGTGGTTGGTTCTTACCAAATCCCAAAAACGCTGCCCTTCGAAACAAAATTCAAGGCGGCGCTCTTTTAAAATTTTATCTCTAAGATCGGTTTGCCCTGAAACATAAGTACTGGCTATAGCCGGATTGGTGTTTTGATAATTATGTGTTGTGTTACCAAACGCCCTTGCCCTCACCTGGTTAATATAAGGCAGCGCGCCGGGTACATCCCCGGCTTCATTCAGGCATTCGGCATACATGAGCAGCACATCCGAAAACCTGATGATAGGGTTATCCATCCCGCCCAATTGCCCCGTAACCGGGTCAATAAATTTGCGGACCACACCAGTGGTACCCGGTATGCCCAGGATAGAAACATCACGCCTAAGGTCACCGGCTTCAAACGCGGCATAAACATCGGGCGTAGGGAAATTGGTTTGTGAAAAAACATTAGTAATACCTGATTGCTGACCCACTACCGCGCCCGAATATTGATTGGCAAAAAGTATCTCTTTATTGCCGCCATTATTATAAGCAAAAATAGTGGCGTAGCCTGTGGTCACAAGCCCGTATGTCCCCGGGTTATCAATAGCCGATTTAAGTATTGGCGCGGCTTCGGCAAACTTGCTTTGGAACAACAGCACCCGGCCCAATAAGGCCTTGGCCGAAACACTGCTCACCCGGCCCAGATCTGTACTGGTATAAGTTGCCGGTAACAAACTGATGGCCTCGGTCAGGTCCTGCTGAATTTGGGCGTATATCTTAACTTTACTCTCACGGCCATAATCGTACGATTCGCTTACGGTGGCTAAAGATGACGTGACCAAAGGTACATCGCCAAAGGTTTTTATCAGGGTGAAATAATAAAAGGCCCTAAAAAAATCCGCCTCGCCTTTATATTGCTTTTTCAATGCCGCATCCATGGCAATAGGGTCAATCTGGCCAATGATCTTATTGGCCCTGTTAACACCCACATAGCAATTATTCCACCGGTTAGCTAAAATGGTACTGGCTGCAGAAGTGGAAGGAAAAACGGTAAGGTTATCATAATCCGGCTCACCGGCAATTAAACGGCCCGATGCGGTATAGGTGTCATCGGTAGGCAGGTCGCCCAATACAAATTCATTTACAATACCTTCGGTTCGCAAAGTGGCATAAAGGCCGGTTACCGCGTATTGAAAATCGGTGGACGATTTGTAGAAATCCTTTACGTTGCCCGCTGTTAAAGGATAAAGGTCAAGAATGCTTTTTTTGCAACCGGCAAAAAGTAATAGCATCATTGTGCTTATAATATATTTTTTCATAATGATTTTTATGTTTAATGCTTATAATCCTACGTTTAAGCCGAACGTGAAAACACGTGCCTGCGGGTAAACGCCATAATCAACCGACTGTACGCTCGCCTGTTCCCCAAAATGATTGCTATCAGGGCTGTAACCTATATATTTTGTGAAGGTGTAAACATTTTGCGCGGTTAAAACAGCCCTTACAGACCTTAAGCCCAGTTTTTTAATATACTTACCGGGTATGTTATAACCCAGCGCGATATTTCTGACGCGCAGGTAAGTCCCATCATACAACCATCGGTTTAGCGAACTTTCGCTCAATCCCACTGATGGCCCGCGGGCTTGTATTTGCGCCCGTGGCATAATACCATCACCCGGTTCCGCATCAGATTTCCACCGGTTAAGTGCATACTCGCTCAATTGGTTAGAGGTGGTTAGCCCAGTGGCAATAAAGCGTTCTAATAAAAAGAACGTTTTACCACCCTGCAGCCCCTGTAACTGGATACTCAGATCAAAATCCTTATACTTAAAATTGTTGGTTATGCCATAAGTAAACTTAGGGGCCGGGTTCCCTAACAGCGTGCGGTCGTTAGGCGTGATAGTGCCGTTACCATCCACATCAACAAATTTGGTATCGCCGGGGCCGCTGGAAGCATTAAATTTCATGCTGGGGTTGGCCAACACATCTGCCTGGTTCATAAAAATACCGGCGGTTTTGTAACCGTAAAACATCCCTAAAGGCTGGCCAACCCTTAAAATAGTTACCAGCGGATTATCCCCGGTAGTAATAATATCAGCATCGTTTGTACCTAAGTGAACAATTTTATTTTGGTTACCGCCGATATTGAAATTGGTACCCCAGGTAAAATTGCTGGTTTTAATATTAACCGAAGACAAGTTCAGTTCCAGCCCTTTGTTCTCAATTTCGCCAACGTTACCAAATGTGTTTACATAACCCGAAATAGCCGGGATTGGTATGGTGTATAATAAATTGGTGGTGTTCCGTTTATAATAGTCGAGAGAAAAATTGATCCGGTTGTTAAACACGCCAACATCAAAGCCGATATTCACCTGCTTATTGGTTTCCCAGGTCAGCTTATCATTTAAAATACCGCTTGGTACCAGGCCGCCGGCCTGTACATCGTTAAAATTATAATTCAGTTGGTTAAGCACCGCCTGGTAGGGATACAGGTTAGTAGGATAATTACCTGTTACACCATAGCTTACCCTTAATTTAAGGTCGCTTACAAAATTAATCGCTTTAAAAAAGGATTCTTCATTTATACGCCAGCCGGCAGATATGGCCGGGAACCAACCGTGGCGGCTAACTTCGGGAAAACGGCTGGAAGCGTCATTACGTAACGAACCGGATAACAGGTATTTACCTTTGTAGGAGTAACTTAAGCGGCCAAAAAAGCCGATCAGCGCATATTCACTGGCGCTATAGTTACCATTCCGGATAGAGGCCCCGGCCGGAGATGGCACCAAATCATTAATAAAGGTATTGGCCTGCCCGGCAACTGAAACACCTTCGGTATGGAATTGCTGAACGGAGTAACCGCCTACAAAAGTTACATCGTGATACTTGTCAAACAAGCGACGATAGTTAACCGTGTTATCCCAACTGATGGTACGGTATGTATTTTTCGACTCGTTGGCCACAATGTTTGAGGCCCTGGTACCCGGAAAGCTGGGTATTAATACACCGTTAACTGCTGATGATACTGTACTTGGATGGTAAAAACTATTCTCTGTAGCGCGCCAGTCCATACCAATACTGCTTCTGAAGGATAAATTCTTCAGCGGCGTTACATCAATATAAACGGTACCTAAATAGCGGTTAGTGGCCGAAGTATTGCGGTAAGCCTGCTCGTATATGGGTTGTATAGGGCTCAGGTAACGGTTATAGGCATGAGTGTTATAATATAGTTGGTACCCTTCTGTCATACCGTAAAGCCCGTTAGGGTAGCGTGCCGGGATGGTGGGCGGCATTAAAAGCGAAGTGGATATGGTTACTGCCTCGCCACCAGGCGCCCCGCTCCAGTGCCCGTTAGTTGGCAAATTATTATTTTTAGTGTAGGATGGTGTAAAATTAAGCCCCATCTTAACCGTTTTGCTGATGGTAGACTCTATGTTTACCCTGGCGGTATAACGGTCGAAACCGGTGCGCCTGATGATACCGTCCTGCTTATAATAATTACCGGATGCGAAATATTTAAATTTTTCTGATCCGCCCTGAACGCCTACCTGGTAATTAGACTGAATGGCTCGGTGATAGATCTCATTCTGCCAGTTGGTGTTGGCAATAGTGTCGGGGTTATCAAAAGCGGGAATGTAATTATAGGGGGCAAAACTACCGGAAAAAGTACGTGACCCATTTGGTGTAGCCGGGTTGCCACCTACCGATGCCCAGTTGGCAGCGGTTAATTCCTTCATGTATTGAATGTTCTGGTCACGGTTTAGCACCTCTATCTGTTTCGGCAAAACCTGCAAACCGCTGGAGTAAGCAAAATCAATAGTAGGGTTGCCCAACTTACCTTTTTTGGTGGTGATCAATATAATACCGTTGCCGCCACGGGCACCGTAAATGGCCGCCGAAGCCGCATCTTTAAGTACATCTATGGATTCGATATCGCTTGAATTAATGGCATTGATGCCGGTGGCATCTTCCAGCGGGATACCGTCAACCACATAAAGCGGGGCATTACTGGCCCCACCGCCGCCTAATGATCCCGTACCACGTATCCTGATCACCGGGTTACCACCAGGTGTGGCATCGCTCTGTTTAACATCAACACCCGGCATTTGGCCGGCAATGGCAGTCAGGATGTTAGGCGTTGCCTGGTTTTCAATATCTGCTTTTTTTAAGGACGAAACCGCGCCGGTCAGGTCCTTTTTCTTTTGGGTGCCGAAACCAACCACCACAATTTCATTAAGGCCGGTATTCTGTTCTTTTAAAACAATGTTCAAAGAAATATTCTTCCCAATAGTAATTTCCTGGGTTTCATAACCAATCATTGAGAAAACCAGGATGCTTTGCTCGTTAGGCGCGGTTATTTTAAAAAGGCCATCGTTATTGGTAGCTACCGCAGTTGGCGAATCTTTAACCCTTACCGTTGCACCGGGTAAAGGCTGGTTATGGTCATCGGTTACTTTACCGGTTATAGTAACGGCCAGTTCAACCGGGGCTTTAAGAGTCTGGTCTGCTTTTGGGATGATCAAGATGGTTCTTTCTTTGATCTTATAATCAAAAGGCTGGTTGGCAAAGCATTGTTTTAAAGCATCTTCTATAGAGGCATTTTTTACATGAACATCAATATTGCTGGCCTTACTGATCAGGTCCACATCATAAAAAATGCTATAGCCGCTTTGATGGCGGATATCATTCAATGTTTCGCGCAGCGAAGCGTTATTTTTATCTAAATTGATCTTTTGCGCAATGGAGGCCGCACTGACCTGCATGAAAGATATAAGACATAAAAAATAAGACAGTCTCATAATCAACAATAATTTACGTGTAATGCAGGAGTATTCCCCGCATTTTATTGCAGTATAAATTTTATACATTTGAGTGTTAGGTTAATCGAAAAATTGGTTGTTTTGAAATGCGATCGTTGACGGTACTTAACAACAGTTCCCATATCTGTTGCCGGGAGCGGTGGAACGCTTCCGGCATTTTGTTAAATACCTATGTTTTAGTAGTATTTAATTCATAAGTATTACCTTCCTTCCCTCAATTTTATAGTGGATACGCCCTGTTTCGCTCATATTGTCAAGTAACTCTGTGAGGTTTTTATACCTTGATGTGGTACCACCGAATTTTTTAACCTGCACGTTGCCATGATATTCTACCTCTATATCATACCAGCGGGCAGCAATTTTCATAACCTCTTTTATGCTCACATCATTAAATACAAAATTGCCATTAGCCCAGGCCATTACTTGTTCCACATTGGCATTTTTCAATGCGATGCCGGTTTGATTATTCAAAGTAATACCCTGCTGCCCGGGATTTAACAACTTACTGATGTCGCCTTTACTCATCCGTACAGCCCCTTCCAGCAGTGTTGCGGTAATAGCAGCATCATCTGCATAGGCAGAAACATTAAAATGTGTGCCTAACACTTTTATTTCTGCATCATTGGCTTTAACTATAAACGGCTTTTCCTTGTTTTTTGCCACTTCAAAATAAGCCTCGCCTTTCAGTTCTACATGCCTGGTATTACCAGTAAAAGTGGTTGGATAAGTGAGTGAAGATGCGGCGTTAAGCAAAACCTTACTACCATCAGGCAAAACAATTTGATATTGGCCACCCCTGGGGACTGAAATGGTATTATATGCAGGTGCTGTTATGGATTGTATTGCCGGGCCCGGGGCATTATAAACAATTTGGCCATTTGATTTTTTGATAATTTTTGTTGCTCCCTGGCTGGCCAATAATCCATTAGCCGCATTGGTTAAAATTAGCTGCTTGCCATTGCTTAAAGTTAAAATAGCCTTATTAGAGCCTGGTGTAATATCACTTACAGTCGTTTTAGCAATTTTATTTACCGGCTTAGCCTGGTTAAGGTAAAAGTACCCTCCAACAGAAAGCATAAGTAAAATAGAGGCGGCAGCATACCATAATTTAAACGAGCGTTTTGAGATTAACGGTACCGCAGGTTCCTGAACTGATAAGCGCGCTTGAATATTTTGGAGCATAGCAAGTCGCACGGTCTCTTCTTCCTGTACAGACAATTCCAGATCCGAGCGTGTATCTAATCTTTTGTAATATTCTTCAAGCAGGCTTTGCTCCTGCGGGGTTGTGCTGCCTTCAATGTATCTATCTAATAGGTTTAAAAAGATATGCCTTTCCATGGTGCTGTTTATTACAAGTACCCAAAAGCAGGCGACACCCTACGGTAAAATGAAATTAAATATTGGATGGAAGTTTAGCGTCCGGTTATAACGGTAAGAATAGTGATACACATACCCAGGCTTAACCCCTGCCTAAGGTGCTTTAAAGATTTTGACAAGCGTTTTTCAACCGTTTTTTCAGAAATATCCAGCAAGGCAGCGATTTGTTTATAGGTCATGTTTTCTTCCCTGCTGAGGCGGAATGTTTCTTTACATTCCTCGGGTAAGGTATCTACTAAATTTTTGATCAGTTGCTGCTGCTCCTTAAACAGTAAAGGGTTATCAGTAATAATATCTACAGTAACCTGTGCCAAACGATCAAAGAACATCTGATCATGCTTCAGCTTCCTGATCGCTTTAAAAACGCCGAACCGGGTTGCCTGCTGCAAATAAGCTTTTAAGTTTAATATAGTGGCTTCGCCCCGCCGTTGCCATAAGCTGATAAAAACGTTTTGAACAATATCTTGCGCGGTTGTATGATCTTGCAAAATATGATACGCGGTGCGGAAGAGCAATTTCCAGTGTGTATTGTAAATATGCGTGAAAGCCCCTTGATCTCCCTGTTTAAGCAGGACAGTTAATTCTGTATCAGTCATGAAGCGATAATCAGCCATTTAAGGATATAACGGGTTATATAAAGTTAAGAAATAACTGGCCAATGTTAAATAATTTCTTTGGATTGCGATATTAAATTCAATAGGATTATTTTAAGGCTAAGGATTATTGAACCGCAATTAAATTGTTAATATTTTTTCATCTTAAGGATTGAAAAAAGAAACTTTGGCGCATATCTAAATCACTAATACAGCATATAGCGTAACGACAATTTCACCCGCCTAACTAAGGTTGCGTATTACGAATATCGAAAGGAAAGGACAAAAAACAACGATCGATGGACCTATTAAGGATGAAAACATTGGTCAAATCATTAATTGCTTTGGTTATCAGTACATTATGTAATTATGCCGGTTGGGTTAACCGAAGCAGGATCGAACATTTATTTATTTGATTGTCAATGTTTAATAGAAATATCCTGTAAAACAGTCAATCTTATAAGAAAAAGAAAAAGCCTTGAAAGTGCTTAATTCTCAATAGAGAAGTTCGAACTTCAAGGCTTTTTACTTGAAAAGTAGCGGGGAGCAGGATCGAACTGCCGACCTTAGGGTTATGAATCCTACGCTCTAACCATCTGAGCTACCCCGCCGGATATATTTTGATGGTTCCTTAAAAAGGTTTGCAAATATAGCAGAAATTCGTTTTCTTTAGAAAAAATGTTAACATTTACACCTTAATGGCTATTGAGCTTGGAAACCCCTATGTCTGAAAAGAAGAAATTTACTATTGAGTACGAAATAAAATCCTCACCCAGAATACTATACACATTCCTTAATGAAGCAAATGGATTGACTCAATGGTTTGCTGATGATGTGAGCGTAAGGGACCAGATATACACTTTTACATGGGATGGAGAGAAGCAAAACGCCAAGTTGGTAGCCATAAAAGAGAATAAACTGGTGCGTTTTAAATGGATTGACGATGAGCCGCAATGCTATTTCGAGATGGAAATTATCCAGGATGAGCTTACTAATGATGTGGCTTTAAGCATAACCGATTTTGCTACTGAAGATACTATTGCAGAGCGTAAGCAAATTTGGGATAACCAGATAGACTACCTTATAAGTACGCTGGGCGCTTAAGCATTTTAAATTTCCTTATTTTTGTATCATGAAACGCTGTGCACATAACAATTATTTGCATGCATGGCCGTTTCTTCCCTGTATACAAATGCCCTAATGAAAAAAATACATCTGTTATTGCTTAAATCATTTATAAGGCCTTTTATAGTCACCTTATTGATAGTGATGTTTGTGCTGCTGATGCTATTTTTATTCAAATACATTGATGATTTGATAGGCAAAGGTTTTGCGTGGTATATCATCCTTGAACTGATGATGTATAATTCGGCCACAAATCTTGCTATGGCGCTGCCATTATCTGTACTGCTTTCTTCTATCATGACCTACGGGAGCCTGGGAGAGAACTACGAGCTGGTAGCTATTAAATCTGCAGGGATCTCATTGCGCCGGGCCATGTACCCCATGATGGTGGTAGTTTTTGTGATAAGTGTAGCAGCCTTTATATTCTCAGATTATATGCTGCCGGTGGCCAACCTTAAATACTATTCTTTATTGTATGATGCCCGCAAGCAAAAGTCGGCCGATCTGATACCCGAAAATATTTTTAGCAGTCGTTTTCCTGGATATACCATCAGGGTAAAAAGAAAAGATCCCGACGGGCAAACATTATATGACATTATGATCTACCAGCGCGGTGTGATTGATATTAACCATATTGTTACTTTTGCCAAGTCTGGGCAAATGTATCGTACCAAGGACGACCTTTTTCTTATTTTGAAGCTAAAAGATGGAGTTAGGTATGAAGAATCTCCGGGCGAGGTGAATTATAATCAGCGCCAGCGCCTAACGCGTTTCCGTTTTAAGGAGACCGAACAACGGTTTGATCTTTCAGATCTTAAAATGAAGCATACCGATGAAAATGAATTCAGGCAAGCTTCAATGATGATGAATTTGAAGCAGTTGCAACGCTATATTGACTCTACCGGAAGGCAGGTTGATAGCAGCGTAAATGCTAATTACAGGTTAATTATACCTAATATCAAATATTTTACAATTCCTAAAACCTCCAGAACTGTTAAAAAACCAATCCCTGCAGATAGTTTACTATTACATAGCGTAAACGATAATCTTAATGCATTTAATAATGCATCGAGCGAAGTACGCCAGATACAGGAAGCATTAAAACTGCGTACTAACAATTATAAAGACACCACAAAAAGTATCCGCAGGTATATAATGGAGTACCATAAAAAGTTTGTCCTTTCTGCAGGGTGTATTGTTCTGTTCCTGATAGGGGCACCATTAGGGGCTATTATCCGCAAAGGTGGGTTAGGTTTGCCGGTTGTAGTTTCCGTGATCTTTTTCCTTATTTATTATATTATCGGTACCATTGGCGAAAAGTCTGCCAAGGAAGGCAACCTGTCGCCATTAATTGGTGCCTGGGTAGCTGTAGCAGTATTATTTCCGGTCGGATTGTTTCTTACTTACAAGGCCGCTACTGACTCCGCTTTGTTTGATATGGAAATGTACAAACGCTTCTTTAAGCGTCTCCGTTTTCGTAAAGAGGTTAAACCCATATAGTTTTACAAAATACCGACCTTTATCATTTAATTAACGTATAAATTTGTTGTAATATCAGCAAAGTGAAAATTCAATAGCTGATCTCCAAACATAAAAGAAATGCTGAACACCATACCGGAAGCAATTGAGGCTATAAAAGCAGGTAAAACTATAATTGTTGTTGATGACGAAGATCGTGAGAACGAGGGCGATTTTTTAACGGCTGCACGTAATGCCACGCCAGAGACCATAAACTTTATGGCCCGTTATGGCCGCGGATTGGTTTGCGCCCCTATTACCAGAAAACGCGCGCAAGAGCTTGAGCTTGAACCAATGGTGAGCAAAAATACCACTTCGCATGAAACCAATTTTACGGTTTCTGTTGATTTGTTGGGTAACGGATGTACTACCGGTATATCTGCAACCGACCGTTCAAAAACTACATTAGCTTTAATTGATCCTTCAATAAAACCTGAAGACCTGGGCAGGCCCGGGCATATTTTCCCGCTTATAGCTAAGGATGGGGGCGTTTTAAGGCGCTCAGGGCATACCGAAGCGGCTATTGATCTTTCTGTATTAGCGGGTTTTGAACCTGCAGGGGTTATATGTGAAATAATGAAAGAGGACGGTGATATGGCCCGTTTGCCGGAGTTGCTTGTAATGGCTAAAGAGTTTGATCTTAAAATTGTTTCCATAAAGGACCTGATCGCTTACCGTTTAGATACAGAGTCATTAGTTAAGAAAGAAGTATCTGTAAAGATGCCTACCGAATGGGGCGATTTTGACATGATAGCTTATACGCAGCTTGATACCGGCGAAAACCATCTGGCCCTTGTTAAAGGTGAGTGGGAGCCTAACGAACCCATTCTAGTGCGGGTGCATAGCTCATGTGTTACCGGCGATATTTTTGGTTCATGCCGTTGTGATTGCGGCCCGCAGTTGCATAAGGCAATGGAGATAATTAGCAAAGAGGGCAAAGGTGTAATTGTTTACATGAACCAGGAGGGCCGTGGTATTGGGTTGATAAATAAATTAAAAGCTTATCATCTGCAAGAAAATGGTTTGGATACGGTTGAAGCCAATATTAAACTGGGTTTCCAGATGGATCAGCGTGATTACGGTATAGGTGCTCAAATATTGCGCAGCCTGGGTATCTCAAAAATGCGTTTGTTAACTAATAACCCTAAGAAACGTGCCGGGCTTATTGGTTACGGATTAGAAGTTGTTGAAAACCTGCCAATTGAGATAGCATCAAACCCGCATAATGAGGCTTACTTACGTACTAAAAGAGATAAAATGGATCATTCGATAATGCGTGAGCATTAATCGTCTTTTTCTTCATCATCGGGGCCGCCGGTTACTACCGGTTTGGTAGTAACTGCCGGTGTAGGTGATGGGCTTACAGGTGCCCTGTTGCGCCTGCCCTGTCTAAACATATTTCTTAAGAATTCGCCAAAGGTGTCAAAATCGCGCTGGTAAACCAAACCAATGCCGTTTACATATTGCACACCTAAATTATCATTAATAGTGTTTAATGTTGTACTGTTTAGTGCGCGGTAAGAGTACCTTGCACGCAGGTTCCCATCTTTACGAATCAGGTACTGTAGTTCAAAATCCTTAGTTAAAGTCCTGAAATCTGTATTAAGTAAACTTTGTCTGTTGTTAAAGATATCGCTTGTGCCGGTATTTGAATAAATATTCCCGTTAAGCAGCAGGCGATCACCAAAAAACCGGAGACCTAAACTGGCATCATTAAGAGAGCGTATGTTTAAATCAAAGTTTTTAAGATTTGATTGTGATATAAAGCTGTTGAGTTTATTAAATGCAAATTCACTTACCGCTTCACTTGCGGTACCCAACACCTGGTTGGTTAAATTGCTGCCAGTGCCCGATGCAAAACTTCGCCTTACAATGATGCTTAGAGCCTGCTGGCTGCGGTTATTATTGTCAGACAGGTAAGTAACAAGGTCATCCTTAATGGAGGGCTCTACTGGGAAATTAAAGTTAAAATCAATATTTGGTTGCAATAGTGATTTAGTGATCAGTAGCTCGGCCTGTACCAATACCTGTTTTGGCCCAAATGGCGATTGTAAACCGGCTGCTGTGTATAGCGGCGCAATATTGGTACGAACCTCGTACAACGCTTTCAGGTTTATTTCGGCATTTGACGGATTGCCCGTCCAACGGATGGTACCTCCCTGGCTAACGGTAAAATTCTTACTTATAAAATCTTTAGCTGTAAATTCAAATTTACCGGTGGTAATTAAAAAGTCGCCAAACATTTCAAAATCGCCCAAACTGTTAATGTTCAGTTTTAGGTTTCGGGCTGTACCGCTTCCTTCTAAAATGCCATAGTCTGTAGCAATTCTTACAACTGTTTTTTCATCAATAGTTAAATCAAAATTCAGGGTGATGCCATTAAACGCATTAATCTTTTCAGCAACCTTTGTAGTAGTGTCATTATGGTTTACAAAACGTATAAAGTCATAATCAATGGCGGTTACTGATGTGTTTAGCGGTATATTAAATATGGTGCCTTCTCCGGTGGTGGCCTTAATATCTATCTTCATGTTATCTACCGGGCCGGTAAAGCTAAATTTGCCGCTCCCATAAGCAACTCCATAGTAAATATGATTATCCTTAAATGTGGTGTTAAGGGCCATCAGGTTTTCGGCATCAAGGGTAATATCAAGGGTTGGGTTTGATATATTGTTAAGGTCTACTTTGCCATTAGCTTCGCCCTTACCTCCTTTGTAATCTTTCAGCACCATTTTATCAATATTGATAACGCTATTGGTAACATTCAATTTATCGTTAACGGTGTATGCGGTTTTCAGATAGTTTACTGTAACCCCCGTATTGTTTAATGACAGATCTCCGTTTAGCGACGGGCTTGATGGCTTGCCCGACAGCTTAAGGTTTGCCGACACCGTCCCTTTAAGGTTTGATACCAGGTCTTTTATAAATGGCTCAAAAATGATGGCCTCTGTTTTATCCATCTTTATATCAAAATCAAGGTTATCGCTGTCGCCTTTTTTGCCAAGGGCATAAATGCCGGCAATGTTCATGGTCTCTAAACCATGATTGGTAATGTTCAGGTTAACTTTTGCAGCTTCACGTTCATTATCAAGGGTGGATTTGATCTTTACATCGCCAACCAAAGTTTTATTCATCGTAAGCGAATCGATACCTAAATTGGCATCCACTCCCGGCGATTTTGCTATTGAACTTAACAGCACATCTCCATTCAATGAACCTTTAAGTAATACCCCGGATGTTTTTGTAAGCTGGTTTAAGGTAGCCATGCTGAATTTTTCGAAAGTCACCTTCAATTTATCTTCAGGGCTATTAGATATAAGGCCGCTTATTTTAACTTTTTGCTTGCCATTTGAAAGTTCAAAGCCTGATACCTGGGTTTTGCCATCATCCAGTAACCGAATCCTCACCTGGTCCTGTATTTTCCATTTCTCGCGTTCAAGCACCACGTCAGATGGTAGTATCATCAGTTTAGCCGTTGTATCGCGCCCAAACTGAACCAGCCCGTAAAGATCTAATTGGTTGGCGGCTGTTTTATCAGATAGTTTTACGTTAAAGTTTAAACTATCATTTTTTAAAAAGTTGGCTATGTTTATGTTTTTAATGAATAAGCTATCCGTTAAGTCAATCCTGCTTAATGATACGTTGAGCCCCAATAAATCATCGCTCGTGCTTTCGTCAATAATAAAATCGTGGAATACTATCTTACCTAGTTTTATGGTTTTAATATAGCCATTTAGTGTTGCCGTTTTGTTTTCCGAATTAAATTTACCCACAAATGTACCCTGTTCAGGCACTTTCAATTCGGGCATAAAAATAGCCGTTAAAGGATCAAGGTTTTTGAGGGTTAATGAAAAATCAAAGTTTTGTGGCTTTGGAGTAACTATATCCATTTTTAACGATGGAATATACTTTTTGGCTATAGTTTTATAGTACGATGGCAGTGTGGCCAGGTCAAAACTTCCTTTTATACTTCCGTCGGCAATGTCAGATTTTAGGGATATGGTCCTGTCGTTGCCTTTGCCATTGGCATTAAGCGATAAGGTATCAACTACATAGTCGTTTCTTGGATCTATGATCCGTATGTTGGTAAGTAGAATACGGCCATCCAGGTTCTCCAGGCTATTGCCAGAGAAGTTTGTATTGATTTGGGTGTTGAAGGTAATGGTGTCCTTTAACAGTTTTAACTTATTAAGCCTTGCTGTATTAACAGTCCCGGCAAAATTATATACCGGTAATTTTGGGTTAAGATTAACGCTTCCGGTAAGGTCAAGCTTCAGGTTTCTGTCGTTAATGGTAATTTTTCCTGTTGCTGTTTTATTTACGAAACCTCCATTAAGAACCAGGTTAGTATAGTTATATCCTTTAAGATCAATATAAGCGATGTTGGCATTGCCTTTTATTGCAAGGGTTGTAAGGTCATCGCCACGGCCGGTTACATTTGCTGCCAGTGTAGTGCGCCCAATTGTTTTATCATTAAGCAATGTCCCTAAATCAAAATTTGATGTTTGTATCTTACCACTGTAGCTTGGCACACCGGCTTTATTAATTTTAAGGTTAATATCCGGATCAAACCGGCCAAGCAATGTTTTAAATGTACCAAATGCTACAAAGTCATTTTGCAGGCCGGTAAATCTGCCGGTAAAGTTTATGTTGCCAAACTTCCCTACAATGTCTGGCACATGCTGGTTGTTTTTACCGGTAAAGTGGCTGTACAAATAGTCGAGGTCTTTTTTGTTGGTGGCTATTTGGTCAAATTTTAACTGCAGAAAAGTGTTTTCCCAATCAGGAAGGCCGGTTAAATGAAAATCGCCCTTAACAAAAGTTGCTTGCGCGGCTGTTACTGTAAGGTTGGTGGCTCTGAGATTATTCACCATTCCGCGGATACGACCATTAACACCCAGTTCGAAATTTATTTTACCTAACGAGGTGGTGAAGTAGGCAATATCTTTTGATGACAAGTGCGACGATTTAAAATCGGCATCCATATTTACCTTATTCTCTACATCATCAAAGTCGCTGAACGATTTAAACTTCATTCTAAAAAAGTTCCTTACGTTAGAGTTAGGCGTTAATATGTTCAGGTTTTGAAGTAATACCTGGTTGGTATCAATAGTGGCATTGGCATTAAAGTTCCTGACAAAGAACCCGCTTTTTTCGCGGAGGGTCAGTCCGCCTATGCGGGCTTTAAACAGGTGGTTCCTTAAATCCATATTGCGCACAATAGTGCTGAAATGGCTTACATCAATATCATTAAAGTTTACTCCGTTTACTACAGCATCACGTAACTTGTTTTTGTACCTAAAGTGAAAATTGTTGACGGCTATTTTCTGAAAGGTTAGTGTCCATGGCTGGCTTTTCTTTTTGGTAGTATCTGCACCTGAATTGAAATAATCCAATACAAATTGCAGGTTGGTTGTACTATCCTTAAGCTTTTTGAGATAGAAAGAACCGTTATCCAGTTGGATAGATTCAAAATTTATTTTCCTCTTTTTTATGCTGTTGAAGATAGAGAAGCCGCTAAGCTGAACCGCGAGTTTTGGCGTGCTAAGCAAGGTGTCCTGCTGCTTATCTAAAATATATAATCCCTCCAGTACCACCGATGAAAAGGGTACAACTTTAAGACGCTTTACATCTACAGTGGTATTGAGCTCTTTTGATAAATAAGCAGTTGCTTTTTTTGCTGCCCAGGTTTGCACGGGCTCGTACTGTATAAGCACTAACACTATGCTTACCAGTAACAAAATTATCAATACTATGCCTAACGCTATTTTGAGTACTTTTTTAATAACTTTGTGGTTTAATAATTACCGATTTTAGTGAACTTACTGATCTGGTGAACTAGCTATACGCTTTAACGCGTTAATGGTTTTGCTTTTAGTCACTAATTCATTAATATTTAATTCACTAACTCAAAAAGTTTTGCCTGTAATATTAGGAATCGAATCTTCATGTGATGAAACATCAGCGTCTGTTTGTGTTGATGGTGTGATATTAAGCAATGTTATTGCTAATCAAACCATTCACGAAGCTTACGGTGGTGTTGTCCCTGAGCTTGCCTCAAGGGTTCATCAGCAAAATATTGTCCCTGCTGTACAACAAGCATTATTAAACGCAAAAGTAAGCAAAAATGATATTGATGCGGTAGCTTTTACGCGCGGGCCGGGACTTTTAGGTTCTTTATTGGTAGGGGTATCATTTGCCAAGGCATTTGCGCTGGCAAAAAACCTTCCGCTTATTGATATTAACCATATGCAGGCCCATATCCTGGCACATTTTATTGGCGAAAATAAACCAGCATTCCCGTTCTTGTGCCTTACTGTATCTGGCGGGCATACTCAAATTGTTTTGGTGAAAGATTATTTTGAGATGGAAGTAATTGGCCAAACACTTGATGATGCTGCCGGGGAAGCAATGGATAAAACCAGTAAGATCTTAGGCTTGCCATATCCCGGCGGGCCGTTAATAGACAAATACGCGCGCAGTGGTAACCCTGATGCTTATAAATTTCCTGAACCACAGATACCCGGGTTTGATTTTAGCTTTAGTGGTGTTAAAACCGCTATACTGTATTTTATAAGGGATAATGTAAAGGCTAACCCCAATTTTATACAGGAGAACCTGCCGGATATATGCGCATCAGTAGAGAAACGGATCAGTACTATCCTGTTGAATAAATTAAAGCGCGCTGCCGACGAGTATAACATCAAAGACATTGCATTGGCAGGCGGGGTATCTGCAAATACCGGTTTGCGGGAGGGTTTAACCAGGCTTGGTGCTGAAAAAGGGTGGAATGTTTTTATACCTAAATTTGAGTATTGTACCGATAATGCTGCTATGATAGCTATTGCCGGTTACTATAAATTTTTAAAAGGCGAGTTTGCAGGGCAGCAGATTGCACCATTAGCAAGAATGCCCATGTAAATATTTATGAGTTATTGAGTTAGTGAATTAGTGATTAGCTACTCTTTAATTCAGTATTTTTGACGTTCATTTTAAAACTCACTAATTCAGTAAATCATTAATTCAATAATTATCGAATGAGTATTCCTTCATTTATTTTTTGGGCGGTTTTTGTACTGCCGTTGGTAGCATTTTTAGTTTGGATAATGCGCCAGGACAAGCGCCGTGGTGTAACCGGACTTATTGTGCTGGCCATTATGGTTGTAGGCTGTATTGCTTACATGTATTGGAAAACCGGCGGTAAGTAAAATTAGGATGGAGAATAACTGGAAATTCAAGTCTTTACAAAACCTTGAAAAAGGACAACCTATTGCCCCTGGATATTCTTCTCATTTAATTAAGCGTTGCACTGAACTCTTCAATCGACCATTAAATGAATATTCGATTGAAGACATGAGAGTTATGATTGGTCAACAGGTAGGTTTAAATTATCTGATCCCTTTAGCTCTTGAACAATTAAAAATAGATATTTTATCTGAGGGCGATTATTATTCCGGTGACCTGTTAACCGTAGTACTAAAAGTTGATAAAATATTTTGGAGTAAGAATGGCGCTTTATTAACGGTATTGGCAGGGTTAATTGAAAGCAACAAAGATTTATTGCTTCAATCAAATGTTCCTTTAAGCTTGTTAGAGGGATTTTAAGTAAAAAAGCCTCCCTATTTTACAGGAAGGCTTTTAATAATTTATTAAAGAGAAGCTTAAACTTCTGCTAATTGCTCACCTGAAACGGCTGCTTTAATTTTTATTTCCAGTTCATCAGCTAATTCAGGGTTATCTAAAATTAGTTGTTTAACCGCATCGCGACCCTGGCCTAAGCGGGTTTCACCATAGCTAAACCACGAACCTGCTTTTTTAATGATGTTATATTCAACTCCCAGGTCAATAATTTCACCTGCTTTTGAAATACCTTCACCAAACATAATATCAAACTCGGCTATACGGAAAGGCGGCGCTACTTTATTCTTAACAATCTTCACCTTAACGCGGTTACCTGATACCTCATCGGTATCTTTAATTTGCGAGATACGGCGTACATCCAAACGTACCGAAGCATAAAATTTAAGCGCATTACCACCGGTGGTAGTTTCGGGGTTACCAAACATAACACCAATTTTATCGCGCAGCTGATTAATAAATATACAGCAGCACCCGGTTTTGCTGATAGTACCTGTAAGCTTACGTAACGCCTGCGACATTAAACGAGCATGTAAACCCATTTTAGAGTCGCCCATTTCGCCTTCTATCTCGGCTTTTGGCACTAAGGCGGCAACAGAGTCAATTACTAATATATCAATAGCACCAGAGCGGATAAGGTTATCAGCGATCTCTAAAGCCTGCTCACCGTTATCTGGCTGAGATATTAAAAGATTTTCGACATCAACACCCAATTTTTTGGCGTAAAACCTGTCGAAGGCATGTTCAGCATCAATAAAAGCGGCAATACCACCTTTTTTTTGTGATTCGGCTATAGCGTGTATGGCAAGGGTAGTTTTACCTGATGATTCCGGGCCGTATATTTCAATAACCCTTCCTTTAGGTAAACCGCCTACACCCAAAGCGATATCCAAACCTAACGATCCGGTTGATATTACTTCTGTAGGTTCAATAACGGAGTCGCCCAATTTCATAATAGTGCCTTTCCCGTATGATTTTTCCAGCTTATCAAGGGTAAGCTGTAGTGCCTTCATTTTATCTGTATTGCTCATCTCAATTTTTTGTGAAACAAATATAAAATATTATTTATTAAAATACTAATATTTTTAGTAAAAAGTTTTGTGTTTATATTGGTTGAATTTAGTTATCCTAAAAGTATCAATCAAATATCTTTATCAACACTGCGTTTGGCCAACTGCTTACTCATCACATTTAACGCCTTTTTCTTTTTAGCATCTTTTGCCTTCCTTATCTTTAATGCTTCGGCCTTTTGCAGGGCGGTTTCGGTATTAATTTGTTGATAGTATTTGCAAAACCAGCTAAGCGGGCAAATCTCGCATTTGGGGCTGCGTGCTACACAAATATAACGGCCATGCAATATGAGCCAGTGATGGGCCACACCGAGGGTCTCTTTTGGCAGGTATTCCATTAACTGCAACTCTACAGCCAGTGGGGTACGGGCGCGGGTGGTTAAACCAATACGGTTTGCTACCCTAAAAACGTGTGTATCAACCGCAATGGCAGGGGCGTCAAATATTACAGATGCAATAACATTGGCGGTTTTGCGGCCAACGCCCGGCAGTTTCTGCAAATCATCTAAACCAGAGGGTACTTGCCCGTTAAAAACCTCTACCAGCATTTTGCCCATGCCAGCCAGGTGTTTGGCCTTATTATTTGGGTAACTCACACTTCGGATGTAAGTGAAGACCTCTTCGGGAGTAGATTGGGCTAAAGATCCGGCATCAGGGAAACGCTCAAACAGGGCAGGAGTTACCTGGTTAATGCGTTTATCGGTACATTGTGCTGATAATATAACTGCCACCAGTAACTGGTATGGGTTATTATAATGTAGCTCTGTAACCGGTGTCGGTTGGTTTTTTATAAAGTAATCAACAAAATGGCGGTATCGTTCGGCCTTAAGCATTCGTTCAATTGTTCATTTAGTACTTGTATTTGGCGAGTACTGGTTAAATGCCAAAATTATTAAACTATTTATCAATGGACGAATGAACTATGTTAAAATAGAAAGGTTCATAAATCAAACTTTAGGCTATTGCCGGCTGTGTGATCTATGAACCAGTACTTGACGGGCGGTAGTACTTAACGCAAGCTCTTTGAATAATCAAGGATGTGGTGAATGGTCTGCAGTTTTGGCTTTTTCTTTAAAAGATCCAAATCAGCACGGATAGAGTGATAGAATATCACTGCGTCCGCTTCCAGATTTTCTTGTACCACCGATTCTTTCACTTGAGCTTTGTTAGTGACCGCATTAAAATTTGATGTAAAGGTTTCACCCATAAGCTATCATTTGTTAATTTATACTAAATAACGGAAGTTTTATGTGAATATTTTGCGAAAATGAAAATTTAATGAAATTTTTTACGGTTATGCTAACTATTTGATTATGTTGACGAAAACAATTATTTATTGTGTTATTTTGACACGAATAACAACATTCAGGCATAACACTAAATTTCTTCATTTCACAGTGATGTTTTGGCTAAAAAAAGCTTCCAAAATAATAAGAGCCATTGAATAATCAACGGCTCTTATTTAATAATAGTGTGGTTTGCTATTTAATTTTTTAAACTCATTTCTTTGCCTTGCATCATCTTGCGCAGGTTATTAAGCGCGTAGCGCATACGGCCCAAAGCGGTGTTGATACTTACATCGGTAACGTCGGCAATTTCCTTAAAGCTCATGTCGCCAAAATGGCGCATAATTAATACCTCTTTCTGTTCAGATGGCAATAATTGTATCAAAGTTTTAAGGTCCTTATGGGTTTGCTCGCGCACCAGGCGGTCTTCGGCACTTTCATCATAATGGCCCAGTACTTCAAAAATATCAAAGTCGTCACCATTGGTTACCATAGGCGCGCGTTTTTCACGGCGGAAATGGTCTATTACCAGGTTATGGCCAATGCGGGTTACCCATGGTAAAAACTTGCCTTCTTCGTTATACTTTCCTGCTTTTAGCGTGTTGATTACTTTAATAAATGTATCCTGGAAAATATCTTCAGCTAAAGCTTCGTCTTTAACAAGCAGATAAATAGAAGTGTAAATTTTTGATTGATATCGCCGTATTAACTCTACAAGCCCAGCCTCATCGCCGGCAATATACAGATGGATTAGATCCTGATCACTTTTCAATTGAAAATCCATAGAAAGCTACTAATAAACTAAATTAAAATTTTTGTCGTTATTAAATGTAGAGTTCTATCTATATCGTTTCTTTTAGGGTTAAGAAATTGTTACCCTCAAATATAATAATCTTAAAAAATAAAAACAAATATTTTTTAACGGGGTATCTTGTGCATTGGCAAAAATAAATTTCTGTCAGCAAAATGCAAAGTATTTCACTAATCACTTATAAACCACTTACTAATACTTAAACCTATTTGGATAACGCTAAATATTTTAGGATTTTTGCATTCCGAAATATGGTTCAGAGTAAATGAAAACACATTTAATTGTTTTAAACCCTTTTTAAGATAAATATTCAAGAACGGTTTTAGGATTTAGATTTTAACTCCTTAAACAGTTGGACTGAAATATATCTGAAAGTTTAATTCATGTGTAACAATTTTATTATGAACCGCCAATAATGAGCAAAAGATACTAATGATTAAAGAAGCAGAAAAAGATCCGCAACATCATATCATCATAAAAGGGGCAAGGGTGCACAACCTTAAAAACATGGATGTGGCCATCCCTAAAAATAAACTTGTAGTGATTACCGGCATGTCGGGCTCGGGTAAATCTTCCCTTGCATTTGATACTTTATATGCCGAAGGCCAGCGCCGTTATGTAGAGAGCCTTTCATCATACGCCCGCCAGTTTCTGGGCCGGATGAATAAACCCGATGTTGACTATATTAAGGGTATAGCCCCGGCAATAGCCATTGAGCAGAAGGTAATTACCAGTAATCCACGATCAACCGTAGGCACATCTACCGAAATTTACGATTACTTAAAGTTGTTGTTCTCGCGTATCGGTAAAACCATTTCACCCATATCTGGCGGGATAGTAAAAAAAGATTCGGTGACCGATGTTATCAACTTTATTACCGCCATGCCCGATGATACGCAGGTAACCATACTTTGCCCGCTGCATCCGCATAACAACCGAAGCTTAAAAGAAGAGCTTGCTGTGTTGCTGCAAAAGGGATTTGTAAGGGTGGAGTATAACGGCAAACTCTCCCGCATTGAAGAGATGCTTGAAGATGAGAGCATCAATAATAATTTACTGTTAATTGAAGACGAGGTTGAAAGCGTAAAACCGAAGGCTAAAAGCAAGAAAGCGAAAGCCGAAAGTGATGCAAAAGCCGAGGCTGATAAACAACAGGCCGAAAGCGATGAAACTACCCGTAATATGTCGCTTACTACGCACAAATTACCGGTACGGATTGTTATTGACCGGATCACTAAGAACGAAGAGGACGAAACCATAAGCCGTTTAGGCGACAGTATACAAACCGCCTTTTTTGAGGGTAAGGGAGATTGTTATGTACGTTACCGCCAGCCGGAAGAAGCCTCACCTAAATCCTCTCCAGAGGAGAGGACTTCTGAGGATACTGAAGCAGAGCGTTTCTTCTGCGACCGTTTTGAGTTGGATGATATGCGTTTTGAAGAGCCGTCACCAAACTTTTTCAGCTTTAACAACCCTTACGGTGCCTGCAAAAAATGCGAAGGCTACGGCAAGGTTATCGGCATTGACGAGGACCTTGTTATCCCCGATAAAAGTAAAACAGTTTACGAGGGCGCTATTGCCCCATGGCGTGGCGAAAAAATGCGCGAATGGAACGAGGTGTTGGTAAAGAATTCGTTGAAGTTTGATTTTCCTATCCATCGCCAATATAACCAGTTGACCGAAGAGCAGCAACGCTTATTGTGGACAGGTAACCAATATTTCCGCGGACTGGATGCTTTCTTCAAAGAAATGGAGGAGCAGACCTATAAAATTCAATACCGTGTACTGTTATCCCGTTATCGTGGGAAAACTACCTGCCCGGAGTGTAAGGGCAGCCGTTTACGTAAAGATGCATCATATGTAAAAATAGATGGCATGTCTATCACAGATGTGGTGCTGATGCCATTAGATAAAGCGCTGGATTTTTTCAGCAATTTAAAGCTGAACGAAACCGATATTAAGGTAGGTAAGCGCCTGCTGCTGGAGATAACTAATCGCCTGAGTTTTTTAAATGATGTAGGCTTAAGCTATTTAACGCTTAACCGTTTGTCTAACACCTTATCAGGTGGCGAATCTCAACGTATTAACCTGGCTACTTCTTTAGGGAGCAGTTTAGTGGGCTCAGTTTATGTATTGGATGAACCAAGTATAGGCTTGCACCCGCGCGACACGCAACGCTTGATAACCGTACTGCGGTCATTACGTGACGTGGGTAATACCGTTTTGGTGGTTGAACACGAGGAAGAGATAATGAAAGCCGCCGACTATATCATTGATATTGGCCCGGAAGCAGGTACGCATGGCGGTAATCTGATCTTCACCGGTACATATGACCAGATCATTGTTGATGATAAAAGTTTAACCGGTAAATATCTGAGCGGCCGCGAAGAAATTGCAATACCAACAAGCAGGCGTAAATGGAACGATTTTATAGAGATTAAAGGCGCCCGCGAAAATAATTTAAAGCATGCCAATGCTAAATTCCCGTTAGGGGTGCTTACTGTGGTAACGGGTGTATCGGGTTCGGGCAAAACCAGTTTGGTTAAACGGATATTGGCACCTGCCCTGCAAAAAACATTGGGTAACTACAGTGGCGACCAAACCGGTGCCTATGATAGTATTGAAGGCGATTATTCTAAAATAGAACAGGTAGAACTGGTTGACCAGAACCCGATTGGCCGTTCGTCACGATCAAACCCGGTTACTTATGTTAAGGCCTGGGACGAGATCCGTAACCTGTATGCTGCCTTGCCTGTTGCTAAAGCTGCCGGACTAAAACCATCGGCATTCTCTTTTAATGTTGAAGGTGGCCGTTGTGATGTTTGCCAGGGCGAAGGCGAGGTGAAGATTGAAATGCAGTTTATGGCTGATATCTTTTTAACGTGCGAAGCCTGTAATGGTAAGCGTTTTAAACAACACATTTTAGATATTACCTATCAGGATAAAAATGTATCTGAAGTGCTGGAGATGACCATTGACGAGGGTTTGGAGTTCTTTGCTAAAGAGCCTAAGATCATCAATAAAATAAAGCCTTTGGTTGATGTTGGTTTGGGATATGTGCAGTTAGGCCAATCGTCAAATACATTATCAGGAGGCGAGGCACAGCGTATAAAGCTGGCATCTTTCCTGGTGAAAGGTAACAACACACATAAAACCCTGTTCATTTTTGATGAGCCTACAACAGGCCTGCATTTTGCCGATATTAAGAAACTGCTGAAATCATTTGATGCCCTGTTAGAGCATGGTAACACTATTATTGTTATTGAACATAACATGGATGTTATAAAATGTGCCGACTGGGTAATAGACATTGGTCCCGAAGGTGGCGACCGAGGCGGTAAAGTAGTATTTGAAGGCACACCCGAAGACCTGATAAAAGTTGAAGATAGCTACACCGGCAAGTTTTTGAAGGAAAGGTTTTAACCCCCCGGCCCCCTGAAGGGGGAGCAGAATGTTACTATGCAAACCACGGGCTGAAAGCCCGTGGTTTGCATAGTAACAGCTTTTAGCTGATGTAAGCCGGAGGCTTAAGCCATGATTTCCACGAGTTATACTGCGCTAAACTTGCGGCAGGTTGGGATAAATCGATACTACACTAATGGTTTTTGACATACCCCATGGTGGCGCTAATTTGTCAGTATCAATATTATTGATATCTGATTATCAGTTATTTAACTATGTTAACGGGCGTTCACGGTGGTGAACGTGAACACTTAGCCTGTGGTCGGTGTCATCCGCACCACTCAACCCCACCAAAAAAGCCTCCCCACTCGGGAGGCTTTTTGCAATATTTCAATTCGAAATTGAAAATCCGATATTCTAAATAATTATGAAATACATTTGTTACATGGACGGAATGTCATAATTATTTATTAATACATAGAAATGTTTCTATGTATTAATGTTTTTATACCTTTGTGTCTGCTAATGATTGTGAGCCACGGCTTATCGTCAGCTAAGATAATGGACAATAAAAAAATAGAAAAAATTTCCCGGGCGTTGAGCGATGCAAGCCGCATTGCCATTTTACAGGAATTTAAGAAGAAAAAGGATTGCCTGTACTGCGCGGAGATCAATGATCTGCTGGACATGACTCAGCCTTCTGTTTCGCACCACATAAAACAATTGGTAGATGCCGACTTGCTATTACCAAAAAAAGAGGGGCGGAACCTAAAGTACGTGCTTAATCAGCAGGTGCTTAACGACTATATAGCCAGCCTCAACGAATTAAAAGACTAGCATCTATTTTAAATATCAGTATAGAGTACTATCGACAAATACATAGAAACATTCAAATATATAAATAAACCTATGAAAAAATCTATCTACATAATGGCTTTGGGCGCCTTTGGTATTATTACCACAGAATTTGGAGTTATTGGCATATTACCTCAATTGGTAAAAGAGTTTAATATTTCAATTGACACCGCGGGCCTGCTGCTTAGCATGTTTGCCCTAACTGTAGCTGTGACCGGCCCCTTTACCAATATGCTTATGGCAAAGGTGAACCGTAAAACGGCCATGTGTTTGGTGCTGGCCATATTTGTGGTTTCCAATCTTATTTCGGCAATTGCGCCTAATTTTACTGTATTGATGGCGGCCCGTATCTTGCCCGCTTTTTTACATCCGGTGTTTTGGGCTGTATCCATGACAGCCGCGTCTAAACAGGCAGGGCCAAAGGATGCGCCTAAAGCTATAGCCATTGTAATGGCCGGCCTAAGTGTAGCCACCGTAATAGGGGTGCCGCTTACTACTTATATTGCCAACTTATTTAGTTGGCAGGCATCATTTGTGCTGTCGGCTTTTATTAACCTGATAGCGTTTGGTGCGCTGGCTATTTATTCGCCGTCGATGCCGGTTGACGAGCAGGCTGCAAACCCTAAAAATCAGTTGAAAATATTAAGCAGCACCCAACTGTGGGTGAAATTTTTAATATGCGTTGTAATACTTGCGGGTATGTTTGCTACCTATGGGTACCTGGCCGAATATCTAGCTAAAGTTTCGCATATGAGCGGCACACAGATCAGCATTATGCTGCTGGTATTTGGTGGCGCAGGCATACTGGGTAACTGGCTTACAGGTGTTTTGCTGAGCAAAAATATTCAATTAACCAGCCGTGTGTTTTTATTATTACTGGTGGTAATGCATATCCTGGCTTACCAGTTTGGCGGGGGCTTTATCTCCATGGTATTTATCCTTTCGGTATGGGGACTGATACATACCGGAGGTTTTTTGGTAGCCAACCTTTTGGTTATTAATGGTATCCACGGCCCCTCGCTCGATTTTGTGAATAGCCTGCTGCCATCCTTTTTTAACGCCGGTATTACTTTAGGGACTTTGTTAGGTGGCTTTATTATTATGAGGTTTGGCATTCATGAGGTTATTTGGGTAACGGTGCCGTTGCTTTTATTAGCATTGGGCCTCAGCTTTATAACCGGGACTAAGAAGCAACCAGTAGTTAAGGCGGTAGCTGAACCTGAACTGAAATCTGAAGAGTTGGTTTGCGAATAAAAGGGAAAAGAACGACTTTTTCAACCCTTTTTCGCCATTATTTCGGCCTGTTTAGGGCGCGGAAAGCGGGGAGATATATAATTGAAAATTTAAAGCTTGTCCCGTTTTGTTCCGTATAAAAACAGGTTGGGATAAATCGATACTACACTAATGGTTTTTGACATATCCCATGGTGGCGCTAATTTGTCAGTATCAATATTATTGATAGCTGATTGTCAGTTATTTAACTATGTTCACGGCGTTCACGGTGGTGAACGTGAACACTTAGCCTGTGATCGGTGTCATCCGCACCACTCAACCCCTACCAAAAAAGCCTCCCCAATTGGGAAGGCTTTTTGCAATATTTAAATTCGAAATCGAAAATCCGATATTCGAAATAATTTAAGACACCATTTGCCTGCGGATGATATTCAACGCACCGCCTGCTTTAAACCACTCAATTTGCTGAGCGTTGTATGTATGGTTTACCGGGAATGATTCTGTTGTACCATCGCTGTGGTGTAATACTACAGTTAACTGTTTGCCTGGGGCAAAAGTTGTTAAGCCTGTAATATCAATAGTATCGTCTTCCTGTATTTTCTCGTAATCGTTGGTATCTGCAAAGGTGATACCTAACATACCTTGTTTTTTAAGGTTGGTTTCGTGGATACGGGCAAATGATTTTACCAATATGGCACGTACGCCTAAGTGACGTGGCTCCATAGCTGCGTGCTCACGTGATGAGCCTTCGCCGTAGTTTTCGTCGCCTACTACTATTGATCCAATACCATGTGCTTTATAATCGCGCTGTGTAGCCGGAACCGGACCGTACTCGCCGCTCAGTTCGTTTTTAACGCTATCAGCAGTGTTGTTAAAGTAGTTGATAGCACCTATCAGCATATTGTTTGATATGTTGTCCAGGTGGCCACGGAACTTCAACCATGGGCCTGCCATAGAAATATGGTCGGTAGTACATTTACCGCGGGCTTTAATCAAAAGCTTTAAGCCGGTAATGTCGGTGCCTTCCCACGCAGAGAATGGCTCCAGTAATTGTAAACGTGATGATGTTGGGCTAACCAAAACCTGTACCTGGCTGCCATCTTCGGCAGGGGCCTGGTAACCGGCATCCTCAACAGCATAACCCCTTATCGGCATTTCAATACCTTCAGGCTCATCAAATTTAACCTGCTCGCCGTTTTTGTTGGTCAACGTATCGGTAAGCGGATTGAAAGTTAAATCACCAGCTATAACAAACGCGGTAACAATCTCCGGAGAGGCAACAAACGCGTGTGTGTTAGGGTTACCATCCTGGCGTTTAGCGAAGTTACGGTTAAACGATGTGATGATAGAGTTTTTGCGCGTAGGGTCATCAGTATGACGTGCCCATTGGCCAATACAAGGGCCGCAGGCATTAGCCAATACTACACCGCCCATGCTTTCGAAAGTACCTAAGTAACCATCTCGCTCAACAGTGTAACGTACCAGTTCTGATCCCGGGGTAATAGTGAACTCAGCCTTGGTTTGTAAATTTTTATCAATAGCCTGTTTAGCAATAGATGCCGAACGGGTAATGTCTTCGTATGATGAATTGGTACAAGAACCTATCAAACCAACCTCTAATGTAGTAGGCCAGTTATTTTCACGTACAGCTGTAGCGAATTTAGATATAGGCCATGCTAAATCAGGAGTGAACGGACCGTTAACGTGTGGTTCTAATTCTGATAAGTTGATTTCAATAACCTGGTCAAAATATTGCTCAGGGTTAGCGTAAACCTCGTCGTCACCGGTTAAGTGTGCTGCAACAGCATCAGCCATATCAGCAACTTCGGCACGTTGGGTGCCTCTTAAGTAAGCAGCAATTTTTTCGTCGTAACCAAAGATAGAAGTGGTCGCGCCAATTTCGGCACCCATGTTACAGATAGTACCTTTACCTGTTGCAGAAAGTGAACGTGCACCTTCGCCAAAATATTCAACAATAGCACCAGTACCACCTTTAACAGTAAGGATACCTGCTACTTTTAAGATAACGTCTTTAGCTGATGTCCAGCCGGAAAGTTTACCGGTTAATTTAACACCAATAAGTTTAGGGAATTTTAGCTCCCATGGCAAGCCGGCCATAACATCACAAGCATCAGCACCGCCAACACCAATGGCAACCATACCCAAACCACCTGCATTAGGTGTGTGTGAGTCGGTACCTATCATCATACCACCAGGGAAAGCATAGTTTTCTAATACTACCTGGTGAATGATACCTGCACCGGCTTTCCAGAAACCGATACCATATTTATCAGATACAGATGAAAGGAAATCGTAAACTTCCCTGTTTATATCAATAGCAGTATTTAAATCGGCAACAGCGCCAACTTTAGCCTGTATTAAGTGATCGCAATGTACGGTTGAAGGTACAGCCACCTGCGGACGGCCAGCCTGCATAAACTGCAGCAGTGCCATCTGGGCGGTAGCATCCTGCATAGCCACGCGGTCTGGTGCAAAGTCAACGTAGTCGGTACCACGTTCAAAAGCACGTTTAGCATCGCCTTCGGTAAGGTGAGCGTATAATATTTTTTCGGTTAAAGTAAGATGTTTACCGGTCGCTTTACGGGCAGCATCCACGCGGGTGCTGTAGCGATCATAAACTTTTTTGATCATGTCTAAATCAAAAGCCATGTTGTTTGATTTTTAGTGTAGTAAAAAAGGACTTATGGTTAACCGTTTCCGGTATAGCCGCGAATTTACAAAATATAAACAGCTATTAAAGTCAGAGGTTTGTACAATTGTTATTTGGATATGTTCTAAATAACTTACTGGTCAGTTAGCGGTCTCATTATTGTATTTTCAAACTAATAACTGTTTGGTACAAAATCGCCTACTGCCCTTTACTTACTTCAATTATTTTGTCGTTGCCCCCGTTGCTTGTTATAATATAAACTTTACCATCTGGCGATATGGCAACATCGCGCATACGGCCATAAGTGTTTTTATAAAAAGTATTTACCACTTCCACCTTATCGCCTGCGGTATTTAACTTTATTTGCAATAATTCTGAATCCTTTAATATTGCTAGTAGCAAAGAGTTTTTCCATTGAGGGATGGCATCATTATTATAATAATCAATCCCCGATGGTGCGATGGTTGGCGACCATGCAAAAATGGGTTCAACCACATTATTGGTAGTGCAAAAAGCGCGCTCGTCACCGGTATTGCAAAATCCCTCTACATTTGGCCAGCCAAAATTACGGCCTTTTTGTATGATATTGATCTCGTCGTCAGTACCGCTTCCATGTTCTGAGCTGTAAAGGCGGTTGTTCACAAATACCAGTCCCTGTGGGTTGCGGTGACCAAAACTCCAAAGCGTACTACCCGCTATCGGGTTATCTGCCGGGATGCTGCCATCCAAATTAATGCGTTGAATTTTACCTGCAAAATTTGATTTATCCTGCGCCCTCGATGATACCGAAGCATCGCCACTGGTAATGTAAAGCTTTTTATCAGGTGATATGGCCAGGCGGGTGCCATTATGGATACTGGATGCCGGAATGTTATCCAGCAGAACCTGAGGATTAATAAGTGTTGTGCCGTTATAGGTAAATTTCACTACCTTTTTGGTATATGTTCCGCTCTTAAGATAATTATAGGCTACAAATACTTCAGGAGTAGTGCTAAAATCCGGGTGTAATACCATGCCCAGCAGGCCGCCTTCGCCTTGCGATACAACTTCGCCAATGGTTAACAAAGGCGTAACAGCGCCGGTTGCGGGATCTACACGGCTAATTTTGCCATCGCGTTCGGTTATCCATAGCTTACTGTCTGGTCCCCATAAAATTTCCCAGGGGTAGTTTAAATTGGGGGTAAGTATTTTGTCGGTAAGGGTTACCTCTGTTTGGGTATCATCAGATTTACTTGTGCCTTTCTTGCAGGTAATAAAAACTACCACACTAAAAATAGCGGCGAAAATTATCAATGTTTTCATGTGCTAAATTGTTAAGTAAGTGGGGGATAATTATTTAACAGGAAAGGAGTAGAATTGTTGTAAAAAACCAGTGGATTAAGCTTGTCTATTATCGCATCATCTTAGCCGGCAAAGAGCTTAGTCTGTCTTTAGGGAGTTAGCGCGCTAAAACTATACCCTTCTTTACTCCAATATTCCAAAGCCCTTGGCAAAACATATTCTAACCGGTCAAAAGCTTTCAGGCTATCATGAAACACAACAATAGAACCAGCCCGGGTATGTTTTAGCACATTCTTCAAACAAGCTTCGGGGCTTAGGCTGGTGTCAAAGTCACCGCTGAGCACATCCCACATAATAATTTTAAGACCGGGGCGGGCGCTTTTCAGCAGTTTTATTTGTGCCCTTTTAATACGCCCATATGGGGGACGGAAGAGGGATGTATTCAATAATTTATCAGTCTGCAAAAAATTATCAAGATAAGTATTGTTTTCTGTGATCCAGCCTTTTAAGTGATTGAAAGTGTGGTTGCCAATAGCATGGCCCCCGGCTTTTATCTGTTCAAAAACATCAGTATGTTTGTTTACATTATCGCCAATACAAAAGAAAGTAGCCTTTGCATTATGCTTTTTTAAAATATTTAACACAAATGGTGTAACAATGGGTATAGGGCCGTCGTCAAAAGTCAAATAAATGCAGCGGGTAGCCGGCCTGGCGCTCCATACTAAGTTAGGATACAGCTTTTTAAGCAGCCAGGGCGTTTTTACCAGATACATGCATCTAAGAAGTTAGAATGTTTCATTTATATTTAAAAAAAATAAAGCTTGCAAAGTAATTACCAGTTACTTAGAATTGTATACCAACTTATCATGAAACTAAAATTACCAAAATCAAAAGTAACTATTGCTTGCTTTATATTATTTTCAATATTTAATTTAAATGCCCAGGCACAAGAAGTAATAACCCTGCAAAAAGCTATTGATCTTACGCTTGAGCGCAATTTAACCATTAAGCAGTCGCTATTTACGGAGGCGCTTACTGATCAGGACCTAAAGCAATCAAAGTATAATTTGCTGCCAAATTTAACGGCAGGCCCGCAGGCATCATTCAATTTCGGCCGTAATATTGACCCCTCAACCAACCAGTTCATTAACCAGCGTATCTTCGCGTTAAGTGGTAATGCTTCATCGCAACTAACTATTTTTCAGGGAGGGCAGTTACGTAACCAAATAATTACTAACAGGTTACAACTGGATGCAGACCGTAGCAGCACTGCTAAAGTAAAGAACGATTTAATACTGAATGTAGTTACTACCTATTTAAGTGTACTAACCAATCAGGATTTGGTTGCCGCAGCTTTACAGCAAATTGATATTGCTAAAATAACGTTGGATAGGGCTCAAAAAAGCTACGATGCCGGTAACCAAACACTTGCAGATCTTTCGCAGGCCAAGGCTCAATTATCAACTGCTGACCTTAACTATACTACTGCCGAAAATCAATATGAATTATCTGTATTGACCCTAAAACAATATATGGAGATGCCTCCATCAACAAATATAACTATTGAAAAACCCGACATTAGCAAATTAAGGGACATAAGCACAGTATTTGATCCGGAATCGGTATTAAAAACGGCATTATCTGTTAACCCGGATATTAACCTTGCCGAGGCCCGTCAGAAAGTTGCAGCTCAAAGAATTAGTATTGCAAAAGGTAGTTATTACCCAAGCATAGTGTTATTTGGCCAGGCTGGTTCAAATTATTCTGATGCACGTAAATTATTAGGCGGCGGTAATTATCCGTTCTTTACACAACTGAAAGATAACTTTAACCAAAGCGCTGGTGTTAGCTTGCAAATACCCATATTTGGCCGTTTTACAGCACGTACATCTGTACGTAAAGCAAGAATATCTTTAGAAAATGCTGAAGTAACCGCACAATTAGCCCGCACCAATCTGGGTAAAATAATTTATCAGGCAGTTTGGGATGTAAGGGCAGCTGATAAAAAATACGTATCGACACAGCAAACCTACGAGGCCAATAAAGAAGCCTTTAACGTAATACAGCAAAGGTATAACGTAGGGCTGGTGAACTCGCTTGATTATAACACCTCACTAACAAACCTTAACAAATCGCAGTTTGATCTGATACAGGCTAAGTATGAAGTTGTGTTCAGAAGCAAAATAATTGATTACTATCTGGGAAACCCTATTAAACTTTAAAACATATAATCCTGAAACAATATCATGGGAAAAACTACTAAATATATTTTGATAAGCCTTGGCGCTTTAATTGTAATACTAATTATTGCCAAAGCAACCGGTATAATAGGTAAACCAAAATTAACACAGGTGGCTACTGAAAAAGCTGAAAGCCGTGAGATAAATGAAACGGTATCTGCCAGCGGAAAGATTAAACCACACGTTGAAGTTAAGATAAGCCCTGAAGTATCAGGCGAGGTGGTTGAATTGCCTATTAAAGAAGGTGATGTGGTTAAAAAAGGCCAGCTGCTTTGTAAGATCCGCCCTGATATATTAAAATCAGGCTATGACCGCGCAGTGGCATCATACAACACACAAAGGGCAAGCGTAGGTAACTCATCGCAAATGCTAAAACAATCTGAAGCTACTTTTGCTAACCAGGCATCAATATACAAACGGAGCAAAGAGCTTTTTGATAAAAAAGTATTAACTGTAGCCGAGTTTGAGCAGGCGAAAGCTAACTATGAAGGTGCAAAGGCATCGCTTGAAGCTGCAAAGCAAAACGTGATAGGTTCAAACTACGGTTTAGCCCAATCATCAGCATCGGTTAAGGAAGCACAGGATAACCTTGCCAAAACAACCATTTATTCACCGGTTGACGGCGTGGTATCAAAACTATCAATTGAAAAAGGCGAACGCGTTTTGGGTACACAACAATTTGCCGGTACCGAGATCATGACCATATCTGATCTGACCAAAATGGATGTAAATGTTGATGTGAATGAAAACGATATTAACCGCATTGGTGTAGGTAACAAAGCCAAAATTGAGATTGATGCCTTTTTAGGTAAGAAATTTGAAGGTGAAGTTATTGAAATAGGCAGCTCTGCTAATGTGGTAGGTACTAACGCAGACCAGGTAACCAACTTTACTGTTAAGGTACGCATTACTGCACAGTCATATATTGATCTGTTGAAAAAGAACGCGGAAAACCATTCACCATTCCGCCCGGGATTGACAGCAACTGTTGATATACGAACCAACCATGTAAACGCGTTATCTGTGCCAATACAATCAGTAACCACCCGCGACGAGAAAAAACCTGTTGTGACAGATAATTCAAAAGCGACAGACGATAAAAAGACCACCGCAAGTACACCTCCGGTAAAAGAGTACGTTTTTGTTTATTCTGCAGGGAAGGTTAAACAGGTTGCTGTTACCACCGGTATTCAGGATGATACCTACATACAGGTATTAAGCGGTTTAAAAAGCGGTGAAGAGGTTGTAGCGGCGCCATTTGCAGCTATTTCAAAAACTTTGAAGGATGCTATGGTAGTTGAGAAAGTAGATAAATCAAAATTATTTAGCGGCGAAGCTAAAAAAGACTAATCTTTCTTAAGGCAAGAAAGATTTAAGGACGAAGGACAAAAGATAAGGGAAGTATGGTTTAAGCCTGCTTCCCTTATCTTTTGTCCTTTCTCTTGTTTCAAGCTTGTCTTTTCTGCATAAAATTTCATTAATTTGTTGTGCCGGTAAAACCAATTAACCGGCTGTACACTTTACTTATTAATGTTTAAGCAAATCAAAAAAATTACAGTTGTTGGTGGCGGAAGCTGGGCCACAGCAAATATTAAGATGCTTACCGATAACGTCATTGAAAAAGAGATTTTTTGGTGGATGCGGAGCACAGAAGCAGTTGAACATATAAAAAAATTTGGGCACAACCCTAACTACCTAAGTTCTGTTGAAATAAAAGTTCCCGGGCAAAACATTTCGTCTGATCTTAAAGCACTCATACAGGCATCTGATTGTATATTACTAAATGTACCGGCCGCGTTCTTAAAAGAAGCGCTAAAAGGTATTACGCCGGAAGATCTGGTTGGTAAAAAAATAGTATCTGCCATAAAAGGCATTGTGCCCGATGAAAACCTGATCATAGGCGAATTCCTGCACCAGAAATATAATATTCCGTTTGATCAGTTTTTGGTAATAAGCGGTCCCTGCCATGCCGAAGAGGTTGCGCTTGAGAAATTATCATACCTCACCATAGCATCACAAAATAATGCGTTGGCCACTGAGTTTGCCGGTATGCTGAACACCCGTTACATAAAAACCATTGTATCTGATGATATTTACGGAACCGAGTATGGCGCTGTACTTAAAAACGTATATGCCATTGCCAGCGGCATTTGCCACGGTGTTGGTTATGGCGATAATTTTCAGTCGGTATTAATATCAAATGCCATACGCGAACTGGATAGGTTTGTAGCATCTGTACACCCTATTGACAGGGATATAAAAGAATCGGCCTACCTGGGCGATCTGTTGGTTACTGCTTATTCGCAGTTTAGCCGTAACAGAACTTTTGGTAATATGATAGGGAAAGGCTACACGGTAACATCGGCACAATTAGAAATGAATATGATTGCTGAAGGATATTATGCAGTAAATTGTCTACACCAGGTTAACAGGCAATACAAAGTAGAAATGCCTATTTGTGAGGCTGTTTACGCTATTTTATACAAAAAGAGCTCTCCTGCCATCGAAATGAGTAAACTGGCAGAGAAATTGAGTTAAATTATATAAGTTAACTTAATTAGATACTTCTATGAAACGTATATTCAAAACAGCATTGTTTGCTGTGAGTTTATTTGCAGCATCAGCCAGCTTTGCACAAACTCATAAAGATTCAACCCTGGGTCATAAAATTAGCAAAGGCGCTAAAAAGGGATGGAAGGCAACAGAAAAAACAGCTTCGAAGGTTGGTAACAAAACCGCAGAAATAGCATCCAAAGGTGCATCAGCCGTTGCTGATAAAAAGTTTGAAGGCAAGGTTGCACCAAACGGAGAAACTGTGTACATTGATAAAAACTCTTATTATTATTACGTAAATAGTAAAGGCAGGCATATTTATGTAAAAAAAGCCGACTTGGTTGATAAACCAATAAAATAAATTTAATTAAGGGCACCTGTTTGTTTAACAGGTGCTTTTTTATTTATCACTTATATGAAAACCTATCCGATAATATTTTTATACTTTGCCGGTACACTAATGCTGCTAAATGTTGCATGCAGCAAAAAACAAACAAACCCTAAATTAGAAGGCACCTGGAAATCAAAAGATGGCGAAACCACGCTGAAGATCACCAACAAACAATTTACACTTGATAGTGAATCGCCAGTACCCGAGGATTACTTTTTGAAGGGCGATACAATTTTCACCTCATTTGAAGGAAACCAGCCTTATACCAAGTTTGTGATACAAAAACTAAACGATCATGAGTTAAGCCTGATGTTTCCTGATTCAGTAGCGATAGAATTTAGCCGTTAAAACAAAAACCTCCCGGATGCTTAGGCAAACGAGAGGCTTTGTAAACAAAACTAAACTAAACTTATGCTTCCGTTAACTACTCGGAAGCTCTTATGAAAACTAACTAAATTAGAATCTTCTGCGGCGTTCCGGACGATCTTCGCGGGGTTTACCAGAGAAATCACGGAAACCACCACCGCTGTTACCACCGCTTCTGTTCCTGTCCCTGTTAAAGCCACCTTCGCGTCTTTCACCACCACTATTCCTGTCCCGGTTGAAACCGCCGCCGCCTTCGCGTCTTTGGTAACCACCTTCACGTCTTTCGCCACCGCCACTACGGGTAGTGCTTGTACCTTCGCCAGATATTTCTATCCTAACTTCACGGCCTTTAAATTCAACGCCCTTAAAGTTGTTCATTACCTGGTCAACATCGCCGTTGCTTACTTCAAAGAATGAGTAAACACCTTTAACATCAATTTTACCAACGGTACGGCCGCTTATTTTTGAGTTGTTGCAAATGTAACCCAGCAAATCGCCGCGGTTAAATTCATCAACAGAACCTAAATTGATAAACAAACGTGTAAATTCTGATTTGCCACCTGCATCGCGCATGCCGCGTTCGCCTCTTTCGCCATCTCTGCGGAAATCGTCTGCAGGTGCGTTAAGGTCAGGAGCATTACTGTAATAATCTAAAAAGCGGTTAAACTCTAATGATGCAAAACGTTTAATAACCTCTTCTTTTTCAAGGTCTTTAAACTCATCCATAATACGAGGGATGTATTGCTCAATCTGAGCTTCGTTAACTACTACGTTATGTACTTTATGTACAAGGGCAAATAATTGTTTTTCGCAAACATCAAAGCCTGTAGGTATTTCGCCTTTTACAAATTTCTTACCAATGGTACGTTCAATCTGGCGAATTTTACCAAGTTCTTTGCTGTTAATAATAGCTATAGATACACCTGTTTTACCTGCACGTGCTGTACGGCCGCTACGGTGTGTATAATTTTCTATCTCATCAGGTAAAGAGTAGTTAATAACGTGTGTAACATCATTAACATCAATACCGCGTGCAGCAACATCAGTAGCAATTAATAATTGCAGGCTGCGTTCGCGGTAACGTTTCATTACCTTATCGCGTTGTTGCTGTGAAAGGTCACCGTGTAAAGAATCGGCATTGTAGCCATCTTTTATCAGTGCTTCAGCAATTTCCTGAGTTTCAATTTTAGTACGGCAAAATACGATACCAAAAATTTCAGGGTTGTTATCAACAATGCGTTTAAATGCGGCATACTTATCACGGGCACGAACAACATAGTATTCGTGATCAATGTTAACATTACCTGTGTTTTTTTCGCCCATGGTTAGTTCGAAAGGATCGGTCATGTATTTTTTCGCGATCCTTCTTACTTCAGAAGGCATGGTGGCTGAGAACAGCCATGTTTTTTTCTCGTCCGGAGTGGTGGATAAGATACTGTCAATGTCTTCCTGGAAGCCCATGTTGAGCATCTCATCAGCCTCGTCCAATACTACAAACTTAACCTGCGAAAAGTCAATCGCTTTACGGTTAATAATGTCCAGCATACGGCCCGGTGTAGCAACAACAATTTGCACACCACGCTTTATCTGGCGTAATTGGTCTTGAATACTTGCACCACCATAAACGGCAACAACGTTAACGTTGTTCATTTTTTTGGCGTAGTTCTTAATGTCGTTCGTGATCTGTAAACAAAGTTCACGTGTTGGGCATAAAACAAGCGCCTGCGGATGATTTTCTTCGAAATCAAGCAGTTCTAATAACGGCAGTCCAAAAGCAGCTGTTTTACCGGTCCCTGTTTGGGCTAATCCGACAAAATCGTTGCTGCCTGTTAACAATACCGGAATTGACTGTTCCTGGATTGGTGTTGGATTTTCAAATCCTAACTCAGAGATGGCATTAACAATATCATGACGGATTCCCAGATTAATAAATGGGTTCATGAATTAAAATAACGTATTTGGCTACATCGCCAAATCGGCTGCAAAGGTAAGATTAAAATCCACAATATCAAATGCCATTTTTGTAATTTATAATAATGGTAAATTTATGGCGATAAAACGCTGTAACTGGCTTAAAATCAATACATTTTTTGAAAGATTGTTTTATGCCATTTACAGCCTTGCAATTTGTTAACTTTAAAATACACAATATGTTAACGTTAACTATAAATGTTTGTCCATAAAAATTTATATATAAAAAGGAATAATCTATATCTTTAATCACTCACAAACCTTATATGAAATACCTTAAAAACAGCATCAGCATTTTACTTCTTTTATTAACAGCAACATTTAGCCGGGCACAGGACTTTGAAAAAGACATGGATACTACCATGTACGGCCGCAACAAAGCAGTAGGTAAATACGCCGAACTTCGTGGAATAAAAATGTATTATGAAGTTTATGGCAAAGGCGAGCCGTTGTTAATTATTCATGGTAACACAGGTTCAATCAAAAACTTTGTTTACCAGATCCCTTTTTTTGCTAAAAATTACCAGGTGATAATTGCCGACAGTCGCGCGCAGGGTAAAACCATAGACCATGCCGACTCACTGAGTTATGAAATGATCAGCGACGACCTAAACGCATTGCTTGATCACCTGAAGTTAAAAAATGTAAATGTAATAGGCTGGAGCGACGGCGGGATAGAAGGCTTGCTGCTGGCCATGAACCACCCCGATAAAGTAAAAAAGCTTGCTGTTACCGGCGCCAACCTTTGGCCGGACAGTACCGCTGTTGATCCGTTTGTTTATAAAATGATTATGGATGTTAATATTAAAGGGGCTGATTCTTTAAAGCGGATGAAAAACCCCACGCCTGAAATGAAAAATCAACTTAAGTTGATGCACCTGCTATCATACGAACCGCATATTAAATTGGAAGCATTAAAAAAGATAACCTGCCCAACGTTAGTTATTGGTGGCGACCATGATGTGATAGTAACAAAACATACGCTTGCCATAGCAGAAGCGATAACAAAATCATACTTATGGATATTGCCAAACTCTGGCCATGGTACACCAATAGTTTACAAGGATATGTTTAACCAGGTAGTTGGTGACTTTTTTGCGAAGCCATTCAGGAAGATAGATAAATATGACAGGTTTCGGTAACCTACCTCAGCCTGTCGGCAGATTTTACCAGCTTCTCATCTCTTTGAATTGATTTAACGGCAAAAATAATGAGTATAATACTCAACGAAGTAAGGAACAAACCAATGCCCATGTTTTTATATTCAAGGGTGATATCGCCAACTACTTTTTTTACAGTTTGAGCCATCCAAAAACTATAGCCAATTAATACCAGTATAGCGCTGTAGCACAAGGCAATTTGCTGCTTGCGGTTTTTATAAAGGAATATTACAATAAGCGGTATTAATGCCGCAATAACAGTAATTATAGTTAGGGCGGTAAATACCTGGATGTGGCTATCCTGTCCGTTAACGGTTTCATAAACGCCGGTAACCGTTACGTTAACCAGTTTACCGTTCACGTAAATGTTATGTGCAAGTGGGAAAAGGAAAAGGGCAAACAGTACCAAAGAGGCAAACAGCAGGTATATAGATTGTATTCTTTGTAGCATTTTGTTTAAGTTGTAAATGTTGTGATAGTTTAAACTGTTGCAAATGTAAGATGTAAGCACGAAATCTTTACAAACTTTAACGTTTACGGCCAGTTTAACCTTCACAAAGATAATCTAAAATCGTAAATGATGTTAACTTTGCGCCGTGGCAAATAACCAACGGTATTTTATTGAATTGGCTTATGATGGTACCAACTATCATGGCTGGCAGATACAGCAAAATGCCGTAAGCGTGCAGGAATTGCTTAATAAAGCATTATCAACCCTGCTTCGCCATCCTATAGAAACAATTGGCTGCGGAAGGACAGATACAGGCGTACATGCAAAAGAATATTTCGCGCACTTCGATGGTCCCAAATCCGAGATCGAAAATTCGAAGTTTGAAATCGGCATAAACGCTTTGCTGCCTCATGATATAGCCGTAAAACGTATTATACCGGTAAACGCTGATGCGCACGCACGTTTTGATGCCACATTACGCTCGTATGAATACCATATTCATTTTGAAAAGAACCCTTTTTTAAATGGGTACTCATGGTTATTGCGTGACAAGCCTGACATGGAATTGATGAACCAGGCGGCAGCTATAATTATGGAGTATATTGATTTTAGCTGTTTTAGTAAATCAAATACGCAGGTTAAAACCAATAATTGTAAAATTGCAAAAGCAATTTGGGAACAAACCGACAATGGTATTATATTTAAAATATCTGCCGACAGGTTTCTGCGTAATATGGTTCGCGCTATAGTAGGTACCTTATTAATGGTTGGCAAGGGCGAAATGTTGCCCGAAGAGATAAGGACTATTATAGAAAGTAAGAACAGAAGCAAAGCGGGTATGAGTGTACCGGCCTGCGGGTTATATTTAACAGAGATAAAGTATCCGTACCCCCCAACCCCCTGAAGGGGGAGCTGAAATTGATCAGATAATGGCAAAAGATAAAAAAGAAAGTACTTCAAAAGTTCCCCCTTCAGGGGGCGGAGGGGGTGTCGTAACAGGTAAGGCGGTCGACTGGAAATTACTGCGAAGAGTAATGCACTATGTGAAGCCATATAATGGCATTTTCATTATAGCGACATTGCTGACGATTTTTTTAGCGGCCATTGCTTTGGCGCAACCTATTCTGATACAACTTACTTTAGATAAATACATCCTGGCAAATGACTACCACGGATTGGTATTTATGATAGAGCTGATGATAGGGCAGCTGGTTATTCAAACCATTGCACAGTATTATCAAACGTATTTAACCAATTCGTTAGGGCAGTCGGTAATTCGGGACTTGCGGATAGATATTTTCAATCACATCACCAGTCTGCGATTAAAATACTTTGACCGTACGCCAATTGGTATGCTTATCACCCGTACCGTATCTGATCTGGAAACCATCGCCGATATCTTTTCTGAAGGATTGATCTCTATCATGGGCGATTTACTGTTGGTAATAGCGGTTATTGGCTATATGCTTTTCCAGGATTGGAAGCTGGCACTCATTACACTCATACCAATGCCCTTGCTTTTTGCGTCAACATATGTGTTTAAAGAAGCCATAAAATCTTCTTTCCAGGAAGTGCGTACTCAAGTGGCGCATTTAAATACTTTTTTGGCCGAGCATATCAGCGGTATCAGTATTATTCAATATTTCTCTCGCGAGGAACAGGAAATGCGGAAATTTCGCTCGGTAAATGAAAAATATAGGGATGCCAACATTCGCTCTAACTGGTATTATTCTATCTTTTTCCCGGTGGTAGAAATTTTGTTCGCTATTTGTATAGCCCTGCTGGTTTGGTATGGCTGTAAACGGATACTCAGTGATCAGCAATTGCATAGTATTTCGGCATCACCGGGCGGGGTTACACCGGGTGTTATTACCGGGTTTATTGTGTTGTTAAACATGCTTTTTCGCCCCATACGCCAGCTGGCCGATAAGTTTAATACCCTGCAAATGGGTATGGTAGGTGCAGATAGGATCTTTAAAGTATTAGACACCGATGAAGTTGCTATTGATAAAGGCAAATTAACCCCACCGGCTTTACAAGGTGAGATAGAATTTAACAATGTTTGGTTTGCTTATAATGACGAAAACTGGGTGTTAAAGAATATCAACTTTCACATAAAACCCGGTGAAACACTGGCATTGGTTGGCGCAACCGGCGCAGGCAAATCATCAACCATAAACATCCTGAACCGCTTTTATGATATTGGCAAGGGAGAGGTGAAGGTAGATGGGATAGACATTCGAGAATACAAAGTGGATTATCTGCGGTCAAAAATAGCGACTGTGATACAGGATGTTTTTTTGTTTACCGATACCATTGGCAACAACATCAGCTTGAATAACCCGGACATTACCCGAGAAGAGATCATCAAAGCCGCCAAAGATGTAGGCGCACATGATTTTATTGAACGCTTACCCGGCGGATACGATTATAATGTAATGGAACGTGGTGCAACGCTTTCAGCAGGGCAGGCGCAGCTGATTTCCTTTATACGCGCGTTGGTTTATAACCCCACTATTTTGGTATTGGACGAAGCAACCTCATCGGTAGATACAGAGACAGAATTGCTGATACAAAATGCCATTAACAAATTAATGCAGGGCCGTACAGCCATTGTGATAGCGCACCGTTTATCTACTATACAAAATGCAGATAAAATTATAGTGCTTGACCATGGCGAGATTAAGGAAACAGGCACCCATCAGGAATTGTTACGTATCGAGAACGGTTATTACCGTAAACTGTACGATCTGCAATTTAACTCGGCAGGTATAGCTAAACCTATAGAGTAATTATTTTGATTCCAATCTGCGGGCGCCATCATCAGATACGTCCGGCTGATCTTTTTTTGGTGGATGTTTTACAGGGTTAACTGGCTGTTCCCTGTTCTCATATTCTTTTGCAACATTTTCCTGCTCAGGTTCATCAGCATAATATTGCTTGTCTGTTTTTTTAACTACACTTTTGTGGCCGTTATCTGCCGGCCTGTTGGTAGGGGTATCAGATGGTGAAGGTTTGTCGTGATCGTTTGCGGGCTTTGTCATGATATTATAACAGGTGGTAAAGCTATTTGTTTACACATCAACCGCGCGTCATTGCTTCGTTCCTCGCAATGACGCGTTTATCCAACTCGTTAATTATTGTTAATTATACGCCATAAACTTTTACCTTTAGAGCGGGTTTGTTAATTTCGCAAACAATTAGGGTAAGGTATAAGGATCCCAGGTCTCATATCTCAAATCTCATAACTAAGGTAAATGGAAGAATTTGAAGCAAGCGAATCATCAAAAAAGGTAAAAACGATATATATATCAACCGTTTTTGGTATAGCCATGGTTTTATTAATGATAGGGCTTTTAGGCTTAATATTGGTACATGCCAATAACTTGTCGCGCTATGTAAAAGAAAACATTGTGCTTAATCTTTTCATGGATGATTCGGCTCATGAAACCGACGTACTGCAATTGCAAAAACAGTTGGATACCAATCCAATGGTTAAACAAACCCAGTACGTAAGTAAAGAACTTGCCGCCCGTAACCTGCAAAAAGATCTGGGCGAAGATTTTGTAAAATTCTTGGGCTATAACCCGTTATCGCAATCGCTTGATGTTTATCTGAAAGCAGATTATGCCAATAACGCTGGTATTGAAAAATTCAAAGCTGCTTTGCTTAAAAATCCATTGGTTAAAGAAGTTAAATACCAGCAATCACTGGTAGATCAGATGAACTCTAATCTTACTTCTATCAGCTTAATTATACTGGCCTTTGCGGGTATATTTATTATACTATCAGTAGCGCTCATCAATAATACTATCAGGCTGGCTATTTATTCGCAGCGTTTTTTAATAAAATCTATGCAGTTGGTAGGTGCTACAAAAGGATTTATCCGCAAGCCATTCTTGCTTTATGGTATCTGGCATGGTCTGCTGGGCGGTTTAATATCTGTAGTGATATTGATTGGTACATTGTACCTGGCTAACAAACAGATCCCTGACCTGGTAATTTTGCAAAACTATACCGAGTTTGGCATTGTTTTTTTAGGTGTAATAGGCCTGGGCATATTTATATCGGCTTTTAGCACCTTTCTGGCAGTTAATAAGTTTTTACGTTTAAAAATATACGATCTATATAGATAGTGTTATCTGGGGTATCCCAATCACTAAATCACTAATTCAATAAATCACTAATTAAAAATATGGCATTGCAACAATCAAAAGCGGCTGCTACTAAAACAACAACTGCAGCCAGGCCCCAGCCAACAACAGCACCGGTACAATTCATATTCGGAAGGGAAAACTACCTGATATTAATTATCAGCATTGCTGTAGTGGCATTTGGTTTTGTGCTAATGAGCGGTACAACAGATATTTACAGTACTACTAAAATTGTTATTGCACCTATAGTAGTGCTTGCCGGTTTTGGTTTAGGCTTTTATGCTATCTTAAAAAAGCCATCAGCTAAGGCATGAATATATATATACAAGTAATTATTCTTGCAATAATAGAGGGCGTCACGGAGTTTTTGCCTATATCATCAACCGGGCACATGATCATTGCTTCATCCATAATGGGTAACGCGGATGATTCATTTATAAAGCTTTTTACTATAGCTGTTCAGTTAGGTGCAATATTATCGGTAGTGGTATTATACTTCAAACGGTTCTTCCAAACGCTTGATTTTTACATTAAACTATTGGTGGCTTTTATACCGGCTGCTATTTTTGGCTTACTGTTTAGCAAAAAGATTGATAATTTATTGGAGAGCGCCTTAACAGTAGGTATTACCATGTTTGTTGGCGGTATCATTTTATTGTTTGTTGATAAATGGTTTAACCGGGCCGAAGTTAAGGAAGAAAAAGAGATAAGCTATTTAACGGCTTTAAAGATAGGTTTCTTTCAGTGCCTGTCCATGATTCCCGGAACCTCACGTTCTGCTGCCAGCATTGTTGGCGGTATGTCGCAAAAGCTGAGCCGTAAGGCAGCGGCCGAGTTTTCTTTCTTTTTAGCAGTGCCCACCATGTTTGCCGCGACTGCCAAAAAACTATATGATTTTTACAAAGAAGGCCATGTAGTTACCGGCGAAGAAATTAAGCTTTTAGCTATTGGTAACGTTATCGCCTTTATAGTAGCCTTGTTGGCCATTAAAACATTCATCACCTTTTTAGAGCGCCGCGGTTTTCAGTTATTTGGCTGGTACCGTATTTTGATAGGAGGAATAATCATTATTCTCATCGTATCAGGCCATGATTTAAAGGTAATATAAACCAGGATTAAAAGGATTCTACGGATTACCGGATTTGATTGTAAAACGGATAAAATTAGTTTCTGAAATTTTAATTAAAAATCCTTTAATCAGACAAATCCCCTAAATCAAGGTTCATGTTCAAATCTATTCAAGACTTTGCCGATGGCCAGTTACTGCTGGTTAACAAACCCTACGAGTGGACCAGCTTTGATGTGGTAGGCAAAATTCGCAATTCATTTAAGCCGTTAAAGCTTAAAGTGGGCCACGCAGGCACGCTTGATCCGCTGGCTACCGGGTTGCTTATTATCTGCACAGGTAAAATGACCAAGCAGATTGATACCTTCCAGGCCGAAGAGAAAGAATACACAGGTACTATGATACTGGGTGCCACCACCCCCACATATGACCTGGAGAGTGAACCTGAAGTAAAATTCGACATTAGTCACCTAACTGATGAACAAATAAAAGCTAACTGTGCGCAGTTTACCGGCGACATCCAGCAGTATCCGCCCGCGCATTCGGCTATTAAAATTGATGGCGAACGTTTATACGAAAAGGCCCGCCGTGGTGAGGATGTGGAGCTGCGCCTGCGTAATGTAACTATATCTGAATTTGAAATAACCCGCATTGAACTACCCGAAGTTGATTTCAGAGTGGTGTGCAGTAAAGGAACGTACATCCGCTCATTGGTGAATGATTTTGGTGCTGCTTTAAATAATGGCGCTTATCTTTCCAAATTAAGGCGTACCCGAAGCGGGAATTACCGCATTGAAGATGCCTACGAGGTTTTAGAGCTGGTTAGTGCTATTCGGGAGCTCAAAGCAGGGCAGGCTGATCCTTCTGATTTGTAATTTTTACATTTCAATTAATAAAACCGTTCTCCTTTGTCCTTTCTCCTTTTACCTTTGTGCTGAACAGAATGAAGATCTATCACCATATTGACGAATTTACGCCGGTTAAAAATGCAGTGGTTACCATTGGCACTTTTGATGGGGTACACATTGGCCACCGTAAAATAATATCGCGCATAAAAGAGCTGGCAGATGCCTCGGGAGGTGAAACCGTTATACTTACTTTTTTTCCGCATCCGCGGATGATATTGCATCCCGAGGATGAAAGTATTAAGCTTATTACCACCATTACAGAAAAAGCCGGACTGTTGGAGCAATTAGGTGTAGATCACCTCATTATTACCCCTTTTTCAAGAGATTTCTCTAATCAATCGCCAGAAGGATATATCCGCGATGTGTTGGTTAATCAAATCGGCACTAAAAAAATTGTTATAGGTTATGACCACCGTTTTGGCAAGGACAGGCAGGGCGGCTTGCATGATCTGCTTGCTTTGGCGCCGGTTTACGGTTTCGAGGTAATAGAAATACCCGAGCAGGATATTAACGATGTAGCCATCAGTTCTACGCGTATCAGGGTAGCATTGCTTGATGGTGATATCAACATAGCCAATGAATGTTTGGGTTATCCTTTCTTCATCACCGGTAAAGTTATCCGTGGCGATCAGTTGGGCCGTACTTTGGGCTACCCAACTGCAAACCTAATGATAGAAGAAAGGTACAAGCTCATCCCATCTGATGGGATCTATGCCGTAAAAGTTAAGGTAGAAGGCAGGGAATATAAAGGTATGGCTTACATTGGTCATCGCCCCACTGTTAACGGCATGACCCGCAACATTGAAGTAAATATTTTTGATTTTAGCGCCGAGATCTATAATAAAGAACTCCGCATGGAATTTCTGCACTTTGTACGTGAAGATATTAAATTCGCCTCGCTTGAAGAATTGGTAGTACAATTAGGCAAAGACAAAGAAGATGTACTGGCCCTGCTGATAATGAATAGTCCGCAGTTTAATACATAGCCATTCATTACATAAATCAACAAAAACTCCACTCTCAATTTCCTAATTTCATATAATTCAATAGATTTGAGTTAAGAAATAGCTACCAAATTATTAAATGGCCAAATTAAATCTCGACAGGCAGGAAAGTGAATTTTTAAACGAGACCATTTCCCATTGGGAAAAGAACCATCTTGTTGATGCCGAACAAGCCGATAAGCTGCGTGACTCTTACGAGGTAAAGGGCTTTGATTGGATGCGCCTGGCTAAGTATTCTTTTTGGGTGGCTCTTATATGCGGCGTTGTGGCAGTAGGTTCGTTTATTGTAGATGATGCCGTTATTAATTGGATAAAGAAGCTGTACGAAACACCGGACATTGTTATTAGTATATTATCAGGTGCTTTGGCTGCCGGCTTGTTTTACCTGGGCCATAGGAGTAAGAAGCACAATCCAGAAAAAGTTTTTAGTAATGAAGCTGTAATATTTACCGGTGTATTGTTCACCGCCTGCTGTATTGCATATCTGGGTAAAACATTCGATAATGGCTCGGGTCATTATTCGCTGTTGTTTTTGGCATCGGTATTTGTATATGGTTTTTTGGCCTGGCGTATGGGTTCAAGAATGATATGGCTTTTTGCGTTGGTATCACTGGGTAGCTGGTTTGGTACCGAAACAGGCTATCAAACAAAATGGGCGCTGTATTTTCTGGGGATGAATTACCCTTTACGGTTTGTGGTTTTTGGGCTGCTGTTAGTAGCTGCCTGCCATGTGTTAAAAAACCAAAAATGGTTTGCCTTTTTCTGGGAGATCACCTATGTGGTAGGCATGTTGTACCTGTTCATGTCGCTTTGGTTGTTTAGCATATTTGGGAATTATGGCAGCATTGATACCTGGTGGCGAATCAAACAGATCAGCCTGTTTTACTGGGGAATTATCTCGGCTGTGGTAGCAGGCGCCTTCCTGCTGTATGGCTTAAAAAGCAAAGATGTTATAGCCCGCGAATTTGGCATTACCTTTCTTATTATTTTCCTTTACACCAAATACTTTGAATATTTTTGGGATCACACCAATAAAACCTTGTTCTTTTCTATACTGGCTATGTCATTCTGGGTTATTGGCCGTAAGGCAGAAAAAATATGGAATATCAATACCAAAGTACCTGAAACATCTGAGGGAGAAGTATAATATTCATTACAATCATGATATTTACCATGGGTGATATTCTGTCTTTATTCCCGTCTCTTACTTCCTGATTCTATATTACCGGTGCTTAAAAAACACCAGATAGATCTGCTTAAAAATATGGTATGCCGCAAAGGCAAAGAAAAGTATCGAAATCCCTGTATCAATAAAACGGGTGGTGAGGGCAAATTTCTTTTGCAGGTAGCGCGCAAAATGGGCGTATAAAAACAATGCTATAAATGCTCCCGCTGCCGAACCTATGCTAAAGATCACTAAAGCTATACGGCCGTCTTCTATCCATTCATGAGTGATCAGATAAGTGCCGGTCACCATCCAGAAAGGTATCTGCATGGGGTTTAAAAAACCTAATAGTATGCCATATTTAATGCTGGCATGATTAGAGTAAGTTGTTTTTGGTGGTTTATTGCGGTTTAGCCATGTAATTGTGCCTAAAGTGCCAAACAAAACAACCATTACCCAGTCAATAATAGTATCTAACCTAACCTCTTCAGACAAACATTTGGCGCCTTGCATAACAATGTATGTAAAGAAGAATTCAACGCATGAAAAAGCAATAATAAACTGTAGCGCCTGTTTTATCCCCCGGTTAATAGTGATTTGTACAAGCGTCAAATTAATGTTGCCCGGTGGTACGTAGCCTATAAAATTAGCTATGATGCCGATGAAAAAGGTTAGGAGTATCATTTGCGCAAAGATATATTTTAATAGCCAAATAATGTCCGCAGTAAAATGACTATACGATAAGAAATTTAGATATACTGCAAGCCCTTAAATTTGCATATTTGCACCTTATAACATCTGCATAAACATGCCCGCTGATAAAATCATATCCTTATTACCCTCCGCTACCGAAATAGTTTGCGCCCTTGGCCTGCAAAATAATTTAGTTGGCCGCTCACATGAATGTGATTATCCGGAAGGGGTGCAAAACCTGCCGGTATGTTCCGAGGCAAATTTTCCGGATGGTTTAAGCAGTGTTGAGATAGATGTAAAAGTTAAAGAGATCCTTGCAGATGCTTTATCCGTTTACACCGTTAAACGCGAGGTAATAAAAGAACTGGCGCCGGATGTGGTAATAACCCAGGCACAGTGCGAAGTTTGTGCCGTATCATTACCTCAGGTAGAGCAGGCGCTGGAAAATTATTTAGATAAGCATGCAGAGATCATATCACTGCAGCCAAATAGCCTGGATGATATATTTACTGATATAGCCCATGTTGCCACTGCACTGAATGTACCTGAAGCCGGTGGGCGCTTATTGGAAGAGCTAAACGAGCGGGTAGATATTGTTAGGCATAAATTAAAGTTTGTAGAGAGCAAGCCAACGGTTGCCTGTATTGAGTGGCTCGATCCTATGATGATATCAGGTAACTGGGTGCCGGAACTGGTTACCATAGCAGGCGGTGTGCCTATCTTGGCCCAAGCCGGCAAACACTCACCTTATGTTGACTGGGCGGATATTCATGACCAAAACCCTGATGTGATTTTATTGATGCCCTGCGGGTTTCCTATTGAACGCACTATGCGCGAGATAAATATATTATTGCAGCAACCAGGCTTCAGTGAGTTAAAAGCGGTAACAAATAATCGCATTTACATTGCAGACGGTAACCAGTATTTTAACCGCCCCGGCCCACGGATAGTGGATTCTATTGAAATACTGGCAGAGATCATCCACCCCAAACAATTCATATTCGGTTACGAAGGAAAAGGCTGGGTAAAATTCTCACTTTAAAAAATACTTTAAAAAGTAGCGCAACATTTTAAAATAAATATTTACTTATATTTACGTCTCACAACCTAAATATTAGCAAATGCGTAGCTTATTGACCCTGGCACTGGTTCTGTTTACCACCATCAAATCGTTTGCCTTAGTGGCAGATGAACCCCGGTTTAATGCAAATAAACTAAGTATTAGTTGGGAAGTGGTAGATAATAACTACCAGAACAAGCAAATGGCGCTTACTGCCATTACCATTACTAATACAGATAAAGAAGCATTCCCGGCTACAGGCTGGAAGATCTATTTTAACTCGTCACGTAATTTTTTAGTAAATGCCACAAGCGGGAATGCTAAAATTGAGCAGGTAAACGGCGACCTGTATAGCTTTACACCTGTTGATAAATTCGCGGCGATAAAACCCGGTGAAAGTGCCCGGATAGAGTATGTGTGCGAATCGCCGGTGGTGAATTTTACGGATGCAATTGAAGGCCCATACCTGGTTTGGGATACCGAGCCTAACAAAGGTTATTCCCCGTTAGATTTTATTGTAAAATCATATAAGCCCACTTACCAGGGGTTAATAACACCAGAAATTATCTACAATCAAAATAAGATCATACAGGATATACCTGCAAAGCAACTTCAAAAAATAATTCCTACGCCACTCAACTATCAGGAGAACAGTGGCAATTTTGTGATCACCAATTCGGTAAATATTGTGAGCGATCCGTTTTTCGAGAAAGAGAAAGCCTATTTTATAAACGGATTGGAGAAATTATTGGGCAGCAAGATCAAAAGCACTGCATCAGGCAAAAAAATCATTTTTAAAAGGCTGGGCAGCTTAGGTGCCGAAGCCTACAGGCTATTTATCACACCCGAGGCAATGACCATTAGCGCGTCAACCACTGCCGGTTTGTTTTATGGGATCCAATCTTTTAAAACCGCGGTATCCGGCGAGTATTGGGCAAATCCACAGGCTAATATTTCTGTTCCTTGTTTAGATGTTACCGATGAGCCGCGGTTTCCTTATCGCGCAGTAATGCTTGATGTAGCACGTAATTTTCAAAGCAAGCAGCAAGTATTAAAACTCATCAATTTAATGGCGGTATACAAGCTGAATACGCTTCACATGCACTTAACTGATGATGAAGGCTGGCGTTTGGAAATCCCATCGTTACCTGAACTTACAGCCGTTGGTTCAAAACGCGGGCATACTTTAAATAGCAAAGGTTTTTTACCAGCATCCCATGGCTCTGGTCCTGATTTTGGTAACACAGCCGGTACCGGATTTTATACCAAAGCCGATTATATTGAGATATTAAAGTACGCTACCGAGCGCCATGTAACCGTTATGCCCGAAATTGAAACACCCGGCCATGCACGTGCCTCTATCAAAGCAATGGATGCCCGATATGATCGTTTAATGGCCGCGGGCGATAAAGCAGGTGCAAGCCGCTATTTACTGCGCGATTTAAACGACAAGTCTGAATATCGCTCAGTGCAGTACTGGAACGATAACGTAATTGATGTTTCGCTGCCATCAACCTATACTTATGTTGAGGCGGTAGTTAATGATTTGGTTACGATGTACAAAGAAGCCGGCGCGCCTTTGCCTGCTATTCATTTTGGCGGCGATGAAGTGCCGGCCCATGTTTGGGAAAAATCACCTGCTTATTTAACCTTAAAAGCTACGAATCCCGAAATAAAAAGCACAAACGACCTGTGGTATTATTTTTACGGCAGGGTTAACGATATCCTGAAAAAGCGCAATATCAAACTCTCCGGCTGGGAAGAGATGGCACTGCGCAAAACTACACTTGATGGGCAATCTGCCTATGTGGTTAACCCGCAGTTTTTAAATGAGAACATGCAGGTTGATGTTTGGAACAACGTACTGGGCGATGGGCAGGAGGATTTGGCTTACAAACTGGCTAACGGCGGTTACAAGGTAGTGCTTACCTGTGTTACCAACCTGTATTTTGACATGGCCAATTACAAATCATTTGATGAACCGGGCTATTACTGGGGCGCATATTTGGGCATAGATAAGTTCTTTTCTTTTATCCCGTATGATTACTTCAAAAATGCTGATGTAGACAAGAACGGGCGTCCTATAAACCGCAATTTATTTATTGGCAAGCAACGCTTAACCGATTATGGTAAAGGCAATATTATTGGCTTACAAGGTGCCCTATGGGGCGAGACAGTTAAAAGCGCCGAACGTATGGATTACATGGTGTTCCCTAAATTGATAGGTTTGGCAGAACGTGCATGGGCCAAAGACCCGTCATGGACAACTGAACGGGATACTGCCAAAGCGCGCGAACTATACAACCAGGATTGGAGTAAATTCCTGAATATTTTAGGTAAAAGGGAGTTGCCGCGTTTAGCTTATTACAATAGCGGTTACAGCTTTAGGATCCCAAAACCGGGAGTTGTGTTACAGGATGGAAAATACGCAAGTAATATTCAATTTCCCGGCATGGTAATCCGCTATACTACAGATGGTACGGAACCTACTGCCAGCAGCAAGATTTACGAAGGGCCGGTTAATGCAACAGGTGTAGTAAAATTCCGTGCTTTTGATATTAAAGGCCGCGGAGGTAATGTAGCCGAAGGAGAAAGCAACGACAAGCCGGTGATATAATTTTAATGGCCGTGGGTGAATAGTGCTTTAACAGTTCCCGATTATTTTGTTAGTAGAAGGTTATCTAATTTACCAGGCGTTCCAAGGAACGCTTCATGATTATTACGTTTTTCTACCAACCAGAAGTCCCTACAGGACTAAGAAGGTAATTTGTTATAATGTGCCATAGGCACATTTCGTTGGTAGAATATTAAAAAAATGCGCAGGCGTTCCTTAGGAACGCTTCGTGATTAATACATTTTTCTACCGAAAGTCTTTACAAACTACAACCCTACATTCATCCCAAAAAAATAATTACGCAGTGGCGATGGGTTATAATACCGGTTACCAACAGCGTTTAGATCATTACCCAGGCTGTATTTTTGGTTAAGCAGGTTGTCTGCCCCGGCGTATAATTCCAGTCGTGCTTTGCGGCTTAGTTTGTGCTGCCATGACGCTTTAGCTTGTAGCAAATGGTATTTGCCGGCATAAACCGTATTGCCATCATTCAGCGGTATTGACGAGGTATAGTTGTGCTGGACAAACAGCGATAAGTATTTTGGAAAATTAACCAGTATAGATGATACCAAAACCTCTTTAGGTACACCCGTAAGCATGTTGTTCGAGTAATTTGCCCCCGCCACTTCATAATCTCTGAACTTGAACCTGCTTAAAGTAAATGAGGTATTAAACTGCAATCCCCTTATAAAGTTATTGGGATTTTGGCGAATAAGCCAATCTGTAAAGGCAACTTCAAACCCAGGCTGGTTGGTACCGCCCGCATTAATGTAATATTCCGTTTCATCGGGGTTTAACTGACGGACGATAGCCTTATCTAACCGGTAATAAAATACCGATGCATCTAAAAACATGCTTTCATCTTTGTTCCGCAGGCGGAAACCGGTCTCATAATTCCAGCCGTATTGTGCCTGCAGATTGGTGTTCACAATATTATCTGTTGGCCTAACCTCGGCAATGGTTGGGGTTGAGTAACCGCGACTAACAGATGCCCGCCAGGCAAAATCGTTAGTGATTTGATAGGATAGGGCCAGCCTTGGCATTAATTGCGGCGTATAATCCCTGTCTGTAAACCCACCTTCATTCAGCGGGGAAATGTTTTTAAATTTATACTGATAGTAGTTTAAACTTACAGCAGCTTCGGCGTGCAGGCGTTTATAGATATCTGCTGCATAGCGCGCAAATATAAAATGCTGGTTGGTGTTGATCTTGTCTATCTTCTGGACATCTCCTTTTACCCCGGCATTATTGTCATAATTGCTAATAAGCGCGTTTGTTTGCTGCCACTCCATGCCTAAGTTCAGTTTCCAGTCTAAGTTTTCTTTTGCTTTGGCGGCCAGTTCAAAATAGGTACGCGCCCCAAATGTGTTTTCGCTTCGTTGCTCATAATTGGTGATGAAAGGATTGGCAAAATCAACATGGTTACCAAATACGGTTAATACGTTACGGATCCGGTCTGTTAAATGGGCCTCATTGATCAATCCTCCTAAAATGATCTTGGTATTGATGCCGATCTTTTGATCTATAGCTCCCGGCAAAGTAGCGGTTGGCAGCCTTGCAGCTCTCGGGTTAGCCTGCATTTGAGCAAGGTTTAATCCACCGGGTGTTTGGTAATTTAAATCAGAATATAAAACTACAGCCCTTAACTCATTATTATTGCCATATTGCCAGCCATTGGTCGCCTGCAAATAATTGCGGTGCATTCGGCTATTTTGGCGGTAACCATCATAGTTTTGATAGGACTGATTGAAGTTAAACCTGTAATTTTTACCGCTTTGCTGTAATGATGCTTTTTCATGGAACAAACCATACGAGCCGCCATTTATTCCGGCTGATAAGTAATTGCTATCTGCACGGCCGCTTACTGGGTTCAGCAAAACTACACCTCCCGAATTGGCGCCAAACAAACTGCCATCAGGGCCTTTTAAAATTTCGATATGTTGTATGTTGCCAATGTCGATAGCGTTTAAATAGGTGTTGCCGCCTGCATCGGTAAGCGGGATCTCATCAAAATAAACCTTAACATCCCTTATGCCGAATGGCGAACGTAACAAACTCCCTCTTATGGATAAACGATAGCTGCCCGGCGAACGCTCTTCCGCCCTTACACCCGGAACTGTATTTAACGCCGTAACAAATGAATTATCGGGCTGTACTTTTAACCTTGCCGGGCCCAGCACACTTACAGATGCAGGAATATTAAGCACAGGCTGTTTAGATAAATATGCCTTAACCGTAACCGTATTTAGCTGGCGTGCAGTATCGGGTTTAGTTTTTGCGGGCTTGTTTTGGGCAAACGTTTGGCTGCCAACTAAAGCAGAAAATAACAGGCAAAGGAAATGTTTTGTCATAAGTGTGGTGAAGCTAACAAAAATAGCTCTTTACAACATATCGGCAATCCTAATTAAAGGTTACATCGCAATTATTTTACACTTACCCCCTACATTTTGTTGTTGACTATCCGGGTGATAATTAACGCATATTATACGCCCAAAAAGTATATTTTTGATTTAACTGTGTCTACAGCAGTTACCACATGCAACCTTCAAAACAAAAAGCGGTTTTAATAGCAATACTTTGTATAATTGGCCTGCAGGCTTTTGCCCAGTTACCCGGCGGCAGTTTAGGCGATCCTGTTATTAACGAAACGTTTGGCGCCGGTACTACTTATGGTACCGGCCCTGCTTTACCGGCTACCGTTACCAATTTTAAATATACAAACGAAACATGCCCCGCCGATGGTTTTTATACCATTGCCAGTAGTTTAGGCAATTGCTTTGGTGGTACCTGGCAGGTTGTGCCCCATGATCATACCGGCGATCAAAATGGCTACATGATGATCATTAATTCCTCCTATGACCCGGGTATATTTTATGTGCAGAAGGCAAGCGGGAATTTGTTGTGCCCAAACACCACATACGAGTTTTCGGCCTGGATCATGAATGTGGTAAGGGACATGGGCAGTACAGCCAACCATATACGGCCAAATATTACCTTCTCAATAGAGACAGCTGATGGGACAGTGCTTAAAACATACAACACAGGTGATATCCCGCAGGGAGACTTTACTGATTTTGTTCAATACGGTACATCATTTACAACCCCATCTAACGGGGCGGATATCGTTGTTAAAATGCGGAATAACGCGCCCGGGGGGAATGGTAATGACCTGATATTGGATGACATTACATTCAGGCCTTATGGGCCAACAATATTGGCAGGTTTTGGAGATGTTACATCAACTGCCGACCGCGACCTGTGCGAAGGAGAAAGTGGTACCTATATTTTAAAAGCGTCACAAGCCGGTTACGCCGACCCTTACTACCAGTGGCAGGTTAACCAAAACGACGGCAAAGGCTGGTTGGATATAGCCGGCGAAACAACCACAACACTTAATGTTTCCTTTATAAGCGCTGTGGCAAATAAAAACCAGTACCGGATAGGAGTTTTAAATGGTGCGGCTTTGGCAATAGAATGCCGCATTTATTCGCCGCCACTAACCGTAAATGTGAACCCCCTGCCGGTTATTACAATTGCAGCCCAAACAATTGTATGTGAAACCCAGGAACTGCGGCTAACCGCAACAGGCGGAACAGATTATAAATGGACGGGTCCAAATGGTTTCACCTCAAATGAGCAATCGCCGGTGGTAAGTTATACGGCCGATAATTCTAAGGATGGGGTTTACACCGTTACGGTTACTACCAAAGGCTGTATTTCTACGGCATCAACAACGGTGAAGGTTTTGCCAAAGGTAAACCCAACAATAAGTAACGATGTTACCATTTGCGAAGGCAGTACAACGCAGTTGGTTGCGGGTGGCGGCATACATTACAAATGGACACCATCTACCGGGCTTGATCATGATGATATTGCCAACCCGGTAGCCAGCCCGCTTGTAACCACCACTTATCATGTAAGGGTAGATAATGGTGGCTGCTTTGATGAAAGTAAATTAGTTACCGTAAGCGTACTTAAAACGCCTGCGGCTAATGCCGGTGCAGATATAACCATGCAGGAAGGTGAAACAGTAAAGCTTAACGGTACAATGGCGGGTGACAATGTAACCTATTACTGGACGCCATCAGACCATATGGATAACCCGCTATCCTTAACGCCAAATGTTAGCCCAACAGATGACATCACCTATACGCTGCATGTAGAATCGCAAAACAACTGTGGCATTGCAACTGACGCGGTTTTTGTGAGGGTTTATAAGAAAATAACCATCCCCAATACATTTTCGCCCAATAACGATGGAGTGAATGACCTTTGGAATATTGATCAGCTAATAACCTATCCAAAATGCGTACTTACCGTTTTTACCCGCGCGGGGCAGCAAGTATATCACAGCTTAGGTTACGCAAAGGCATGGAATGGTAACTACCAGGGACAGACCCTGCCCGCCGGGGTTTATTATTACACTATCGATTTAAAAAACAATACCGCTGTAAGATCTGGCTGGGTAATGATGGTACGGTAGTGGATTAAAACTTAATAAACTTATCCATCTGCTCGTCAGTAAAGCGGAGGGTATCTTCAGGTATCAGGTCGCCTTTTTCATCAAACTCCTTGTTAATATTGGAAATATGAATTTTCAACGGCATTACGTTTAAATGAACATAGTGGCATACACCAGTAAAATGGTCAATGCCACGAATATTGCCATACTTGCCCGATGACAGGCCAACCAGCGCTACTTTCTTTTCATAAAAACTTTGGGGAAAGCTGCAGGCATCTATAAAAACCTTTAACACACCCGGGAAACTGCCATTATACTCGGGTATCACAAATAAAAACTTTTCGGTAGCGGTTATTTGTTGCTGTATTTTTTCAAATTCGGCACTTCGTTTGCCGTACAGGTCGGTTTTAATAAGATTATCGGGCAGTTCGGTAAGGGATAGTAAGTTAGCCTCCAGTCCCTTTTGCGCCAACCTTTTTTGATAGTATTTGGCCAGTTTTAAGGTTGAACTGCCGGGCCTGTTGGTAGATGCTATAATGGTGACCATTTGTTGATTTAGTGATTTATTGAATTAGTGATTTGCTTAATTAAAAGTTTGATGAGTGCTTGAAATCACTAATTCAGTCATTCACTAATTCAAAAATATTTCCTCCACAATGTTTGTAAGTTGGCTTAACCTGTGGATTTCTGATTATTTAAATCCGTATCTTTAGCGGCGGATAAAAAACATTACAAACATAGAAATTTCTGTTTTTGTTTTTCGTTGTTATAATTTTGCAATTATAAATTTTTTTGAAGATATAGAATGAATAAAATTATTGCTTTAGCTAATCAAAAAGGTGGCGTCGGAAAAACTACATCATCAATAAACCTTGCTGCAAGTTTAGCCGTGCTTGAATATAAAACTTTATTGGTAGATGCTGATCCACAGGCTAACTCAACCTCTGGGATAGGATTTGATCCGCGCAATATCAAAAACAGTATATATGAATGCATCATCAATGATATTGATCCGCATGATGCTATCCAAAAAACTGATACCCCTAATCTGGATCTGTTACCGGCACATATAGACCTGGTTGGTGCCGAGATAGAAATGATAAATTTAACCAACCGCGAGTTTAAAATGAAAGCGGTGTTGGAAAGCATCAGGCATGAGTATGATTTTATTATTATTGATTGTTCACCATCATTAGGTTTAATAACCATTAATGCCCTTACCGCGGCAGATTCAGTTATCATCCCGGTACAATGTGAATATTTTGCGTTAGAGGGTTTGGGCAAACTGTTAAATACAATTAAGATAGTACAATCAAGGTTAAATACACAGTTAGAAATTGAAGGTATATTATTGACCATGTATGATGTGCGTTTACGCCTGTCAAACCAGGTGGTTGATGAAGTTAAAACACATTTTGAAGATATGGTTTTTGATACCATTATACAGCGTAATACGCGTTTGAGCGAGGCGCCGAGTTTTGGTTTATCAGTTATTATGCACGACGCAAACTGTAAAGGTGCCGTTAATTATTTGAACCTCGCCCGTGAGATCCTTCGCAAGAATGGTTTGGTTAAGGACGAAGAACTGGCAACTACAGTAACAGCTTAACAAATTATGAGTACAGAAAAGAGAAACGCACTCGGAAAAGGGTTAAGTGCCCTGTTAAATGATTCTGAAAGCGTACTTCCTAATAAAAACAATTACAGTAATAATGCTAACCGCAACGTATCTGAGGTAAATAGCTTAGGCTCTGTAAACGAGATCAGGATAAGTGAGATTGAGGTTAACCCATTTCAGCCACGTACCGAGTTTGATGAACAGGCCCTGGCAGATCTTACCGCATCTATTAAACTACAGGGATTAATACAGCCTATAACGGTTAGGCGTGTTAATGCGCACAAGTACCAGTTAATATCAGGTGAGCGGAGGCTGCGTGCGTCAAAATTGGCAGGCTTTACACAAATTCCGGCTTATGTACGCAGTGCTAACGACCAGCAAATGCTGGAGATGGCGCTTATTGAGAACATTCAGCGCGAAAACCTGAATGCTATTGAGGTTGCCCTAAGTTTTCAGCGGATGATAGACGAGTGTAACTTAAAGCAGGAAGAATTAGGTGACCGCGTTAGCAAGAACAGATCAACCGTTACCAATTACTTAAGGCTGCTAAAATTACCGCCAACCATACAGGCATCACTGCGTGATAATCAAATAAGCATGGGCCATGCAAAAGCGCTCTTAGCTGTGGAAGATCCTGCAATACAACTCTATATTCATCAGCAGGTTATCAAAAATGGCCTGTCGGTACGTAAGGTAGAAGAGATGGTGAGGGATATACAGCAGGCCCCTGTTAAAAAAGAAGGAAAACAGCCTGAAGCACTTGCTTTTCAGATGCAAAAGATACAGGACGACCTTGCCTCAAAATTCAGCACTCGTGTTAAGCTTAAAGTTAACAGCCAGGGCAATGGATCAATAGAAATACCGTTTCTATCAGAAGATGATCTGGGCCGTATACTTGAAATGCTGGATTGGTAGCTATGTTTAAATACTTTTTGGGTGCCGTATTTTTTATGCTGACAGGTTTTTGTGCAATAACGCAAGCGCAGGATACGGTTGTACGGAAAAAGGCAGATACTACCGTTGTTGCCCCTCCTAAAAAAGTTGATGATGCCGGCCAGCGCTTTGTACCTAAGCTAAAAAAAGAAAAAGTTTACCATCCGGATAGTACCCATATACCCAGTTTAGCCGTAAAGCGGTCGCTCATTATCCCCGGTTGGGGCCAATGGTATAATCGTAGAGGGGCCTGGTGGAAAATACCCGCTATATATGCAGGTTTAGGTGCATTAGGTTACTCTATAGTGGAAAGCCAAAAAAACTATAAAATGTTTTTGGCGCTTTATAGGATAAGGAATACGGGAGTTGTACCCACCCTGCCAGGGCAGCCTTATTATGCAGAGTATAAAAAATATGAAGCAGAGTACAACTTGTACAGCCGCTCGCCTATATCATCTTTGCAAGAGGCTGCAAGCAACTACCAGCGTAATTTTCAAATAAGTATTCTTAGTGTTGTTGCGGTTTGGGGGGTACAGGCAGTTGAAGCCTACATTGAAGCAAAATTCATCAATTCCTTTACGGTTGATAACGATCTTTCTATGAAAGTTACCCCAGGCTTTATCAATCAATCAACATATGCAATGGCAAATGTTAGCAATGCTTATATTCCGGGTATAAAAATTACCTTTACGCTTAAATAGTAGTTAGCATTGCTTTTAACCAATCCATATTAAACAATGAAGATCGCATTATTAGGTTACGGTAAAATGGGGAAGATCATCGAGAAGATAGCCCATGACCGTAAACATGAAATTGTATTAAAAATAGATAATAACAACCTGCATGACCTTACTTCAGAGAACTTACAGCAGGCCGATGTTGCAATTGAATTCAGCACACCATCAACCGTATTAGGTAATATCGAAGCCTGTTTTAAAGCGGGTGTACCGGTTGTGGTGGGTACTACAGGCTGGCACCACGAAATGGCCCAGATAAAAGAGCAATGCGAGTATGGTAAAAACTCCCTGATATACGCCACCAACTTTAGCGTTGGTGTAAACATCTTTTTCCACGTAAATAAAATTTTAGCAAAGCTGATGAACAGCTACCCATACTATGATGTACAGGTAGAAGAAATTCATCATACTCAAAAGCTTGATTCGCCAAGCGGTACCGCTATTACCATTGCCGAGGGTATAATTGATAACCTGGAAAGCAAAGCAGGCTGGGTAAATATTTTAACCGGCGATGATACCGCTGATGATGCTAATGTAACTAATGATCAGTTGCTGATAGAATCGCACAGGATTGACAGCGTGCCGGGCACCCACACCGTTATATATGATTCTGAAGTAGATACCATAGAGTTTAAACACACCGCGCATAACCGTAATGGGTTTGCATTAGGTGCAGTACTTGCCGCAGAATGGGTAGAGGATAAAAAAGGTTTTTTCTCGGTAGAAGATATGTTTGATTTTAACAAATAGTAATTAATTTACTACCCATCAATAATTAAAAAATGAACTGGAAATTCTGGAATAAAAGTAAAGACGATACAAAAAAGAAGAAAAAAAGTGCAACCCGTGAATGGGCCGATGCTATCATCTTCGCGGTAATTGCTGCTACACTGATCCGTACTTTGTTTATTGAAGCTTACACCATCCCTACACCATCAATGGAGAGATCATTACTGGTAGGCGATTTTTTATTTGTAAGTAAAGTTAATTATGGTGCCCGCACACCAATGACGCCTATTGCGTTTCCGTTTGCGCATCACACCATGCCACTATTGGGTACAAAAGCTTATTGGGATGGCATAAAATTGCCATACTATCGTTTACCTGGTTTAAGCGATGTTAAAAAAGGCGACGTGGTAGTATTTAACTACCCAATGGAAGCCGATTCGCCGTATTATCGCCCTGTTGATAAACGCGAGAATTATATCAAACGCTGCCAGGGCGCCCCCGGCGATACGGTAAGCCTTATTGATGCACAGGTTTATGTGAACGGTAAAGCCGCTCCAAACCCTCCGGGAGAACAAACAGATTATACTATTACCACCAATGGTATGGAAATGAACCCGCAGATATTAGAGGATTTGAATGTATCTAATTATGAAAACATTCCCTTCCCAACTATGACTAAAGATGCGGCTGCCAAACTGAAAAGTTACTCAAATGTTAAGTCCGTTACTCAAAATATTAAGCAAAGGGGTTTAGCTGATCCGTTTAACGCTGTTTTCCCGGCTGCTTACCCTAAGTATGCTTTAAGCCCGCAGAATGGCGCTTTTAACTGGAACGTGGATAACTACGGCCCTATTATTGTCCCTAAAAAAGGATGGACAATAAAGCTGGACAGCTTAACTATGCCATTATATGGCCGTGCTATTGAAATTTATGAGAACAATAAAGTACAGATAGTTGGGAAAGAGGTAATGATAAATGGCAAAAAAGCCGATAGCTACACTTTTAAAATGAATTACTACTGGATGATGGGTGATAACCGTCATGATTCTGCCGATTCAAGATACTGGGGCTTTGTACCCGAAGACCACATTGTGGGTAAAGCCCTTTTCATTTGGATGAGCTGGGATGATAACGCCCCATTCTTCAGCAAAATTCGTTGGAGCAGATTATTTAGAGGGATAAATTAATAGACATTAGCATAAATACAAAAGCCCTGTTCATTTGAGCAGGGCTTTTGTATTTATGATATTTAAACCGTGTCTTTGCGATGAGCAGCCCGGGATAGTGAAATGAGGCGACGTGGCAATCTCGTAGCCAATGCATAACCGCCTAACGCCCTACGAGATTGCCACGCTACGCTCGCAATGACATATAATACATGTTAATAGCACAACTACTCCCCAATAAACTTCAAACCCACCTGCCTACGCGCTTCGTCTATCATGGCTATCATTTGTCTTGACATTTCATGGGGAATGATTGGACTTTCAGTTGCACCGGCCCGGATCTGGTCGCAAAAGTGAGCTGTCTCGTAATTAAGGCCGCCCGCGGTAAAGGGCTCATTCAGTTCAACGCTTCTGCCATCAAGATAATCAATAGTAGCCTTTGCCGGGTTCCACCAGTTTTTGTGGATGGTAATATGGCCCAACGTACCAGCAATTAGCGCATCGCCTTTGCCATGCAGATCAAAACCGGTATATACCTGCGAATAACCACCGGTATGCCGGGTTTGGAATATCGCGAACATATCTATCCCGGTTTCGCCAAAATGACCCATGGCTTGTAAGTTCAATAGGGCGCCCAGCCAGTCAATAGCTAAAAAAGCTTCGTAAATGCCAATCCCCATGAGGCTGCCACCTGCAAGTTCATAGCTAAAGTTAGGATGGTCCTTACTAATATCAGCCACTGATGAACCCGCCCGTACGTAGCCAACCTGCCCGATAGGATCCTGCAGTAAATGCTCTTTTAACCTGGTGTAAAGCGGGTAAAAGGGTGGTTTCATCCCCTCCATAAATAAAAGTCCGGTTGATTTTACCACTTCTAAAACTTCATCTAACTGGCTCAAATTAATTGTAGCCGGTTTTTCACATAATACGTGCTTGCCTGCTTTTAACGCTTGTATAGCATATTGCGCATGGCTGTCAGGCAGGGTAGCAATGTAAACAGCATCAATATCGCTTGCCAGTAGCTCTTCAATCGTAGTGTATGCTTTGCCGCCATATTGCTTAACAAAGGCATCCACGGTTTCCGCCCTGCGCGACCATGACGCTGCCAGTTCTGCGCCCGGTACCTCTGGTAATCCCTGCATGAAGCGGTGTGCAATGCGTCCACACCCAATAATTCCCCAGCGTATCATTCAATCAAAATTTAAAAGTTAAAATTAAAAAAGCCTTAAGCTGAAACAGCTTAAGGCTAATATTTGCTACCAATTTAATTATTGGTACTGGATGTAAATAGGGTATGGTTTGTACCTTGATAGCACCTCCTCAGGCGTAAGCATGTGGTGAGGCGCTTTTTTAATATCGTTTTTGTAGAACAGTTTAAACCCTGTAAACTGAACCGGTTCCTGGTTAATGAAGTAACGGTAAGTACCAGTCTTCAGGTCGGGTTCGCCCCATCCATCCATATCCATTACCACCTGCACTTCAGGGCGTAGTTTAATGTTTTTATAATTGGTTACCATTTTACGGGTAAAGCGGTGAATAACCAAAATTTTTGGAGGAAGGCCATGTTTTTTAACAATGCCGGCTAAGTAACCCGATACAAAATTAATATCGCTTGCATCATAAGTGCCAATTTTTTTGCCCGGCTTGCTGCCATCTTTCATAGAGAACTCAGGGTCCATACCAAAATGAACTTGGGGCATAGACAGGTATTTTTCAAACAGTGGTAGCTCTGTTTGTATATTACTTAATGCAACCTGTACATCTAAAAACACAATTGCATGCGCTTTTTTGGCAAGTACCAGTACGCTGTCAATTTGTTTAAAAGGCATACGGTAACGGAACTTTCCATCTTTACCGCCATCGCCCTGCGCCACTACTGCAATGTAATGCAAAGCAGGCTGAACAGGTGTTTTTGGATCGGCTTTATTCCATGCTTTTACTTCACCTTTTAATTTAGCCAGCATTTCGTTAGTCGGAAGTTCACCTAAAATGCCCATTTTTTTTGAATACAGGTTGCCATAAAAAGCAACCACACGCTTATAAGGTAAAATAGCGCCGCCCAATGGATAAGGCGTGTTTTTAACCGGCCATCTGCCGGAAGTATCGCCATGGGCATTGAATTTTATCAGGGAATCATATTGCGCTTTATCAATAGGCGGATAGCTTGATTTAGCCACACTTAAGGTATCGGGTTCGTCTTCAGAATTTTTGGCTGTAGCATCCGATTTTTTATCTGGTGCCTTTTTGCCGTCGCTTTGATTGCAGTTTGAGAAAAACACTACCGTGCAAAGTACAAACAGGGCAGAAAAAATTACGCTTTTGAATTTCATAAATGTGCTAGTATATTGATTGCTGTGCAGATGTGCTATTATCTGCTAATTTAATATTTAGATAAATATAGTGCTTGTAAAGATAGCAGTTGATAAAAGTTATCAAGACTTATTTTTATAAAACTTGCCAAACACACCCAACGGTAATTTAGGCCCTGCGGTTGCCTGCAGGTAAAGTTCGCCTATCTCCAGGTTTTGCACTTTAGGATATGCCTGCTTAATTAAATTCTCAATAATTACAGACGAAAAACCAAGTGAATAAGTATTCAATATCAGAAAATGTTCTTCGGGATCAAGCAGTTGCATAACATCGTTCATCATCTCGTTAATGTTATCTTCCAGTTTCCACTTTTCGCCATTGGGGCCATTGCCATACGCGGGCGGATCAAGGATAATACCGTTGTAGGTTTTACCGCGCTTTACCTCGCGCTTAACAAACTTCAAAGCATCTTCTACCATCCAGCGGATATCTTTTAAACCGGATAGTTCCTGGTTCTCATTAGCCCAGGTAACCACTTGTTTTATAGAGTCTACATGAGTAGTATCTGCACCGGCTGCACGCGCAATTAGTGATGCCCCACCAGTGTAAGCAAACAGGTTAAGAACTTTTGGAGCAGGCGTTTTAAATTTTTTGATATTATCTGATATATAATCCCAGTTAACAGCCTGCTCGGGGAAGATACCCAGGTGTTTAAAAGAAGTTAAACCCAAACGGAACTTTATAGCAACATCGTCATTCTTGTACTCAACATGCCAGCGATCGGGCGTTTTCGGGTCTTTTTTCACCCAGTCACCTGCGGTTGCGCTGCGCCCTTTGAATTTAATATGATGCAGTTTTTGCCATTCGGCTTCGGTTAAAGCCTTGCTCCATACGGCCTGTGGCTCGGGGCGGATAAGTATAATATTGCCAAACCGTTCCAGTTTTTCAAAGTTGCCGCAATCAATCAGCTCGTAATCTTTCCAGTGGGTTGGGGTAAGAAGTTGGATCATTTGTATCAGTTTGCAGTTTTAAGTTTGCAGTTCGTAGTAAACGTTTGCAAATATAGATAAAGCGATGCTAACTGCTAACTGTCAACTGCAAACTACAATTTAACCTTTGCTGCCTGCATAAATTTGCTGGCAAATACAAAATCGTTTAGTTCTTTGTTATCAGTATGGGCAATTTCTTTGTTTGATCCTTCCCACCATTTTTGGCCCTGGTGTAAAAATATGATGTTATCGCCAATACCCATTACCGAGTTCATATCATGGGTAACTACTACAGTTGTCATATCATACTCTGTAGTAAGCTCGTTAATCAATTCATCTATAAGGATGGATGTTTTTGGATCAAGGCCCGAGTTTGGTTCATCCACAAATAAGTATTTGGGTTGCATGGATATGGCGCGGGCAATGCCTACACGTTTTTTCATCCCGCCTGATAGCTCTGCCGGGTAAAGTTTATTCTTACCTTTTAGATTAACCCTTTCAAGACAAAAATTAGCACGTTCCAGTTTTTCGTCTTTTGATTGCCTGGTGAACAGATTAAGCGGGAACATGATATTCTCCTCAACCGTCATGGAATCAAACAGCGCGGAGTTTTGGAACAGCATCCCTATTTGTGTACGGATAGGTACACGTTCGGTAAAATCCATTTCACTAAAATTCTGGTCTTCAAAAAACACCTGGCCTTTGGTTGGTTCATGCAAACCTACAATGCATTTAAGCAAAGTAGTTTTACCGGAGCCGGAACCACCGATGATCAAATTATTTTTGCCGGTTTGGAATTTAGCGCTGATGCCTTTAAGCACTTCATTATCTCCAAAGGTTTTATAAATATCTTTAACTTCGATCATAGCATTAAACTTGTGATCATAAGGTCAGCAAATAAGATCCATACACAGCTATAAACCACACCCGCTGTTGCCGATTGGCCAACTTCAAGTGCGCCACCTGATGTATAAAAACCCTGATAAGAACATACGGAAGCAATAATAAAACCAAAAACAAAGGCTTTAACCAGCGCTACCCGAACGGTGAGGCCATCAAAACCATCATTTACACCCATAATATAATCTGCGGGAGTAATATCGCCGGTTACTACACATGCAATGTAACCACCTGTAATACCAAGCATTATTGATATAATAACCAGCATGGGCACCATTGTAATACTTGCAATTATTTTAGGAGATATTAAATATCCCGGCGCGTTTACCCCCATAATTTCAAGGGCATCAATTTGCTCGGTAACCCGCATAGTGCCTATTTGTGATGCAAAGCTGGAACCTATACGGCCTGCAAGTACCAGTGATGAAATGGTAGGGCTAAACTCCAGAATGTTTGAGTCGCGTGATATACTGCCGGCAATACTACGTGGCACCAGCGGACTGGATAACTGAAATGCAACCTGAATAGTAGTTGCCGCGCCAATAAATACTGATATAATACTGATGATGCCCAATGAGCCTATACCTACCGATACCATCTCAAGCATCACCTCTTTCCAGTAAACACTGAACTTCTCGGGCCTTTTAAAACTTAAACGCAGTAAGAGTATATATTTTCCTAAGCTTTGAAACATTGTGACAATAAAAATCGGTTAAAAATACATTTTTTAATTTTAAGCTATGCCGGTTAACATAATTGAGTTAATTAAATGAGATATTTATAAAATGAATTATTCATGGCTATCTATATAAAAACAGGTATTCTTGTTTATTTCATTATAAAACAATAATCAAAATGAAAAACGCTTTAATTACCGGAGCTACTAAAGGTATTGGCCGTGCCGTTGCCATTGCTTTCGCTAAACAAGGAATAAATGTGGCAATTTGTTCTCGTAACGAAAAAGAATTATTAAATTTTAAAGCCGAATTGGAAGAAATTAACCCACAGATTACTATTGCGGCCATAGTTGCCGACGCCAGCAAGCGTGATGAACTGATAAATTTTGCTTCATTCACCGAGAAAAAGCTGGGTTTCGTCGGCATTATTGTAAATAATGTGGGTATGTACAAGTACTCAACTATACTTAATGACAGCGACGATTCCTTCCAAAAACAGATAGATACCAACCTTATGCCAACCTATGAACTATACCGTTTCTTCGGTAAAAGTATGGTTTCTGTCGGTGAAGGGCATATATTCAATATATGCTCGGTTGCGGCTATAAACCCTATAGCCGAGGCAGGGGTGTACAGTGTAACAAAGTATGCCCTGTTAGGTCTTAATAAGGTAATGCGGCTCGAAATGCAGGAACATGGTGTTAAAGTAACAGCAATAATTCCGGGGTCAACATTAACAGATTCATGGCGGGATCAGGAGGTTGATAAAACCAAGATGGTAATGCCTGAAGATATAGCATCGGCAATCATAAATATATACAATATGAGTACCGGCGCCAATGTTGATGAAATGATCATAAAACCTGCAGGAGGCCAGATATAATAACCAAACACTAAAAACTAAATAAAATGGAAAAGAAACTTTATCGAGACGAACACCGCAAGATGATAGGTGGTGTTTGCGCAGGCCTGGCAGATTATTTTGGCATTGATGTATCAATAATACGTGCTATATTTTTATTAAGCCTTGTATTAAAAGGTGTAGGCTTTTTACCCTATGTAATTTTATGGATTGTATTGCCAAGAAGGAACTACGATTTTTATAACCCTAATGCCAATGTTAATCCGGGTGTTGATTATACCAACTTTAACCAGGGATATAACAGCCCTAAAGTTGATTACTCTGTACCGCCGCCAACAGCCAGCCAGCCATTTATGCCGGCTCCGGCAAAAAAATCAAACGCCGGTTTAATTTTTGGTGTGGTGCTTATTGTTTTAGGTGGTGTGTTTTTACTTGATGAATTTGACATATTCCCTGATTTTGATTTTGAGAGAACCTGGCCGGTAATATTAGTAGCTATAGGTGCAATGCTGATATTTACAGGGCAAAAAAAAGAAGCGTGGGAAAAGCACGAATGGCAGACCCCATCTGCTACAACCGATAGTAAAGTAGATACTGATGCCACAAGTGAAAGTACCGAAAATGATAAAAAGGACGACCAAACTAATTCATCAACCATATAGCAATGAAACTATCATGCGCTTTATTGCATGATCAATCATTACAATTAAAAACATAAGAAAATGAAAAGCGAAAAAATAATGCCGGGCATTATCCTGGTTGCAATAGGCGCCATATTCCTGTTAAACAATTACAACGTAATTGATTTTCATTGGGGCAACCTGATCCGTTTATGGCCTATATTTTTAATTATGGGGGGTGTTAACCTGGTTTTAGCCAACAACAAATCGGCATGGGCCACCATGCTTAAAATAGCAGTTGTAATAGGTGGGTTTGCTTTGCTGATTTTTGCCCATGTTGAAAATAATTACTTTTTCCCCCGTTACGGCTGGCATTATAATGACAGGGACCGTTATGATAATTATGACAAGAACAACGATAACGACGACGATGATGATAATAAGGACTCAAGGGATATTGTACGCGTTGAAGGAAGCAGTACTTACAGTGAGCCTTATAATGCAGCAGCTACATCGGCAATACTTAATATTAGCGGAGGGGGTACTGTTTATACATTAAAAGACTCTACCAGCCAGTTGTTTAATGCGGTTACTAAAGAGTTTTATAACAAGTTTGAGTTTAGCCACAGCATGGCAGGAAACGTACCTGTACTTGGCCTGCACATGAAAAAGAAGAATGGCAACCATTTTGATTGGGACAGCGAAAAATCAAGCTCTGCCGATATTAAATTAAATGTTAACCCTGAGTGGGAAGTAAATGTTGAAGCAGGAGCTACCAAACTGGATTTCGACCTGAGTAAATTTAAGGTGAAAAAGCTTAAACTAAGCGGAGGTGCCGCATCATTTAACATCAAATTAGGCCAGCCGTTGGCAACTACAAATGTTGATGTTTCAACAGGTGTGTCTGAAGTGGATATTAAAGTACCTCAAAACGCAGCTTGCCGTATTGAATCCAGCTCCGGCTTGTCATCAACAGATTTTGATGGCTTCATTAACAATGGTGATAATACTTATCAAACAGCAGGCTTTGATGCTGCTAAAAATAAAATGTACATCCACATGAAAGGTGGCGTGTCTGACTTTAAAGTTACCCGCTACTAATAGCTTTTAAAAAGCCGGAGGTTTATATGCATTAATCTTTTAAATTTGATGACCATGCAATCCTCCGGCTTTAGTATTCCTCCATCTTTAAGTAACACTAAATACATTTTAGTGGTTAACGGTAAACCAACCGGGCCATTTAGTATTGAAGAGCTAAGATCACGCAAAATAAAACCCGGCGACTTTGTAAAAACCGAAGCAATGGACGACTATAAAGAAGCCCATGAAATTGCTGAGCTAAGGCAGCTTTTCGGATTCATCAAACAACCATTACCACTACAATATTTCGGGAGTTTTGATCAGCGGGCAATTGCTTCGGTAGTTGATTGGCTCATTGTATCATTTGGATTTGTTTTTGTGGCAATAGGGGCCGTAATAGTGGTAACGGATAAAATGCTGCAGATGATTATATCTGTAAGTATGGTGTCACTCATCCCCATTGCAAAAATGGTTTACCATGTTGTAATGGAAAGTTCAGATAAACAGGCCACCTATGGTAAACAACTCTTAAGCATCAGGGTAACCGATTTAGAAGGTGCCCGCATAAATACTTCGAAAGCCATTACCAGGAACCTTGGTAAAATTTTATCAACCGCTACTTTATGTGCTGGTTACCTTATGTGTTTTTTTAACAAAAAACAACAATGCCTGCATGATATGATAGCCGATACACTGGTCATAAAGGATAGGTTGTAAACACAAAAATCACCAACTTAATTTATTGACTTTTTTAAGCGTTTAATAACAGGGATTTCAACCCAGTTAGTATAAACAATGCTGATAATTATAAAAATGATTATCAGTAACACTGTAAAAAAGCAAGTGTTAGCGAAGAAATAGTTTCCAAATCTTTCGATAAGAATTACTCCAACATTCTGATGTATGAGGTATAAAAAATAGGAAGACACTCCAATTTTATTGAACAACCTATTATCAATCATTTTTAATGACGCAGGAAAATATACAAAGCAAACAAACAGTATTATCATGCACACATTAGTGATTCTGGCATTAATGTATATTGAAAAGTAAATTTGAATTAAAACAAAAATTAAGATTGACAGAATTAAAAAAAGAGGTGCTTTTAAACCTTTATTTTTAAGCTTAAAAAGCTCATAAAATATTGCTCCAATAGTAAAATATTGAATAAAATTAAGAAGGTTGAAAATACCTATAAAGGAGTTTAAATTAGAAAATAGAAAGTTATTGGGGTTTAATTTAAAAAAATTGGCTCCGTTAATATTACTGTTTAACCAAAATAAGCCAACAGCAAATAATGACAACAAAATAAAATTTCTAATAAAATTTGCGCGACTAAAAAAGAACAGAGCGCCCGCTATAATATAAAATTGAATCTCTGGCCAAATGGACCAGAGCGCACCATCTATGTAATTGAATATTTTTTCGTCCGGGCTAAAAAAGAAGTTTAACAAATTGGGGCCAATAAGGCTGAGGCTTGTTAAATACTGTATTAAAGTATCAACAGGCTTTGCATTAGTTAAAATTAATAATGTTACTAAAGTTAAGGTTGATGCTATAATAGCCGATGGATATAATCTGATCAGCCTTTTTTTATAAAAACCTAATAATGACGATGTATTCTCCAGCGTATAAAATATTACGAAACCGCTTATTATAAAAAAAAACTGAACGCCAAATTTACCCTGTGAAAAATAGTCGAATTTATTTTGGTATGGATATGGAAAATCGTCTCTTGAAAAAAAGTGGAATAATAATACACCTGTAATTGCAATAGCCCTAAATCCATCAAGTATACCTATTCTTGTTTTATGCATTATTAACGTAAAGCTAAAAAGTGCAATATAGATAATAATGAGGCTGCTAAATGGCGATTTTTTAAAGAAACTGTTGTAATTGATTTTGTAACGACTTTGTTAAAAAGTGTTAAATTCTACGAAACTGTCGTAGGTAAACTAATCTGTTAGTTATATTTGTGATGCAATTAAACACATAGCCCTAATTTTAAAGAATATCACAATAATGAAAAAACTATTTACCCTCACCTTTTACTTGTGTGTTACAGCATTGGCAGCCAAAGCACAAAAGCCCGAAATGGCAAAAGCCATTGTACATTACAAGTTTTCGCACATACGCGATACCACCGCTAAAGACAAACCTTATACAGAAAACATGGTGTTGTTTCTTGGCGAAACATCAAGTGCTTATAAAAGCTACGACAAAAAACTGCAAGAGGCTATGATGAAAAAGCAGCTGGAGCAGCAAATGGCAGAGCAAAAAGGTAATGGCGGCCCTATGAAATTTAATGTTACCGGTGGTAAGCCTACTACAAGAGCAGAATATTATCAGTTCCCGGTACAAAATAAATTAATGCGTAAAGAAACCCTGATAACGCCTTACCTTATTGAAGAGCCTATGCCGGCAATAAGTTGGAAAATAAGTGCGGATACCGCCAGTTTCGGTACTTTGCATTGTCAAAAGGCTACAGGCCATTTTAAGGGCCGCGATTACACTGCGTGGTTTTGCCCTGATCTGCCATTTCATGCGGGCCCCTGGAAATTGGGCGGTTTACCCGGACTTATTGTTGAGGCTTATGATACTAATAAAGAAGTAGAATTTAAATTTGATGGTATGGAGCAAGTGGTTCCATCAGATAAACCGGCAACAGTAGCGGCAGCACCACCATCACCAGGCACAACTGTTGTTAGATTTGGCGGCATGGAAGATAGTAATGAAGATCCTAATTTAATATCTATACCAACCAATGCTGTAAAAACCACCGATAAAGAATTTACAAAGCTACAGGCTGCTATGAGAAAAGACCCCCAGGCATTTATGGCAGCAATGGGTGGCGGTGGCAACGTCATGAGGGCGCCGGCAATGGGCGGCTCGGGTCGTGATCAGCAACGTACTGTTATAAATGTAAATGGTGGTCCTGCTATTGTTATCAACAATCCTTTAGAGCTGCCTGAGAAAAAATGATGAGGCTACATAAACTTGGTGTAGTATTCATTTTATGTATGCTATGCTCTGCTGCGGGCTTTGCCCAAAGCATAAAAGGTACTGTTACCGATAGTTTGGGCAAGGCAATATCCTACGCCGGTGTAAACCTTAAGGGTGGCGGGAACACCATTATATCGTACACAACAACAAACGATAAAGGCGCCTATACATTAGCTATCCCTGCCGATGCTGATAAAGCAAATTTGCAGGTTGAGGTAAGCTGTGTAGGTTTCAAAAAAACAATAAAACCGGTTAGCAGTTTAACCGCACCCTATAACTTTAAACTATCTGCAGCTATTAACCAGTTGCAAACAGTTACCATAAAGGATAACAAACCTAAGCTGCGCTCACATGGCGATACCCTTGATTATAAGGTGTCAGATTTCAGCAGCCCGCAGGATAGGGTGATTGGTGATGTGATCAAAAAATTACCGGGCATAACGGTAGAGAAAGATGGCAAGATCAGTTATAACGGTAAGGCCATATCTAATCTGTATATAGGCGGCGATAACCTGCTTGATGATAAATATAATATCGCTACCAGCTCAATCCCCAATGGTGTGGTTGATAAGGTACAAGTAATGGAAAACCATCAGCCCATAAAAATGCTGAAAGATAAAGTAGTGAGTGAGGACGTAGCCCTTAACCTGAGCATGAAAAAAGATGCTAAGATGCAGCTGGTAGGCCAGGAAACTTTAGGTGCAGGCTTGCCCGATAAGTATTATGCTGATATAAACGCCATGATGTTTAAAGATAAATACAAGGCTATTAACTACATCAAGGTAAATAATACGAACTATGATGTAGCAGGCGACCTGGTATCACATAATTACTCGGGCTACCTGTCACGGTTGGATAATGACAAGCCAGGTACCGTACTGTCTTTAGGTACAGCCGGCGACCCTGACCTGCCGCGTAACCGCTATCTGTTTAACCAGGCGGGTATTATCAACTTAAATAATTTGGTTAATTTAAAAAAGGATGTGCAGCTGCGTGCAAACGTATCTTACCTGCATGATACTCAAAAACAAAAATATACCAAGCTAAGCGAGTTTTATTTACCTAATGATACCATCCGTTATGCCGAAGTGCAAAACAACAGGCGCCGGCCCGATTATATGCACAGCCAGCTGGCGCTTAACATCAACAAAGACAAATACTACCTTACCAATAATTTTATTGCCGATTACAGCAAAAATACCGGCTACTCTGCATTGGTAACCAATGGTACGCCCGTGAACCAGGCTTTTAAAGATAACCTTATGGATCTCTCTAACGAGTTCAACTACATGAAAACCTTTAAAACCAATAAAATTATTGAGTTATATAGTTATCTGAACCGGTCAACCGAGCCGGAGAACCTGGTGATAGATCCGGGATTAAACCCTGATATTTTTAATAACGGCGTTGCCTACAAACAGCTTACCCAAAATGTTGATGTACCAACCTGGTTCACCAATAATTACCTTTCTTACAGAATACCGGGTAATAATATCACTCAAAGCTACAAGGCTGGTTTTAGCCTGCAATCGCAAACGCTTAAGTCAGATTTGAATTTAACGCAGCTGAATAACTCAACCAATTTGGTATCAGATAGCGCGGTTAACAATTTGGATTGGACGCGCAGAAAAATATATGCCGAGGCAGGTTATGATATTCCCGGTAACATCTTTAAAGCAACTATAAACCTGCCTGTTAATTATCTTAATATTAGTTATAATGATAGGTATTATGGCCTCAACAAAAGCCTTGATCGCCTATATTTTAACCCAAGGGTAAGTGTAAAATACCAGAGTGGTATTGAAAATTACTTTTCGTTGGGATACAATTTCAGAAATGATATTGGCAATATACAGGATGTATATAATGGTTATACCCTTAAAAATTACCGCAGTTTATACGCTAATAACGCCGATTTAACCGAACGCAAAACGCAAACGGCCAACCTCGGGTTTTATTACCGTAAGGCAATTACGCTGTTCTTTTTTAGCGTGAACGCCGCTTACACGCATCAGGATGCAAACAATATAGCATCAAGTATTTTAACCAATAACATACAGCAGCGTATTGTATTGCCGTATAATAATAATATTGATTCATGGAGTGCTAATGGTATCATCAGCAAGTATTCGTTCCCTTTGCGCACAACATTTAGCGGTGGTATAGCTATACAAACTACAAAGCTGAATCAAATACTCAATAATGTAATTTTACCATACAACACCATTTCAAAAACCCTGAATTTTGGTGCCGAAACCAAGGTAAGCAGCCAGGTAAACTTTAGCTACAAGGCCAGTTATGATCAAACAACAAGCAAGTCGTCTGTAGTGGCTTCAAAAAGTAAATTTGAACGGTTAATGCAGCAGGGATCTGTAAATTATAACCCGTTAGTTAACCTGTATTTCAGCATGTCTGCAGATCATTACTACACGCACCAGGAGCAATCAAACGATTTGAAATATATTTTCGCTGATGCCAGCATCCGGTATAAGTTCACTAAAATTAAAGCCGATGTTGAGATAAGCGCCCAAAATTTATTTAATACCAAAACGTACAGCGCATTGTATCTGTCGGCTAATACATTTACATCAAGCTCTTATACTATCCCCGGTCGTTTTATGCTGGCCAAATTAACATTTACGCTGTAATAGTTATACAGAATTTATAGGCATACTTATCTAACAACCTTATCACAAACAAAAAGCCCTCCGCGATAATCGGGAGGGCTTTTGTATAATAGGAAGCGTACCTATGGCACGCAAATCTTCCTTATTATTTATTTCTACAAAGCGATTGCTCCTAACGGAGCATTTTAAAAAAACGCTGTTAAAATCTCTGCGTTCTTAGTGCTTTTCTCTTTGTGATCTCTGTGGTTAATTCCACTGCTTAACTAAACCGCGTCAGATAACGAAGTGAACGTAAACTCCTTTATCCGCATTGGCGGTATTAGGGCGCTTTGGCCGCTTTCACCACTAACAGTACGCTCGGCTTTACCCAAAGCATCTAAATTATTCAGCATAATTACCGGGCTTTCGTTAAAGCGCAGGTTTTTTATCGGGAACTTAATTTGTCCGTTCTCAATATAAAAAGTACCATCACGGGTTAAACCGGTAAACAGCAAAGTTTGCGGGTCAACCGGGCGAATGTACCATAGGCGGGTAACCAGTATGCCCTTTTGGGTTCCTTTTATCAGCTCCTCCAATGTTTGGGTACCACCCTCCATAATTATATTACCAGGATTAGGAATAGGTTTAACACCTTTCTTTTGTGCCCAGTAACGGGAGTAGGTAAAGTTCTTTATTACGCCCTTTTCTATCCATGTTCTTTTTACCTGCGGCTGGCCATCACCGCTCCAGCTGCTGGCAGGCAGGTCAGGGTGTGATGGATCTGTGTAGATGTTTATACGTTCATCAACCAGCTTTTCGCCCAGTTTGCTTTTGCCGCCCGGTTTGCTCAAAAAGCTACGGCCCTCATCGGCGCTGCGGGCATCAAGGCCGCCATATAATTGTTCAAGCAATACTATACCTGCAGCAGGCTCCAGTATCACCGTGTACTTACCAGGTTCAATAGCTCTTGCACTTAATGATCCGCTTGCTTTTTGCGCAGCAATTTTAGTTGATGCAAGTGTATCCAGCTTGTTTACATCATTATAATCTTTAGTAGCATAGCCAGATCCCTGGCTATCTGCTGTACGCAGTGTTATTGAAAAATTAATATCTGTTGAAGTATTGTAAGCAAACAACCCATGCGAATTCATCATGGCAGAAAAGTTTGCGCTGTTCTGCAAAAATCCTGCTGCAGTTAGCTTGCTTTCTTTAGCTACGTTTAAACTTTGTTCAACCATAGTTGTGCGCTGTGCGGGTGTTATGGCAGCGGTTGCGGGTACAAAGGTTTTTGGCGCAGGCACGTAAGTTTGCGGCCCTAAAAACGGCATGTATTCCGGGTTTTCGGGGGCCAGTTTGGCTAAGTCCTCTGAGCGTTTTACAGCACTTGCTATGGCTTCGTCAGTATATTCATTTAGTGTAACTATGCCCAATTTTTTGCCAAAGGCCGATGATATGGCCATGGTGGTTGAGCTTAAAGAGCCGCTGGTTGATACCGAATTACGGGCGTATCTTATATTTGCCGAGTCGCCGCCATTGATATTTATTTCGCACTCATCGGCTTTGGAATAACTTAGCGCTTTTTTTAATATCGCTTTGCATTCATCTTCAGTTAAAATAGCCATATGGTTAAATTTTTCTTGCTGTGTTAATTACGTTAACCCCTTTAAACAGGGATGTTGATGAGCCATGAGATACGGCGCTTGCCTGCATTGGCTGCCCTTTGCCATCAAAGAACGAGCCGCCTAAACGGTAATCGTTTTTATCGCAAACTGCTGCGCATGAGTTCCAGAATTCCTGGGTGTTGGCCTGGTAAGCAACATCATTTAGCATGCCTACTATTTTGCCGTTCTTTATTTCATAATAAAGCTGCCCGCTAAATTGGAAGTTATAGCGCTGCTGATCTATAGAGAAAGAACTATCACCAATAATGTAAATGCCTTTTTCTACCTTGCTTATCATCTGCTCCACATTTAAAGGCGTTTTGCCCGGTTGCAATGATATGTTTGGCATGCGCTGGAACTGTACATCCTGCCAGCTCTGCGAGTAACAGCAGCCCTGTGATTCTTTAAGGCCTATGATATGCGCCTGGTCGCGAATGGTTTGATAGTTTACCAGTATACCATCCTTAATAATATCCCATTGTTTGGTGCCTACGCCTTCATCATCGTATCCAACAGCACCTAATGAGCCGGGTTGCAGTTTATCGGCCACTATGTTTACTTTATCACTGCCGAATTTAAAGTTGCCCGATTTCCACTTGTCTAAAGTAAGGAAGCTGGTACCGGCAAAGTTGGCTTCGTATCCTAAAACACGATCAAGCTCTGACGGGTGGCCAACCGACTCATGAATGGTTAACCAAAGGTGACTTGGATCAAGCACCAGGTCATATTTACCCGGTTCAACGGTTTTAGCTTTCAGCTTTTGAGCTGCCTGCAAAGCCGCCGCACCTGCATCTTCATGCATATCATACCTGTCGCGATATAGCGTGGTTTGGCTTTTTATTTTATCACTTTCGCGGGGGATCAGGTATTCATAACCCATTCCGCGCGGTGCACTTAATGAACTGCGGGTTTCGAACTTGCTGGTTTTTTCATCAACCTTAGTAACACCAAACAACGGCCATATGCGGTGGATGTCCTGATCTATATAAGAGCCATCGGTTGAAGCGAAATATTTTTGTTCGTTTACAAAAAACAGTATCGAGTTAACATAATTGGCGCCGTTCTTAAAAGCGGCATCATTAACTGATAATAAAAGGTCTGTCTTTTCCTTCATCGGTACCTCAAAAGCATTCCGCTCTATGGGTGTTTTCCAGGTAACCTCGCCATAACCTTTTTGCGGGGCCAGTTGTACCGGTTCGCTTTGTATGCGCGCGTTCTCTTTCGCTATGGCTACAGCAGTTTCGGCCGCGCGGGCTATACTGTCATTATCCAATTTATCGGTTGCGGCAAAGCCCCAGCAGCCATTGGCAATAACACGGATACCCATACCGTATGATTCGGTATCAACAATGTTTTCAATGTTTCTATCGCGGGTTACCACAAACTGGTTAAGGTACCTGCCAAGGCGGGCATCGGTATAGGTTGCGCCTTTTGAGCGTGCAGCGTTCAGGGCAATATCGGCCATGCGCTTTTTAATGGCCACATCAACATCCCGCATGCGGGTGCCGGGCATCACAGGGCTGCCCATAGCGGTCATTTTGCTCAGCATGGCCGCACTTACGCCCATGCCGGTAAGGTAAAGGAAATCTTTTCTTTTCAAGGTGGGTATTATTATTTGCTAAATATAACAATATGCCATAATAAATAATAATGGTGCAGGGCAAAGTATTTAAAAGTACATCACTTAATGGACATAAGATTTGTGCTTGCCGCGGGGTGAGTAAGCGGCGAGGAGGCGATTTGACTCACCCCGACATCGCTGCGCTTGTCACCCCTCTCTGCTTCGCAAAGAGGGGATAGGAAATAAGCACAGTTCTTATCCTCTTTCCGCCGAAGGCGAAGAGAGGGTCGCGCACGTAGTGCCGCGGGGTGAGTTGACGGTAAGGAGGCGATTTGACTCACCCCGACATCATTGCGCTTGTCACCCCTCTTTGCGAAGCAGAGAGGGGGTATGAGATAACAGCTTAAGCTTCCTGCCTTATCACATAGGTACGGGCAATTTGGTCATGCCAGCCCTGCCTGTGCTCATCCCATAAAATATTTAAATAGCCTATGCAAAGCGCAGCGCCGGAGATAAACTTAGACAGGTTGCGTATAAATGCTTTACCTAAGCTCAGGCCTTTACCGTCGGCGTCAACAACGGATAGTTTGCAGAGCTTTTTACCAATACTGCCACGCATGGGTGTAGCTTCAAATGCGGTATTGTATAATAAAGATACCGTAAAACCTATCAGGTTTAGCTTCAATTGGTTCATTGGTAGTTTGGTATCAAAGTTTTCCAAATAAGTTTTAATCTGCTCGGCAGGGAAAAACATAACAAGGAATACCATTACTAAGCTCAGGATAATGTACAAAGCCACCATATCTAACAGGTATGCCACCAGCCGCCACCAAAAAGTGGCCAGGTTATCTTCGGTAGGAAAGTAATGTCCTTTAGCTTCAAAATAATCGTAAAATTCGGGCAGGTCTGAAGCGTTTTGCCAGCTGCTGCCGGTATCTGATGCAATGCGGGTATTAATATCCAGTCCTTTATTTACCAATTCGTTGTAAGTGAACGGACCTGTTTTTTCCCCGTCTTGCAGGATGTAGTAATTATCTGTCATTAAAAATATATAGTAATTGCAAAGATAACCCTAATAAAGCTTAAGAGTTCATTGCATATACAATTATGTTTACACCAAATTTGGTATTGTCCTCAGCCAGGAAGCGTTTGTTGCGAAAATCGTAGTCCCATTCGCAGCCATAATCCTTACTGCTGTATAAAACCGCGATGCGGCCGTTTACTTCAATGGCCTTTAAATAGTCATGCACCAGGTCATCGCCCCAGCCATTTAATTCAAAGGATGTAGTAGGAGGGCCTTTCTCAAATTTAAAAAAGGAATTATAGATCTTATGGTTATTGGGGATCTTCTTTAAGGCTGTTGGCCCAAACAAGGCCGCCATTTGCGCCTCGAATGATTTGGCGAAGAGCCCGTCAATATCGTGGTTGCAGTCGTCAACAAAAACAAAGCCGCCATTTTGTACGTACTTTTTAAAGTTTGCTTTCTCCTTAGTATCAAATTGTACCAGCTTGTGGCCGCTTAAGTAAAGGAAAGGCGCGGTAAAAATATCATCGCTGCTTAGCGGGATCACCTTTTCATGCGGGTCAATTGGGATGGTGGTGTACTCCACCAAAGAGTTGAGCAGGTTTGATGGCATGCGCTGATCTGTGTCCCAATCGCCGCTGTGGTAACTTAATCTGGTAAAAGTGAATTTTGAGCCGTATGCCATTTGAATTATAAACTCTAAAATTAAGACAAATATTTTTCCCGCATTATTATAAAACTGCGCAAATTGTAAAGTTTTGGATACTTTATTAAATTTTTGATAAAAAAGTACAGGAATTAGTCAAAAGGATAATATCTTGTGATGGATTGTTCATAAAAGATTTATTCGCTGTTCATCAGCATTAAAAACATACACCGCATTGGAACTTACCGAAAACAACATTAAGGAACTGCTTGCTAAACTACCACAGTTAAAAACCGAGATACAAAAGGTAATTGTTGGTCAGGATCATATCTTAGATGAACTGCTGGTTGCATTTTTAGCAGGCGGGCACTGCCTGCTGGAGGGTGTACCCGGGTTGGCAAAAACGCTCATCGTAAAAACCATGTCGCAGGCACTGCACCTGACTTTCAGGCGCATTCAGTTTACGCCCGATCTGATGCCGACGGACATTGTTGGTACCGAGATACTGGAAGAAGACCATGCCACAGGTAAGCGTTTCTTTAAATTTAACAAAGGCCCGTTGTTCGCTAATATTATTTTGGCCGATGAAATTAACCGCACACCGCCCAAAACACAGGCCGCCCTTTTAGAGGCAATGCAGGAATTTGAAGTAACCTATGGCGGGCAAACCTATCCGTTGGATAAGCCGTTTTTTATATTGGCTACCCAAAACCCTATTGAACAAGCCGGTACCTATCCTTTACCTGAAGCCCAGTTAGACAGGTTTTTACTGCTGATAAAAATTGGCTACCCAACCGAGCAGGAAGAGTTTGCAATATTAAACCGTACCACAGGCTCAAAAAAGGCCGATGTTAAAGCCGTTATCACCGCCGAAGAAATTACCCAGGCGCAGGAACTGGTAAGGCAGGTAACCATAAATGAAGATTTAACCCGCTACGTAAGCAGCATAATACGCGCCACCCGCCCCGATACTACTACCGTTGCCTATATTAAAGAATGGGTACGCTGGGGAGCAGGCCCGCGCGCAGGCCAGGCATTAATACTAACCGCTAAAGCCCGCGCGTTGCTAAAAGGCCGGTACTCCGTTTTAATGGAAGATATCCAGGCTATGGCACCTGCGGTTTTAAGGCACCGCATATTAATGAACTTTAAAGCTGAAGCAGAGGGCATCAACTCTGACAGGGTAACCGAAGAGCTGTTAAAAGTTATAGAGCGTAAAGGAGCGCTATAGAGCCTCACCCTGCCCTCTCCAAAGGAGAGGGTTCAATGAATTTATATTACAAACTATTTAAATTAAAGTCTCCTCCTTTGGAGGAGATTTAGAGGAGGCTAAATGCTTGATCCTAAAGTATTAATGACCATTAAGGATTTGCCATTACTGGCGAAAACGGTTATTGATGGCTTTATGAACGGGTTTAATAAAAGCACCGTTAAAGGCCCGGGATTGGAATTTAGCCAGTACCGCAGCTACCAGCCGGGCGATGACCTGCGCTGGCTCGACTGGCGGATGTTTGCCCGGTCAGACAGGTATTATATCAGGGAATCGGAGGTTGAAACCAGTATCTCCGTAAGGTTTTTAGTAGATGCAAGCGCATCTATGAACCATGATGACAACGGCGTTAAAAAAATTGATTACGCCCGCTTCCTGACCGCATCACTGGCTTATCTGGCCAATTTGCAGGGAGATTCGGTAGCGTTAAATGTATTTAAAGAGGGCGACCTGTTTTCCCTGCCATCTAAACCCGACCCACAGCACTTGCAGCGTTTGTACTACCATTTACAGCAGGTACATCCGGCAGGCACGTTTACCAAGCCTGCACATTATAAAGAATTGTTTGCAGGAACGGGGCGCAAGGAACTGTTAGTTTTTGTAACCGATATGTACCAGGCAAGTGGGGAGATCAATAATTTGTTAACCACATTAGCGGCTTTAAAGCATGAGATAGTGGTTTTTCATTTAATGGGACAGAACGAGCTGGATTTTGATTTTAAAGGTTTTTCTACTTTGGAAGATCTGGAAACCGGCCAAACCATACAAGTGAATGCACAACGTGCCAAAGCCACTTATCAGGAAAAATTACAGCAGCATTTAGCAACCATAAAAAGCGATCTATTAGGCAAGCGGATAGCCTATAAAATGATTAGTACCGCCCGGCCGCTGGATGAAGCCTTAAGAGAATTCCTGATGCAGCGTAAAAAAGGATTTATTTAACATGAATAATAATATACATCATCAAATATTTTTAAAGTCCTCTCTTTTGGAGAGGATTTAGGTGAGGCTTATGCAGTTTTTATCTCCCATATGGTTTTTTGCACTGGCCGCGTTAAGCATCCCCATTGTAATACACCTGTGGAATATAAAGCCGGGCAAAACTTTAAAGGTAGGCAGCATATCGCTCATCAGCGAAGCTTCAAAAACCAACCGCCGCAGTTTTAAACTGGTAGATATATTGTTGTTTATCCTTCGGTGTTTATTGCTGGGCCTGCTCGCATTTTTCCTGGCTGCGCCTGTTTGGCAGCATTTGAGATCGACAGAGAAAGTAAAAGGCTGGGTGTTGCTACCGAAAGAAAATTTAAAAGAAAGCTATCAAAAATTTAAACCTGCAATTGACTCGCTTACCCGCGCAGGTTATGAATTCCATTATTTTGAAAGTGGTTTTGCCAAGGGCGATCTCACTAAAATATTAGCCGATACTAACCATAGAGACACGGCACCTGCCAATAATTATTGGGGGTTGGTAAAGCAATTGAATAACAAGGTTTCATCGGCATTACCGGTATATGTATTTACACCGAACGGCAGCAACCACTTTAATGGAGCAAAGCCAGCAACCGGATTAAACCTGCACTGGCAAACTTATACCACGGCAGATTCGGTTAGTAAATGGATAGCTACCGCATCATTTACTGCTAACAATACTATAAAAGTAACACAGGGTAATGGCAACCCAGCTGGTACATATTATACTGAGCAATTTATTAAGGACGACGGTAACCAGGATATAGATGTAAAAGTCCAAAACGGGCTGCCCGTTGTAAGTTTTAAAAATTCAGAACATGCAGCGGTACAGGTAGATACCTCAACTTTACGGATTGCTATTTATACAGATAAATATGCATTGGATGCCGGTTATTTAAAAGCGGCCTTATCAGCGGTTGTGAATTTTACGGGGCGTAAAGCCAGTATCAGGCAATATAATAATCCGGCGCAAATACCGGGCGGACAGGAATGGTTGTTCTGGTTATCTGATGAGCCGGTGAGCAGCGACTTGTTAAACAGCAGCAAGAATATTTTCAAATATGAAAACGGAAAAGTAGCATCAACAGCCTCATGGATTGATGCAGGCGATGCCTTATTTAATGCCAATAAAAAGATTGCGCTGAACAAATTGATCGCATCAGTGGATAAAAATGAACCTGTTTGGAATGACGGTTTTGGGACACCGGTTTTAGACAAAAAAACCCAGAAAAAAACAAATATCTACCGCTTTTACACACGGTTTAACCCTAATTGGAACGACCTGGTTTGGAGCGATGATTTCCCCAAAATGATTTTGAAACTGATCAATTATAATAGTTATCAGCAGCCCGAAAAATTTGATAAGCGGATATTGACAAACCAACAGATCCAACCCATACAAATAAAACAAACAACCGGAGTGGCATCAACTAACCCGGCTGAGCAGGTTGATCTATCGAAATATTTTTGGCTGCTGGTAGTAGCATTGTTTATTGCCGAGCGCATTTTATCTCACAAAACTAAAACCATACCAACCAATGGCTAAGCAGGGGATAAATAAAATAAACAGCCTGCGCCAACGGTGGCTAGTATACCAATTACTGGCCGATGTGGTAGCTTCCGTTGCTTTAACTATTTTTTCCATCACGGTATTGTATCATTTTTTTACCGTTCCGGTGGTAGTGATGGGGGTAATATTTGTTGTAGTGTTAGCTTTACTCATCAGCCGGAGCCGCCCATGGAGATTAACTAACGAAGCAATAGCCGGGTTCCTCAATAAAGAATACCCAGAGCTGCAGGAAAGCGCCGGCCTGGTATTGCAACCCGCAGAACAACTAAATATCCTCCAGTTATTGAGCCTTTCAAATACTGAAACTGTTTTAGATAGTTTAAAGGTAAGTCATAAGCCATTTGCAAAACGGCTTAAATATTCCCTGAAAGGTTTATTAATAGCTATTATTTTTATGTGGTCTTTTAATAATCTAATGCAAAACAGGCATTTGGGTTATTTATCAGGTAGTAATAAAAAATCCACTGCCCAATCTGCACCGTCTGAGAAAGTTTTACCGCAGATAGAGGGATTGGAATTGACTATTTCCCCACCTGCTTATACCGGCAAAGCTAAACGCTCGCAAGATAAGTTTAACCTGACCGCCGAAGAAGACGCCGTGATAAACTGGGAAATTAAAACCAACGTAGCCATTAAAAGCGCTTATTTAATCTTTAATGATAAGGAACGCATCGCTTTGAAAAACACAGGCGAGTATACGCGATGGTCCGCGCAAAGGGGAGTGAATAAACCCGGCTTTTACCAGGTGAGTATTGATGGCAAACTATCTGATCTGTATCAAATACAGGTAATAAAAGATGGCCCGCCGGTGCTGCATGTAAAAACGCCAAAACAATATACCTATATAGATGCGGGCGAAGCGCAAAAAGTAAACATTAATGCCTCACTGAATGACGACTATGGCATTGCTAATGCGTTGATAGTGGCAACCGTTGCCAAAGGCAGGGGCGAGGGCGTTAAGTTTAAAGAATACAAGTTGAACTTTAACGCAACGTTTGGCGATCATAACCCTCAATACGATGTACAGAAGCTGATTGACTTACCCGCCCTAAATATGGAGCCGGGTGATGAACTGTATTTTTATGTACAGGCACAGGATACCCACAAACAGCAAAGCCGCACCGATGTATTTACGGTTGCTATACAGGATACCGCGGAGTTGCTCAGCATGGATGGCGTGCTATCCGGCTCAAGTTTGAAACCTGAATTTTTCAGGAGTGAGCGGCAAATTATTATTGATGCCGAGAAACTCATCAAGGATAAGGATACCATCAGTATAGAAAAATTTAATGCACGCAGCAATGATTTGGGTATTGATCAAAAGCTGCTGCGCCTGCGCTACGGCAAGTTTTTAGGCGAAGAAGATGAAACGGTTGAAGGCCCTAAAGGTAGTGATGAGCTATCTAACCCCGCCGATTTTAGCAATGGTGCCAAGATCCTGAAGGAATATACCGACGACCATGACAAGGCCGAAGATGCGCAGTTTTTAGAACCCGCGATAAAAGCACAGCTTAAAGCTACTCTCACTGAAATGTGGAAAGCCGAACTACAGCTGCGCCTTTACAAGCCACAGGCCGCCCTGCCTTTTGCTTATAAAGCCTTGCGCTTGTTAAAAGATCTGCAACAGAAATCGCGTTCATTTGTGGCCAAAACATCATATAACCCGCCGCCGCTAAAGCCTGAAAAGCGATTAAGCGGTGAGTTGGATAAGATCATTGAGCCGGTGACTAAGCAGGATATAAAAGCACCTGCCGATAACCAGGCGGTGCTGAAGAATGCGGTAGGTGTTTTGGAAAACTTAAAACTAAAACCAGTATTAACCTCCGCAGATAACCGTACACTGCAACTGGCTAATCAACGCTTAAGCGAAATTGCGTCTGCACAACCGGGTACTTACTTGCCTGCGCTAAGCGCCATGCGCAGGATAATATCGGCACAAAAAATAAATGTGTCTGATATAAATATGGTGGAGCGGGCTATCCAAAAAACTTTGGTATCAATAAAAAATATGCCAAGATCAGACGAGGCTACCGCCGATATGGGCTTATCTGGCCGCTATTTTAAAAACCTTAAACAAGCTAATAATTAATGCAGGCCAACTGGACATATATCGTCATCATTATCTGCATATTACTGGCAACCGGGTTGGTATGGCAGGAATTTAAACGCGCCAATAAACACTGGTTGCTTTGGCGTATTGCCGCCATAGTTATTGCATGCGCTGCATTAGCGTGTATTGCTTTGCCTCTAACCTATCAAAGCGAGGTAGATAGATCTGACGAACATAAAACCATTTTGCTAACAGCCGGGTTTAATGCCGATAGCCTGACTGATAAAAATGCAAAGACATTCACTTTTGATGAGATGGTGAAAAAAGTCCATCCTCATGCGCAACTCATCACCCCAAATGAATTAAATAAAACCGAACAATTGCATGTTTATGGGTTCGGCTTAAATGAATACGAGCTGCAGCAATTGGGCAACAGGCCGCTTGTTTTTCATCCTGCTAAGTTATCTGCAGGGGTAACCAACATTAGTTATAACAGCAAACTAAAAACAGGTGAGGCATTGCATATTCAAGGCAGCTATAATAATCAATCGACTCAAAAAATAAAACTGGTGCTAAAGGGGTTAAATACGGGGGTAGATTCGGTCACTATTCAGCCAAATGTACAAGCAACATTTGCGTTAACTACCGTTCCTAAAACAAGCGGCAGGGTAGTTTATACTTTACTTGCCGATAATAATATACAAGGCAGTTTGCCTGTACAGATAGATGCCGTTAAGCCACTAAGGGTTTTAATGCTTTCCGCTTCGCCGGATTTTGAAAATAGGTTTTTAAAGAACTGGCTGAGCGAAAATGGCTATTCGGTTGCCGCCCGATCGGCTATCAGCAAGGATAAATTTAATACAGAGTTCATTAATATAGCCCAGTTTCCGTTGGATAGATTGTCTGCACCAACCCTTAATAAATTTGACGTGCTAATAGGCGACCTTTCTGTATTAAATGCTTTAAGCGGCGCCGAAAGCGCGGCCTTAAAACAGGAAGTAGCAGACAATGGCCTGGGCGTAATTGTAAAAGCTGATAGTACTGGTAAGTCGTCATGGTTGCAAAGAGGTTTCCCTGTCGACAGGCCATCGGGGAAAGAGCCTGTGCCATCGGCGCTCATTATTAACGGTACAAAAAGTTCAGCTAAGCTAAGCAGTGGTTCAGCTTTTATCAATTACCAAAATGGTACCCAGCCACTGGTAATTAACGCGCAAAACCACATTTTGGCTAACAGTACCATTTCAGGTTCGGGCAAAATAGTTTTTACTACGCTGGGCAATACTTTTAGCTGGATGCTTGCCGGTGATAAAGCAGACTACTCGTCGTTATGGTCGGTACTGATCAGTAAAGTGGCCCGTAAAAGTAACGATGTGGTTAATGAAGTTTCGATAGCAGCAATCCCATTTGTGAACGAGCCGGTTTTGTTACAAGTAGGCAACAACAAGCAATTCCCGGTTAATATAAATGGTGAAAATATAGCATCGATACAAAACCCGGATGTACCTTTTGAATTTAGCGCGTTGTACTGGCCATCAGCAGAAGGCTGGCAATCTGTAAGCCAAAATAATGCCGTTAGCTGGTGGTACACCTATCCTAAAACAGGGTGGACGATGATACAAGCCTCGGCTAAAATCGCTGTAACGAAAAAATACGAAAATGCGTATACTAAACCCGGCATTGTAACAAAACAAATACATGAATCAGTGCGGATTGATACCCCAAAAATATATTTTTATATTTTGCTACTTGCAGCATGTACGTTCTTGTGGATTGAAACTAAGTTTTCATAATAACATCTGTTTAAGTTGATTTATTTAGAGTAGAGACACAATATTTTGTGGCTCCCGTATAATAATAACTGCTGTAATAATTCATCGCAGTTTGAGACACAAAATATTGTGTCTCTACATTGAACAGAATAATAGATTTTTTCTTTTGGGCTGTTGCTCATAATGGTTCATAATACATATACCGCTTTCCCTGCCGGGGTGGCTAAAAACAAATTGGAGGAAAAACTTTGAGAAGAAGAGACTTTATTTATTTAACGGGTATGGGCGCGGGAGCTATGATGCTGCCCGGTATGCCTGGTTTTGGTAAAACAATTGATCCACAGGAGGCGCTTAATGCCGTTGATGTGCGGATTAAAAAAGAACTTGCAGATGCAGGGCTTACCGCCGCGAAAGCGGCCGGTGCAAGCTACGCCGATGTACGCATTGGCCGTTATCTTAACCAATTTGTAATAACCCGCGAAAACCGCGTGTTAAACGTAGCCAATACCGAATCATATGGTATAGGTGTGCGTGTAATTGCCAACGGATGCTGGGGCTTTGCCGCCACCAACGAGGTAACTAAAGAAGGTATAGCCAAAGCCGCCAAACGCGCTGTAGCTGTTGCCAAGGCAAACGCCAAAATTGGTAGTCCGCCGGTGCAGCTGGCACCACAAAAAGGTTATGGCGAAGTAAGCTGGAAAACCCCGATGGAAAAAAATGCTTTCGAGGTGCCAATTAAAGACAAGGTTGATCTGTTGTTAACCGCTAACGCGGCGGCAATATCAGGCGGCGCTAACTTTGTAAACTCCTTATTATTCGCTGTTAACGAGCAAAAATATTTTGCATCAACAGATGGTTCATACATTGATCAGGATGTTCACCGCCTTTATCCAAACTTCACGGTTACCAAAATTGATCCTTCAAAAGGTTCTTTTGAAACCCGTAACTCGTTAAGTTCGCCGGTTGGGATGGGTTATGAGTATTTGATCCCGTCGCCATCAGAAACTGTTCAGGGAGTTACCCCGCGCTACAAAAAGCGTTACGATATTATAGAGGATATGAAGTTTGCCACTAAACAGGCAGGCGAAAAATTAACCGCGAAGACGGTTGAGCCGGGCAAGTACGACCTGGTGCTTGATCCAAGTCACCTTTGGTTAACTATCCATGAGTCTGTTGGCCACCCAACTGAATTAGACCGTGTGCTGGGTTACGAGGCCAACTTTGCCGGTACCAGTTTCCTTACACTTGATAAATGGAAATCGGGCAACTTTAAATTCGGCAGTGATAAAGTAAACGTAGTGGGCGATAAAACCCAGGTTGGTTCATTGGGCGCTGTTGGTTATGATGATGAAGGTGTAGGTACCAAAAAATGGGATATCATTAAAAATGGTACACTGGTAAATTACCAGGCTATCCGTGATCAGGCGCATATTATCGGCTTAAAAGAATCGCAGGGATGCTGCTATGCACAAAGCTGGCAGGATGTACAGTTCCAGCGGATGCCAAACGTATCATTACTGCCGGGCAAAACACCGTTAAGCGTTGATGATATGATCAAGAATGTTGAGAAAGGCATTTACATTATTGGGAACGGATCGTTCTCGATAGATCAGCAGCGTTACAACTTCCAGTTTGGCGGCCAGTTATTTTACGAGATAAAAGAAGGCAAAATTGCAGGTATGCTAAATGATGTTGCTTACCAGGCCAACACCCAGGAGTTTTGGAACTCATGTGCGCAGGTTTGCGATGAGCGTGACTATCGCTTAGGTGGGTCATTCAATGATGGTAAAGGCCAGCCGAGCCAGTCAAGCGCGGTATCGCACGGGTCATCAACAACAAGATTTAACGGGGTTAATGTAATCAACACAAAAAGAAAGATCGGATAACAATATGCCTATATATACTAAAGAAGAAGCACAGGCTTTATTAAAGAAAGTGCTTAGCTATTCAAAAGCCGAAGAATGTGAAGTGAGCCTTGGCGGCAATGAGGGAGGTAACGTACGCTATGCTTTAAACGCGGTTTCTACAGCGGGCGATATCAGTACGGTAAGTTTGGCTGTAACATCTGTTTACGGCAAAAAAGCAGGTACTGCTACTATAAATGAATTTGATGATGCCGCTTTAGAGCGCGTTGTCCGCCGTTCAGAAGAGCTGGCACAACTGGCGCCAACCAACCCGGAATATATGCCGATGCTGGGGCCAAGTGAGTTTAAAGAATCGCCAACCTATAATGCAAATACAGCAGGCATGACGCCGGAGAGCCGTGCGGAAATGGTGGGTAAAAGTATTGCTATTACCAAAGATGCCAAGTTGAATGCAGCGGGCTTTTTAGAAAACTCAAGCGGTTTTAACGCGATAATGAACTCTAAAGGTTTGTTTGCTTACAATAAAAGCAGTGATGTAACTTTCACTATCACCACCCGTAATGAGGCCGGTACAGCGTCGGGTTACGCGGCACGTGGTTTTACTGATGTATCAAAACTGGATACTGCATCTGCCACAAGGGTTGCTACCATGAAGGCCAACAGCTCGTTAGGTGCAAGGGCCATTGAGCCGGGAAAATATACCGTTATTCTGGAGCCTGTTGCGGCTACCTATATGCTGGAGAGCATGTTCCGTTTTGATGCACGCAGCGCGGAAGAAGGCCGGAGTTTTTTAAGTAAAAAAGGCGGTGGTACCCGTTTAGGTGAGCAACTGGTTGATCCTAAAGTTACCATCTACTCAGATCCGTTTAATGCTGACCTGCCCGGCTCAACCTGGGGCGGCGACGGCCTGCCACGCGAGAAAACGATGTGGATAGATAAGGGTGTAGTGAAGAATTTAGCATACTCACGCTTCTGGGCACAGAAAAAAGGCGTGGCGCCGGTTCCAAATGGCAGCAATATGATTATGGAAGGTGGTACCCAAACTTTAGAGGAACTAATAAAAGGCACCGAGCGCGGTATTTTAGTTTCGAGGTTATGGTATATCCGTATGGTTGATCCGCAATCGCTGCTCTTAACCGGACTTACCCGCGACGGTACGTATTATATTGAGAACGGAAAGATTAAGTTCCCTATCAAAAACTTTAGGTTTAACGAGAGCCCGGTAATTATGCTGAACAACCTGGAAGCCCTGGGCAAACAGGAACGCAGCATCAGTATTGAAAGCTACCGCAGCTACCTGATACCGCCAATGAAAATTCGCGACTTTACATTCAGCTCGTTATCTGACGCGGTTTAGGAAGTTTTAATTAAATCATAAATCAAAGTTGCGGTATCAAATGGTACTGCAACTTTTTTTATTTAAACAGAGGTGACAGAAAGTAAATTGTAAAATGATTAAATTTGAATATGGAAACACTTATTGTACATCCCGACAATAAAGAGCAGTTGGATGCTTTGAAGGCTTTTATGAAAGCGTTTAAAATCTCCTTTGAGGAAAATAAATCTGTTTATGACCCCGAGTTTGTGGCCAAAATACAAAAGAGCAGAGTGCAGGTAAAAAATGGTGAAACAAGAACAGTTAACATATCTGATTTGTGATTGTAAGCTTCACCAAGCAGGCTGACGAGGACTTTAACTTTTTTAAAAAGAGTGGGAATCAGCAAGTAGTTAAAAAAATAAAGGACTTACTTGAATCAATTATTAACAACCCTTACGAAGGTATTGGACAGCCCGAACCGTTGAAATATAATCTATCTGGCGCCTGGTCAAGGTGAATTAATAAAGAGCATAGGTTAGTATATGAGGTAGAAGATGAAGTTGTATATATTCTTTCTTTAAAAGGTCATTATTAAAACGTTATAGTCAAACTAATAATTAAACGTCATTGTTATTAAACCATGGCGTTTTTTATTGAGGCATCTTAAATAAACATTCTACATGAATACAATAAAAATTGGTTGGATAGGCCTTGGTACAATGGGCATCCCCATGTCACAGCAACTGGTAAAAGCAGGTTACCCGGTAACCGTTTACAATAGGAGTAAAGAGAAGGAAGCATCATTAAAAGAACAGGGCGCTGATACCTCGCCAACCCCCGGTACATTGTTACAGCAAACAGATGTGGTAATTATAATGGTAACCGATGATAAAGCCATCCGTGAAATTTTTACCGGGGAAGACGGATTGCTTAAAGCCAATTTAACGGGCAAGGTCATCATTAATATGAGCACCGTATCGCCTGCGATAAGTAAGGAAATGGCCGCTTTATGTACCCAGCAAGGTAATCATTACCTGGATGCGCCGGTATCAGGCAGTGTTAAGCAGGCGGAGACCGCCCAATTAGTGATAATGGCCGGCGGCGATGAAAATGTGTTTGAACAGGTAAAACCGGTGTTAGAAAAAATGGGTAAAATGGCAGTGCACATTGGCGAAACCGGCGCGGGCAATGCGGCTAAACTGGCCATCAATACCTTGCTGAGCATTCATACACAAGGTTTGGCAGAGGCTGTTGTTTTGGCTAAACAAAACGGCATTGAAGCCGAAACACTTTTAAATTTGCTTAATAATAGCGCCTTAGCCAATCCATTTATGAAAATAAAAGGCGATGCCATCATTAATAATAATTACAGCCCGGCATTTTCTTTAAAGAATATTACAAAAGATTTGCGCCTGGCAAAGGATATTGGCCTGTCGTCTCCTTTGGGTGAGGCAGCTTTACAAACTTTTGCTGATGCAGAAGCTGGGTTTGGTAATGAGGACCTGGTAGCCGTTATCAAGCATTTAGATAAGTGAAAGTAAATTTTCTGATATAATTTAATTTAATGCCATTGCGTAATAGCAATGGCGTTTTTGTTTATTTGCAGTGCCCATCCTAATACTTATCACCATGCAAAAATTTCCGGTTATTAGTTCTACGCTTTCTGCAAAACACGTTGGTTATTTTGTGCAAAATCTTTATGCTTTAAGTACTGGCACGACCTGTAAGCTATTAAAAACAGGCATCAATCACAGCTATTTAATTACTGATGGCAGTGCTAAATTTGTGTTCCGGGTATACAGCTTAAACTGGCGGACTAAAACCGAAATTTTAGAAGAGATCAAACTGCTTAACTTACTTCGCCAGAATAATATCCCTGTATCCTATGCAATCGCAGATAGTAACAACAACTACATTCAGGAACTAAACGCGCCAGAGGGCAATAGGTTAGGTGTACTGTTCTCTTTTGCAGAAGGGGGTAAACAGCTCAATCTTTCTGCCGGATTGCATTATAAGGTTGGTGAAACAATGGCCCGCATCCATCAGTCTACACTGAATTTGGAGTTGCAAAGGGTGATTTATACCCCGAAGGTGCTGCTTGTAGATCCGTTTGAGCACATCAATAAATTCCTGCCTGCTGATTCTGATGAAATGGCGTGGATGTTATCGGCACAAAAATATTTATTGAACGCGCTTGATAATGTGAACCGGAACGAGATAAGGCAAGGTGCCGTGCACATGGATATCTGGTTTGATAATATGAATATTACTGAAGATGGCAATATCACCATATTTGATTTTGACTTTTGCGGTAACGGCTGGCTTTGTAACGATATTGCCTATTACATTTTGCAGTTGCACAGTACAGAAAAAGATGAGGCCGAGCGGGAACTGAAAAAGGAAAGTTTTTTTGCCGGTTATGAATCGATCACTCAAATAAGTAACGAAGAGAAAAGGGTTGTACCAATGCTGGGCGTTGCTTTATATTTCTTTTATTTGGGGATACAGAGCCAGCGATTTGATAACTGGTCTAACGTGTTTTTAAACGAGGTGTATCTGAAAAGGTTTATCAATTTATTGGTCAAAAAGTATTTTGAAGATAACGTAACCGCTGATCTACCTGCCGGGCTTCCTCAGTAATTGATATTTAAGCTTGCCTTTTACTAACAAGGTCGAATCGGCATTTGCTTTTACTTCGTACAGGGTTAGGGAGTTGTTTTCTATTTTAAAAGTGTAGGTTTTTTCATCACTGCTGAAAATGTTAAAAGTAAGCTGATCCAGGTTATTCATTTTTTTAGATTCAAAGCTGTTCTCCACAAAGTACCTTTTAAAGTTTGGCAGGCCCGACACGGTGCCATCATCTCTAAATGTAATTTCTTTAAGTTTACCCGTGCTATCTTTTAATGTGTAATTCCCGGCAATTAACCCTTTATTGATAAGGTAATTAATGCCTTCCTGCAAATCGTTACCGGTTGATTGCTTTAAAGCTTTAACATAAGGGGTTAATACCCATTGCTTGTTATAATATTGGTATAAAACTAAAGTTGTATCGTTGTTTTGGGTTGAATATCCCAACTCATCTTCGCCAAAAAGGAATGCAGATCTGTTTTTTCCGGGCCGGAATTTAAGGATCACATCACCCGGTTGGTAGTTATCGTAACCAACACGTACAAGTAAACTGTCGCCATCAATTTGGGCCGAATTAATATGCATAGTGGTAATGCCAATTACTTTATCGGTTGCCTGTATAGGCGATCTTGTTTGGATGATCTTCTCAATATAATCTTGTTTTACCCACACGCCCTGAATGATAGGTTTTAGATTTTGTATAAGTGATTGAGTTGGATCAGGCTTTGTAGCAGTAGAAACTTGTGCCGGTTGTTTAGTGCTGCTTTTGCATGAAACCATGAAAAAAATGCAGCTAATTGCATAAATGAGATTCTTCAGCATGAATACTAATATATAAGTTTTTTAGTAACACTTAAGTTTACTGCAAGCTAACATAAACAAATTCCAACCTTCAAACATCTTTTGTATTTTTGTAACTTATTAATTTGTACACTGCATGAATGCTGATGCTGTTAAGTTGCTGCAAGGCCGTTACTGTAATTCATTAACCGAATATTCGCGTTTTGTTACCCGCGAGGTGAATATTGGCGATGTGCCTATGGGCGGCAATAATCCTATCCGCATACAAAGCATGACCACTACCGACACCATGGATACCATTGGTACGGTTGAACAGTCTATCCGCATGGTTGATGCCGGCTGCGAATATGTGCGTATTACAGCGCCCAGCATTAAAGAGGCTAATAACCTTGCCGAAATAAAGAAACAACTTCGCCAGCGTGGCTACAATGTGCCGCTGGTTGCCGATATCCATTTTACCCCCAACGCTGCCGAAGTGGCCGCCCGTATTGTTGAAAAAGTACGTGTTAACCCCGGTAACTATGCCGACAAAAAGAAATTCGACCAGTTAGATTATACCGACCTGGAGTACCGCGGCGAATTGGAACGTATTTTTCAAAAATTTACCCCGCTGGTAAAAATTTGTAAGGAGTATGGTACCGCTATGCGTATTGGAACTAACCACGGATCGCTAAGCGACCGGATCATGAGCCGATATGGCGATACCCCGCAGGGCATGGTAGAATCGGCAATGGAGTTTATCCGCATGTGCGAAACACTGGGCTATTACAGCCTGGTGGTATCAATGAAAAGCAGTAACCCGCAGGTAATGGTACAAGCATACCGTTTGCTGGTACAAACCATGGTTGCCGAAGGCATGAACTACCCGCTGCACCTTGGCGTTACCGAAGCAGGCGACGGTGAGGACGGGCGTATAAAATCTGCCGTGGGCATAGGTACCCTATTAGAGGATGGCCTTGGCGATACCGTCCGCGTTTCCCTTACCGAAGAACCCGAAGCCGAAGCACCGGTAGCCATTGCGCTGGTGAAAAGATATACTTTAAGGAGCCAAGAATCAAGAGACAAGAATCAAGACGAAATAACTCCCTCTCCTTTGGAGAGGGCTGGGGTGAGGCAACATAACCCCTACGAATACAAAAAACGCGATACCTATGAGGCCAATGCTTTTATAGGCGGGCACATGGTGCCAAGGGTGGTGGTCGATCTGTCGCGGGCCAATTTGAAAGACCCTGCGGTGATGAATGATGCCGGTTACCTGTATTCGCCCGCATTGGATAAATATAATATGGCCGAGCAATCGGTTGATTTTGTTTATCTGGGTGATAGCCTGCCATCGTTTAGTTTACCGGGCAACTTAAAACAATTATACAATTACCCAACCTGGCAAAAACTGGTTAACAAAACCCTTTGCCACCCTGTATTTACCTTGCAGGAATACATTAATGCTACAGACCGCACATCAACCTTAAATCTGGTCCGGATTAAAAACGCCGACCTGGAAACAGAAGCATTTGGACTGATCCCATTAGATAACACACTTGTTTTTGTGCTGGAAACTGATGAGATCCATGGTATGGCAGACCAGCGCGCATTTTTTCTGAAACTACAGGAAATGGAACTGAACGTGCCGGTGATAATGAAGAGGAACTACAGCTTTGAGTCGGAAAGTCCGGAAGATAATTCCAATCTCACATCTCATATCTCATATCTCACATCTCAACTTCAGCTGCAGGCTGCTACAGATCTGGGTGCATTATTGGTTGATGGTTTTGGCGATGGTATTTGGATTGATGCCCCGCAGATAGCAACCGATATTATTACTTCAACCGCTTTTGGGATATTGCAGGCCACAAGGTCGCGCATCTCAAAAACAGAATATATTTCCTGCCCAAGCTGTGGCCGTACCTTGTTTGATCTGATGGTTACCACGCAAATGATCCGCAGCAGAACAAGTCACCTTAAAGGCTTAAAAATTGGCATTATGGGCTGTATAGTAAATGGCCCCGGCGAAATGGCCGATGCTGATTATGGCTATGTAGGTTCAGGTACTGATAAAGTAACGCTTTACAGGGGTAAAGAAGCTGTGAAAAAGAACATCAATTCTGCCAATGCATTAGATGAGCTTATAGGCATTATTAAGGGCGATGGTAACTGGATAGAACCGGCATAAGAACAGGACCGGCCTCGCGCCGGCCCTTGAACTTTCGGTTAAATAAAACAATCTTAATGCTTTAGGTTAAAAGCCACCGCTATCAGCTTATTACCTTCTATAATTTCTTTTTGCTCATGCAGCTTGTTACAGATCTGGTTTAAAAGCTGCTGATTTTTCTTGCGCTTAATATTCAGCCGCGTATTAATTACTTCTTCGTATAGCAATTTCGAACTGTCATTATAAAACCTTACTATTTGTGTTTTGGGCGCATGCACATTGCTTTCAATTACCCAAAAGCCCTGGTTGGCTGTTTTAGTATTTTGTGCCTTGCTGTAAAAAGCGGTTGCTAATACTATAATTGCTGCTATGATATATTTTTTCATGACCGTGTTTATTTAATTATGCAGCTAAAGTATTTTGTGCCGATATCATTAAAGACACATGGTGTTATATAGCAACTAATTGCATACAAACGGTAACTAATTGGTAATATGTGCGTCTTGTCATATATAAGGCGGCGCTTTTGTCTGTTTTGATGCAGTTTGTCGCCAAAGGGATGCCGTCTGTCGAATTTTGTTAAAGCGCTTGTTCTCTTTTACTTACAATAGGTTATTTTAGTAGTATGAATGCGATAAATTTTCATGCAAAAGATGTTCATATGCCCCGGGTGGCCCAGCATGTGCTATTTTGGGTAATAGTATCGCTTCTTATTACCAGCATATATTCGGTACAGGTCGATTTTTTGACATCATTACGGAACAACGCTTTTTACATGCCCATACAAATTGCATACTACTATGCACTTGCTTATTGGCTGGTGCCGGCATACCTGTTCAAGGGTAAATATTTTCAGTTTCTTTTGTTATTTATATTGCTGGCAACCGTTTCTGTTTTAGTTAGCCGGTCCATTGGCTTAATATTCATTATCCCGTATCTGATAACAAAGTTTAACATTACAGATGTTGATTATCTTGCATCTAACCGGGGGCCTTTTCTTGAATGCCTGTTTAATAAGGTTTCACTGGTAAACGCTTTAAAAGGTACTAACCTTACCATTGGTTTTGTGATGGCTATTAAGCTTTTTAAGATGTGGTATGAACGTAAACAGGCCGCGTTAGAAGCTGAATTGAATGCCTTGAAAGCACAGGTACACCCTCACTTTTTGTTTAATACTTTAAATAATTTATATGCTTTAAGCCTTAACCAGTCGCCAAAATCACCGCAGATCATCTTAGGCCTGTCGGGCCTTTTACGCTATATGCTTTATGAGTGTAATACAGATAAGGTGTTATTGGAGCGGGAAGTATTTATGATGCAGCAATATATAAAGCTTGAGAAATTGCGTTACGAAGACCGTATTGACATCAGCTTTAACATAAACGGAAATCTAAAGGATAAATTAATAGCCCCTTTACTCATCCTGCCATTTATTGAAAACGCCTTTAAACATGGTACAAGCGAAAAAACCGGACAGGTATGGATAAATATAGATATTACTGTTAAGGGAGAAAGCTTTAAACTGAAGGTAGCAAATAGCAAGCCCGAAAAGAAGATAACTGCAGGGGAGAATAATGAAGGGCATATTGGTTTAAAAAATGCGGTCAAAAGGTTAGATCTGCTTTACCCCGGCATATCTAACTTAAAAATAATGGATGAGGAAGATACTTTTCTGATAGTGCTTAACCTCGACCTGAAATTAGTTTCGCAGCGGGCAAAACAAGGTCGATCATTAAAACAATTGGCAACGGTATGAAAATTCGGGTATTAATTGTTGATGATGAGCCGCATGCTATTGAGGTGATAGAAAATTACCTGGCCAACTTTAGCCAAATGGAAATTGCAGGTAAATGCAGTGATGCTATACAGGCTTTTCAGTTACTGCAGCAAAAAACGATAGACCTGATGTTTTTGGATATTAAAATGCCTGGAATTAACGGCACTGATATGTTAAGGAACTTAAAAAATCCGCCCAAGGTGATCTTTACAACTGCTTATAGTGAATATGCCCTGGAAGGATATGAACTGAACGCTGTAGACTATCTGTTAAAGCCTATTCCGTTTGACCGTTTCCTGCGGGCTGTAGATAAAGTATACCAGTTACCCAATAACAGCAGGGCGTTAATAACACATGAGGTGCCTGTGAGCGACCACGAATCATTTATTTATTTAAAGGTTGACCGGAAAACTGTTAAAGTGAATATCAACAACATTTTATGGATCGAGAGCCTGCGCGACTATGTAAAAGTGGTAGTAAAGGAGCAGGTATATATTACAAAGCAAAAGATAAGCCTGCTGGAAGAAATGCTGCCCGAGAACAGGTTTCTGCGCATCCACAGGTCCTTTATTGTGGCACTAACTAAAATAGATTCATTTTACACCCATAGCATAAATATTAGCAGCCATGAGTTACCCATCGGCAGAAATTATAAGCAGGAAGTGCAAAAGAAACTAAAGGCAGAACGGATGCTTTTAAACTAACAAAGCCTGCCGGTTGAGCAGGCTTTGTTGTTATAGGTATTTATTTATACAGTTTAAATAGTAGGTTAGCCTCTTTTTTGCCTGTTTCTATAAAACCCGCCTTAACCAGTATCCTTTGCGATGGATAATTATCGGCGGCGGTATCAGCCCAAATAGTTTTAACATCAGGGTGCTCAAAGCCCCACTGGCAAATACGTTTTAACGCTTCGGTACCATATCCTTTGTTTTGATGGTTTTTGTCTAACGAATAGCCGGTTATTGCTTCGCCATTGGCGTCGGGGTAGCCTATGCCTATTCCTCCAATACTGGTATTAGTGCTTTTGAGCACAACTTCCCAATTGGTGTGCCATTTAAAATCATCGGGATAAAGGAGTGTTTTGGGGATAAACCAATTTACGAGTGCATCGGCTATCTCTGCCTCCCAAATAGGGTCTATGATCATATGAGATGGGTTTAACCCCATTGACAGTTCAAGCTTTTCGCGGCTTTCTTTCCATAACAAAAGCTGGGCATGTGTTAACGGTATTAGTTTTAACCGTTCAGATTCAATAAAAAACATGGTGTTGGTTTTTAAATTATATAACAATAAAGTTTCTGGTCACTTGCTTAAGTGAGTGAGATCACAGCCGGGGTAAAGGCTGTTTGTTATACAATTCCAGGCAATGTAGTGTGCCTGTTTAAGGTGTTGGGTTGCAGCGGCGTTTTATTTATTGATGTAAAGATATGTTTTTAAAAGCGATTTTATAATTGTAGTTTTATTACAATGACACCACAGCTTCTGTTAAATAATATTACTTGTGTGAGCTTTTTTTTGCTGGCGCTCATCTCATTTTTCAATCCGGCCAAACTAAATGTAGTCGCTAATAAATGGTTTGGCTTGTTTTTGTTTTCTACCGGATGTATGATGCTTAACAGCATAATCTACCAGGTTGGTGCAGAGGCTGGCTACACACGGCTGATAGCGTTTAACGAACTATCCAGGTTTATTATAGCACCGGCGCTTTACTTAAGCGTGCTGCATTTCACATCGCCGGATAAAAGATTGAAGGCTAAAGAGTACCTGCATTTTATACCGTTCCTGCTGTTTTTTATTTACATGGTTCCGGTTGTTTTTGTAAAGGGGTACCATGTATCCGGTAGTTTTATTCATTCTTCTTTATTACCGGGGTTAATGTTGCTGTTTGCGAAAATGCAGCCCCTTGTTTATTGGGGATTGGCCTGGTATAAACTTAATCAGCATCAAAAGAACATCAGATTAATAAATTCGGCAACCGGCGAAGTAAACCTTAATTGGTTAAGATACCTGCTCCTGGGCATAGCGTTTATGCTTGTCATATGGGTTGTTGGGTCTGCACTAAAAGCTCCGTGGATGCCATTATACAGTTCTGCGGCATACCTTGCAGGCGTATTGGTTATAGGCTATTTTATGCTGGCCCAAAAAGAAGTGTATCCCTTTGAGCAAACCGAACTGGAAGAAATTGTACAGGTAATTCGGCAGGAAAATACAAAGCCTGTTAAGCAACGGTTTTCTGAAGAACAAACAGTCCGGTTAAAAAACCATTTAACGCAATTAATGACCGCCGAAAAGGTTTACCTGAATAACGAACTGAGCCTGCCCGAACTGGCAAAAGAGATGGCTATTTCCACTCATGACCTTTCTTATCTGCTAAACGAATGCTTCGGGGCAAGTTTCTTTCAATTTGTAAATGCTTACCGGGTTGAAGAAGCCAAACAACTCATGCTGTCTGACAAGTACAAACATCTTAATATTTTAGGCATTGCCTACAACGCGGGTTTCAATTCAAAAACCACATTCAATACTACCTTTAAAAAGCAGACGGGCTTATCGCCAAGCCAGTTTGTGCAAAGTACAAAGGCCCAACCTGCACAAACTATCCCCGCAAGTAATTAAGCTAATGCGTTCGGGTGGATAATACCGAACGACAGGCTACGTACATCTGCTTAAAATTGTGTCAAATCAATTATTTATGACACAAATATCTTACTCTAAAAACGCACTGGCCTGTTTTATGGCAAGTGTAATTGGCCTTATTGTTAGCTTACGAATAGGCAAAAGGTTTATCCCGCAGATACCTTATTTGGTACTGATCGGCCTGGTTATCCTGGCCCTTTTAGTAACCATAGTTTTAATAACAATCCGTAAAAGAAAGGGCAGCTTGTCGCCCGCAACTACCTTTGCCTTTTGGAATGCCATGCTTCGCTATTTCATAGCAATGGATATGGTTATGTTTGGCTTGCAAAAGATATTTCATTTGCAGTTTGCTATCCCTTTAGGAGTGCTGGATAACCCCTTCAGTAGTTTGGATGGCGAGCAATTAGTATGGGCCTTTTTTGGCAAGTATTATGCATTTACTGTAATTATAGCAAGCGTGCAAATAATTAGCGCGGTTATGCTTTTGTTTAAGCGGACAAGTTTACTGGCCGTTATAGTACTGCTGCCTATTCTTTTTAATATCCTGCTGCTTGATTGGTTTTATAATTTGGGCCTGGTAGTGAATATCTATATTACCCTGCTCACCATAGCAGCGGTATATTTGTTGCTGTTAGATTATGGCAGGCTAAAGGAGTTCTTTTTAACAACGGGCAGCTTACCCGCAAATTTGGAGAATGGCCTTAAGAAAAATGCATTGCGGTTATCTGCCGTGTTTATTCCCGTTATATTGATGGCTGCATATAAATTTCCTGCAACCCACCCCGAGATATATGGCAAGTACGAAGTGAAAAGTAACCCATTGCAAAAGCAGGGTGCCTATGGCGATAGCGTATTAACAAAAGTGTTTATTGATAATGCCGACTTTGTGATGGAGTACGGGAATTATCAAAAACGATGGATAGGCAGCTATGAATATAATAACCTATCAAAACAATTTAAAGTGACATGGCGATACCCGGCAAACCTGCATGATACGCTTTACGCTACCATACAGCGCGGAGCAGGCCCCGGCTTTAAAATAGTAAGCGGGCGTATGGCAAATAAGGATATCCGGATTGATATCCGGAAAGAAAATTAGGCAATATTTATCATCCGGATTTACCTAAAAATTCTGCCAACCTGTCACCACAATGTAACCTGTTCTGACTGATTGTTACCATACTGCCATCTCCAAACTATTTTTTCTGCCAAATGCATATTGGCACAACCATTGATAAATAACGGAGGTAAGCAATCATAAATAATAAAATAATCAATCATAATATGTCTAAAATAATTGGAATTGACTTAGGAACAACAAACTCCTGTGTAGCTGTAATGGAAGGCAATGAGCCTGTAGTTATTGCTAACAGCGAGGGAAAACGTACTACGCCATCTGTTGTAGCTTTTGTTAACGATGGTGAACGTAAAGTAGGTGATCCTGCAAAGCGCCAGTCTATCACTAACCCTACTAAAACTATTTATTCAATTAAACGCTTCATGGGTAACCAGTTTAACGAGGTTACTAAAGAGGCTGAGCGTGTGCCTTACAGTGTTATTAAAGGTGACAACAATACCCCCCGCGTTGAAATTGGCGACCGTAAATATACTCCGCAAGAGATCTCGGCTATGATACTTCAAAAAATGAAGAAAACTGCCGAAGATTTTTTAGGACATGAAGTTACCGAAGCGGTTATTACCGTGCCGGCTTATTTTAACGATGCACAACGCCAGGCTACTAAAGAAGCCGGTGAAATTGCAGGTTTAAAAGTTCGTCGTATAATTAACGAGCCTACTGCTGCTGCCCTTGCCTATGGTTTGGATAAAGCGCACAAGGATATGAAAATTGCTGTGTTTGACTGCGGTGGTGGTACACATGACGTATCAATACTTGAGTTAGGCGATGGCGTTTTTGAAGTAAAATCAACCGATGGTGATACTCACTTAGGTGGTGACGATTTTGACCAGGTAATTATTGACTGGATGGCTGATGAATTTAAAAGCGACGAAGGTATTGATCTGCGTAAAGATCCAATGGCTTTGCAACGTTTAAAAGAATCTGCAGAGAAAGCTAAAATTGAATTATCAAGCTCAACTCAAACAGAAATTAACCTGCCATACGTAACCGCTGTTGACGGTATGCCTAAGCACCTTGTTAAAACTTTAACCCGTGCTAAATTTGAGCAACTGGCTGATAGTTTAATAAAACGTACAATTGAGCCTTGTAAAACAGCTTTGAAAAACGCTGGTTACAGCACTTCAGATATTGACGAGGTTATTTTGGTAGGTGGTTCAACACGTATCCCTGCTATACAGGATGCCGTACAGAAATTCTTTGGCAAAGCACCATCAAAAGGTGTTAACCCGGATGAAGTTGTAGCTATTGGTGCTGCAATACAAGGTGGTGTATTAACCGGCGAGGTTAAAGATGTGTTGTTGTTAGATGTTACCCCATTATCATTAGGTATCGAAACTATGGGCGGTGTAATGACCAAGCTTATAGAATCAAACACAACTATCCCTACTAAAAAATCAGAAACATTCTCAACCGCGTCTGATAGCCAGCCATCTGTTGAGATCCATATATTACAGGGCGAGCGCCCAATGGCATCTGCCAACCGTACTATTGGCCGTTTCCACTTAGATGGTATACCACCAGCACCTCGTGGCGTTCCACAGGTTGAGGTAACTTTTGATATTGATGCCAACGGTATCCTGCATGTATCTGCAAAAGATAAAGCTACAGGTAAAGAGCAAAAGATCCGTATTGAAGCATCATCAGGTTTAACTGATGCCGAGATCAAAAGGATGAAGGACGAAGCTGAAGCTAATGCTGATGCTGATAAAAAAGCTAAAGAAGAAGTTGAAAAACTGAACTCGGCTGATGCCCTTATCTTCTCAACTGAAAAACAGCTGAAAGAGTATGGCGATAAGATCCCTGCTGACAAAAAAGGTGCTATCGAGTCAGGTTTAGAGAAACTGAAAGCTGCTTATGCATCTAAAGATCTTCCTGCTATTGATACAGCACAGGAGGAATTGAATACCGCATGGACAGCCGCATCTGAAGATATGTATAAAGCATCTGCAGAAGCAGGCCAACAACCGGGAGCTGACGCAGGTCAGTCTGCTGGTGGCAGCCCTGAAGGCAGTGCAGATAACGTAACTGATGTTGACTTCGAAGAAGTAAAATAATCTGTTAGAAGATTACTATAATAGAAAAGCCGGTGCATTTAAAATGTACCGGCTTTTTATTTAATATTTGCTAAATGCAATAATAATATTTGCAATAAGGGCTAGTTGTTTATAAGGTTGTTTACCTTTTCAACTAATTCTGTTAAATCAAACGGTTTGTTAATAATGGCATCGCAGCCATAGGCCAACAGGTCGGCCTCGTGATTAATGTAGGCCGAGAATATAATAACCGGGACATTGCAATATTGAGGGTGCAACTTTATTTTCCTGCATAGTTCACCGCCGTTAGTGCCTGCTACACGGTAATCTAAAATAACAAGATCGGGGTTAAATTCCTCAATCAAAGGCATAACTTCCGCGCTTTCACCGGTGCTTTTTACCTCAAAATTTTCATAGGTCAGGGTTTCATGCACAATTGCCAAAATGTCCTGATTATCGTCCAATACTAAAATACGCTTTACCATAAAAGATATTAAATAAACTCAAACAAGTAGAAAAAGGTATTAAAGTATGTAAATAAATTTACGCTGCACTCAAAAACGTTGGCTAAGGGACTCTTCTTTCTGCTAGGGCTATTGCAATATATCAAAAATAACAGAAATATTTATATTATAAATTAATTTTCGGGCGTTGTATTTAAATAATAAGACCCATAGGGGCTTGGAGAGGTTGAGGGGCCAACATTAAGCCATAAACATAAAAAGCCGCGGTTAGTTAACCGCGGCTTTTTTTATAGCATTTTTTGTTTAGTAAGGATATTTTTTACCCGGATGTGCTCTTTTCCAGTTTGCACGGCGCTGCAGGTATGCCGCACGTTTCTTCTTTTCTTCGCGCCTGCGGGCTTCGTTACCAATTATATAACCACCACCGGCACCTATAGCGCCGCCAATTACAGCACCGCCAACGCTTTTGCCAATTAAGCCACCGGCAACAGCACCACCGGCACCGCCAATAATTGCACCTTTACCCTGTTTACTTATACCTGTTTTCTCTTGTGCCTGAACATTAAAATTAACAGTAGTTGTTAATGTCATTATAAGGCCGCTAAATATGATTAACTTTTTCATAGAATTGTATCTTGTTATAACACAAACCCCTATGCAAATAATAAGCCGTAAATAATATCGCTGTTTATAGCGCTGAAAATCATTGCTTTATAATAAGTCCTATTTTAAAAATGCAGTTACTGTATCTGAAAATTGTATACTATTGCCTGCACTATTATGATCACCGGATACAGTTTTCATTATAGAACCGGGTATCATTTTTTGCAATATAGATACGTCGCCATTCGTAGTATCCTCGGTGCCATCAATTAGCAGTACGGGTATTTTAACCTTCGCCAGTTCCTTTTTACTGGTAGATGGCTGGTGCTTTTGCTGATAAGCCAATGCCAGGTTATCAAAATTGCTTTTGCGGATATATACCATCATATCATCAACATCATGTTGGGTGGTATCGCCCATTAAAGCTTTGTAGGCATGGATCCTCCTTGGCCATTCGGGGTTGGTATAATCGGCGCCCATGCCACCCATTACCGCTTTCTTAACACGTTTATCTGATACCATTAGCCTTGAAGTAATGATAGATCCGCGCGAATATCCAACAGCATAATATGCTTTAATCCCCAGGCTGCTTACTAAACCCATAATGTCCTTAGCTTCGGCATCGTTGGCATAGCCCGCATCGGTATGCGGCTTGTCCGATTGGCCATTGCCCCGCTGGTCCAGTATGATCACCTTATAACCTTGAGTGAGCAGATCGCCATACAGCTTTCCTCTTTTCCAACCCTGGCTGGTACCTGTAAAGCCATGCACCATCACAACCGGGTAGCCATCGCCTTTTACTTCATAGTAGATCTTTGTGCCATCAAACGAGGTAAAGTAGGAACCCTCTGCTGCTACCTGTGCAAACAATCTTTCCCCGCAGATCATCGCGGAGCAAAAAGCTAAAAAGAAGATGAACTTTTTCATTGGCTTAAATTTTAAACAAACAGGTTAAGTATTAATACACCGGCCAGCCCAACAAATGCTACAATTGTTTCCATTAACGACCACGATAAAATGGTGTCTTTTATAGTAAGGTTAAAATATTCTTTATAGAGCCAAAACCCCGAGTCGTTCACATGCGAAAATGCCAGGCTGCCTGCTCCAATAGATAGTACCATAAGGTTTGGGTTGATGCTCGGGTCTTTTATCAGCATAGAAGATACTATACCCGCAGCAGTTAGTCCCGCTACCGTTGCCGAACCCAGGCTTATCCTGATAATTGCCGCTATAAGCCAGCCTAAAAATAAAGGCTGCAGGTTAAATGATTGCAGGCCGGCAGCTATCTGGTTACTGATGCCGCTATCCGTAAGTACTTGTTTGAATGCGCCTGAGCCGCCTATGATCAATAATATTAATGAGATATCTTTTATCGCATCGGCATAAATAGTGCCTATTTCGCCCATGGTTTTGCCCTGTTTTATGCCAAGGGTGTAAGTACCCACAACAAGTGCCAGCAACATCACTATGGATGGGTCGCCTATAAAAGCAACTACTTTCTGTACGTTTTGGTTAGTTACACCCATGTATGGGAAAGCAGCGGTGATCATTAATAAAAGAACCGGGAGCAGGGCGGTAAAGAAGCTATTAGCCGCGCCGGGTAACTTCTCATCAGGCAAATCTTCGGCGCGGAAGGTGGCCAGGGGTTCTGATGGGATCTTTTTTAAGAATTGTGCAAAAACAGGTCCGGCCAGTATTACAGCGGGTATGGCTATCATTAACCCGTATAATAGGGTAAGCCCCATATTAGCATGAAAAAGCACCACCAATGCAGATGGGGCCGGGTGCGGCGGTAAAAAACCATGTGTAACAGACAGTGCCGAAAGCATGGGCAACCCAATATATACCGCGGGCAGTTTATATTTGTAAACAACAGAAAATATCAGTGGCACCATTAGCACAAAGCCAATGCCGTAAAACAGGGGTATCCCAACAATAAAAGCGGCGGCAACCAATGCCAGTTGAATGTACTTTATACCGAAAGCATTTACCAGCACCCCGGCTATTTTTTGTGCCGCGCCACTTGTAGCCACCAGCTTACCCAGCATGGCGCCCAAACAAATTATTACAGCTAATGATCCTAAGGTATCGCCCAGGCCTTTTTGTACAGATGCCGTGATTTTATCTAATGGAATGCCTAAACATAAACCCGCGGCAATTGAAACTATCAGGAACGCTAAAAAAGGATTTATTTTGGCCCAGCTTACCAAAAGTATGAGCAGTACTATACAAAAAAGTATAACTAACATTGTTTTTACAGTAAGGAGTTTATAATTATATTGTTACCGCAAGCCGGCGCAACTAAAGTAATAACATTTATGTAAATGCTATTGATAATATTGGAGTGTCTTGGTTTGAAAGAGCATTTTTATTTATGGAATGCACTCTTTGCAAAGCTTATAAAACAATTGGTAACCAAATACTTGATGGGGCAAGCATAAAATTAATTGTCGGGTTTTTTTGCTGCACCAATCAGGTTAACATCAATAAGTTCTAAAGATTTAACCATGTGCTCAACCGTTTCCTTGTACTTCTTAAAATGAGGTGTTACTATATGTGCTTTGTATGCCGCTGTATCAGCATATATTTCAAGGATTGTGATGTGCGAAGGATCTTTTTTGTCGGCAACAGCATAATAAGTTAATACGCCGGGCTCGACACGAACAGCAGTGGCCATTTGCTCTTTTAACGCAGCGTTATACTTTGCCAATTGTGATGGGTCGACTTGAATTTTTGCCAATCTAAACATTTGATTTTTCTGCTGTGCCCTGGCTTTTGTACTAAAGGAAAGCGATATGCATGTGGTAGCAATCAAGATCAGCCAGATACTGCGGCTTAATTGTATTTTAATAATTGTTTTTAATGTTTTCATATTAGTTAGATGCTTAAGTAAATATAATCATAAGAGCCCAAACGGAAAGCTATCTCAACATTTTACATTCGGCTTTCATTTAAGAGAAATTAAACAACGTTCTTTGCGGAAATTTATGACAAAGCAGCGCTATTTTTTCCTGATACTTATACTTGGGTCGCTTACTGCACTGGCGCCTTTTTCTATTGATATGTACCTGCCCGGTTTCCCGGCAATCGCAAAATCGCTGCATACCACTACAGAGAAAGTTGCCCTGTCACTATCTACCTTTTTTATAGGCATATCTGCAGGGCAGTTATTATACGGCCCGCTGCTGGATAAGTACGGGCGTAAAAAACCTTTGTATTTTGGTTTAGGCCTGTACATAATAGCGTCTATAGGTTGTTATTTTTCTGTTACCATTGAGCAATTGATAGCATTACGTTTTATACAGGCTATAGGCAGTTGCGCGGCGGGTGTAGCATCAATGACCATGGTTAGGGATATTTTCCCGCTGAAGGATAATGCTAAAGTATTTGCCCTGTTAATATTGGTGCTTGGCGCATCGCCTATGATAGCACCTACTGCCGGCGGGTATGTAACAGCTGCATTTGGCTGGCACGCCATATTCATAATACTGGCTGTAATGGCAGTATTAATAATGCTTGCCGTTGTATTTGGCCTGCGTGATAATTACAAACCCGATTCATCCATCTCATTAAAGCCAAAGCCAATCATCAACAGCTTTATTGCCGTAATTAAAAACCCGCAGTTTTATACTTATGCTATTTGCGGCGGCATTGGCTTTTCGTGCTTGTTTGCTTATGTATCGGCATCGCCGCTGGTATTTATGGATGTGTTTAAGGTAAGCAGCAAAACCTACGGGTGGATATTTGCCGGCCTCTCGGTTGGGTTTATCGGCGCCAGTCAGGTAAATAGCGGGCTGGTTAAGAAGTTTAAAAGTGAACAGATCGTTATTGTATCTATATCTGCCATGGTGATCATTTCTATTTTATTCCTGGTTGGTGCATGGCAAAACCTGTTGGGCTTAGGCGGATCGTTAGTGATGATATTTGGGGTGTTGTGCTGTGTAGGCATATCCAGCCCCAATACATCCGCCCTGGCGTTGGCGCCATTCGAGAAAAATGCAGGCACAGCGTCGGCACTATTGGGCGCGTTTCAAATGTGCATTGGTTCGGCGGTATCGGTAGGGGTAAGTTTGTTTCCCGGTAAATCTGCAGCACCAATGGCGGGTATAATGGTAGTATCATCATCCCTTGCATTAATTGTATTACTCACAGGCAGGCGCAACATCAAAGAAAAAGTTGTGGCGAAAGCAGGGCAGGCAGTAGCACATTAATAAATTTTTATTATTACTTCTTGCAGATACAAATAAAACTACTAAGTTTATAACTGTAATTTTAACAATTATTATTGCAGTATGAAAAAATGTATATGCCTGTTTTTAACTTGTTGGCAATTAAGCGCTTTTGCGCAGCACGATGCAAGTATTACCATAAGTACCGGCTCAAATAAAATTATAAGCAAACACATATACGGCCAGTTTGCCGAACATTTAGGGCGTGGTGTATATGATGGTTTCTGGGTTGATAAGAACCTGCCGGTAAAAAAACAAGACCGCATCAGGCTGGATGTGGTTGCTGCATTAAAAAAAATAAAGATCCCCAATTTGCGTTGGCCCGGGGGCTGTTTTGCCGATGAGTATCACTGGCGCGATGGTATTGGCCCGAGCGCACAAAGGCCGCGTATGGTTAATACCAACTGGGGCGGCGTTACCGAAGATAACAGCTTTGGCACACATGAATTTTTAGCACTTTGTAAATTACTTGATTGTGAGCCTTATGTAGCCGGTAATGTAGGCAGCGGTACGGTAGAAGAAATGTCTAAATGGATAGAGTACTTAAACTCTAACAGTACAAGCACAGTTGTGCAAATGCGCAAAAAAAACGGTCACCCCAACCCATATAAAGTGACTTTTTGGGGTGTAGGAAATGAAAGCTGGGGCTGCGGAGGCGAAATGACGCCCGAATACTATGCAAACGAGTTTAAACGCTATGCTACATATGCAAGAAATTACCCCGGCGCGCCGCTTAAAAAAATTGCAAGTGGCGCAAATTCTGAGGATTACAACTGGACGGAAGTATGTATGAAAAACATACCCAACCACATGATGTGGGGCCTATCCATGCACTATTATACCGTCCCTACAGGTAATTGGGGCAAAAAAGGATCGGCAACTGCTTTTACAGAACAGGAGTATTTTAATACCATGGTGAACTGTTTAAAAATGGAAGAGCTGGTTACCAAACACTCGGCTATTATGGATAAGTACGATCCACAAAAGAAAGTAGCACTGGCAGTTGATGAATGGGGCATATGGACAGACCCTGAGCCGGGCAGTAAACCAGGGTTTTTATATCAGCAAAACAGTTTACGCGATGCCTTAATAGCTGCAAGCACATTAAATATATTCAATAATCATTGCGATCGTGTTAAGATGGCTGAGCTTGCGCAAACCGTTAATGTATTACAGGCATTAATACTTACCGAGAAAGAAAAGATGCTATTAACGCCTACTTATTATGTATTTGATATGTATAAGGTTCATCAGGATGCAAAATATCTTGACATCGCGTTAAAATCGCCTGATTATGAAGTTGGTGGGAAAAGTATACCTGCATTAAATGTATCTGCCTCACAGGATGCCGCGGGCAAGGTGCATATATCAATAGTGAATTTGGATATGAACAAAGCTGTAGCGATAAACAGTACATTGAAAGATGTAAAATGGAGCAGCGTTACCGGGACGGTTTTAACATCAGCTAACATTACGGATATTAATACTTTTCAAAATCCCAACAAGTTACAGCTGCATAATTTTACAGGCGCTAAAAAAGATGGCGATAAATTAGTAGTAAATATTCCTGCAAAATCAGTTATAACGCTTGAGCTTAAATAATACTTTATTTAGATGATCTTTTTGCGGCCTTAGCGGTTCTTTCTTCGGCTTTTTTTACCTCGTCTTTTTCACTTAAAGGCATGTCGGTATTTAAGTCCTTGTTAGGGCCGGTATATGATCTTGAACCAGGTGTATTTTTATCTGTTGGTTTTTTTGATGGGGCTGCCATGATGTTGTCTCCTTTAAATATAACTTTTGGTTACATAAAAGGTTTCAAATTTTAATGCAGGCGTAGTGTAAAGCGGAAGGGTTTTACTTTTTTATTTGTCTGAGCTCGGTTTTTAGCTCCTTAAGCTGCTGTTTGGCTTGCTTGTTTTCGAGGTAAAAATAAATAGCAAAACCTAAAAATATTTTGCCTAATAAAAATATCGCTGCTAAAATCCATCTCCAAATCTTATGAACCCTTATATGGTTTGATTCGGCTTCAACTACTATATATTGACTGCCTTTATTAAAGTTGCTAAAGTCTCTGTCTGCCCTGTCGGTTTGGTTTTTTTTGAGATCATTTACCGGGCGAACCATCAGTTCATCAATGGTGTCAGATATTTTGTCCCAGGTACATACAGGAGGTGTAACAGCCATATGCCGGGCAATGTGTTCCATATCAATCTCCAGTTGTTGTAATGCAAAGCATACCTCGGGGTAAGTGGCTTTCATATACATTAATTCCTTTACCTCTTCATCAGAGGCGGAACCCATTACATAGGTTTCTAAAATGCCGCTATCTATATATTGCTGTTGTACCATTACCTGTTGCTCCTTATTAAAATGAAAGCTTCTCTAAGCAGCTCCCTGATAGCAGCTTCTGTTTTATTTAGCTCGGCTGCAAGGTTAGTCACAGTTTTGCCATGGTAATAGATCTCACAAAAAACTTGCTGTTGATCGGGGTTCATCAGATCGACAAACTTATTACCCTTAATTATAAAGGTTTTTGGTTTGCCGGTATTTGCGTACCCATCAATTGATGATGTGAAAACAGCCAGTTTTTTGCGGACTATAGCCTGTAAGTAAACAAATGTATTTATGCCCGGCTTTGTGATGTCTTGTATATCAGAAAATTGCAACTGGTTAAAAACGTCAACCAGGTATTGTTCTGCTACCTGGTTATTTTTAACAACTTCTGATATATAACCAAGCAGCATGCCGCCAAACCTGTTAAAAAGATCTTGTTTGGTTTGTGTGCGTGTTTGTAATGAAGCTTCAGCACTTGTTAACTGTTGTTTCAATTGGAGAGGTTATTAAATTAGCAGATCAAAAATACTTAATTTATACGAAACTGTTGTTTAAACATCATTCCATTAATTAATTTAATTTTTTACCTGCCCGTTTAAAACATAGTGTTATCAATGTGCCCTGGTGCAAGTGTTAATTTTAGTTAAATAAAGATCTGCTTTGGTATAAAAAGACATGATTTTCATAGCTTTAAGCATGTTTAAATGGGTACTTCTTTTTTCGCTTTTCTTTGTGGCAGGTACCGCGTTTGGCCAAAAGTTAAAAGGCCGTGTGTTTGAGAGCCAAACCCGTATAGTACTTGCAGATATACTGGTAGAGAATTTAACCAATAAACAAAGTTTACTAACAGATGCCAAAGGGAGGTTTAGTATTACCGCTAAAGTTGGTGATATGATCAGGTTTAAGAGCTTTGCCTACGAGGCAGATACATTGGTAATAATAAACATGCGCGAGAAGGAAGTTTTTATGGAGCCAAAGAAGAACCAACTAAGTCAGGTAAATATTAAAACTACCGAAACATCTAATTTTAATACTTATTATGATCCGCTGTATCATGGGCAAACTGCCGTGTACCATAGAGACAAAAGAGGTTATTATGATGGTGGTATAATCCTCCGGTTTTGGTACTGGAAAAAGGATGAGCACAAAAAGGCAAAGTTGAACCAGAAGTTGAAAGATTTTGATACTATGGATAAGATCGCGCTTATCTTCACACCTAAAAACCTAAGCAAATATATACCCTTAACCGGTGCTGATATGGATAACTTTATAGGGCTTTATACGCCCGGTGTAAAGGAGTATACCCGCAATAATTTTGAGCTTGCTGCTTACCTTAACGACTGCTATAAAAAGTACCAGGCACTGCCCTTAGATAAGCGCAAGCCCGACTCCCTGGAAATTAATTAACGCTAAGCCTTAATAATGGAGATACCCGTGCCTAAAGCCACGGCATCTTCAATTACACCGGTTATTGGTTCTTTTAAAAAAGACTGCTTATCGGCATATTTACGCAGGTAATAGCTGGCAAAAGTAACCGCCAGCGCTGATGCGCCGCCTAATAACATCCCATCAATAACGCTTTGCCTGTTGGCTTTAAATATGGTTGCACCTACAAACGCGCCCGATGCTACACGTGCCAGTAGCTGCGGAAAAGCAATACGATCAGGCCCGTTGGGGATCTTATCGCCGGTAATTTCAGCAACCGAGAGTAGTTTGGTAATTATAGCGGTAACAGGCAGCTGTATAAAACGAAAGGATGAGTGTGACAATGCCGGGTTAGGGTGGTTGCTTAAATAATGACTGGCAACTGCAGGAGCCATTGTAGCCCTCATACCCGCTACAGCGCCCAGGCCCAATGTTTGTAATATAATGTTCCGTTGTTTCATGGTAGTATCTGTATTGATGTTATCATAGCAACAGGCGTAACGGGGGATGGTTTTGTTTAATTGGGGAGGAGCGAAAATTTGCTTGTCATTGCAATGACAAATTTGAGGGTTTGGGTCATGCCGAGCTTGTCTTGTCATGGTGAGCCTGTCGAACCACATTGCGGGGTGGCCCTTTGCGCGCGTCCTTCGACAAGCTCAGGGTGACCCCAGGATATGCTATTAACAAAAAAAGCGATGAGCCTTAACTCATCGCTTTAAAAAATCTTCAAGCAAATGTGCTTACATCTTTCCTTTTAAACTATCCTGTTTGGCTTTTTCTTTTTTCTTGAAAAAACCTTTCAGCAAAAAGTTATGTTGCAGGGCTTCCAGGTCATCATTAAGCTTAACGGAGCTTTGCTGCAGGTAATTAAGTGTGCTTTGTACTTTTTCCGCGCCTTTAGGGTCGTTCAGTAAAACACCCATTATATTATCAGTGCTGTTAAGCTTATTGCTGGCTTTGTTAAGGTTATCGGTAAGGATGGTAGCGTTGTTGGCCGCCTCTTTTAGTTTGGTAACCGATTCCTGTATGCGGTTAAAAGCAACGGTATCAGTAAGCAATTTATCAGCAAGGCCGCCTTTGGTATTCATTTTATTGCTGAAATGATTAAGCTGTACTGCCATAAGCGATGCGCTTTGAGTAGCCGTTTGCAAATTGCGCATAGCCGCACGTAACTGTAGCGCCATGGTGCTGTCTGCCAGTAATGCGCCAACGGTTCCTTTACCGGCCAGTATCTGGTGGCCAAGGGTTTTAAAGTCTGTAGTAATAGCAAGCAGGTTTTGGTTGTTCTGCTGCAGGGTTTTCATAATATCATCTGTAGAAAGTAACTTCTCTGATTGTAGTACATCGCCATCCTGCACAATAGGTGCCTGCGGGCTGCCGCCATCTATCACAACTATCTTGTTACCTATTAAACCATCGCTGCTAATACGTACGCCCGCATTACGGTGTATATAGGGCTGCGAACTGGCCTCAATGCTCATATCAACATCAACCTGCGAGTTGCCGGTAAAGCGGATGCTTTTAATAACACCAACCTTTACACCAGAGAACCATACATTGTTGCCTTTTTTTAATCCGGAAACATCGCTGAATACGGAACTGATGTGTATGCTTTTAACGAAGCTTTTATTTTGCCCGCCCAAAGTAAGTACGCCAACTACGAACACTACTACCCCAAGCAGCACAAATATGCCTACTGTTATTGATCTTCTATTTTCTGATGCATCCATTATATATGGTACTAATATTATTCTGTAAAATTATAATCATAAAAAGGTTTAACCCGGCTGTCGTCGGTATTAAAAACTTCCTCAAATGTCCCCATCCGCTGAAACCGGCCGTCAAGCAGCATGGCAATACGGTCGCCGGTTTGTTTGGCACACGTAAGATCATGCGTTATGATGATAGATGAGGTTTTGTAATTAGCCTGAACCTCGTTTATCAGGGAGTTTATTTCTATGCAGGTTATAGGGTCAAGTCCCGCGGTAGGCTCATCATAAAGCATAATTTCAGGGTTCAATATCAACGTACGGGCAATGCCAATACGCTTACGCTGCCCGCCTGAAAGCTCTGATGGCATTTGGTTAATAGTATGTGAAAGCCCAACAGCATCCAGTACACTTTCTACATTCTTATTTATTTCGGCACGGGTAATTCCCTTGCGGTTACGCACCAGCGGAAACTCCAGGTTTTTACGAACCGTCATGCTATCATAAAGCGCGCTGTTCTGGAAAGAGAAGCCTATTCTTATACGCAGTTCCTGCAGTTCGCGCTCACTAATGGCGGTTACATCATTGCCTAAAACCTCAATGCTGCCTGTATCAGTTGATAATAAACCCGATATTAATTTTATTAGTACTGATTTGCCCGTACCCGAGCGGCCCAGCACAACAAGGTTCTCGCCCTGGTAAAGGTCAAGATCAATGCCACGCAATACTTCATAATCACCAAAAGATTTTTCAACCCCCCGTATTTTGATGACCGTGTTGTCTTTATCGATATGTGCCTTTTGTTTTTCCATATATTATTATCGGAACCAGCCGGCTATTTGTACAATTAAAACTTCTTCAATAAACACCAGGAACATAGCAGTTACCACGGCTCCGTTAGCGGCTTTACCCACACCTTCGGTACCTTTGGTAGAGTTATAGCCCTGGTAGCAGCCCACAATGCCTATAGTAAAACCAAATACAATGGCTTTACTTAATGATGCCCAAAAATCAACAAAGGTTAGCGGTTCAAAGGCCTGCTCCATAAAGGTGCTGTAACTGGTGCCTTCGTTCTGACTAACGTTCAGGTAGCCGCCCAATAGCGCTATAAACGCTGTGTAGGTAGCCAGCAAAGGTATGGTAATAGTGGTAGCGATAACACGCGTGCAAACTAAAAATTTAAAAGGTTTTGTGCCCGATACCTCCATGGCGTCAATTTGTTCGGTAACCCGCATTGAGCCTAATTCGGCACCTATGCTTGAGCCTACTTTACCTGCAGCTATAAGCGCGGTAACCAGCGGCGCCAGGGCTTTCATAACAGCAATGGATACCAGCGATGGCAGCCATGATGTTGCACCAAAATCTGTTAACGACGGGCGGCTTTGCTTGGTGAAAATGACCCCTACAATAAAACCGGTTAATGATATAAGCGTAAATGAACGTACACCTACCTCATAGCATTGCCTTACAACCTCCTTAAGTTCATAAGGAGGCAGAAATACTTCTTTAAAAAAACGCAGTATAAAGCAGTAAACCCTATACAGCATTATAAAGAAAGCCGCTACTTTATCCTTTAACCTTGTAAAGCGGGAAGGGGCGAATTTGGTGATGCTTTTTGTGGTGGCCATTAATGGGGCAAAGGTATAACTTATGTAGATATAGATTTAAGTATCAGTGCAAATTGTGATGAAACTTGTTTGTAATTACACAATTATTACATAATACAGACGATTTGACCGCCATGGATATATGGTCAAATTTACTGCCGTGCAAAAATGATATAAAACAATGGATTACACAATATGAATTTTATAACGATATGATACCTTAAATATTGGCATTACAGAAACACTAAAACTTAATTATGCCCCACCTGTTCATAGTCGTATATAAATCAAATACATATGAACGCATATCAACAAAAATGGGTAAATGTATTAAGGGCAGCCAATGTTAAAGATTGGAAGATTGAAGCCCGCGATAATGATATAACCATAGAAATGCCCAACATAACCGATCTTAAATTAATAAGGGATAACCTGCCCCAAACCTTAGCCGCTATTTCTTTAGATATTAATTTGCCGCATGAAAGGCTGAAATTTATCTTTCATAACGGACATGAAAATTTTGAGTATGTATTGAACCCTAATGAGGCAGATTTAAACGAAGGATAAGCAAATCAGATTCTGGCTTTTGTAGAAAATACAGTAACGCAGATGCCCATTACAGCTATCAGCGTAAACGATGCCCTTAATGAAGCCAGCCCGGCTATAAAACCAATAACGGGCGGGCCAATCAAAAAGCCCATAAAGCCAATGGTTGAAACCGCAGCCAGCGCCACTCCCGGCGACATGGTTTTTGAACGCCCCGCCGCACTGTAAACCAATGGAACCACTGATGATACACCAAAGCCTACCAATAAAAAGCCGGCTAATGCCGTAAATAAATATGGGAAAACAACTGCTACAAGTAACCCGGTAGCGGTAAGCATCCCGCTGATCTGTAAGGTGCGTTTTAAGCCGAAACGATGTGCAAACCAATCGGCAATGAAGCGGCCGGTAGCCATGGTAAGCATAAAAGCAGTATAACCTGCACCTATCCAGGCACCATGTGCAAGCACTACTTTTTTAAAGTAGATAACGCTCCAGTCAAACATGGCCCCTTCGCAAATAAGGGAACAAAACGCGATAATACCCAGTTTAATAAGGGAATTATCAGGCATAACAAAAACCGGCCCGCTGCTGGCTACTTTGTCATTTTTTAAATAACCCGAAACCAGTGCTATAGTGATGATGATGATAATAAAAACAAGACCGAAGTGGTAAAAAGGGATAATGCTCTTACCTATCATGAAAGTGCCGATTCCTGCCCCGGTAAAACCGGCCAGACTCCAAATACCATGGAAGGATGCTAAAATGGGTTTCTGGTAAAGTTCTTCGGCAGCTACGGCTTGCGTATTAACAGATATGTTTACCGCGTTGCTTGCAAAGCCAAAGAGCGTTAGGCAAATTATAAGCTGAATGGTGTTTTGGGCCAGCCCCAGGGTAACCAGGCAGCAGCTATAAACAATTAGCGCCCCAATTAATAATTTGCGACTCCCTATTTTGGTGATCACCCATCCGGAAAAAGGCAGCGAGCACATTAAGCCTACAGGCATGGCAAACAATACGCCACCCAGGGCGGCATCGCTCAAATTAAGGTTTTGCTGTATGGTAGCAATGCGTGATGCCCAGCTGGCAAAGCATAAGCCTGTCATAAAAAACATGGCGCCTACTGCAATGCGCAACGTTTTTCTTGAAAAATGGTATGTAGGTAATAGTGCTTCCAATACGTTATAAAGGCGCTTAGTGTATATTATACACCATTAATGTGTATATGCAAATATAGCTTAATAATTACTTATTAAATACTATCATTATTATACATTATCAGCAATCGCCATCGGGGCCGCAAACGGGGCCATCAATCACCTCAAGGGCCGGCCTGAATTCGCTATAGGCCTTTTCCAGTGTTTCTGTAAATACGGGTACCGCCTGCGCACCTGATACCGCATATTTGCCATTCATTACAAAGAAAGGTACGCCTCTGATCCCTAAATATGATGCTTCGGCAATGTCGTGTTTTACAGCATCGGCGTAAGTATTGGCGGTAAGGGTTTGTTTTATTTCTTCGGCATCAAGTCCTATTTCTGCACCCAATTCGGCAAGGGTATCTGCATCATCCATGTTTTTGCCATCGGTGAAGTAGGCTTTAAATAACTGCTCTTCGGCGGCAGCGCCTAAACCATGCTTTTTGGCAAGATGAGTGAACTGGTGCGCATTAAAGCTATTGGCCACAACGGCATTATCCATGTTGTATGTTAAACCAACTTCGGCAGCCATTTCTGTTACATGGGCGTTCATTTGCTGTGCATACTCCAGTGTCCAGCCTTTTGCATCAGCCAGGTACTGGTTTATATTAACCGATGGATCGGTCTTCAGATCCGGGTTAAGCTGAAAGCTCTTCCATTCAATTTCAACTTCATCTTTATGTGCAAACTGCTGTAATGCATCTTCAAACCTGCGCTTACCTATATAGCAAAACGGGCACATCACATCAGACCATATCTCAACTTTCATACGCTTAAATATTTTGCATAAAACTACGGCAAATACTCATTATCAGCGTAAGCTTAAAGTCAAAATAGCGTACTTGGACGTCTTTGCGAGCAATAGCGAAGACAACCGACCGCAGGGAGCTCATTAATGCCATCAAGAAAAATCAAACTCATTAATAATCCCCGACATGCTTGTCACCTACTTTTCTATCGGGAGATTGCTTCGTGCCTCGCAATGACGCGCGGGGAAAGGGGGTATCCTCAGCTTGTTGAAGGACGCGCACAAAGGCCCTGCCCAGCAATGTGGTTCGACAAGCTCACCATGACAGCTACCTCCTTACTTCCCTGTTGTATCCCGTTCTGCCAGGTCCATGCCACATTTTGAGCATGTGCCGGGCTTCTCACTGGTAACTTCGGGATGCATGGTGCAATAGTATTTGCCTTTGGGCTTGGCGGTTTCTTGGGCGTTTTTGTTTGTGGTGTTATTGCAGGCGCCTACTCCTATGGTAAGTGCTGCAAATGCTAATATAATGATGGTTCTTTTCATGGTTATTTGTTTTTTATAAATGAGGCAAAGCCGAATAAAGATACTACCAATACACCCAGCGCTGCAAGCATGCTTACCACATCACGGATGTTTTTGCCAGCCCAGCTCATGCCAAAATACTTGTGCAAAAATATAAAGGAAAATCCTTCTGTGCGGTCAATGCTGGCAACTTTTGTGGCCAGCTTTGATGAAGTGGTTTCAATATACCAGTTCTCGCCCCCGGGATACTCCACTTTCTCAACCGGCAGGCGTTTATTAATAAAGCCGTATTCGTTATCAAACTGGCGGATCTGGGTAATAGTTGGCTTACCTTTCACCTGTTTTAATCCTATAGCTTGCAGCCTGAAATAATTACCTAAATAAGCTGCGTACTGTTTATCGCCATCGGCTAACTGCTTGCCATCAGCTGCGCTAAAGTAAAGCACTTCTTTTTTATTGGTGCTTACCTGGTAATAGGGTTTGTTAAAATAATTAATGAGCGATACCTTTTTTATGGTGCTATCAGCAATAGGCAATTGCAAATTAGATACAAGCAGGTCTTTCCGGTTAATGAGTTGTTCATAAGTCTTCTTCTCCGGATCAATGTTATGCAGCTTAACCAGCAGATGGAATGCGCCACTGGTAATAAAGGTGAACATCACAAAAGAGACGATTAAACCGATCTGCCTGTGAAAGCGGTGCACAAAGCGGTTATCTTCCTTTCCCGTTGCTTTGCGGTTTTGCTGCGCCGCTTTAAATTTCTTCCAAAAGAAACCATAAACAGTTAAGCCGCTTAACAGCGATAAAAACATGATGCTCACAATAACCAATAGCACCACAATGCGGAACTGCTCGCCGCCAATGGCTGCCAAAAACGCCCAGGTATGGAATTGCTCAAAAAACCACAGCATGGTTTTACGGGTGTTATTATTGAACGTTCCCATGCGGCTATGGCTGGTTTCAATGTAAACGTCCATACCATCGGGCCGGTTGAATGAAATTTTCCAAACAGGTAGTAAGCGATTAATAGGCTGATACTGCGCATCAAATGTTTTTTGCAGGCTGCTATTCTTTACTGCCGATGTAGAATCCTGCGTAAAATATCTCGCCAGGAAAGTGGCATATAGTTGGTCGCCATTTTTGAGGGGAGCGCCATCATCCGCAGAAAAATAATTGTAAACGCTGTCCTTACCCAATACCTGGTAATACGTTTGCTTATTAAAGTTCACCATGTTAAAATTCCTGAACACGGTAATGCTGTTTTTATCCAGCACCTGCTGAATGGACAAGACCGGTTTCATCTCGCTTTGCGATATGGGCTTAAACACCTCCAGTGCAATAACGGGCCTGAACCAGTTAGACATAAACGGATGCGACAAACCGCTCAGTGTCCAGAAGATGACGGGGATAAGGGCCGTTAAGCCCAATATCCTATGCCATTTATAAAAGTTTTGTTTTGCTGTTGCCATCTTAATTTTTTGAGAAGGAATAACTAACCCCCAATGTGTAAATGCGTGGCGGTGCCGCGTTATAGGTATCGCCGTATTGGTTGCTGGTAACCGTTGTGGCGTAAAGCTTGTTGGTTAAATTGAGCACATTACACCAAATCCCCATGCCTTTTAACACGCTGCTTTTTACATCGTACCCCAAACGCAGGTTATATATATTATAACCCGAATAGGTTTTTGTATTAGCCGGATTAGTAAAGTAGGAGTTAATATGCTGCCACTCCGTAGCTATTCTAAACCCATTGATGCAGGCCGGTTTGTAGGTAATCTCTGAGTTGGCTATCCAGGCGGGGGCGTTGTTCATGCGGTTGCCGTTGTAAACCGTAACCGTGCTTGTGCCTGTACCAAAGTTAGTAGCCACTTCGCTGTAATCAACATAGGTATGTTTGGCATTGGTGCCGCTGAACCTAAAACTCAGCTCGCTAACAGGCGCGTAAGCTACAGAGTACTCAATCCCACGGTGACGGGTAGCCCCCGCGTTTTGGTTTTGGGTAGTATTGTCTGGTAGTAACTGGTTAATAATTTCGTTACGGCCTTCCAGGTCATACAGGGTTACTTCTACATACATTTTTTTGTTGAGCGCCGTGAACCAGCCGCCTGCCTCGTAGTTATTAAACGTGGCCTGTTTTAGCGGGGTAAGCTGCCTTGCACTGTACAGGTCGCCGGTCTCCGGTGGTTGGAAACCCACACTGTAGTTGGCATATAAACCTTTGTTGTTCCCAAAATTGTAGGTAAGGCCCAGCTTTGGTGCTACAATATTAAAGTCGTTTGTTTCCTGTTGTTTGTACTTGGTGCTGCCAGCCGGGATGCCATTTGTAAAGTTATAATGGATCCTGTCGTATCGTAAACCCATTACAATTCTTAGTGGTTCGGCGGGTTTTATTTCATACTGGGCGTAAGCTGCCGTGTTGAACAGTTTAATACGGTAATCATCAATAAAACGGCCGGTATTGGTATAGCCGGTGTAATAATTGTTCTGCACATCTTTTTGTATGTCGAGATATTTGGCATAATACGAACTCGGACTATTATCAGCATAAACACCCACAATTAACCGGGAATGCAAAAAATCCAGATCCTGCCTGTGTTGTGCCAGCAGGCCCAGGCTATGAAAGCTTTGGTCGTTCTCCTGCCCGTTAGAGCTAACGTAATTACCCGCATTGTCCCTCACATCAGATATATAGTAACTGGGCAATTGCGCGGTTGAGTTATCGCGGTAAAACAGTGTCAGGAAAGTATTGCTCCTGTCGCTCCAGGAATGCTCTAATTTAGCATTCGCCCTAAAAGCATTAACCTTGCGGTAAGTGAAACGCTGGTTAGCGCCATAGCTGCGACTGTAAAAATGCGCGCTATCCAAGCTGCCCGGGGTTTGGGTGTTAAGGTAGTTGTAAGCTACAGATGCAGTGAGCCGGGTTGCGTTATCAAAATCATAAGTGGTTTTGAAATTTCCTGATCGTTTATCAAAATCAGAATAATCCTGCCAGCTATCTTTTTGATGAGCAATGTATCCACCCACGTACAAACCAAACTTGCCGGTGCTGAAACCGCCATCGGCATCAACCCTGCGGTAGTGGTAGTTATCGCCCTGTACAGATACGTTGCCGGCATAGCCCGCAGGTGGCCCCTGGGTAATAAAATTGATGGCCCCGCCAATAGCATTGCTGCCATAAAGTGATGATGCCGGGCCTTTTATCACCTCAATATCGCGCACACCGCTCATGTTGATCTCGTAAAGCGAGTTATGGTTAAAAATTCCGGTAGGGCGAATAGGCAAACCATCTTCCATATATAAATAAAGCGCGTTATAAGTAATAGGCTGGCGGATGGCCATTGTATGCTGCTCGTTCCCAAGATTGACCATGTAAACACCGGTCACTTTATTTAAGAGCTGATAAAGCGCGGTAGCTTTGGTATCATGAATTTGGGTAGCGTTGATCTTACTGATAGCGATAGGGGCATCCTGCCTTGCCTGGCGTTCCCTGCTGGCAGATATGACCACCTGCTGCAGGTTAACGGTTGATGGTTCCAGCATAACGTTTACAGGATTGTTGCCTGCAAGCGTGTAAAGTTTATCGGCATAACCTATTATAGTAAAGCGTAAAGTTGTAACGCTTTCGGCTTTTATAGTGAATTTGCCTTTGGCATTTGTGGTTGCAAGGCATTTGCCGGTTGTGGCATTGCCCACCATAACACCGGGAATGGCTTCATTAGTGTGGGCATCGGTAACGGTCCCGCTTAAGTTTTCCTGGCCGTAGGCTATCGCCGAAATAAACGACAATAGCAGGTATAGTAGAATAGATAGTTTCATAGAATGGTATAAGATTGCCCGCGGCGGTAAGGCCGCGACAATAAATAAGCTACAGCCATGTGCGCAAATGGCACGGCAGATAAAGGGCGTTAAGCCATCATCTTAAACTGTAATAAATATTAAATGAAGAAAAGTGCGGTCTATGAAACCTGTGGAGGCTGAAACACAGAGCGTGGCTGCTCAGGGAGTTTAATACGGTAATTAGGTACTGCTATTACCGACAGTAAAACGGAATGGAACTTAATTACAACCGGCCGGCTGTAAAATGCTTCCTGAAAAAGGTTTTTCTGCGCCTGCCTGTTTTCGCTGTTTTGTTTGTCTTCGGCTTGCTTTATCTTTTTCATGAAATAGCACTTGCCGTTACAATGCATCCAGGGTTTAGCGCGGTTTTCGCAAAGCTTGGCGGCAATATAATTTTTATTCAATTCAAAACCTGCGTAAACAAATAAGCGCGTAAAGTTTGCCGAAACCAGCGAAACAATTAATAAATATGCGATTATACGTTGCATGCGGCGCAAAGGTAAGCTATGTAGTTTTAGATAGCAACATTTCATTCCTTGTTTGCCGGTACATAGCAACAAAAAACCCCGCCCGGTTAGGCAGGGTCCGTATTCTTTTATACAAAGAAATTATTGTGCTTTTCTTACTAATTTGCTGTGCAGGTGGTCGTCGCCTACCTGTATGTTCATTGCAATTGAATCCGGATAGCATTTGCCGGTATGCGGAATTTCCATGCCCTGTACATTTACAGTAAAGGTAATTGCATCGCCGGCAATTTTACCATTTTCAATAGCTACCTCGCCTTGTGGTGAATTCGCAGTTCCGGTAAGTTTTTCGCCATCAGCCTTAAAAGTGTAGCTCAACGGGATAGTGTTGCCGTCGGTCATCTTAAGGTCGCCGGTCCATGTTCCTGCAATGTCAGCAAATGTGGCTGCCAAACATATCATAAAGCAGCAAGATAATAAGGCTGTAGTAAAGATTTTTCTTTTCATATGAGTTTATTTAATATCGACTTAAATGTATGCTTTTTATTAAAATAAATTATGAACAATATATTAATTTTAATAGCAATAGCTTCATCCGGGCAAGCACATGCATTGTCAACAAAAGCCTCATATAAGTAAGCAGTAACGGCTTATATTTATTCAAATTTATCTGCCACTAACCAAATCTTTTTATCTGTCATTTCTTCGGCTTCAAACGTTAGGGTAACTTTCCCGTCCTTGCCTTCTATTGTTACAGTAATATGCTTTTCATCGCCTCCATCACCTGAAACGGTGCTTTTAACCACCAATTTACCTTCTTTGTAAGGAATTTTCCAGTCGCAGATTTTTGACGTTATTGCCCCGGTCATTTTATGTTCTTCATCGCCGGGCACAATGGTTATATCCGTTTTAGTGATAGTAATTATAGCTTTTTCTGCCTTGGATTTTATCACCTTACCATCGTTATCAATGTAAGAGGTTGTTGATGAAGTTAAGGTTGCGGTTTTGTCGCATTGCGCGTAGGTTACTGTACTTGCTGCCACCATTAAAAGCAGGGCAAGTATCAATTTCTGTAAGTTGTTTTTGGTTTTCATTTTATGATGGGTTTAAATTATTCAAACTTATTAGCTACTACCTGTATCTTTTTGCCCTGCAATTTATCAGCCTCAAATGTCACTGTAACCTTGCCGTCCGTTCCTTCAATAGTAATAGTGGCATTTATATCTTCCCCTCCATCTGTGAGGACGGCTGTAATAACAGTTTTGCCAACTTTAAAAGGGGTTGTCCAGTTGCAAGTGTATGATTTTACAGGTCCGCTGGTAACATGATCCTCTCCGCCCGGTGCAATGGTAATGTTGGTTTTATTAAAAGTGATAACGGTTTCTTCGTCCTTAGTTCGTTCAACTACACCCTTATCGTCAAGGTGATAGGTTGTTGATGACGTTATGGTATCGGTTTTGTCGCATTGCGCATAGCTTATCGTACTTGCTGCTACCATTAAAAGCAGGGCGAGTATCAGTTTCTTTAGGTTGCTTTTTGCTTTCATTTTGTGATTTGTTTTAATATTATCAAAGATATATGTTTTATATAGTATTATGCAATACAAAGTACTATATAAATAAATTGTGCTGTTTATATATTTGATTATCAGTAATATAATTTATTGTGTCGATTAGACGAAGGCTTTTTACCTTAGGTTACAGTCTTGAAACGGCTTTTGTGAATAAAAATTTATTAGATGTTTCAGCTGCTTACATCTTCCCATAAATCCCTATATTTTTTTAGCTTTACCCTTAAGTAAAATACTATTCCATGAAAAAGCTTTTCTTTTTGCTTTTTACCTGCAGCAGTTTATCTGCTTTAGCGCAAAAGCAAGACTATCCTATACAGCCAGTTGCTTTTACCAATGTAAAGCTGACCGATCATTTTTGGACATCGCGTATAGAAACCAACCGTACTGTTACTATCCCTGCTTCGTTTGACCGTTGCAAAACCACCGGCAGGGTAAAGAACTTTCAAATGGCTGCCGAGGGGAAAGGCAAGTTTTGCACAACCTATCCGTTTGATGATACCGATATTTATAAAACCATTGAAGGCGCTTCCTATTCGCTTGCCCAGCACCCGGATAAAAAACTGGACGCCTACCTGGATTCTTTAATTGTTATTATAGGTAAAGCACAGGAGCCCGACGGTTACCTGTACACCGCCCGCACTATAGACCCGCTGCACCCCCAGGCATGGGCCGGGGCCGAGCGTTGGATAAATGAACAAAACAATAGTCACGAATTGTATAACAGCGGCCATATGTTTGAAGGAGCCGCCGCACACTACATGGCTACGGGCAAACGCAATTTTCTGAATATCGCTTTAAAAAATGCCGATCTGCTGGTGGCAACTTTTGGCCCCAATAAAAAGCATGTAGCGCCTGGCCACCAGGTGGTTGAGATGGGTTTGGTAAAACTTTACCGCATTACCGGTAAAAAGGAATACCTGGACCTGGCTAAGTTTTTTATTGACGAGCGCGGTAAAAAACAATACAATAAAAAAAGCAAGAACGTTTGGGAAAACGGTACCTATTTCCAGGACGATAAACCGGTAATAGAGCAGGACGAAGCCGAAGGGCATGCTGTGCGCGCCATGTACCTGTACTCGGGTATGGCAGATGTTGCAGCACTTACCGGCGATAAACAATACCTGGCCGCCATTGACAAGATCTGGGATAATATGGTGGGCAAAAAAATGTATGTGCAAGGCAGTATAGGTGCCGTTGGCGATGGGGAGCGCTTTGGCGCTAATTATGAATTGCCTAATGCAACTGCTTATAACGAAACCTGCGCCGCTATTGGTAATGTTTTTTGGAACCAGCGAATGTTTTTATTGCACGGCGATGCCAAATATATTGATGTGCTGGAAAAGACCCTGTACAATGGTTTAATATCAGGCGTGGGGTTAGATGGCAAATCTTTCTTTTACACCAATGCCATGCAAATACAGGATAATTTTAACCACCCGGATATTGAGCGGGAACGTGCCGGATGGTTCACCTGTTCATGCTGCCCTACAAACGTGGTAAGGCTGATGCCTTCAATACCCGGCTATATATACGCCCAAAATGGTAAGGATGTATTTGTGAATTTATTTATAAGTGGCACCGGCAATTTAAAGGTGAACAACAAAGCAATAGCAATAACGCAACAAAATAATTACCCCTGGGATGGTGGGCTGGCCTTTACTATAAACCCGGCAGCGAGTATGGATCTGAACCTGAAGATCCGTATACCGGGCTGGGCGCAAAACCAGGCTATCCCATCAAATTTGTATAGCTACCAACAGGCATCTACCCAAAAGGTAACCATAAAATTAAACGGCAAACCGGTTAGTTATCAAATGGAGCATGGCTACGCGGTGATCAGCAAAAAATGGAAGAAGGGAGATAAGGTAGAAGTAAACCTGCCGATGGCTGTACAGCGTGTTATTGCCAACACTAACCTGCCCGAAGATAGCGGAAAGATTGCCCTGCAGCGCGGCCCGCTCATGTATTGCGCCGAGTGGAAGGATAATGACGGCAAAGCATCAAACATTATTATTCCGCAAAACACTGCTTTTACTACGCAGTACCAGCCGGCATTGCTTAACGGGGTTACCGTTTTAACAGCGGATGTTAAAGGTGTAAATATTGCAGGCGACGGGCAGAACATATCTACCCAAAACCAAACCTTTACGGCTATACCTTACTATGCCTGGGCCAACCGGGGCAAAGGCGAAATGACGGTATGGTTTCCGCAACAGGTAAAGTATGTTGATCTGCTGACGCATTAAGGTATCACAATAATTACCCCCCGCCTAACAACGGGGTAGGTTGTCTATCACAGCCCAAGCTCCCCATTTTGGTGTCCTCACCGGAACCTTCAGACCTGTTCGCTGAATGCAACTGTTTGTGAGGACACAAACAGCGGGGTAGGTTGTCTATCACAGCCCAAGCTCCCCATTTTGGTGTCCTCACCGAAATCTTCAGGCAAGCTCACCGAATGCACCTTTTAGCAGGGGATTTATCTGTCACAGCCCAACTCCCCATTTCGGTGTCCTCACCGAAATCTTTAGGCAGGTTCGCTGAATAGAACTGTTTGCGCAGACAAAAACAACCGGCAGGGGATAACTATGTTATGCTGTAACTGTTAAAACGCTACCTTCAACAGTTACAGCATATTTTTTGAGAGATAATGCCGCGGGACCCATTATTACCGCACCCGTTGTACTAAACTGGCTGCCATGAAGCGGGCAAATAAACTTACCCTGGCCGGTATTGTAATTAATGCTTGTGCCTTCATGCGTACAAGCTACCTGTACTGCTGTAAACGAACTGGCCACGTTAGCAGCCGCTAAACGCACCAATATTACACCATCTGTAACTTTAGAGCTGCCTACGGTTTGCAACTCTGTAGCTAAATCAACATTGAAAAGGTTTCCGGTACCTGACGCGGGCGGGTTATTTTCGCCGGTGCCCGGCCTTGGGTCGTTGTTTTTTGAACCGCAACCCACCAGGCTGCACCCGGTGCAAATAGCTGCCATACTAATACCTAATTTTGCTAAAAATTCGTGCCTCTCCATAGATAAATGTTTTTGTGTTTGGTGTTGTTGTTAATTATAAATGTGCCTTATTTATATACAACACGGTTTTTATTGCACAAAGGTTGCCCCGGTAACATTATTAAATGGGAAAATGCAGATGGGGCTAAGTGGTAACCGCTGCAATGGCTATACGGCAAGTAATATGCAGCAAACTTTTATTAGGATGGGTTATTGATTGAGCAACAGGAAGAACGAGGAATTGATCAGATGAACTGATCAGTGGCCCGGCGTTTCGTAGAAATAAATAGGTGAGTACACCCCTTCGCTGGTGGTGTAGTACCCTTTACCATCGGGGGTAAAACCTATTGCTTCGCCTTGCTTTTCTTGTTTGTAGGATGGTTCAATGGGTGGCCTTTGCATGGTTTGCCAAATGTGTTCGCCGGGTTTGCGTTCCCAGTAGTATACTTTTTCGTAACTCTTTAGCAAGATCTGTTCGCCATTTTTTGAAATATCCCCGGCGGTTATCCACTTAAAAGGTTTTATCCCATTAAAAAACAACCTGCACCTGTAGGTTAAAGTAGCGGTATCCTTTGCCTTAAAATTGAGTGGGGTGGTATATACTTCAACAGAATCAAAGCGCTTGGTAACAATATATAAGAGCTTCTCAACCGGGTCTATCATCATGGCTTCGGCATCCCGGGCGCCATGCGGATAGCTCACATATAAGGGCGCTTGTACCGCGTGCGCTATACTGTCTTTATCCCATGTTTTGCGTTCCTCTATACGGTTAATGGTTATATATTTCCTGTTTGCGGCATTATCGCCTATATCGCCCAAGTAAACGTAGCTTCTGCCTTTAACCGGGCCGGGGCCAACAGCAATATCTTCACAATCATACACCCCGTTTGTAGAGCCATTTGCTTTATAATAAATAGTAGTGCGCAGTTTGCCATCGGCAGTAATGGCGAAAAAACGGCTGGTATCACCGCTATCATTATGTACATAGTAAATACCAGGATCTATGCCCGATGCCGCTATGCCTGATATTTCATTCATCGCTTTGTTTAACAGCCTGCCCTGCGGCAGCTCCTTATTATCTATTAGCCTGTGCTTGGCAAAGGCACCAATAAATATCAGTACAACAAAGGGTATGAAAATATTTAATTTTTTACGGTTGCTCATGTATCTATAAGCAAGTAATAACATACAAATGGTTCATATATTATGAAGTTTGTAGTAATAATTGCTATTTTATTACAAAAGTAATATTAAAATACTGGTTTAAGCATTGCTGTTAAATTGCAACAGCCCCAAAGCTTATACGGTAAACTTTAGGGCTGTTGCAATTTATAATAGCTGAAGCTATGCCTCGGCCGGTACTTTTGTTTGCGGGGCAATGTTCATTTCCGCATCCGGTTTTGATACATCGGTAATAGCAACTTTGCCTCGGTCCCTGCGCAGTATCCTGTTAAATAATGATATCTCCCGATCAAACAAAAACTGGAAGAATAATTTGGTCCACGAGGTATGGTAATACAATGTTTCGTAATATTCCGGAGCTGTTTTCTTTATCTCAGGTAACTTATTCCACGGGATAGAAGGAAAATCATGGTGCTCATTGTGGAAGCCCACATTAAAGGCCACCTTGTTAAGGCCACCATAGTAGCTATATGTTTCCTGTTCAACGCTATGTGTTAAGTAATGTTCCTGGATCCAGCGGGCACCCAGCGGATGCAGGCCAACAGAGAACGAAAAGCTCAGTAACAAAAAGGCGATAGCGCCCCAGCCCATAAAATACCATATCGCGGTAGTAAACACTACCTGTATAAGTAAGTTGGTTAAGATCCAGCCATCAAAGGGGTGTATCTCTCTTAAGCGTGATAAACGGAACAATTGAAAAACCGGGAAGAATAACAACCACAGTGCTTTTCCAACAAATGAATTACTGATCAGTTTTGCTTCCCAACGGTTAGGAAGATCGGCATCCAACTCATGTATCCCCTGAAAAGAGTGGTGCTTAATGTGATATTTCTCAAATGAGATAGCACTTGGCAATATCTGCGGTAAGTTGGCAAACATTGATGCAAAGCGGTTTGCATTGCGATTTTTAAATAACAGCTGATGCGTACATTCATGTATCATTACAAATAACGCATGATCTGCAAACGCGCCTAATAAATAAGCGGCGCCAACAATTATCCACCATGACTGATCTCTCACCAACCAGGCCATGCCCACTTGAAAAACTACCAGCCCAATAATTGCAAAAATGGTATTAGGGTTCTTGCCAATCAGTTTACGTAGCTGCGGGAACTGTTTTAATATCTTCTTGGTACGGATACGGTGTGGCTCTGACTCCGAAGAGTACACAAAATCAGTTTTCTTAATCATATAAGCTTAAACGGTCATTAAAGGATTAAGGTCTAAGATAAAGATTTTTGTTAGATATTTTATGGAAATTTATAAAATCAGTAATTTTTATTTCTTTTTGGTTAATTTTTATACTGTGGATTAATTGGAAAATAGTCTGAATAACTGGTTAAATAATTACATACATTTAATATAAAAATATATTATGTGGTGGATCTACGCTTTGCTATCGGCAGTATTTGCTGCACTTACCGCAATTTTTGCCAAAATAGGCATTAAAGGAGTTGATACGGACCTGGCAACGGGGATCCGTACGGTTGTAATATTGTTACTGGCCTGGGCAATTGTTATGTACAGAGGAAGCAATCACTATATAGGCAGCCTAACTAAATTAAACTGGACTTTTCTTGTCTTATCAGGCTGTGCAACGGGCTTATCATGGATATTTTATTTTAAAGCGCTGCAACTGGGCAAGGTTTCGCAAGTGGCCCCGGTTGATAAGTTAAGTGTTGCTATCGCTATCATTTTGTCGGTTGTTTTTTTGGGAGAACCGCTTACATTCAAATCCGCATCAGGTGCTGTATTGATCATTGCGGGCACGCTTGTACTGATATTTTAACAAACAGGCATACCTGTTAAAATTGTAACAATTCCGTGTTGTAACCGAAAAATCAGTTTTAATCCAAAGTTTCTTAGGATTTTTGCAGTTCGGATTAAATTGTAATTAGAGTATGCGATCGGTTTTTACCTTCTTTTTTTTTCTTTTTATATCAGCTTTCATCAATGTTAATGCCCAAACCGGTAACGGAAAAGGCAAAATAAATGGAAAGGTAACCGATGCTGCGACCAAATTACCGGTTGATTATGCTACCGTATCTTTATTTAAACAAGGGAGCGCGAGCCCTTTCAATGGTATTAGTACCGATGCGAAGGGCAATTTTAATATTGAGAATGTGCCTGCCGGCGATTATAAGCTAACCGTTGATTTTTTAGGCTACACAAGAAGTACGATAGAGCATGTAATTGTTAACGCGGGCGGCAGCGCTGCATTAGGTAATATCCTGCTAAAGCCTGTTCAAAACCAGCTAAGCACAGTTAATGTTACTGCCAAAGCCCCCATTATTGAAAACAGGATTGATAAAATGGTTTACAATGCTGCCAATGACCTTACGGCACAGGGTGGTGTAGCTATTGATGTATTAAAGAAGGTGCCACAGGTTACGGTTGATATTGATGGCAATGTGGAGCTACAGGGTAATTCAAACATCCGCTTTTTGATAAATGGTAAGCCATCAAGCATATTTGGGGCAAGCCTTGCCGACGCGCTGCAATCTATCCCGGCCAGCCAGATAAAAAGTATTGAAGTGGTAACCAGTCCCGGTGCCAAATATGATGCGGCCGGTACAGGTGGTATCATCAACATTATATTAAAAGACAGTAAAGTATCGGGCGTAAACGGCAGTATAAATGCCGCGGCAGGTACCCGTTTAGAGAATGGCTCACTTAACCTTAACGCCCGAAAAGGAAATTTTGGCGTGAACGCCTATTTTAGTGGCAACGCACAGCTAAAAACAACCGGTAAAAGTGCTAACGACCGGTCATCATACAATACCACCGGCGATACAACCCGCCTGTTGCAAAATGGCAGCAACACCTCACAGCGCAGCAGTTACCAAACCGGCATAAGCTTTAACTGGGCCATTACACCTAAAGATGATTTGACCGCTTCACTTGGTTTTAATCATTTTGGCAACCATAACTATGGGTTAACCAATCAGCAGGAAACACAGACGGCAGCCGATGGTAGCTTAATTTCGCAGCTGTTGAGCCTGCGTAATTCAGACAGCCGCTTTAGTGCAAACTCCACCGATTACAGCGTTAACTATAAAAAAACCTTTCAGAAAGAAGGCCAGGAACTGGAGGTGCTTTATAGCTCCAGCTATAGCAAAAACACGGTAAACTATTTTCAGGAACAAGATTACTTAAGCGGCGGCTACCAGGCAACAGGCTCAAGGGGCAATAACCCCGGTAACGATAGGGAAACTAATATCTCTGTTGATTACACCCAGCCGGTTACCAAGAATTTTACCCTTGAGGGCGGTGCGAAAGCCGTTATAGAAAACTTAAAGAACACAGTTAATACAGATACCTTACTGGCCGATAGAACTTACGCCAACAATGCCGACCAAACCTACGGCTTTAACTATAAGCGTAATATTTATGCTGTTTACTTATCAACCTCTGCATCATTGTTTCATAACTGGTTAGATGTAAAGGCGGGCCTTAGAAATGAGTACACCAAAACCACAGCAGATTTTCCGGGGGTTAATATACCGGGATATAACACCCTGGCGCCATCAGCTACGCTATCACACAAGCTTACGCAAACACAAAGTATTAAGCTAAGCTATAACTACCGCATTGAGCGGCCGGATTATGGTGAGATAAATCCATTTTATAACATCAGCGACCCGCATAACATCAGCACAGGTAACCCTAATTTAAAACCCGAGGTGAGCCATGGGATAGAGCTGGGTTACAACAAATCATTTGAAGGTGGGGCCAATGTTTATATAGGTACATTTTATCGCCATAATATTGATGATATACAACCCTATACCGTCCCCTATGATCTGTTGACCATCAATGGCCGCGATTACCCCAATGTACTGCTTACCCAGCGCAGTAACATAGGTACACAAACATCAATAGGTGGTAACATTTTTGCATCGGTACCGGTAGGCAGCAAGTTAAATTTACGCACCAATGCTTTTTTGGTTAGCCGTACAAATGATAACCCGGGCGTTAACAGGGTTACCGGCTTTGGTTACCGCGTAAACTTAAATGCTACCTACCAGTTTGGGCATGACCTTACTGCCGAGGCATTTGGTAATTATAACTCATCGCAAAAAAACCTGCAGGGTACACGCCCGTATTTCCTGTTCTATAACTTCGCAATACGCAAACAGTTCTTAAACAAAAAAGCAAGTTTGGGCCTTTTAGCATCCAACCCTTTCAACAAGTATGTTAACATGCGCTCAAACACCTTTGGGCCAACCTTTAACCAAATAAACCTGCGCCAGGCGCCGGTACAAAGCTTTGGTATAACCCTAAGCTATAAATTTGGTAAACTGGAATTTGCTAAGGAGAAAGAAAAAGGCGATAAGGAAGATAATGATACCCCTGCACCGCCAGAAGGTAACCGGTAACATGTTTTAAAGCATTGCTAAAACAAATGGCAGCCGTTTATTATTGTATGGATATAAAGGATTATTGCTACTACCATGAGTGCTGCTGATAAACATTATAAATTCATAAACAGTAGAACTGGCTATGTAATTTTCTATCATTCGTTAAACGCGTGCTTAAGTGCCGACGAGGTTAAAGCCGAGCTCGAGAAAATTAAGGCGCAGGTTGCCATACAAAACCGAATTTACCAGGAAACCATTTATTGGGAAGAAATTAAGGACGACGAAACCCCGTCTTCATTAGGTAGCTTGTAAAATTATTGCTTGTATAGTGTACTGTATATCAGTATATTTATAAACCAATTATAACGGGTTTAATCAGCCTGTATTTACATTACTTAATTCTAACCATTATGAAAAGGCCCTTTTTGATAGTGTTTGTAACCGCCTGCATGCAATTTCAGCTGTATGCGCAGGTTAACAGCAATACACAGCTTACTCCCCCAAATAATCGCGGTATAAAAGATGTGGTGGAAAGGCTGCAAACTTTATCATCAAACAGGGTTATTGAGAAAGCTTATCTTCATTTTGACAGATCATATTATGACCCCGGCGATACCATTTACTTTAAAGCTTACATAACAGCGGGCGAACGGCACGAGCTTACAAAAATAAGCGGCGTGCTGCATGTAGACCTGATCAGCAAAAGCGATTCGGTAGTAATGCAATCGCTTATATTACAAATTACCAACGGGCAGGCATGGGGCGATTTTGCTTTGCCGGCATACATACCTAAAGGGAATTACCGTGTAAGGGCATATACACAATGGATGCAAAATGCAGGCAACAAATACTTCTTTGATAAAAACATCCCGGTAACGGGGAGGAGTATTTCAAAGGTAACTGACGCTGCGAAAACTGCCAATAAGAAAGTTGATGTGCAGTTTTTTCCGGAAGGAGGCAGCTTTATTAACGCTGTGCCTTGCAGAATAGCCTTTAAAGCTGTAGGCAGCGATGGCCTGGGGGTAAATATAAAAGGGGTTATAGTTGATAACTTAAATAAAGAGGTTACCAAATTCACATCAGCACATTTGGGCATGGGCCAGTTTTTTGTTACCGCGGAGGAGGGCAAATCTTACAAAGCAAAGATCACCTATCCTGATGGGAGCGTAAATACTGTTGACCTGCCTGCAGCCGATGCAAAAGGGATGGCCCTGGCTGTTAATAATGAAAAGCCCGGCAAACTATCAATAGATATAAATGCTAATAAGCCCTATTATCTTGAAAACAAGAACAAAGAAATAAACATAGTAATATACGCCAGTGGTACGGTTAAAACGGTTAAAACTGTATTGGATAACCAGGTGATAGGTCTTGATTTGCCTGTAAATGATTTTAAAACCGGGATAGTACAGGTTACGGTATTTTCGCAGGCGGGCATACCATTAAATGAGCGGCTTGCATTTGTGCAAAATACCGATGTTTTAAATTTGGCATTAAACGCCAAGCCCACCTATGCGCCTAATGAAAAGGCTGGTATTACGCTTAATGTAAAAGGTGGCGATGATAAACCGTTAACCGGGTATTTTTCTGTAGCGGTTACCGATGACAGCCGGGTGCCGGCAGATGATAATACCGAACGCTCTATCCTGTCTGATCTGTTACTATCAACAGAAGTTAAGGGATACATTGAGCAGCCAAACTATTATTTTTCTGCAGCTAACGCAGATGCTAAGGCAAGCCTTGATATATTAATGCTAACCCAGGGGTACCGCCGTTTTGTGTGGAACGAACTGCTGAATGAACCCGCCCCGGCAATTACCTACAACCCCGAGAATGGTTTGCAGGTAAGCGGTGTAATGACAACTAAAGATGGCAAGCCGGTAGCTAATGAAAAGGTTAGCTTACTATTGGCAACAAGCGGGCAATCATTAACCGCGACAACCAACGCGGATGGGAAATTTGTTTTCAGGGACCTGGGCTTTACTGATAAAACAAAGTTCCTCTTAAAAACAGAGAACCCTGCGATTAAAAATAAAACCAAAATAACACTTGATAAAACTTATAATGGTTTACCGCTTACTGCAAACACGCAGCCGGTAAGTAAGCTTGTTGATAATTTGCCGGCAAACACCAAGCCGCCGGAAACAACAATTGTTAATAAAGTACGCCAACCGCAACCGGGTAATGTTAAAGCTAAAGATGCTTACAGAACAGTGAGCTATGCGGGTGCCGGCAATGCCGATCAGGTAATTAACCATAAGGATTTTAAGAATGCAACTAAACTTTCTGATGTTTTATCAGGGCTTGTTCGTGGGGTGCATTTCGAAAAAGGAGTGCCTTATTTAAATAATAGCCTGGTAGTTGGCTCAGGTGGATCAGCGTTGTTGCCGATGTTGATTGTTGTAGACGGGGCAATTGGTATCGGCAATGTTGACAATTATATCCCCAATGATATTGAAAGAGTAGAGATATTGAAAGGCTCCAACGCATCTATATACGGCTTAGGGGCCGGCGGTGGGGTTATGCTACTTACATCAAGAATGGGTGGTGATGATCTGGAAGCAAACACATCTGTTGAAATGTCGCCGGGCCTGTTATCAATAGCGCCGCAAGGTTTTTATAAAACCCGCAATTTTTATACGCCGCGCTATGCTGTTGCAGCAACTGCAAACGACTATACCGGCACAGTTTTATGGAACCCCAACCTTAATACTGATAAAGATGGCAATGCCACATTTAATATAGTGAACGCCAATAAACCCGGCAACTACCGTATGGTTATTGAAGGTATGGATAGTAACGGCAACATTGGCAGAAGCGTTTATAAGTATAAAGTACAATAATGAGGCCGTGCGCCGAATGCAACTTTTTGTGAGGACACAAACAGCGGGGTAGGTTATACATCACAGCCAAACTCCCATTTCGGTGTCCTCACCGAAATCTTTAGGCAGGTTCGCCAAACGCAAAGTTTGTGAAGACACAACCAGCAGGGTAGGTTATATATCACAGCCAACTTCCCATTTCGGTGTCCCCACCAAAATCTTTAGGCAGGGTTCGCCAAATGCAAAGTTTTTGTGAGGACACAACCAGCGGGGTAGGTTATATATCACAGCCAAACTCCCATTTCGGTGTCCCCACCGAAATCTTTAGGCAGGTTCGCCAAATGCAACTTTTTGTGAGGACACAACCATCGGGGTAGGTTATATATCACAGCCAAACTCCCATTTCGGTGTCCTCACCGAAATCTTTAGGCAGGTTCGCCAAATGCAAAGTTTTAGTGCCTTTGTTTTTTACCACAAAGCACAGACAGGTTTATTTCGTTATCAGGTAAACCCGGTCAAGCACTTTGTACCGGGTTTCTTTATTGATAAAGGCCGGTAAAATATTTTCCTGCGGATAGTTTGTGAATGTTTTGATCACCTTAAAATCAACGTGGTTTTTAATCAAATAATCTATAGATGGCTGACTGAAATAGAAGATGGACTTTTGGCCTGATGGGAAGTTTTTAAACTCATCAATAGCTACAAAATCAACAGGGCGTTTGCAATAAAACTGGAAAATGTTGTTTGACGCATTAACCGAGTAAATATGCTGACCGTTATTTTGAGGTTGATTAACATAACTGGCCGCTGTTATTTGCCCGCAGTAGCTTGCAAGAATTTTAAAGAAGGTGGTGTTCATGTAAAAGTTAGCAAACAATACCGCGCAGCAGTTTAGTAAAAATGCCTTTTGCCTTAACGGCGAAACTTTTATGATGATGAAAAAGCTTATCGCCCCAAATAATAAACAATCGGCAATGAACCAGGCATTGCCGGCAGGTTTCAAATAAATGTGGATGGCTATTGTAATAAGCGGCAGTAAAACCACCCCTATCCATTGTATTATTTTCCAGTAGGCATCACCCAAACGCGATAGCTGCCTGTAAAAATAAGGAGCGGTTATAATGGCAAACAGCGGGAAAATAGGATTAGTATAAAATGGCAGCTGGAAACGCGATAGAGAGAACAACAGCAGCAAAAACAGTCCCCCGCTTAAAGTATAATATTCGGCAAGTTTTACTTTTTGCCAAATGCTTTTTAATGTTTTAAACAGGGCATAATAAAAGAACAGGCACCAGGGGGCAAAAGCCCACAGTAATGTGTGTATGAAGAAAAATACATCGCCAGATTTTTGCTGTACAATTGGGCCGCTGTTCACAAAGCGCCCAAATTGGCTATCCCACAAAAACCAGCGTATGCCCGATACATTATGCCTGCCAAAAACAATCTTTTCCGGGTGCATATCAAACTGAACGTATAGTGAATAAAGCTCTGGCAGGGTAAAAATAAAAGTGGCCAAAAATAGCAGCCACCATTTTGCTTTGAAAAGATCTGTGAACTTTTTTTGAAATATCAGCTGGCCAAGCAGGGCGCCATATATGGCTACAATAACAAAGATCCCCTTGGTCATGATAGCGCAGGCGGTAAGCAGGGTGGCCAACAAAAGATCAGCTAAAGTATAGCGTTCATATAACCGGGCTATATGATAAATGCTGCCAATTATCAATCCCATTAAATAAGGTTCGGCCCTAACATCAACGTTTGAGAGCAGTACATGCTGTGCCGTCATCACTATTAAAACCGCCGTTACAGCTATTTCTTTGGTGTAAAACCTGCGGGCAAAAAGGTAGGTATACAGCAAGCTTAACAAAAAGAAAAGCAGCGCAGGCAGCCGGTATGCCCAAACACTTACGCCAAACAATTTAAAGCTTACAAATATGGCCCAAAACGGAAAATGAGGCTTATCAAGCCAGTTTGCATTGTAACTGAATAACTGCAGCAGATCTTGTTTATAAATAAGCGCCCTTGAAATGGACGCGTAAAGACCAGGATCATCAGAGAAAAAATCGATGCCAATGCCAATAAAGTTAACCACCAATGCCAAAACAAAAAGTATCAGGTAAAATGGCTTGTTGTTATTGTTCATTTATAGAGGTTGATGCAGCAAATATAAAGTTAATGGCATCAAAATTAAGGCATAAAAAAACCCCCGCCCATGGGCAGGGGCAAAAACTCACAACAATTGTTTAACCTTTCGGTCAATTCCTAACTGCAATGTGAATTCATATTATATAACATATTGATGGAGTGAAGGTTTTATTTGTATGGGCATTTTTTTTAAAGCCAATTTACTCCACATAAAATCGGGCATGAAAGTTATTTGTGTCATATCAAAATTTCGATATATCTTTATATCTGTAAACTTCAACCAATAACATTATGAAAAAGACATTCCAATTTAAAACAGCGGCATTACTTGTTTTTGCTTTAGTTTTTTCGACAACTTTATTTGCACAGCAAAAACCGGCAGCAAGCCCGCGCGATAGTGTGAGTGCTGCTGTAGCCGGCTCACAAATTACTATCAACTATGGCAGCCCGTCAGTAAAGGGCCGTAAAGTATTTGGCGGATTAGAAGCATATGGTAAAGTATGGCGTGCAGGCGCAAACGAAGCTACTGTTTTTACAACCAGTAAAGATATTAAGGTAGAAGGTAAAGCCTTACCTGCAGGTAGCTACGGTTTATTTGCCATCCCTACTGAAGCCAGCTGGACAATCATTTTTAACAAAGTGCCTAAACAATGGGGCGCGTTTAAGTATGACGAAAGCAAAGATGCATTACGTGTAACTGTAAAACCGGCTAAATCAGCAATGAATGAGCGTTTGGTTTATAAAATAAACGGTAAAGGTTTCTCATTAAACTGGGATAAAGTATCAGTACCGGTTTCAATAACTAAATAGTTATTAACTAAACACATGAATTAAACCCCGGTAATGCCGGGGTTTTTTATTTATTTTTTTTAACGGAAGTTAATATTCCCTTGAGTATAATAAGCGTTATATTTACAGTGGCCCATGCATTATCGTTTTAGCAAAAAGCCCCTTATTAACAGGGGGATCATAGTACTTCTATTATGTTTTGTAATATACCTGTTAATGGTATTTGCAAATCATCCGCACGCTATTGAGCGCTATTATTCAAACGGACTTTATCCTGTTATTTGTTATTTGCTGCACCCGGTTTTAAACCTGTTCCCCTTTAGTGTTGGCGATATAGTTTACACGGCTGTTATAATTTATTTGCTGTATGCCATTGTCCGGCTCATTAAACTTGCGTTTAAGAAGCGGTTTGCACAGGCAGGCATGTTCTTTTTAGGTTTGGTAATAGGCGTACAGGTTAGCATCCTGATATTTTATATTTTTTGGGGGATGAATTATTTCCGGCCATCTGTAGCCGAGCGGCTCAACCTAAAGGATAGTACCTTTACAATTGTCGAACTGCAAACCGTAACCGGCATACTGATAGACAGTGCTAACAGTTGCCGCTCCCGCATAACCCCGGCCGATCTCAGACAGAACAATGATACCATTTACCATAGGGCATTAAAAGCAGTAACTGCCCTGTCAAACAGCTCGCCCAACTTTAAAACCTACAGCCCGGGAATAAAGCCGTCATTATTAACACCGCTGATGAATTACATTGGCACATCCGGCTACTACAACCCGTTTACTACCGAAGCACAGGTGAATTACGAGATGCCTGTTTTTAACCGGCCGTTTGTGGCCTGCCATGAAATGTCGCATCAGATGGGTTACGGCGCCGAAGACGAGGCTAACTTTGCGGGCTATATGGCGGCAACATCATCAAAAGACAGATTGTTGCGCTACTCTGGCTATTATCTGGCGGTAGAGGAGTTTATGCACACCATGCGCCTTACCGATACGGTTATTCACAAACAATTAAAACTGCGCATTTCGCCGGAAGTTAAAAGAGATTTTAAAGCCGAACGTTTGTACTGGTTATCTTATCAAAATAAAATAAATATCATAACCAGTGTATTTTACGATAATTTCCTGAAAGCCAATAACCAACCCGAGGGACTTAATACCTACAACAGAATGGTATCATTAGTTATGGCGATGTATAAGAGGAAAAGTTGAAAGTGAAAAGTTGTTATGTTAAGTAGGAATCCGCTAAATCAAAAAAATCTGTTTAATCCCGGTTGAGGGGCTTTAAAAATTCACTAATTCGCTAACTCAATAATTAACTACCTGTTAGTCAAATCTGCTCAATCAAAAAAATCTGTTTAATCCCGGTTGAAAGGCTTTAAAAATCACTAATTCATTAAATCACTAAATCAATAATTAAAAAAGACGTTCCGTATCTCACCCCGGAACGCCCGACAACATCATCTCTCAAATAATGTTGATCAACTAAACCTCAGATAACATGTTTGTTTACCCAAGTTCTTATAGTAAAAACCTTTCGGCTACCTATATTT
>NZ_JBAZVP010000008.1:0-206731 GCF_041660805.1 Mucilaginibacter sp. | reverse complement strand
GTTATAATAATTTCGCTAAGTTATGTTTTTGAGGTAAATATTAATAAGAATAAGCTTTATTGATATAAATGATTAGACAAGATTGACATTCTACCTGCCCCATATGCCTATTCATTCAGGTAATATTTTTTGCGCCTTGTTGGTGTTGTCATCAACAATGGCGAAAATTTTGGCTAAAGCCACTTGTATCCCTATTTATCCGTCCCATAAATGAGACGGCAATGAAACACTGAACTGGTTCTTTCAAATCTTCATTGCCGTTGGCTTCAGCCAACGGATAAAGACATAAATGAGCCGGGCTTTTTATAAATAGCGCCGTTAGGTGCTAAAGCTTTGTAGAAAGATCATATTTAAACATTTTAGCGTGCCATCGGTACGCAACCTGGCGTGGTACCGTACCGATGGCACGGTATGGTTACCTGATTATTTTTCTACAAAGCTTTAACCCCGACGGGGTTTATCCTTAAATAATGATACTGAAGCCATACACCTATTCATTCAGGTAATATTTCTGTTGTTTTGATGAATTGCATATAATTTTATTCAAATTCGGTAACTCGTTTGTTAAGATCAAAGCCACCGGGTTAAATTATTCCTTTATCATGAAAAGAACACTCTTGTCTGCTATCCTTTTTTTATCAGTTACCGTATGCTTTGGCCAGAGTAAGCTGATATCATATGATGATCTGGGGTACCTTTTGCGTAACAATATTAATAAAGCCGATACCTTTTTTGCAGCCAAAGGATATTCATTGATAGATAAGAATGTCAATAAAAAAACCCGCAGGTATGGCTTAAAAATAGAAGGCGGAACCTACGCGAACTTTAACTTGCGTAATGATGGCAGGCGGATGTATATTGAGATTGAAACCAATGAGCCTGAACAGTATAATTTGATATACAACTCTATATCGCAATACATAAATAACCAAACCAGCACTCCCGAAGTGCAAACCTTTGCTGTGAAAGACCTGGGCAGCATTTATATTATGGTGAATGATACTACCCCCTATAACCCATTAAGGCGCACTTATACCATGCAGGTAGTATCAGACAAAAGCATTACGGCATACAATTAAACCAAAAAACGAACCCTTTTACCCTTAAAACTTGAGTGTAGAAGGCAAGTATTTTGCCACCAGATCCTCATAATATGGCCGCAGTTTAGTCCAGTTTGGTACTTCGGGGCTTTTTGAATAAAGGTCATATGGGTTAAACAGCGCCACCGCTTTAAACAAACGATGATCATCTGGTGTCATTAAATGGCTGTAAGCATTTTCCCGGTGCTGCGGGTAAAAAGAATGATAACGCAGCATATAAAGCGCTTCTTCGGGAAGATATGGCTTCATCATATGGTAAATATACTCGTCATGTCCCCAGGTCATGTGCACATTATCTAAACCGCAATTGGGTTCGTAAACGCCATACTTGGTATTGTAACGCGGGTCATGATGATCTACATTGCCTGCAAAATATTCAGAGAACACAATTTTGTCCGAGAAAGAGCACCCTACAGGATAGCTATCCCCTACCACTGCCCATTGCGGCTCACCAAACAGGCACAGTACTTTTCCCAGATCATGGAACAGGCCGGTAAGCACCATCCAGTCGGGGCGGCCATCGGCACGAATAGCTTCCGAGGTTTGCAGTAAATGCTGAAACTGATCCAGGTCGGTATCAGGATCGGAATCATCTACTAATTGATTTAAAAAATCAAACGCATCCCATACAGACATTTCCTTTTTATCAAACTTTAAATATTGTTCCTTTTTCTGCAGAACAAAATCATAGGTTTGATTAATATGCTGTAAACGGTAAAATTCTCTAACCGTATCCTTAAGTGTTTCTTCATAGTTACGATATGCTGCTGTATCACGCCCGGCGGCTATTGTTTCAGCATCAGGATAACGAACTAACAGATCATCTTCCCATTCTTCGATAGATGTTAATGGGTTTTGATCCTCTGGCTGTAAGATCTTTCTCATGATATTTAATTAAAGGAATAATTGGTTGGGCTATAAGGCCTATGATCAAAATTAGTAATTAAAGAGAATAGTTTTCAAAAAATGGACGAATTTATTTGCGTATTAAGCAAAAAACCAACCTCAGAGTATAAACCTGGCCATTGGGTTATAACCCATTAAGGCGCACTTATACCATGCAGGTAATGTTAGGCAAAAGCATTAGGGCGCACAATTAAACCGGCTTACGGTCTTTTAAACGGATCACCAGTTTTAAGCCCGACCATGTTTCGTCAACAGCGCAAACTTTAACATCAACTAATCCTGTTTTAAGCGCAAAGTCCCTGATCCTGTCTTCTGTAACATCCGTTACCATCTTTGATGCTTTTTTGGGCCACGAGATCCATATAATACCATTTTGTGTTATTTGCTCTTTCAGAACCGGCAATATTTCAGATAGTTCATCATAGCTCTTTGTAAAAAAGTGGATTAAGTTTAGCGTGCCACCGGGCTTATCAATAAAACATACATCAGCCGGCATATCTGTAAATAAGCTTAAATAATGTTCTGGCGCATTTATCAGCCTGATATAAAACCCCGGCTTTATCCCCAGCTTTTTAGCAAGCGGTGTCCCCGAATATCCCGATGTAGTTATCATGATTTTAACTGGTTTAAATGATGCTGCATGTGTGCTAAATAATCATTCGCTAAAAATTCAACGGCATATAATGTAACCCCTTCACGGCTATTATTACAGGTGGCGCTCATCCGGTCATCAGGGTAATTAGTTAATACGCGTGCTATTTGGCGGTTAACCAGTTTCCAAAGTAGCAGCAGTTCGGCAACATCAGCATCCTTATAGTGTTGTGCTTTTACCCATTCATCCTGGTGATATATCAGCTTAAAACCATCTTCATAAGTACAACGTATAAAACGCTGCAGGTTTATATGGGCGCTGTCAATAAGGTGGCCAATAATCTCTTTGTTGCTCCATTTGCCATTTTCAGGAAGGTTGCCCCAGTTAATATTAGGCGATGTATTATTTAGAAAGCTGTTAACCTCATCATTTATTTTCAGTGCTATATCAATCATTTTGGGGCTGTTTAGTCATGCAATTGAATATAAAAAATCTTAATTGATGTAAATTATTCAAAAAAAATTAACTTCAAAGCTTTAACCGTATCATATGGCCCTTAACTACATCTGGATAGCCTTTTTCTTGATCGCTTTTGTAATTGCACTTGTCAAACTTGTTTTTTTAGGGGATGTAGATGCTTTTAAGTTGCTGGTTGATGGCATGTTTGATTCATCAAAATCATCCGTAATGGATATTGCCCTGCCCCTGGCCGGTAATATGGTTTTATGGCTTGGGATATTGAACATTGGCGAAAAAGCCGGCGCAATGAATTTTTTGTCGCGCATTGTTGGCCCGTTTTTGGGCCGGTTATTTCCGGAGGTACCAAAAGATCACCCTGCAACCGGGCAAATGATGATGAACTTTTCGGCCAACCTGTTAGGTTTAGATAACGCCGCCACCCCCCTGGGTTTAAAAGCTATGGGCAGCTTGCAGGAGCTTAACCCCAATAAAGAAACTGCTTCAAACGCGCAGATCATGTTTTTGGTGCTGCATACCTCCGGCTTGCAGCTGCTGCCGGTAACCATTATTGCACAACGTTTTATATTACACGCCAAAGACCCGGCAGATGTTTTAATCCCCTGTATTATAGCAACCTATGTGGCAACCGTTGTAGGGATGATAGCCGTGGCCATTAAACAAAAAATAAACCTGTTTGACAGGGTTATTGTGAGCTGGCTTGGCGGTTTAACCGCTTTTATAGTTTTCCTGATATGGTATTTTACAGCTTATTTAGATAAGGAGCAAATAACAGTGGTATCAAAAGTTGCCAGTAATTTGCTGCTGTTTGCCATACCCACCATATTTATTTTAGGGGCTATCCGCAAAAAAGTAAATGTGTTTGAGAGCTTTATTGACGGCGCCAAGGCGGGTTTTGAAGTATCGGTAAAGATAATTCCTTATCTGGTGGCCATGCTGGTTGCAATAAGTGTTTTCCGTAATTGCGGGGCGCTTGATTATATAAACGGCGGACTAAAATTTGTAGTGACCAGCCTTAATTTAGATACCCGTTTTGTTGATGCCATGCCCGTGGCCTATATGAAACCCTTAAGCGGTTCAGGGTCAAAAGCGATGATGATAAGCACCATGCAAACCTTTGGCCCGGATAGTTTTGCCGGGCGACTGGCATCGGTATTTAACGGTTCTGCAGATACAACCTTTTATATAGTAGCGCTTTATTTTGGATCGGTAGGTATTAAAAAATCGAGGTATGCAATACCAGCCGGCTTAATAGCTGATCTGGCAGGTGTAATTACTGCCATATTTATATCTTATCTTTTCTTTGGATAATTATCATTAACGTAATTTTTTTCATTCCAACTCCAAATAGTTGTAACAAGAATCAGCTTTCTTTCGTAAAAATGGACTTATTAGTTCAAAGTTAACGATAGCGTCCGATTTGTGTTTACTATTATTTTAAGATCTGTTTTCTACACAGATATTTTCTACTGAAGGGATTGAATGGATAAAATATTTACTAAAAGCTTATTTTCCGTACTGCTTTTTTATCTGCTTACAATAAATGCAGCCTTTTCACAAACCGTTGTGTTAAGGGGTTTTATTAACGGCATTTATGGGCAAGGCTCAACCATAAGCGTACCTTTCCGTATTACCGGATGCTTTAGCAGCACCAATCAATTCAGGCTTTACCTTTCAGACCCAACCGGCAATTTCACTGCAAAAACATTAATTGGAACGTACACCGGTTTTTACGCGAGCTTTGTAAACGGTGTGATCCCCGCGGGTACCCCTGCCGGTGTGCTCTATAAAGTAAGGGTTGAAACAACAAGCCCCATCACTACACCAATTGCCGAATCAGCTGTTTTTACAATTAGCCCCTTACCCGGTACTGTAGCCGCTACTACATCCGCATCTGTTAATAGTGTCACTTATCCTGATGTTTTTGGTGAATGTTTGGGGAGTAGCGGCCAATCATATCCCTTTATAAATAAATCAACAGCAAACGCGGTGCCTGTGGCGGCTACAGCCAATTTTTATAACGAGTTAACCCAGGCCGATGAAGGTACGTTTGCATTAAACAAAAACTTTGCAGCTAATGCAGCCAATTATACCGTAACTGTAAGCGCTGATAATGCAGGTATTATAGGTACCAAATCATACCTGTTAATGAACAATGTTATTAATAACAGCTTTGGTGCCAGCGGCAGCACCACGGTTTGTTTAAGCGGGGCCAACAGCCTTACCTATAACGTTGATATTTCATCACCAAATGGCATCCAAAATAATTTCCCCGGCATGACCTATGAGGTTAACTGGGGAGATGGCGGCCCAAAAAGTACATATACACTGTGTGATATAATAACCGGAGGCGGTAAAATAAGCCACCCCTATACAAAATCGTCCTGCGGTAATTTGGTGAACGGGCAGCCAAACGTTTTCCAGGTAGATCTGCAGCCCGTTAGTCCGTTTTGCGGTAAGGTGGTAACGCAGGTAACCGGTTATGCTAAAGTACTTGCACCACCTCAAAATAAGTTTGATGTTGACGCGTCCGCGTGTGTTGGTACACCTGTTACTATAAACAACCTTTCAGTACCGGGGCAGGATCCTAACAGCACAAGTTTAGATTGTGAAAACATTAATGGCAGATACACCTGGTTAGTTGATGGCAACCCTGTAGTTACAGACTATGACATTTCAAAACCCTTTGTATATACTTTTCTCACAACAGGCACGCACCTTGTAACCTTACATTTGCAAAACAGCAATGGTTTATGCGCTGCAAATGATTTAGAAAAAACCGTTTGTGTGCAAGACCCACCTACGGCGGCGTTTACTTTACCATCTACAACTATATGTGCAGGATCAACATTAGCACCGGCAAATACATCTGTTAATCCTTCTTCCTGCGCTGTTATCCCTTACGAATGGGCCGTTACCGGGCCTGCCACGGTTGGTTATGCCGGCGGTACCAATTCAAGCTCAAGTAACCCACAGTTTGTTTTTAATACGCCGGGGATCTATGAGGTAAGATTGAACATACTTGCACCCAGTTGCGGCACTATAACATCAGCCCCGCAAACAGTTGTAGTTAATACAACTCCTATTGCCAGCTTATCGCCCGATGCCTTGGTATGCGGCAGCGGCCAAACATTTACTTTTGATACCAATCCGGGCGTTACGCGTTCAATATTAGCCAATACACAACAGCAACTGCCAACTACTTACGTTTGGACGGTTACCGGCGGTGATTTTATCTTTGCCGGCGGAACCAATGCTAACAGCCGTTTCCCTCAAATAAGATTTAATGATTATGCTGCTTACACGGTAAAAGTAGTGCACACCAACAATTGTGGTACCGCTGAGGATTCGCAGCTGCTCACTTTTCAGCCCTCTTCTGTTGTTTCTGCAGGAATAGATCAGATAATATGCGAGGGCGGGCAGGCAACATTAGCCGGTACAATTTCCGGCGCATCTACAAGTCAGCAATGGGTTGGTGGTACAGGCACCTTTATCCCTAACAGAACTACACTTAATGCCACTTATATACCATCTGCTGCAGAGATAGCCGCCGGGCAGGCATTATTAACATTAAGGGTTACCACCGCCCTTGCCGCCCCATGTAACAGTATTGACGATAATGTTGTTATAGCCATAACCCGGAAAGATAATATTACAAGCCGGGCTGCCCGGTCTGTTTGTACCGGTGAGAGTTTTACATATAACATTACATCTGCCAATGCGGCAACAACCTTTACATGGACGGCCGCACTCACATCAGGCACGGCTACTGGTTTTAGCACGACGGGCAGTGGTAATACCATTAACAATGTAATAAGCAACAACACAACTGCCGATGCCGTTGTTACTTACACAATTACACCTGTAACAAACGGCTGTACCGGCAACCCGTTTGCATTAAAAATTACTGTTAAACCATTGCCGCGAAGCAGTGCTGCAGTGGCAAACCCGCTAATATGCAGCAACCAGCCCACCGGTATCACACTTACATCAAATATTGTAGGCGCCACATATACATGGACGAGCACCGCATCTGCCGGAATTATAGGTAATACCAATCAGGCGGTGCCTACCGGGAATGTAAACATTCAGGACCTGTTAACTAATAACGGAACAGCTATAGGTACCGTAACTTATACTATTACCCCACTAAACGGAACCTGTGCCGTAGCGCCTATAACTGCCACAGTAACTGTACAACCGGCGCCGGTAACATCCGTACCAGGTGCAGATGTGCAAATTTGCAATAGCCCTGTATACACGCTTCAGGGTAACAACCCCACCCCGGGGACAGGTAAATGGACGCTTGTATCTGGCCAGGCGGGTGTTACTTTTTCTGATGATACCAAACCAAACGCGGTTGTGAGCGGTTTGCTGCCCGGCAATATTTACCAGCTTAAATGGGCTATAACAGCCTCACCTACTTGCCCGCCAAGCAGCAACGTGGTAACAATTACCAATGCCGCCGAAACCATTGGTGGTACATTGACAGGTACGGCTACGGTGTGTTCAGGCATTAACGGGGGGGCGGTTACACTTACGGGCCAGGTTGGTAATGTTTTGCGATGGGAATCCTCTACAGATAACGGCACTATATGGCTGCCTATAACCAATAGCACCAGTACATTAAATTATTTAAACATAACAGAAACTACGCAATACAGGGCGGTTGTACAAAACTCAGTTTGCAGCATAAAAACATCAACCGCAGTTACTATTACAGTAAACCCACCGGCTGTTACAGCAGTTGCCGGTGCCGATGTTGTGCTTTGTAATACAGGAACTGTGCTTTTATCGGGCAATAACCCCGCTCCTTTTGCGGGTACATGGACACAAACCGGTGGGCCGGCAGTTACAATAGTTAACCCAACAAGCCCTCAAACCCAGGTAACCGGAATGACCAGCGGCAATATTTACCGGTTCAGGTGGACTATTAAAGGGTTGCCCCCATGTACCGATAGCAGCGACGAGATAGTTGTTACCGATAATAATGATGTAACGGCCAGCTTTACGGCCAATAAGGTAGCAGGTTGCGGCCCTCAGTTAGTGACATTTACTAATAAATCATCCGTTATTACAGGAACAAGTTTTGTTTGGGATTTTGGTGATGGTTCGCCGCAATCAGCCGAAGTTAACCCGCAGCATACCTTTCTGCCGCGGCCCGACGGTAAAGAAGCCGTTTACACCGTATCATTAAACATTGTAAATAATTGTGTGCCAAGGCCGGCTGTTACTACTGTTGTTAAGGTTAGTCCCGCGGCACCGGTATCTGCTATTTTACCCGATAATTTAAATGGCTGCGGTGCATTTGTTTTAAACGTGCAAAATGTATCGCCGGGTAATAACTCGCACTATGATTTTTATTTATACAGGGGCAGTACTTTGGTGCAACATATTGCCAGGGTTGAAAAAGAGTCTGTGGCATTTAATGCTATTACCACAACCGTTACAAGGACATATATTTTATATATGGTGACCACCGACCTTTGTGGTACAAAAACAAAAAGCATTGAAATACCAATTACCATCTCTCCGGCTAATTTTGCGCCTCAAATGTTTATTAAGAATAACATTAACAAAGGGTGTGCACCGCTCAATGTAACGTTTGTTAATAATTCATCGGGTGGTGATACTTTCAGTTATAACATTTATGATGCTGCTAACAAGCTTATAGAGACCGTATCTGCCGGTAAGTCTGATTTCCCTTACGTATTTACTACTCCCGGCACTTACTATGTAAGCCTTACAGGTGCAGACTACTGTAGTACGCTTGAATCTACACCCAAACTTAAGGTTGATGTATATCCGGCACCCCTGCCTGATTTTGAAGCTGATGTAACCACCGGTTGCAGAAGTATTAAAGTGCAGTTTGCAAATTTCACACAAAAAGACGGCAATACCCCACCGGCATCACTTATTTATGATTGGGATTTTGGCGATGGCAGGCATGAAACCGCTTATACCCCATCGGCGCATGTGTATAGTTACGAAAATTCGCCGTACACGGTTAAACTTACGGTTACAAATTTGGCAACCGGCTGCACAAATACCATTGTAAAAAATGATCTGATCTTTATTAACAGCCCGCCAAATGTACGCTTTACCGCCAAGCCTGATACGGTTACTACTATACCTAATTACCACTTCGCGTTTGTAGATCAAACAGCCGACAATCTGGTATCATGGCAGTGGACGTTTGGCGACGGCTCATCATCAACCAGCCAAAACCCGGAGCACACCTACGCAGATACCGGATCATACAAGGTTACCCTAAAAGTGATCAATACTATGGGTTGTGATAGCACCATAACACATAAAGTACAGGTTAAAGGCGTACCCGGCCAGTTATACTTGCCAAATGCGTTTACACCCAATGGTTTAAGCAACGAGTTAAGAACATTCACCACAAAAGGATCGGGTATTTTAAAATGGAACTTACAGGTATTTAATAACTGGGGGCAGTTGGTATGGCAAACAAACAAACTGGATAGCAAAGGCGAACCGGTTGATAGCTGGGACGGTACTTATAAAGGCGCGCCCGCACCACAGGGCGTATATATATGGCAGGCATCGGCAACATTTATAAACGGTACGGAGTGGAAAGGAATGTCATACAATAACTCTTTACCAAAGCGCAGCGGGGTAATACATTTAATAAGATAAGTGATGAAAGGTTGTTCCAAATTTTTAGGTTTGTTTTTTTGTACGATGCTAAGCTGGTTTCATTTATCGGCACAGGATCATATGTATTCTCAGTTCTTTAATTCGCCTATTTATTTAAACCCGGCCTTAACCGGACAGTTCCAGGGCGATTTACGCATGAACCTCATTTACCGCAACCAATACACATCAGTACCGGGCAGCCTTAATTATATATCAGGGTCTATAGATTATAATGTACCACAGTTTGGCGGAGGATTGGGCTTATTGTTTACCCGCAGTGCAGAAGGAACAGCTTATCTGAATAAGAACAATATATCGGGCACTTACTCTTACAGTGTGGGGTCTGATGCTTTTGTACTCTCTTTTGGCTTACAGGCCGGGGTTACCAACCGCTCAATTGATTACGGCAAACTTGTATTTAGCGACCAGATAGACCCGCGCCTTGGATACATCCCGGGTTCGGTATCGGCCGCCGAGCCACCATTGTATAATAACAAGTTTTATTTTGACTCCGGCGCGGGGATTAACCTAACGGCCGGCAATTTTAATTTAGGCGGGGCCGCTCAGCACCTTAACCGGCCCAATGAATCGTTTACAGGTACGCCATCAAAGTTGCCCATAAGGGGAACGCTCCATGCCAGTTATCGTATAAATTTAACCTGGGATGATAACCTTGATGATGAGGATAAACCATATGTAATACCCTCGGTAGTGGTTTACAGGCAATCTAAATCACAATCTGTTAGTATGGGGATGCAGTATAAGCGCCGCAGCATTAATGCCGGGCTTTGGTATCGCAGCGGTGGCCCCGCCGGCCCAAGTTCATTTGTGGTATCATTAATATTTGATTTGTTTATTAATAAAGAAGGTGGAGAAAAGGTTCGTTTTGGGGTTAGCCATGACGTACCCGCAGGTGGTTTAAACTATACCAATAGCAGCGGCACAACAGAAGGGAGCATTGGCTATGAAACTACGCTCCCATCGCGCACTAATATTGAACATAAATTTATAGGAGCACGCAGATGTTACGATTTTTACTAATTTTAGTGCTTTAAATTTATAAATGGAACATAATTACTTAGAAGATAAGAAGGTAAAGAAAAAATCGGCGGTTAAGGCTATTTGGCTATTGGCCTTTTTTGGGATCGCATTTGTTGTTTTATTAACCAAATTTGCCGTGTCGGGCTCCATGAACCCCTTTAACGGATTGCCTGATAGTGATGCCGCTTATACTGTGGCAAAAGAATATATAGCACCAACGGTATTATCATCAAACGTGGAATTTTCTGATAGTGAATATAAGTTCGCTAAAAAGTCAGACTCGGTTTATGTTATCAAATCATTTTACACCGCCAAAGATGGTACCGGCGAAAGGGCAAAAACTAATTTCACCATCACCTTAAAATATAATGGCGGGCATGCCGAAAGTGGTAAGAACTGGACCATGCTTAACCTTGACCAGGACTAACCAATTCCATAACATCCATTTCATGGAAATAAATAAAGATCTGATAGCCACTGCCGACGCTAAAATTGGCCGCATACAGTATCAAACTATTGTAAAAAGCGGCAATCATACCTTAATTGGAGATGAACCTTTAGAAGAAGGCGGGATGGATACTGGCATGTCGCCTTACGGTTTATTGCTGGCCAGCCTGGCAAGTTGTACAGTTATTACTTTAAGAATGTACATAAACCGTAAAATGTGGCTGATAGATGAGATAGGTATCAACCTTGAACTTAGCACAACAGAAAAAGGTGTTCATATTGATAGCAAGCTGAGTTTTACCGGCGAAATAAATGATGAACAAAGAAAAAGGTTAATAACTATTGCTGATGCCTGCCCTATTCATAAAATACTGGTTGGCAATATAGAGATCTATACCTCTCTGCAATAAGCTAAGCCTATTTTAGCCCTTTAACAAATATATCTATCAGCAGCAGGCGCTTATTGTGGATCTCGTCTAAATGTTCTTTACGCGGGAAATTCGCTTTCTTTTGAGGCATCGAACCAACCTTTATACCGTGTAAGGCATCCAAAAAAACCTCAACAATATCTGCCGGGTTTTCAACCGGACGGATATGGCCTTTTTCGGCTTCGGAATTTATAGCGCTTATTAATAGTTTGGTTTCGGCCTCACGGATCTGGGTAATGATGCCCCAGATGGTATCAGGCAGGTTTTGCTCATTTATCCTGAAAAAATCAAAGAAGTTGTAGTTGGTTACAATGAAATTATGGTGCGTATTCACCTGGAACAGGAATGCGTCATACAGGTCGGTAATGTTATTGAATTTATCTTCAAACAGCTTCAGGTAATCATTAGCTAATTTGCGCATAACGGCTATATAAAGCTCACTTTTATCCGGAAAATAATAGTATAGCAGGGCCTTTGACATGGAAAGGTCACCGGCAATTTCATTCATGGTTGTTTTGGAGTAACCATAATGCAAAAAACGCTGGTGTGATGCCTCTAAAATTTTCTCTCGCTTTATATCCTGCTGATCAATACCTGCACTCATCTATCTGATAAAAATTTAAAATGTTAAAATTCCTGACCTTTTTAACAAATCTATCAAATTTCCAGTTTAAATGTAAAATCGACATAAAAAGATGAAATTCAAATGGTAATTAGGAAGCAGCCGGGCCGACTCTAAATAATATATTACGATGGCGAAAATCAAGGTACTCCTGAGCTTGTCGAAGGACGCGCGTGGGATAGCCCGCTAATGGTTCGACAGGCTCACCATGACACTTAGCGCCGCCGCATAATAACGGCCGCCCGACTCCAGCCTATAGGTGTTCGGAAGATGAAAAAGCGGTGAATATGTGCGATTCTCTCCCGTTGGGAGGGTGCAGGGAGGGGTTTATGAGATAGGTATTGGCGTAAATAACCCCTACCCGCCACTTCACAAGCAGCCGCACCCTTCCCCAGGGAAGGAGTTTTGGCATAAATGCAAATCTTCCGGACACTTGTGGACTCCAGCCGGGCGACAACCACACCATAAGCAAAAAGGGCCGCATAGTTTAACTACGCGGCCCTTGGTTTTTATAAGTTTAAGTTTATGCTTCAGCAACTTCTAATTCTTCCGGCTCTTTTGCTTTTTCTTTTTTACCGAAGAAAAAGTTTTTCATATTAACACGGATGATATACATACATGGTACCAGTATCAGGGTAATAATAGTAGCGAAGCCTAATCCAAAGATCATTGTCCACGCTAACGGGCCCCAGAAGGCTACGTTATCACCACCAAAGTGAATATGCGGATCGCCGTGGGTGAACAGGCCGGCAAAATCAATGTTAAAGCCTACTGCTAATGGTATCAACCCTAATATTGCGGCTGTGGCTGTTAAAAGTACCGGTGTCATACGGGTATGGCCGGCCTCAACAACTGCATCATGCAGGTTTACACCCTGCTCTATCAGCATGTCGGTAAACTCTACCAGCAAGATACCGTTACGTACCACTACCCCCGCCAGTGCTATAATACCTATCCCCGTCATTACTATGGACATGGTCATCCCAAAAATGCTTACACCCAGGAACACGCCAATGATACTTAAGAAGATCTCGCTGATAATAATAAACGTTTTACCTACCGAGTTGAACTGTATCATCAGGATAATTAATATCAAACCAAATGAGGTTGCCATTGCGCCACCCAGGAAGTTTACAGCTTCCAGCTGGTCTTCCTGGCCACCACCCTGCCTGATGCTGATATTCTCGTCTTTTTTAAAGTTACCTATGGCCCTTAAGATATTAGCGTTTACCTCGTTGGGGTTAAACGGTTTTATAACACTTGAGCCCAATGTTAGCACCCTGCGTTGTTGCTTACGCTTAATATTACTGAAAGTATTGGTGTACCTGATATCGGTAAAGGCAGATATAGGCACCTGGCGTATAGCACCACCGGTAGCCAAATCGCGATAGGTTATTTTTAAGTTGCGCAACTCATCAATATTACCGCGCTGCGCTTCCATAGCCCTCACTTTTATCTGGTAATCGTCCTCTTTCGTATTTCTGAAATCGGCTGCTTTTCTACCAAAAATAGCTGTATTAAGGTTATCGGTTATTTGCCCGCTGCTTATACCTTCCCTGTTGGCACGCTCCCTGTCAATGTCAAAAACAATATCGGGTTTATCGCTCTGCACATCGGCCACCAGGTTTTCAATACCGGCAATGTTTTGCTTATCAAGGTAAGTTTTTAAGCGACTGCCTGTTTTTACAAGCGAATCTATGTTATCGCCAATTATTTCAATACTGATATCTTTTTGTACCGGTGGGCCGCCAGCCTCTTGTGCCACAGCAATTTTAACACCCGGTAAGCCTTGTACCGCTTTACGGATATTACTTAAAACCGCTTTGGTATCCTTACCACCCCTTTTGCCAAACTCAACAAAAGCAACGGTTACTTTACCTTTGTTCTGGTAATCGCCCTGGTCTTCATCCTGCGGGTCTGTAACACCTTTAGTAACGTTTGATATAATGGACGATACAATATCTTTATCAGGATCCACTACTTTAGCTACACGTTGTTCTATTTGTTTGGTTATGTCGTTGGTTTTAGCCTGGTCTGTACCTATTGGCAGGGTAATATATACATAGGCAAAGTTAGGGTCGCCTGATGGGAAAAACTCGGGGGTTTTACCTATTGTTACCAACAGCACAATTGACAGGATAAATAATCCAAACGTGCCGAATAGCATGGTAAGCGGCCTTTGTACAGCCTTTTCAAGCCATTTAGCATACCATTGCTGGAATTTTGGCCAGGCGTTGTTCTGGAACCTGCCTATCACTTTTAACAGGAAGAAGTGGTTAAGCAGGTATAATACCATAATTAAAACCACAAAATTACCTATACCAATATTTATCAGGTAACCAACAACTGCTGCTATAGTCAGGTAGATCATAGCGCGTCTGGTTGGTTTATCAAACTTTGGATTATCATGTTCACCTTTATGGTGTGGTTTCATAAAATCAACCGCGAATACCGGGTTCATAATATAGGCCACAACTAACGATGCCAATAAGGTAATAATAAGCGTTATAGGTAAAAAGAACATAAACTCGCCTATTATACTATTCCAGAAAGCTAATGGTATAAATGGTGCAAGTGTGGTCATGGTACCTGAAAATACAGGTAAGAACACCTCGCCCGCTGCAATTTTAGCGGCTTCTTTAATTGGTACACGGCCGTTATCAAAAATACGGTGTGTGTTCTCAATTACCACAATGGCATCATCTACCACAATACCTAAAGCAAGCAGGAAGGAGAACAATACGATCATGTTTAAGGTAAACCCTATCCACGGCATTACCATAAATGCTATAAAGCAGGATAACGGTACCGATAAGGCCACAAATATGGCATTGGTAGTACCCATAAAAAACATCAGGATAACGGTTACCAGTATAAAGCCAATAACAATGGTATTGATCAGATCATTAAGGGTGGTACGGGTCTTGTCAGACTGATCACCGGTTACAGTAATATCTAATCCTTTAGGGAAATCGGTTTTCTGTTTTGCCTTGATCAGCGCGTTTATCTTGTCTGATGCCTGAATAAGGTTCTCGCCGGCCCTTTTACTTACGTTAAGCGTAATTACATTTTTGAACTTTGCATTTTCGGGCGTTTTTAAACGGGCATAGCTCTCCTGCTCTAAAAACGAATCTTTAATTTCGGCAATGTCGCGCAAGTAAACTGCCTGGCCCTTGGGGTTCCTGATAACCATTGCGGCTACCTCATCGGCATTTTTAAAATCCTTTTTAATATCAATACTCCGGCGAACGCCATCGGTTTTGATTGTACCGGCAGATGATAAAATGTTTTCGTTACCAACAGCCTGTGTAATATCAGCAAAGCTTATTTGTGCCGCTGCCATTTTATTCATGTCCACATTGATCTGTATCTCCGGCGTTAAGGCCCCAACCTCATCTACTTTCGAGATCTCTTTGTAGCTTTCAATTTCATCTTTCAAAACATCGGCATACTCTTTTAAGCGCTTCAGGTCATAATCGCCAGAAATGTTGATGTAAAGAATTGGCAGATCGGAAATGTTAACGTCTGATACAACGGGCTCTTTAAAATTATCATCATTTTGGGGCAGATCCTGCTTGGCTTTATCAACCGCATCCTGCACATCTATCTTTGCATCCTTTATCTTTACGTTGGCCTGGAATTCTGCCGTAATAATAGACACGTTCTGCACCGAGTTGGATGTAACCTTTTTAAGGCCCTTAAGAGATTTCAATTTTTTCTCCAGCTGCCTGGTAACCAGGTTCTCCACATTTTGAGGAGATTGTCCCAAAAATGTTGTTGTTACAAATATTTTGGGGATCTCTATATCCGGAAAGTTTTCTTTCGGCAGGTTATTATAGCTAACTAACCCTAATACGGTGATCATAAATATGAGCACGTAAATAGCGGTTTTATTGTCAATGGCCCAACTTGAGGGTCCAAATTCTTTTTTGAGATCTTTCATATGTAATAGATCAGATTGTTAATTAATTAGCAGACTGTAAAACCTTTACTTTGTCGCCATCCTCAATATCTTCAGCACCTTCAGTAATTAGCTGTTCGCCAACTTTTAAACCAGATAACACCTCAGATTTGCCACCATAAGTAATGCCAATTTTAACGGCTTTACGCTTGGCTGTTCCATTTTCGTTCACAAATACGTAATCGCCGTCTTCTGATTTCTGAACCGCCTTTACAGGCACTACCATTGCGTTGCTTTTTGAGTAGTCGGCTATTTTGATGATAGCTGTCATGTTAGGGCGAAGCGTTTTGCGTACAGGTAATTTAATTTCTACCGCGAAACTGCGTGATGTAGGGTCAATGGCTTTAGCTGCGAAAGTTACTTTAGTAGTTAAAGAATCTTTAGCATCAGGCACTAAAATTTGTACCGTGTTGCCTGTACCTACACTGCCTGCATATGATTCAGGAACATCAGCCTTAACCTTTAAAACATCAGCATTAACAATACGGATACCTGTAGTGCCCGGCTGTGCAACCTGGCCCAGTTTAAGGTCCATTTGATCAATAGTGCCACTTATAGGGGATGTAATACGATATAAATTTGCCTGCTGGCGTAAACTGGCTAATGCTTTTTTACTTGATTGTAAGTTAGTTTGTGCCTGCAAATACTGTACCTCGGTGCCAATTTTTTGATCCCAAAGGTTTTTCTGGCGCTGATACAAAGTTTGGTTTAAACTAACCTGTGCTTCGGTCTGTGCTATGTTTTGCAACATAACGTTATTATCTAACTGTACCAAAACCTGGCCTTGTGATACATGCTGGCCGGGCTTTACATATATTGCTGTAATAGTACCCGGCGATTGCGGATAAGCAGTAATGTTATCCTGCGCATCAATTTTACCTTGTATTTGTACATAATTAGTAAACGAACCGGTTTTAACTTCCATTGTGGCAACATCTGCAATTTTTGCAGAATCATTAGTGCCTAGTTCGGCCTGTAGTTTAATTACTTTGGCGTTTATTTCCTGCTGCTGTTTTTGCAAAGCGGCAAGCTCGGCTTTTTTATCTTTCGGTTTACTTGAGCACGCTGCCAAAAGTAATAGTACCGGTATGTATAATAATTTTTTCATGTTGTATATGATAGTGGTTTGTGTGTTTATTATTGAATTCTTCCGTATGCTTTATCCAAATCTACTTTGCTTACTAAAGCATCGTACAGGCTTTGTATATATTCGTTATCAGCGCTTTCAAGTGCCGTTTGTGCCTGTGTAACCTCAATGCTTGAGCCTACCCCCTGCTGGTATTTAATTTTTGATACCCTTAGCACTTCCCTTGCCAGCTCCTGGTTGCGTTTTTGATTGTTTAATGATTGTATACCATTAAAGTAAACCACTTTTGCCTGGCTGGCCTGCAGGCTTAAAGCATTTTTTAAACTGTTTAAGTTATTGATGCTCTTTTGCACAGCTATCTGTGATTGTTTTACCCTGTTTGAACGTTGAAAGCCGCTAAAAATGGGCACGTTTAAAGTAAGCCCGATATAGCTTGATGGAAAGCTGGTACTAAACAAATTGCCAAAGCTGTTATTCTGATAAGATGATGCATAGCTTGCATTTGCCTTAAGCGTAGGCAAAAACTGGCCCTTTATCCGTTTCAGATCAAACCGGCTTAACTGAAGGTTGGTTTCCAATAAACCAAACTCAATCCTTTTTTTGTAAAACGTTGTATCGGTAACCGTTTCAGCCACATTATCATCCAGTTTTACATTATCAAGGCCATCCTTTAAAGTAAGGTTATACTCAATTGGCATCCCTATCTGGAATTTTAGCAACTGGTAATTAAGCGCCAGCAGCCTAAGCGTGTTTTCGCGGTTGGTAATCAGGTTATTGTATTGAACGGTTATACGGTCAACATCTATCTTTTCAACAAAGCCTTGTTTGTTTTGGGCGGTTGTTTGGTCTACCTGTTGTTTTAACTGTGCAATATTGGCATCCAGTAATTTTATCTGTTCGTTACTTACCAAAACCTGGTAATAAGCTTTAGTAACATTTACTGATGCCTCAATTTTTGAACGGGTGTAGGCACGGTTATATAGTTCCTTGTAGGTTTTTCGCCCTTGTAAACCAACTATATAGCTTGGGTCAAAAAGTAACTGGGTTGCATTTACACCTAAGTTAGATTGGTATTTAACACCAAACTTAACAGGTATAAAAGTACCTGCGGGTGCGCCAAAAAACTCACCTGGTAATAAAGTGGTAGGTATTTTCAAATAATCCTGAAAAGAGGCGGTACCGTCAATTTGCGGAAGGCCCTGACCAATTATTTCTTTAACCCTATAATCAGCGCTTTTAACATCAAGGTTGGCATTTAAAACTGAATCCTTATGTTCAAAGGCATAATTTATACAATCGGTTATACTAAAGTTGTAGGTTTGATTTGCAGGTTGTGCCTGCGAGAACCCTTTAAGGCCGGCTGTTATGCAAATCAATAATGTGAATATTTGTTTCATTGATATATGATAGGTTATTATTGTTGTGTACTGTGTGTTAATTATCTTACAAAAAAATCCTTTTGATTGACAGCCGTATGTCAGCAGGAATTAATTGTTGTTTATATTTTTATATTGATTTAATAATTTATGCCCTTTTATAGTACAAATCCCATAATTGAAATGCTCAAGTAATTGATACTGGACTTTCCATGTGCTAAACTGCGCTATCGGAAAAATGCTTTGATTAAACCCCATTTCTACCTGGTTAACCCGCATTTTAGCCAAGATCTTTACATCCAGTTCCGGGCGGATAAAACCCTGATCAATGCCCTTTATTAAAAGCTCTTCTAATTTTGTCACTAAAAAATCGCTTTTAAATTTTAAGAATATCTCCCATCCATCCGGATGATATTTTTGAAGGTCATGAATAACAATGGGGTTTATCCTTGAAAAGATCTCTTCAGAACATTTCATCATATTGATCATCTCCTCTATAACATCTGCCGAACTTTGTATAATATCCAATATCCGTGTCTCATCTTCGTTAATTCGCTTATTGATAAGCGCCATCACCAATTCATTTTTATCGCTAAAAAAGTGATAGATGGTTTTTTTTGACATACCCAGGTGTTTGGCTATATCATCCATGGTTACACTTTTGATACCCGCTTGCAAAAACAGCTCACCGGCACCTTCAATTACTCTATCTATTTGACCGTTTGACATTATGGGTCAAAACTATGGAAACGTTTTTAGATTTCAAAGTTTCCATTGAAAATTACTTTTGATTGATAAATAGCTGTAATAAAAGCTATTAACTCATTCCGCGGCACTTCGTGCGCGGCCCTCTCTTCGCCTACGGCGGAAAGATGGTTGGGAACTCATTTTTTATATCCCTCTTTACGCACAGCGTAGAGAGGGTGGTCGAGCGAAGCAATGACCGGGTGAGTTAAATCGCCATGCTGCCCCTTCGCTGCCCCTTCGCTGTCGCTCGGCTCCAGCCGAGTGACGATTATTCAGCGGCGTCCCGCCGCCGGATCAGGCAAGCGACGATATTAAGTGGCGGCCGGAGGCCTTGTAATAGTTGCCACTCGGCTGGAGCCGAGCGGCTGCATGTTTTTTTTTACAAATGACTATCTTTGCAAAAAATGATTACATGGAATTAAATTCCCTTACCGCTATATCACCAATCGACGGTCGTTACCGTAATACTACCAAAGAACTATCTGCTTATTTTTCAGAATTCGCCCTGATCAAATACCGGGTATACATTGAAATTGAATACTTCATAGCTTTGACTGAGCATCCCTTAAAGCAGTTACGTAATTTTGACGCAGATGTAACACATAAGTTACGGGCTATTTTTCAAAATTTTTCTGAACAGGATGCATCCGCTATAAAAGACATAGAAAAAATAACCAACCATGATGTAAAAGCGGTTGAATATTTTATCAAGAAAAAGTTTGATGAACTGGGCTTGGAAGAGTACAAGGAGTTTATCCACTTTGGTTTAACCTCGCAGGATATAAACAACACGGCTATACCCTACTCCTTTAAATTAGCTATTGACGAGGTTTACCTCCCTGCGTTTACAGAGTTGGTTGAGCTGTTAAAAAAATACGCTGCCGATTGGGATGCGATACCTATGCTGGCACATACCCACGGGCAACCGGCATCGCCAACACGCCTGGGTAAAGAGATAAATGTATTTGTTGAGCGGTTGCAAAATCAGTTAAACCTGCTAACAGCCGTACCTTATTCTGCCAAGTTTGGCGGAGCGACCGGGAACTTCAATGCCCACCATGTGGCCTACCCGGATACCGATTGGAAAGCGTTTGGTAATCATTTCATTAATGAAATTTTGGGATTGAGCCGTTCGCAGTTCACCACCCAGATAGAGCATTATGATAATTTTGCCGCCCAGTGCGATGCTTTAAAAAGGATAAACAATATTTTGATAGACCTGGACAGGGATATGTGGGCGTATATCTCCATGAACTTTTTTAAGCAAAAAATTAAAGCCGGCGAAGTGGGCTCATCGGCCATGCCGCATAAAGTTAACCCGATTGATTTTGAGAATAGCGAAGGTAATTTGGGAATAGCCAATGCCTTATTTGAGCATTTAGCGGCTAAATTGCCTATCTCCCGCCTGCAGCGCGATCTGACAGATTCTACCGTGTTGCGTAATATTGGCGTGCCGGTTGCTCATACGCTTATCGCCTTTAAATCAACCATAAAAGGATTAAACAAGTTATTGCTGAACGAAACGGCCATAAACGCCAGCCTTGAAGCCAACTGGGCCGTAGTTGCAGAAGCTATCCAAACCATACTTCGCCGTGAGGGCTATCCAAACCCATACGAAGCATTAAAGGAGCTTACACGTACCAATACACAGGTGAACGCCCAAACAATAGCGGAGTTTGTAGATACGTTATTAATAAATGATTCGGTAAAAGGAGAGTTGAAAGCGATTACGCCGCAGAATTATACGGGGATATAGGTAGATGTGCAGATTATAGATATGCAGATGTGCAGATGACTTGCAAGGTTTTCATCTGCACATCTGAAATTTACAATATTACTTATAACGTTTTTTCATCTGCACATCTGAAATTTGCACATCTGCATATCTTCATCCCTCTGTCAGTGTGAAGTAAAACTAAAAACAACAGGCACTAACAATCAAAAACCTGATTACATTTGTTAATCTATTAAATAGTACAGCCATGAATATCAGCGTATATACAGAATCTACCCCCAACCCGGCAACAATGAAGTTTATTGTAAACAAGTTGTTGATTAACGGTAGCGTGGATTATGCAACAAGGGAAAGTGCCGAGGCCTCTCCTTTTGCAAAAGAATTATATAAATTTTCATTTGTTAACGGTGTTTTTTTCGCCAGCAACTTTGTTACGGTTACCAAAACCGAAGGCAGCGAATGGGGAGACATTGAACCGATACTGAAAGAGTTTGTAAAAGGTGCTGTTGAATCTGAATTAAAGGTTCAGACAGTAGAGCAGGCTACAGATGTTGATTTTGAAGGTACCGATATCGAGATAAAAATACAACAGATCTTGAACGACTATGTTCGCCCGGCGGTTGAGCAGGATGGCGGTGCTATCAGCTACCGTTCGTTTGATGCAGGTGTGGTTACCGTTGAGCTTCGCGGTTCATGCAGTGGTTGCCCGTCATCAACTGTAACACTAAAAGCCGGTATCGAAAATCTTTTAAAACGCATGGTACCCGAAGTTACCGAAGTGGTATCTGAAGCGTTATAATCTTATTAAAAAAATTAAATTTTTGAAGCATCAATTGCCAGGCAGTTGATGCTTTTTTATTGAATGGCGTTTTTTAGTGATAGATAATAATTACCCGTGTATTCCGGTAAATTTTTAGAGATTTTTAGAGATAATTAGAGATTTTTAGAGGTATTTCAGACAAAATACTTCTGAATATACTGCAGCATCTCTGCGGTTATTTTACCATTTGTTGCCAAAAGCTCCCGGGTATTTATTGTTTCAGGGCCGCCTTTAAAATTTACCACTTCTCCTCCGGCTTGTTTCACTATTACAATTCCGGCGGCAATATCCCAGGCATTCAGGTTGTATTCATAAAAAGCTTCAAACCGTCCGCAGGCCGTGTAAGCCAAATCAACCGCTGCCGAACCTAACCTGCGCAGGCCGTGGCAGTTGCGCATCAGCTCTGTAAATAGCTCAATATAAGTGTGTTGCTTGGCAAAGTCATAATAAGGGAAACCGGTAGCTATCAGGCTATCGGCAATTGTTGGCAGGTTGCTTACCTTTATTTCTGTACCGTTCAGGTATGCGGGTGCATCCTGATGCGCGTAAAAACACTCGTCCTGGTTTACTTCATAAACCACACCTAAAACCAGCTCATCATACTCTTGCAGGGCAATACTTACCGAAAAAGTTGGCAGGCCATGTATAAAATTTGTAGTTCCATCCAACGGGTCTATGATCCAGTTATACCTGTCGCCCAACTTGTTACGGGTTTTTTCCTCGGTTATAAAACCAGCTTCGGGCAGTATGAGTTCGAGACCTGCAACAATTTTTTCTTCGGCAGTTTTATCAACGTATGATACCAGGTCGTTCAGTCCTTTGTACTCTATCCTACCGGGGTCAAATGTTTTTCTTTCCTGGCGGATAAACTGGCCTGCTTCCTTTGAAACATCAATTACCTGGGTTATGATCTGGCTTAATTTCATGCTGGTGTTGTCTTAGTGATAAGCTGAAAGAGAAGAACTTATGTATAAAATAGCTTGCAACAAATAAGCTTAATGCGGTAAAGATCCGGGCGAGCGGCGGATACACGTTTAATTGCTGGATCATCATTTTCAGTACAATTAAATTGGCAAAAAAACCAACCACAGCAACTGATATAAACCTTATAAATTGCTTATATACAGGGAGTTTTGACTTGTTGAATACCAGGTAGCGTGTCATTGTAAAATTGACTATTACCCCTAAAAAAAATGATATTGATAAAGAAAGTGTTGAATTACGAATGGTATATGACAATACACCATACGTTTTTTGCTCAAACAGGTTATGATACAGCAAGTAAAAGGTAGCAATATCTACCACGAAACCAGCACCTGCCGAAAGCAGGAACCTAACCACGTGGCTTTTGGTTATTTTATACCAAAACTTTTTAGCCATGCTTTACGGGGGCTTTTTTGTACCGGTTTTGGCCGGTAACTATTAAAGCAATACCGCCAATAACCATAATTAATGATATCATTTCTGCCTGGGTAAAAGGTATTCCGGCTACATTGTAGCGGGTATTAACCCTTATCAATTCTATAAAAAAGCGCTCAACACCGTTCAATATCATGTAGATACCAAACAATACACCGGGTGCTTTTATCTTGTTCCGGATACTCCATAAAAACAGAAACAATAATATACAAATAACTGATTCATAAAAAGATGTGGGATATACCGGAAGTCTTAATTCATTGCAAAATTTACCTACACAGTTAGGTATAAGGTTACCCGGGTCGGCTTCATTAACGTTGTGCGGGAATTTGAACGACCACATCCAATCTGGCGCCCAGCTTAACCATCCCGGTTTTGGCGCAAGGTTGGGTATCCCCCAATCGCCGTCTCCAGACATCTGGCAGCCCACGCGGCCAAGGCCATAAGCAAGCATCATACCGGCTGCACCAATATCCAACATATTTAAAGGCTTAATGCCGTGTTTATGAGCTATATACAAGACGGCAGCACCGCCGCAAATTAAACCACCATAAAAAGTCAGGCCACTAAAGCCTATCAGCATACCTACAGGGTCTGCCATAAACTCTCCCCAGTTCTCTAAACCGTTAAATAGTTTAGCCCCGGCAAACCCCCATACAGCAGCCCACAGTAAAAGACTGCTCATTAATTCATATGGGTGTACGGTAACTTTACGGGTTTCTGGTTTGGGAAGCTGTTGTTTTTTGTTTTCGTAGTATGCCCAGTAAGAAAAACCCGCCGCGAATAATATACCGCCTAACCAGTTGCCACGCAGTGATAAAAGAAACGACTGAGGATCAGCAATTAACATTGAATAATGCATTGCTGCATCTACAACCTTATACCCTAATATAAACCCGAATACGCCGTTGCCAACCAGGTCGCCAATGGATGCGGGTGCACCTACAACTATCGTTTTTTCAAAAGAGTGAATATAACCTAAACGCTCTTTACGCTTAAATTCTTCAGAGAATACCCAATATGCACCTATAAAAGCAAGTGCTACAAAAAAGCCAAAGGTTTGTATAGGTAAGGGTATATTAATGCCCGTAAGGTATTCAATCAGCGAAGAAAGGGTTGGAAACATAAGCAAATATTTGTGAGGCGAATATAGGAGTTAATGCACTAATATTTCTTCGCTTTCTGTTATTTCAACATCACCGTCAGGTGAAATTGCGGTTAAATGAACCCTTCTGATCTCATTCACCAGCACAGGATCATATTTGGCTTTTACCTTTACATAGTTACGTGTAAAGCCATGCATAAAGCCATCTTTTATATCGCCCTCAAACAAAACTTCATCAGAATTATTTAGCTGTGTTTCATAGAATGAACGTCGTTTTTTATCAGATAATATATGCAGCATTTTACTCCTGTCTGCACGGGCTGAGCCGGGTACTGTGCCGCTCATTTCTGCTGCAGGGGTGTTTTCGCGTTCAGAATAGGTAAACACATGCAGATAAGAAACATCCAGCTCATTCAAAAAATTATAGGTGTCTATAAAATCTTCTCTTGTCTCTCCGGGGAAACCAACTATCACATCAACCCCTATACAGCAATTGGGCATTACCTGTTTGATCTTTGCTACCCTGCTGGCATATAATTCTCTTTTATACCGGCGGCGCATTAATCCCAATATTTTATCAGAGCCTGATTGCAGCGGAATATGAAAGTGCGGTACAAAACGTTTTGAAGTGGATACAAACTCAATTATCTCGTCGCTAAGCAGGTTTGGCTCGATGGATGATATACGGATCCGGTCGATACCTTCTACGCCATCCAGCGCCTTTACAAGGTCAAAAAAGCGATCTTCGCGATTGCCGTCCCTAATGCCGAAATCGCCCAGGTTAACGCCTGTCAGCACTATTTCTTTTACACCTGATGCCGCAATATCTTTTGCCTGTGCTATAACGTTCTCAATGGTATCGCTTCGGCTGCTGCCACGTGCCAGCGGAATAGTGCAAAATGTGCATGAATAATCACAACCATCCTGCACTTTCAGGAAAGTACGGGTACGGTCGCCAAAAGAGTATGATGGTACAAACTGATTAGCTTCAGAAACCGGCTGGTTATAAACAACGGCTTTCGGTTTCTTGGTAAGATCTGTAATATAATCAACAAGTTGAAACTTCTCTGCAGCACCTAAAACCATATCAACACCGGGTATTTCGGCAATTTCTTTTGGCTTTAACTGGGCATAGCAGCCAACAATAGTAATAAATGCGTTTGGAGAGATCTTGAGTGCTTCTTTAACTATTTTTTTACATTTTTTATCGGCGTTCTCGGTTACTGAACACGTGTTAATTACATATACATTAGGCGTATCGGTAAAATCAACCGTATCAAAACCGGCCTGTGTAAACAGGCGGCCAATGGATGATGTTTCTGAGTAATTCAGCTTACATCCAAGTGTATAAAAAGCAACTTTCTTATTCATTTTGAAGCTGCAAAGATAAGCATTTAGTGAATTAGTGGGTTAGTGAATTAATGATTGGTTATTAAAAGGAATGTAAAATCTTCAGGAAAACCCAATCAATGTTTAACTAACGCATAATTAAACACATCTTTCTTCCACTTGCCATCCTTATCTTTTTCATCCAAAATACAATCCATTTTTAGCGGATTAATGCGTTTATAAGTAATGCGAACGGCTTTATCGAGCGATTCAAATACGACCTCGTTCGCGGCAATTTTTACGGCGGGCATCAGGTATGGTTTGTCCTTATCTTCCCAGCCTATGCTGCCTTTATTAAAATGGCGAAGCTTCATTACCGGGATGCTATCAGATTGTTCAATAGCCATAAACTCATAAAATACCACCTTGCCGTTTTTAACACACCTGAAAGTGCTTACCATATTATCGCCCATTGGCTGGCCCCAAAACTCCTCCATGTCGCCCCATTCGTGTTTAAGCGTCCAGGTGCCGGTCATAAAGGCAAGGTCTTTAACATACGCCTTTTTTAACTGCGCTGATGCAGAAAGTGTGCACGTTAAAACAAATATGATAAGCAGGTATGTTTTTCTCATAATCACTAATTCACTAACTCAATAAATCACCAATTAAATTCCCTCCCACCGGTAACTTTCGTTCTCTAATCCTATCAGGTCAATAACGCGGTTTACAACCGTCATGGCCAGTTCTTCGATAGTTTTAGGTTTGCTGTAATATGATGGTATAGCCGGACAAATAATGCCTCCAGCCTCGGTAACTGTTTGCATATTACGGATATGGATAAGATTGAGCGGTGTATCGCGGGCTACTAATATCAGTTTGCGGCGCTCTTTTAATATAACATCGGCTGCCCTGCTTATCAGATCATCAGATACGCCCGAAGCGATGCGCCCTAACATACCCATTGAGCAGGGAACTACAACCATAGTATCAAACCGGGCAGAACCTGACGCGAACGGCGCCATAAAATCCTTTTTGTCGTATGTTTTAAATGGATAATTGTCGTGGCTGGCATCATCCAGCTCAAATTCCCATACCAGTTTGGCATTATCGCTCATTACAACGGCAACCTCGGCAATCTGATCGTGCAATTGCTGTAACTTATCCAGTAATAATTTGGCGTAGATAGACCCGCTTGCACCAGTAACAGCAACTACAATTTTTTTCTTCATCATGTTATAGGTACAAATAAACGGAACAAAAGTTACAGGCACAAAAAAGGGTCGAATAACTCGTACCCGACCCTACATCTACCTATGAAAAACATGCCCTTTGAGCGGGCATCACAAATATAACAAGTGTTTTTATTTATTTAAACAATTTGTTAAAATAAATTTAACCTGCATTTTCAAAATTTTTGTCTATAAGTATTTGAATAATACCATCAACCAAGCCTACTGTAGGCACATAAATGCTTTTTATACCGGCGCATTTTAGTACGGTTAAATATATCTCGCAAGCCGGAATTATCACGTCTGCCCTATCCTGATTCAGGCCAAGTACATTTATCCTGTCTTTCAATGAAAAAGAATTTAAATAATTGTAAAGCGTTTTTAATTTAAGATAAGACAATGGCTCGCTGTTATCCTTCTCTCCGGAAAGCTTGTAAAGTTTATTGATGTTGCCACCTGTACCGATGCCAAAAATATTTTTATGCGCCCGGGTATGCTCGCGAATAAAGTTTTTCATCTCTGTCCAGGTTTCGTCTTTATCCTGGTTATCTAAAATGCGGATGGTGCCCAGGTTGAATGATTGGGAGGCTAATAGCTGTTCGCCGCTAAACAGGGATAACTCCGTACTGCCACCGCCTACATCAATATAAAGGTAATTTTTACCCTTGTCTATGTTCACTTCGGCATGGCTGGCATAAATTATCCTGGCTTCATTTTGCCCATGTACAATCTCCAGATCAATATCGGCTTCTTCTTTTATCCGGTTAGCCACGTCCTGCCCATTAACCGCCTCACGCATAGCCGATGTTGCACAGGCCATATAGTCGGTAACTTTAAAAACATCCATCAGGTTACGAAACGCCTGCATAGATTTTATCAGGTCGTTTGCTTTCTTATCTGATATTTTTTTATTCAGGAACGCATCATCCCCCAACCTTACCGGGACACGTAATAACGTATTCTTCTTAAAGGAGATAGATCCGTTGTTCTCAATTATTTCTGCTATCAAAAGCCTTACTGCGTTTGATCCTACATCAATGGCGGCGTATCTCAATTTATTATGTTTTTATGTTTCAGGTAGCTATAAATATCTATTTGTGCACGGGTAAGCAACTCGGCTTTTGTTTTGTGATACTTGTTGGTATGGGTAACCGTTATATCCCTTGCTTTAGTATTATCGTTTAGTTGTATGTTGATTATATCTCTTATCTCTTTACGCAGGTCATCATCATAAATTGGGAAACCTACCTCAACACGGTTATCAATATTGCGGGTCATGAAATCGGCAGATGTAAGGTAGATCAGTTCTTTACCGCCATTGCCATAAATGTGTACACGGGCATGCTCCAGGTATTTATCAACTATGCTTACAACCTCAATATTTTCGCTATAATCTTTAACCCCTGCTATTAAGCAGCACATACCTCTAATGATCATTTTAATTTTTACACCGGCATTGCTGGCCTGGTACAACTTGGCTATTAACTGCTCATCGGCCAGGCTGTTCATTTTAAATATCATGTAAGCATTTTTACCCGCTTTGGCGTTCTTGATCTCATTATCTATCAGCTTATAAATTGCAGGGCGCGAATCAATGGGCGATACAATTAAATGCTTTAAATCTTTAGGAAGCAGGTTTTTATTCAGGGCCCTGAATATATATACCAGGTCTGTAGTGATGCTTTTATTGGCTGTTAAAAGTGTATGATCAGCATACATGGTGGCCGTTTTTTCGTTGTAATTTCCGGTAGACAGGCAGCCATAGTAAAAAGGCTTTCCTTTTTCCATACGGGTTACCAGGCAAACTTTCGAGTGCACTTTATAGCCATCAATACCATACAACACGTTTACACCCTCTTCTTCTAAACGGTTACTCCAGAATATGTTATTTGATTCATCAAACCGAGCGCGCAGTTCAACCAAACAGTTTACCTTTTTACCGTTTTTAGCCGCATTGATAAGCGCGTGGATGATCTTGGAATTCTCGGCCAGGCGGTATACCGTAATGCTTATTTCTTTAACTTTTGGGTCGATAGCCGCCTCGCGCAGGAAGTGAATAATATAATCAAATGATTGATATGGTGTACTGATGAGGAAATCCTTTTTAGCGATCATGCTCATCAAACTCTTGCCGAATGATAATCCCTTAACCGGTAACGGGATGCTTTTATTGTATTGCAGATCTGCCCGGCCAACATTAGGGAATGCTATAAAATTTTTAAAGTTGTGATAGCGGTTACCCGGTATAAGGTTTTCGCCGCCTACTTTCATCTTTCTAACTAAGTATGACAGCATATCCAACGGCATTTCTTTATCATATAACAAGCGCATTGGTTTGCCTTTACGCCTTTTTTGCAGGCTTTTAGCCAGCGAATCAATAAATTTTACACTTACTTCTTTATCCAGATCAAGCTCAGCATCACGGGTAAGCTGTAAAGAATAGGCCTCGATGCTATCATGCTCAAATATGAAAAAGATATCCTCAAGGCTATATCTGATAATATCATCAAGCAGGATAATGAATTTCAAATTATGGGTATCCGGCAGCACCAAAAAACGGGAAAGGCTATCAGGAAATTCGATGAGTGCAAATCTGGACTTTTTGTTTTTGGTAAGTTTTACAAAAAAGTAAATAGCCCTGTCGCGCAGCTCAGGTAAAGGCAGGTCATCATCCAGCATGATAGGTACCAATGTGGATAGCAGCCTGTCCCTGAAAAAATCTTTTACAAAAGTACCACGTGTAACATTCAGCTGTTTATCGTTCAGTAAAAAGATCTTTTCTTCGGCAAGTTCTTTAACAATAATGTTTTCATACAAATCATTAAACTTCCGCTCCTGCTTTATTACGATGTTTTTTATTTGGTTTAAAATCTTTTTGGGATTGTAGCCTAAAATTTCTTTAGCCCTTTCATTGAGGTTACTAAGGCGGCTTAATGTTGCCACCCTTACCCTATAAAACTCATCAAGGTTGGATGAAAATATGGCTAAAAATTTTATCCTCTCAATCAGGGGCACTGTAGGGTCGGCAGCTTCCTGCAAAACCCTGTCGTTAAAATATAACCAGCTAATCTCCCTGTTAATTAAAGGAATTTTTTTTATATCCATAGAATGTGCTGTTTAAACAGCCGAAGTGACAAATTTGCTTATTTATTTGTTAAGTTAATATTAAGTAATTGTATTTAATCTGTTTTGTTTGTTAATAATTACAGGTTATAAAAATCTTACATTAGCTTTGTATCCTCAATAAATACCTAAAATTATGCCTTCATTTGATATAGTAAGCAAGATAGACGGACAGACATTGGATAACGCTATCAATGTAGCCAAAAAAGAGATTTTGAACCGCTATGATTTTAATGATTCAAAAAGCACTATAGAATTGGACAAAAAGACCAATGAGATACATATATTAACCGAGAATGATATGCGCGTTAAAGCCATACAGGATGCTATAATAAGCCGTATGGTTAAACAAGGCCTTGACGCTAAAGCGCTTGATTTTGGTAAAGAGCACTATGCATCGGGTAATATGATACGCAAAGAGATAAAGGTTTTAGAAGGGATTGATAAAGAAGCCGCTAAAAAGATAGTCAAGAAAATAAAAGATAGCGGCCTTAAAGTACAGGCGTCTATTATGGATGACCAGGTGCGCGTTCAGGCCAAAAAGATAGATGATCTGCAGGCGGTGATAAGCCTTTGCCGTGGCGAAGATTTTGGCCAGCCTTTGCAGTATATTAACATGCGGGCATAGTTAAGCCTCACCTAAATCCTCTCCTTTGGAGAGGACTTAAAAATAAGCCTCACCCCGGCCCTCTCCAAAGGAGAGGGAGACGGATGCAAAAATAAAGGCCGCTCCTTTTACAAAGCGGCCTTCTCACCTAACTAAACCCAATTATGAAAACAAATTCTTATTATTTTACAGCTATTTCTCTTGATTGAAATTTAGCTTCTTCTCTTTTTGCAACGGTTAATTTCAATATGCCGTTGGTATAGTCAGCTTCAATTTTTGAATGATCGGCGCTATCAGGTAGGGTAAATGACCTTACAAATGAATTATAGCTGTATTCGCGTTTGCTGTACTTTTTAGTTTCAGTACTGTTCTCGCTGTTCTTTTCTGCTGATATTGTTAAAATGTTTTTGTCAAGGTTGATCTTAAAATCTTCCTTTTTTAAGCCCGGTACAGCTAATTCTACATGGAATTCGTTATCGTTCTCAGCAATGTTAACTGCTGGTACTCGTGCAACCAATTTGTCACTTAAGAAAGTGTCATTCAATATCGAATCAAAAACATCGTTAAAGAATGGGTTGCTATTGCTTTTTAGTCCGTTGTTAAATTTTACTAAAGTCATGGTTTTTATCCTCCTAAAATTTTTATTTGTTAACTTCGTTGATGTATAATCAACAGTTATACCAACGGAATTTTCAGTGTAATTACAAGACAATATGTCTGCGTGATTTATTTTATCAAGACAAAATGGCCGAAAAGCTTTCAGATTACAAATTCAAGACCGACATAATTATCCGCTTTGCTGATATGGATGCTGCAGGGCACGTAAACAACGCAAAATATTTAACCTACTTTGAAGAAGCCCGTTTTGGTTACTGGCACGAGGTTACCGGCTGGAACATGAAAGAAAATGGAATTGTTGTTGGGCGGTCAGAGATCAATTACTTAAAACCCCTAACCTTTGGCGACCATATTGTTTGTTATGTACGCGTAACGCGCATAGGCAACAGCAGTTTTGATGTTATGCATGTTTTAGTTAAGCGCAGCGATAAAGGCGAAGAGATTTGCACCACCTGCAAAACGGTGTGCATCAGTTATGATTATGCCGCCAACAAATCTATCCCCATCCCAAAAGAAGGCCGTAAGAAAATGATTGAATATGATGAGCCTGGGTTGATTTTGAATACAAATTGATTTGCAAGAAATATTACCAGTCGCTCGGCTCTAGCCGAGTGACGACTATTTTGCGGCATCTTGCCGCGGCCGGAGGCCTTATAATAATGGTCACTCGGCTGGAGCCGAGCGACTACACAAAAATTATTTACACAAAAATCTAAAATATCTTTCCCGGGTTCAATATCCCGTTCGGATCAAATACGCTTTTTATACCTTTCCAAATGGCAAAATGAGCGGGAGTATATTTCAAAGGCATAAAATCTTTTTGCACCAACCCTATTCCATGCTCGCCGGATAGTGTACCGCCTAAGCTTACAGTCAGCTCAAAAATCTCGGTGATACCAGCTTTCAGGTTGTTTTTCCAGTCATGATCGCTCATGTTGCCTTTAATAATGTTCACATGTAGGTTACCATCGCCGGCATGGCCATAGCAAACAGATTCAAAGCCGTACTTAGCGCCTGTTTCTTTAATGCCTTTTATTAGTTGGGGTAAAGCCGCCCGGGGTACAACCGTGTCTTCTTCCTTATAAACAGAGTTTGATTTAACTGATACACCCATAGTTTGCCTGATGCGCCAAAGGTCGGCCTTTTGTGCTGATGAATCTGCAAACAGCACATCCTGGCAATTGTATTGTTCCAGCACCTGGTTTATCTTTTCACAGTCGGCAAATATTACATCCTGGTTGTTACCGTCTGCTTCTATTAATAAAAATGCCTGTACACCGTCTTTTAGCTCAAAGCTGATATTATCGTGCTCAATCACCCATTCCATTCCACGGCGTTCCATAAACTCCAATGCCGATGGTATAACCCCTGCCCTGAATATGGCCGAAACAGCCGCGCAGGCATCCTCATTTGAATTGAAAGAAGCCAGCATCAAAGCATCCAATGTTGGTTTTGGAATTAACTTGGTAACTATTTTGGTGACAATCCCCAATGTACCTTCCGATCCTATAAATAGTTGGGTTAAATTATATCCCGACGCATATTTAAGCGTATTGGCGCCCGTCCAGATAACCTCGCCGGATGGTAAAACCACCTCCATATTCAGGATATATTCGCGGATGGTACCATACTTAACAACCCTTGGCCCGCCGGAGCAGTTAGCAACATTGCCGCCTATAAAACAGCTGCCTTTGCTTGCAGGGTCAACCGGATATAACAAACCTTTTTCGGCAACTGCATTAATAAATGTTTCTGTAATAACACCGGGCTCAACGGTGGCCTGCAGGTTTTGCTCATCAATATCCAATATCTGATCAAAGCGCTCCATCGAGATCATTAAACCGCCATTTATGGCCAATGCCCCTCCGGCTAATCCTGTACCCGCCCCCCGTGGCGTTACCGCTATTAAATGCTCATTGCAAAGCTTCATCAACAAAGAGATTTCGGGAGTGGTTTTTGGCTTTACAACAACCTCCGGGTAATATACAAGGTCTTCGGTTTCATCATGGCTATAACTTTCCATGGTTGCAGCTGTACTCAAAACCGCACCCGCACCAACAATTGCTGTTATTGCCTCCAATATATCGCCGGTAATTTTATTATAGGCCATCTTAATTCTGATCTTTAAGATAACTGATAGTAACAGCCGAATTATTAACCGGGCCGTTAAACGGCGGATTCATTTTTTTTATAGTGACCACTACTTCGTTTACAAACGGAAATTCACTCACAATCTTATTAATTATTGCCTGTACAACAGTTTCTATCAACTTGCGGGGATGCCTCATTTCCGTTTGTACAATTGAATACAACACCTCGTAATTAACTGTGTTATCTATCCTGTCATCATTTAAAGCATTTTTTGCATTGAAATTCACTTTAACATCAACAAAAAAACGGGTGCCTAATAGTTGCTCTTCCGGGTAAAAACCGTGATAAGCAAAAAATTCTGCACCTTCTAAAGCTACTTTTACCATAACCAAAAGTAAGCGGATTATTTGATTTTGGATGGGATTAAAATTGACGGGTACTTCATTTGTTATTTTTTGCGAGACTGATAATAAATTTTCAAAAAAGTTTTCGCGCAAAAAATATGTTTAAACGGTTTAAAGCTACTTTTTGTAATAAAGGGGTCTCACACAATAAAAAACAACGATTTCGGCATATTTAAGTCGCCCCTAATTCAATATATTTGACCCACCAATTTATACTGCCATGGCTAAAACCGACCTGTACGAAGCACCTGACTATTACCTTTTAGATGAACTGTTATCTGAAGAACATAAGCTGATACGCCAAAGTGTACGCGATTGGGTAAAGAAAGAATTAAGCCCGGTTATTGAAGATTATGCTCAAAAGGCTGAGTTTCCGATGCACCTGATAAAGGGGCTTGCCGAAATAGGTGCCTTTGGCCCAACCATACCTGTTGAATATGGTGGCGCGGGGTTGGATTATATGGCTTACGGTATTATTATGCAGGAGCTTGAACGTGGAGATTCTGGGATACGGTCTACATCATCTGTACAAGGGTCATTGGTAATGTATCCTATTTACGCGTACGGATCTGAGGAACAAAAACAAAAATACCTGCCCAAATTAGCTTCGGGCGAATTAATGGGTTGTTTTGGGCTAACCGAGCCAGATCATGGTTCAAACCCCGGCGGCATGACCACGAATATTAAAGATAAAGGCGACCACTACCTTTTAAATGGTGCCAAAATGTGGATCTCAAATGCCCCCTTTGCTGATATTGCAATTGTTTGGGCAAAGGATGAAACGGGCAAAATACGCGGATTGATTGCAGAGCGCGGCATGGAAGGTTTTACCACGCCAACCACACATAATAAGTGGTCGTTACGTGCATCTGCCACGGGCGAACTTGTTTTTGATAATGTTAAAGTACCCAAAGAAAATATATTGCCAAATGTTGCCGGATTAAAAGGCCCCTTAGGCTGCCTCAACCAGGCCCGATATGGTATTGCCTGGGGTGCTTTAGGTGCGGCTATGGATTGTTATGACACCGCCCTGCGCTATTCAAAAGAAAGGGTGCAATTTGGAAAGCCAATAGCAGGATTTCAGCTGCAGCAAAAGAAACTGGCCGAAATGATAACCGAGATTACAAAAGGGCAATTACTGGTTTGGCGCCTGGCAACTTTAAAAAATGAGAACCGTGCAACAGCCGCGCAAATATCAATGGCTAAACGTAACAGTGTTGAGATAGCTATGCACATAGCCCGCGAAGCCCGGCAGATGCTTGGCGGTATGGGAATTACAGGTGAATACCCAATAATGCGGCATATGATGAATCTCGAATCGGTGGTTACTTATGAAGGTACCCATGATATTCATCTGCTAATAACCGGCATGGATATAACTGGTGAAGATGCTTTTAAATAGTAGTAAAAGCATCCAAAAAAATATTTATTAGTAGTAAGTATTTGCACGCGAGTATTATATTTGTTGTTTACCCCTAATTAACTTACATTGATCTGGAATAAAGACAATTTTGCCAAAACTTTAAACAGGCATTTTTGGCTTTATACTTTTCTGATAGCTTTAGCATCTTGCTCCCCCAAAAACACCTATAAAGACGACGGTAAATACTCCAAAGAGTTTGAACAAGCCCGTAAACAAATAGAAAAAGATTGGTTAAAAGGCGATGTTAAACAAGGCCTGCTTGCGTTTGACAGGTCATTTAATAAGATAGAAAACCCAACTATAAACGACCGTTTCCGTTTCTACGGATATCATTTCATTTACTATCAAAAAACAGTATCCCAGTTTGACAAAAGCCTGCGTTATGCTGATAGTATGCTTGCCATAAACGCTACAAGCGAAAAACACAGGCAGTATTATCTGAATATAGCTGATGCAAGTTTTGCCCGCGGCGATGCGCTTTTTGAACTAAAGCAATTTAGCGATGCCTACCAGTCATACTACCAGGGGTATCTTATTGGTAAAAACTATTTAAATTTAGAAGCCCTTGGCGATTATACTTATCGTATGGCCATGATGATGTATAAAAAGGGGCATTACAGAATAGCTTCTAATTATTTTAAAGATACCTATGGGTTCTTTAAAAATTCAGGCGATGGTTTTGTTTTCTTTTATCGCAGGCAGGAACTTTTAGACAATATCGGTTTGAGTTATCGCCATCTTAACCAGCCGGATAGCGCCATGATCTATTTTGATAAAGCGTTAGCCCTTGTAAAAGAAAAAGGCTACTTATATCCGGATAGAAAACAACAATTAGAAGCGGCACGCGGTGTTATTTATGGTAACCAGGCAGATATCTACATTCAAAAAAAACAGTATGTACAGGCAGCGGCGCTGCTCAAAAAAAGCATAACGATCAATTTACAAAAAGGGCGCGATAATCATGATGCCGAGTTAACTGAAATTAAGCTGGGCCAGATCTATCTAAATCTCGGGGAAAAAGATTCGTTAATTACTTTACTCGGGAATTTGCGTGCACAATTGGACTCTGTAAAAAACGATGATGCCGAAGCAGATTATAATCGTTTGATAGGCAATTACTACATCCAACAAAATGATCTGAAAAAAGCGATCGGTCACTTACAGCTTTACGACTCATTAAAAGATTCAATTACACAAAAGGCAAGCCTTTTAATGCAGACTGACGTTGACCAGCAGCTGGCCAATTATGAAAAGCAGCATGAGATAGATTTATTAAGCAATGATAACAAGCTGCAGGCTATCTATTTATATGTATCTATCTTTTTTGCTGTAATGGCGCTTATCATCATATTTCTGGTGTATCGTAACTGGCGGCGGTCTAAAAAAGATGTACAAACAGTTAACCTGTTAAATAAGCAGATAAACGAACAAAATGGGATATTAGAAAGCGCACTAAATGATCTTAATAATAGTAGTAAAGAGAAGGACCGCATATTGCGTACTGTTGCACATGATCTGCGTAACCCAATTGGTGGTATAGCGTCGTTAACCGCTATGATGGCCGAAGATGAGTACAACGAAGAGCAAAAAGAACTGATAAACCTAATCAAGGAAACCTCTTATAACTCATTGGAACTGATCAATGAAATACTGGAGGCAACAAATATGTCATCTGTTAACCTAAATCTTGATCAGATAGAGATTAATTCGCTGGTAAGTAACAGTGTTGAACTATTACGTTTTAAAGCCGCAGAAAAGGGCCAGCAAATTTTATTGCAAACTTTAGATAAGCAACAGGAACTATACATAAGCCGCGAAAAAATATGGCGGGTTATAAGTAACCTGATAAGTAACGCCATTAAATTTAGCCCTATTGGTGCATCTATTGAAGTAAAGGTGTTTGAAAAAGATAAACAGGTAGTTATTGCGGTTGAGGATAATGGCATTGGCATCCCGGATAAATTAAAAGACCAGGTGTTTAATATGTTCACCAGTGCGCAAAGGCCGGGTACAGCCGGCGAAAAATCATTCGGGTTGGGTTTATCTATCTGCCGGCAGATAATGGAAAAACATAACGGTAAAATATGGTTTGAAAGTAACGGGTTAAACGGAACAATCTTTTATATAAGCCTGCCGTTAGTGGGAACGGATATTGTTGCAGATCTACCTCAAAAAATTGGCGTACCATTGTCCTGATCCTTTAACAATACGCTGCTGAGTCTTAAAATCGATATATATCAGTCCAAACCTTGGGTGATAGCCTTCGGCCCATTCAAAGTTATCAGTAAGTGTCCACACAAAATAACCGCTTACCTTACATCCCTCCTGTTTAGCTTTTAAAACCTGTTGCAAATGAGTTTGCAGGTAGGCTATCCGCTTAGGATCGTTAACCTCGCCATTAATTACCTCATCCGGGAAGGCAGCCCCGTTTTCGGTGATCAGTATTTTCTTTATCTGCGGATATGCATTAAATTTTTTAAGAATATGATAAATAGCCGGTGGATATACTTCCCATCTCATAGTGGTTAACTCTTCCACATTCCTGTCTTCGGCTTTAACTAAACTGGCGCCAATGTATGGGGTAAAGAAAGAGTATTTTACAATTTCACGGGTATAATTTTGCAGCCCTATAAAATCAAAATCGAACGATAGCTTTTCTTCATCACCCGGCCGGTAATACTTTGAGATCCCTTTTAAGGCCACAACCTCATTGGTTGGGTAGCCCAAACCTATAATAGGTTCAATAAATAGCCTGTTTATTAGAGCATCGGCACGTTTGGCCGCGTTGATATCTTTTGGCTTATCAGAAAAAGGCTCAATATATGAGCAAGAAAACGTTGTGCCTATTATAGCATCAGGTAAAAGCTTCCGTAAAACTTTAGCACCCGCAACTATACTTAATACAGTGTGATGTACGGCAGGTAAAAAATTCCGTAACCCTCTCCTTCCGGGCGCATGCATTCCTAAAAAGTAACCCGCACCGGTAAACACGGCAGGCTCATTCATCACCATCCAATTTTTTACACGGTCACCAAAGTTTTGGGCGCAAATAGTAGTGAACGCCGTAAACCAATCTACAACAGCACGGTTAGTCCAGCCGCCCCTGTCTTCAAGCGCTTGTGGCAGGTCCCAATGGTAAACAGTTACCCATGGTTCAATACCTTGTTTAAGGCAATAATCAATAACCTTATTATAATGATCAATACCTGCTTTATTTACTTTGCCCTCACCATTGGGTAAGATCCGGCTCCATGATATAGAAAAACGAAAATTAGGGATATTTAATTCTTTTATAAGATCTATATCGCGTTCGTAATGTTCGTAAAATTCGCACGCTACGATAGGTTTATCGTTATTTAAGATCTTACCTTTTTTAGCCGAAAAGGCATCCCATATGGATGGGCCCTTGCCGTCAGCATCGCATGAGCCTTCTGTTTGCAGGGCGGCAGTAGATACTCCCCAGGCAAAATCATCGCCAAAAAGTTGTTTTGTAAGTTGCGGATCGTGGATGTCGGGCGTCATGCAATTGAGCTGGTTAAAGCCCAAAATGTACATTATTATTGTATAAAAAAAGCGTTACAGTTAAAAAACCTTAGTGTTTAAATGACGAACGCATGCTTTTTAAAAAAAGCCACTCACGAAAGTCACTGATTACTCTTGAAAACATGGTTAGCAGTTTCATAATGCTGTGATTTAAATGTTATACTAATTTACGGCGGCCATATAAGCTTAATGTGTGATTTACATTATATAATTATTAACATAATTTATGCCATGCTACCTGATAATTACCTGTATGATGCTTACTTTTACCGCGATGAAAAGCTACTTTATCCGCCTGTTTAATTATGACCAGTTTGCTAACAGGCAAATAAATGAATTAATACAGAAAACAAATGCGGGCGGTAAGCCTGTGGAGCTAATGGCGCACCTGCTTTCTGCAGAACAGGTTTGGCTTGCTCGCTGTAAAGGTATCAACACAAGCGGTGTAAGCTCCTGGCCCAATTGGCAGGCAGATAGCCTTGAAAGTATTATTAACAGTAACCATAATGAATGGATAGCATTTTTAAACACGCTATCTGAAAGTGATTTTGATAACATTATTCATTATCAGAACTCCGCAGGCGATGATTTTGAGAATACTTTATGTGATATTATGGCGCATGTTATTAACCATGGTACACATACCCGGGCACAAATTGGCCAGCACTTAAAGGTCAATGAAAATGATAAGCTGCCTATAACAGATTATAGCTACTATTTAAGACAAGTAAACCAATAACCATATCCTTATAAAGATTAACCTGTATAAATAATGAGAAGAATAATTGCCGCCGCCCTGTTAAGCATTACCTTATTTAGTTGTGCAGATACAAAAAAACAAGAGAAGGACCTGCTTACCGAAGTAATAAAAACCCATGATCGTGTTATGTCAAAAGATGAGCTGATCATGATAAACAAAATGAAGCTTGATACTTTGATTAAGGAAACAAAAGATCCGTTATTTAAAGCTGAGGCAACCAAGTTTGTCGCGGAGTTAGGGGCCGCCGACGTTAAAATGGAAGATTGGATGCACAATTTTGATGCAGAAAACAAGAATAAATCGCACGAAGAGATCATGGCCTATCTGACAGACCAAAAAAAACAAATTGATAGCATTGATAAACAGCTAACTACTGCTATAACATCATCAAGTACCTTCATTAAACAAAATAAAAACAAATGAGAAAACTAACAGGGGCACTATTCATCATCTTATTTTATACAGCCTGTAAGTTTAATGCTGCCGAGACGCCTAAATTGCCTATTTATGGTAACCGGGATACAGTAAGCAAAGTTGTAAATGGTAAAACAATTGTTGATTCAGTTTATGCCACTATACCTGCATTTAAATTTGTTAACCAGTACGGTGATAGCATTACCAACAAAAGCTTGAACGGTTATGTATATGTGGCCGATTTCTTTTTTACTACCTGCCCTTCTATTTGCCCTATAATGCACCGCAATATGCTTAAAGTCTATGAGGATTATAAGAACGTAAGCGATTTTAAGATCATATCGCACACCATTGACCCCAAGCACGATAGTGTTGCCGTGCTTAAAAAATATGCCGATAAACTTGGAATAAGTGGAAACAGCTGGTGGCTGTTGCAAGGCAAAAAAGAAGAAACCTATCAGTTAGGTGAGAAAAATTACCTGGTAGCTGTTAAAGAAGATAGCGGTACACCAGGCGGTTATGTTCACCAGGGATGGTTTGTTTTAATTGATAAACAAAAGCGCATTCGTGGATATTATGATGGTACCGACGAGAAACAGGTTGATAAACTAAGGGCTGATATTAAAACCCTGCTTGCCGAAACCAATACAAAAATAGCGCAATGAAACTAAGGGTAATTGGTGCCGTAATTATACTGCTGTCTGTTATAATTGCATCTTGCCAAAGCGAAGAGCAGCTGGAATTTCAGCGATATTATATTGGGGGCAAAATAATTTACGAACAAAAATGCCAGAACTGCCATAGCGCTAAAGGCGAAGGATTATCAAATCTTATCCCTCCCCTAACCGATTCTGCTTATCTTAAAACCAACAAAACAGCATTAGCCTGTATGGTAAAATACGGTATTAAAGAAACTATTATCACCGTTAATGGCAAAAGTTACGAAGGCGCTATGCCTGCAACAGACCTTGCAGCTGTTGATATTGCCAAAGTACTTACCTATGTTACCAATTCATTTGGCAATAAAATGGGAGTTGTTACCTCTGAGCAGATGGATAAAGATCTATTAAAGTGCAAGTAGGTGCTTATTTAATGAATATTATAGATAAAATACTTTTAAATAAACAATTCAATATTGTTGGATCGTTACAAAGTATTGAAACTATATTATTGACTGATAAAGGAAAGAGTTTCATACTGAAAAAGATGAATGATTGTCAATATAAATGCCTGGCAAATATTTCTATCGGCACGCTGTTAATCAAAGGAGGAATAGGCCTTGTTGATGGTATAAAAACAATGGTAATGCTTAAACCTGTTGCCAATAATATAATAGAAGTCACTTTAAAAACACACTTGAGAATAGAATTGGTTTTTGTAGCTATTATTTGGTTATCAGCCATTTGTTATCAAGTTTCAGATCGCCAGAATGTTCCTTTATGGGTGAATTTAACCCTGTTTCCTACAACATTAATTTGTTTTTGGGGTGTTTATAGATTCCAGGAACAAAGATTACAATTAAAAATTGAGACCCTTTTAAAAGCGGAGGGAAACCTTCCTATTTAATTTTTCCTACCTTTGTAATTGCAAAACGTTCTATCGCTCTTCGCTTCGGCAAAGGGAGGAAAGTCCGGGCAACATAGAGCATCCTGCTTCCTAACGGGAAGGCGCCGGCAGCCGGCGACAGCAAGTGCCACAGAAATGATACCGCCTCTGATTTTTATCAGCGGTAAGGGTGAAAACGTGAGGTAAGAGCTCACGGCTTTTCCGGGCGACCGGGATCGCGGTAAACCTCAGGAGTTGAAAAACCAAATAGGTTCTGAAAGCGGAGCTGCTCGCTTCCGTGCCGATTCGTCGGCCGTCAGAATGGGTAGGTTGATTGAACCTTTTAGCAATAAAAGGGCAAGATTAATGATAGAAATTCCCCTTCCGGGGAGAACAGAACCCGGCTTACAGGTTTGCTGCTGAGAAAATCCCCTCTTTGGAGGGGATTTTCGGTTTTTAGAGAGTGGTTTATTTAGTGAATAGTTTCTTGAAAAACATAACCACTCACCTAATCAACTCAATTAACAACCCTCTAAATTGAAAGTGTGTAATTTACTATACAATATATATATTAGCTGCTCAAACATTCTTCCCGTTTTTTAGTTTATGAACACATGGCGAAAATTTTAATCATTGATGATGAACGGTCTATCCGTAATACCCTTAGAGAGATTTTAGAATACGAAGACTATATTGTTGAGGACATAGATAATGGTGTGGACGGCCTTGAGTTGATCCGTAATAACGATTATGACCTGGTACTATGCGATATTAAAATGAACCGCATGGATGGCATGGAAGTGCTTACAGAGGGCTTAAACATTAAGCCCGACCTGCCTTTCATCATGATATCCGGCCATGGTACTGTTGAAACCGCTGTTGAAGCCAGCAAAAAAGGCGCCTTTGATTTTATATCAAAACCACCTGATCTTAACCGCTTACTGATTACCGTACGTAACGCCCTTGACAGGGGAAGCCTGGTTGTTGAAGCCAAAGTTTTAAAGCGTAAGGTATCAAAGGTGCGCCCAATTCTGGGTGAATCGCAAGCTATTTTAAGAATAAAAGAAACTATTGAACGTGTTGGCCCTACTGATGCCCGTGTATTGGTTACAGGTGCCAATGGTAGTGGTAAAGAATTGGTAGCCCGCTGGCTGCATGAAAAGTCAAACCGCGCTAACGGGCCTATCATTGAGGTGAACTGTGCGGCCATCCCTTCAGAATTGATTGAGAGTGAACTCTTCGGCCACGAAAAGGGTTCATTTACATCAGCTATTAAACAACGCATAGGTAAGTTTGAATCTGCCAATGGCGGTACGCTCTTTCTTGATGAGATAGGCGATATGAGCCAATCGGCACAGGCAAAAGTATTGCGTGCACTTCAGGAAAGCAAAATTACCCGTGTGGGCGGCGAAAAAGAGATTGATGTTGATGTACGCGTTGTTGCAGCAACAAATAAGGACTTGCTAAAAGAAATTGAGGCAGGGAATTTCCGTATGGATCTTTACCACCGTTTAAGTGTAATCCTGATACATGTACCACCGCTTACCGAACGTCGTGATGATATTGCTTTGCTTACCCAAAGCTTTTTGGATGAAATATGCAATGAATATGGCATGCCTACTAAGAAGATCTCTGATGCCGCACTGGATGCCCTGAAAGCCCTGCCATGGACAGGTAACATCCGCGAGCTTCGTAATATGGTTGAGCGCTTGATCATTTTAAGTGATAAAACTATTACTGATGCCGATGTTAAAGCATTTGCGAACCCATCGGCACCGACTGCGGCTGGAGCAGCTAATGCCGCACCACAAACAGACTTTGACCAGTTTACCAACTTCCAGGAATATAAGGATTATGCCGAGCGTGAATACATTAAATTCAAGCTGGAAAAAAACAACTGGAACGTATCAAAAACTGCGGATGATATTGATATACAACGCAGCCACCTTTACAGTAAGATCGAAAAATTTGGTTTGAAGAGAGGGGAATAAAGATTTAAATATGTAGAGACGAGAAGTATCTCGTTTCTACATGTAATTGGCTATGCCGGTTCGACTCCGGCGCTGGGTACAAAATCACTTGCCGTAAGTTGAACGTATGTTTGGCTTACGGTTTTTTTATTATTAGCGAGGAGATGCAAATGCCTCCGCAGCTTATGTAGGCCTTAGAAAGGTTCATTCTCCCAATAACCATATTCTATTTTCATAACTTTTTACCGTGAGACTGCACCTTTAGCATTACGCAAAAACCAAAGGTTTAGGTGTAACTTACATGAGCTGTTCTGTTGTCACAGGTAATTATATATTTCGTTTGTTGCTTTCCAACGCAACAAACTCCGGCAAGTAATCAGGAGTGCACCCTTTTGATACCATTTCATCTTTATAGAGACCTGTTTTTTCGCCAAGAGCGACACACCTATTTCGATACTTTTTTTCATAAACTCCAATCCAGCCTGCGGTGAAATTCATGGCCCATTGAACTTCGGGCTCTTCTATGGTAATACTGGTCTCAATTGCTGAAAGTAAGTCGGGCGTATTTTCTGGAGGCGTATGTCCCATCCATCTTAATCTTGCTTGATAGTACCAATAAGTTCGTCTTTGAAGTGAAGAAGGACTATTTTCCCAAGACTGGATCAGTGCAATTGTCTTTTTCTCCTTAGTGAGCTGATTGGCCATTAGCCAATCTATTAGCTGATTTCGCTCATTAAATGGATGAGTCTGCATATCCTTATCAAGTATATTAATCAAATCTTGGGAAAGAAGCTTATTATCCATAATCAAAATGGCCAATTGCCTGGGCAAAAACCTCCCGGTTGACCATAGTTCCATAGCCAGTTCATGATCCTTTTTGATATCCTTAGCAATTTTACGTAAGTCCCCCAGCTTGGTTTTGGTATTGATTTGAGCTATGATGTTTCCAGCTTGTGAAGAGAGTTTCATATCAATCTTTTGTTAGTGAAAATAAATAATAATTGCGCTGCAATAAAACATCTCGCTAAATTAATATGATTCGACAATAACCCAGCCTTTACTTTTTAACTTATTCCATAGCTGCCTAAAAAAGGCGATTTTCTTTAAATCTGTTAAAAACTCAGTTGACAATAATCCTGTTTGGAGTACCGGAAAATTTAGGTAGTATCCAACTTTACTGTACTAATTTAAAACCCCCTTTACAATGATGTAAAGAGGGGTTTTTGTTTCTTCAGTTTTTCGGTTCAATTCAACCCCGTCGAAGGCAAACCTAAGCGATTTCTGACCCTGATCTAACTCACTATAAATCCTATTCTATAAAACCTTTAACTTTTAAATCTTGGATTATTGGCTCTATAAGACGTAAAAAGCGCTCTAAATGTTGAAAGTATTCCCGCTCAGGGGGACACCCCTCTTTACAGTACGTAGAGAGGGTTTTTGTTTTTAGGGGACTTATAAGTGCTTCCATTGCTTGGAAACAACGCTTTTTGGTTCGATCTCCGGCAAGGTTAATCCATTACACCCGGCCGTATTGGTCGAACCGGCAGATATAATAATTAATTAATTAAGCAGATTCTTATTAAGAATACTGCATATGGCTCCGATTGTGTTCGAATGGATAAATGCGAACGTTTGACGGCATTACTTAAGTTAATATTGCCATCTAAACTTATAGCCATGTCGATTATCAACAAACCCGGAATTTGTATTTTACTGATCTCTTTTTTATTTGCACCCTACGCACACGCTCAAACTGCAACCTTTAAACCTAAGTCTGGTCTGGATTCTTTGTTGATAGCTATTGAGGGTACAATGAAGAAAGAGCACATGCCAGGATTAATGCTTTCCATTGTAACTAAAGATTCTATCTTATATTCGGGAGGGTTAGGCTACAGTAATCTTGAAAATAAGGTCAAAGTAAATAGCTCAACTTTATTTCACATGCAGTCGGTGACTAAAATGTTCACCGCCCTGGCAATACAGAAGCTTATAGCAGATGGCAAGCTTAATTTAAATGATGAGCTTAGCGTAATAGCACCTAAAATCTTATTTAAAAATGCCTGGGAGAAAACAGACCCTGTGAGGGTAGTCCACCTACTCGAACATACTGCAGGATTTGATGATGTGCATCTGAACAGCATGTTTAACAGATCAGGAAAGCCGCTCAATGGCCTCAAAGCTGTAGAAGCTATCTCAAATTCGCTTACTTCGAGGTGGCGACCGGGAGAAAGGATGTCTTATTCTAATCCAGACTATGTAGTTTTAGGATATCTGATTGAAAAGCTTTCACGAAAGCCCTGGAACGAATACATTATGCAAAACGTGTTGTTACCTCTTGGTATGGCAGGATCGTTCTATGATCTTAACGGGCAGGAGAACCCCAAATACGCCAGAGGTTATTATTCTACAGGTAATACTTATAAGCAATTTATTTTTGCTCCGCCTGGCGGTAACGGGGCCGGCAGTGCACTGGTATCCAATGCAAATGATATATCAGAATTTATAAAGAACCTTCTGAATGGCTGGAAAACGGTTAATGGGCAATGGTTGTCTGAATCCAGCCTTGAAGAGATGGAGAAGGTGCACAGTACCCTTGCCGCCAGGTACGGGCTTAAGACTGGCTATGCGCTTGCTAATGAGCTTTTCCCAAACAATAAAAAAATTACTTTTAGAGGCCATAATGGCACGGGAGAAGGGTTCAACTCCTGGATATTTTATAACAGAGAAGCAGGCATTGGTTATTCCATCTGCAATAATGGCAACAAAGGGATGTGGCCAATTTCACAGCTTATTGAAGATTTTTTGACCAGAGCGCTTAAACAGCAAAAACTTCAGGACAGTAAGCATAACATAGATTATTTGTCTCCATTAACCGGATACTACCGATTCACAAATCCCCGCAGTGAAAAAATAGGGTTCTTTGAAAAGGTTTTTGAAGGGTTTACGCTGTCTATTGTTAAGAATAAATTAGTAGTAACTTTCCGGAACGGTCGGTCAGATACCCTGATTAACACCGGAGGCAACGTGTTCAGAGCTTCAAATGATATTATTCCGTCATTCGTATTAGGTAAGGATAAAAGCGGACAGCCTTTTTTCCATGGCTACGGCAATGGTTTTTATCAAAGGACTTCCTATGGATGGATACTTTTTCAAAAGACACTAATACTTGGTGGTATTGCAGCGATGATCCTGTCTGTTTTTGTTGCTCTTGTAACGATCATTCTTAAGATGTTCAAAAAAGCGAGATGGATGGACGTTATTTTAACTGTTTTGCCGGCTTTGGGCGTATTATCGCTAATAGCAGCCTACCGCAAGATGAGCCTTACCGATGAAATTAATAAAGCCGCATTCTCAAGCGTAAATTATACAACTATATATATCTTTTTAGGAACATTGGGGTTCGGCTTGCTAAGCCTTGCATCAATATATTTTCTTTATAGCCGTTGGTCAGTAATAGGCAACCGTTGGTTTAGAGCACTGTTGACATTAAATAATATATTTATCTTCTACATGGTCTGTTTGCTTTTTTATCACGGGTGGATAGGCGTACGGATTTGGAGTTTGTAAACGTTGAAGCAACATCCCGGAAATAAAAAGATATTCAGGATTCCACTCCATTTACAGCACAATTTCAAGGTATCGACAAATAGCATTTAAATAACCTATTCGCTTCAAATCCTCGATAAAATGGTTCGACAATAATCCTGTTTCTGGTACCTGAAAATTTAGGTAGTACCCAACTTTACTGTAATAATTTAAAACCCTCTTTACGATGACGTAGAGAGGGTTTTTTAATAAGCATAAACTGTTTAAAAAATTGTCCTGATCTCTTTTGCGGGAACGCCTCCGACAACAGTATTGTCCGGAACATTTCTGCTAACGACCGCACCGGCTGCAACGACAGCGTTTTCGCCGATGGTCACACCTGGTAAAATGGTTGCGCCCGCACCAATCCAGGCATTTCGTTTTATCAAAATAGGTTTGCATAGCATCCCCCGCCGGTCTGCGGGATCAAGCGGATGATTTTCCGTAATGAGATTCACTTTCGGGCCAATGAGCACATGGTCTTCTAAGGTGATGCCGCCCATATCCAGGAAAGAACAGGCATGGTTGATGAAGACATGTTTGCCGAGATTTATGAACCGACCAAAATTGGTGTAGAACGGCGCAAATATGGTAGTACTCCCGTCCAGTGCAGTGCCAATAATCTCGCTAAGTTTCGTTCTGACCTCATCTACATTGGTTGCTGCATTGAGTGCCGGTGATAAAGACAGTGTGCGGCTGACCACCTCATTTACCCTAAAAAATTCCGGATCATCCAGCCTGATGAGTTCTCCCGCTTTCAATCTTTCGAAAATATCTTTCATAATATCGTTGACCCTTTATTTCTTTTAAAACAAATCTTTACAATGCGTGCACCGTCTGGCACGAGTATGCAGTGCCGGGCTAAGGGTGGCGTACTCGTGTCTTTTATGTTTGGTACTCATTTAAGCTAAAAGTAATTCATAGAATGCTACTTTGCAAGAAGCAGGCACGGTGATAACACCGACTATAGGCTGAACTCAATCAAGTTTATATGCATCAACTGATTTCCCTAAAAATGTCGGCACATAAATGATCCTGGCTTTGGGATCATAACCAATATCTGCGGTTCTTTTTTTCGTTCCCGATGAAATAGGTTCGACCTTTTCCAGGCTCTGGGTACCGGGCCAAAGTAAGCTCTATTTTTAGTTCTTACTCCGGTTTTTTATTTTGGTAAAAACACGTTCCCAAACAGCTTAATATTAAAACAATCCTGAAACTCGGTTACTCCCTTAATATCGACTATTCCGGATGATTTAATTTCGTTACCTGAGAATTTAATACCTGAGGTGCTCTTGGCAAAAAGCACCTTACTGTTCTTGTTTAGCACAAAATGATTATTACTTATCACAATGTTATGGTGCACGGGCTTATTAAATTTTTTATTTTCCGGGTGGATGCTGATGACGGGGGCACCGCATTCAATAAACTCATTATGCCGAATGGTAGCATTTTTAACCGATCCCGATTCAAACCAGCTTTCGGCGTCATCCTCAATCAGGACAGCATTCCCGCGGACGCGAAAGAACCGGTTGTGCTCAATCAATATCCTGCGACGGGTTGTGGCGAGAATGGCGCGTGTTGGAATTCGTGCGATAATAGTATGATGAACCCATAGTTCTGGTGTCCTGGTTGTGTTTTCAACTACATCATTAGCCTGAATATCTTCCGGAACTGTTTTTTTGAGCGTTAACAGGATGTCCTTGTCGTTAAGTCTTTCGCTATTAACTACAATATTGGCGGAGTACGGGTTTAATGTTTCGGCATGCACAAAGTCAATACTGTCTCCCGGCAAAAACGCGGTGAAGCCATAAGTCTGGTTATGCATAAAACGCACCTTTATTTTATTTTCGGCAGGTCTTTCAACAATTCTCAGATGGGTCCCATGTACATTGATAGCATCGTCATTAGCGGCCGAAAGATAACTATTGCTAATTTCTATCCTTCCGCTGCAACCCGAAAAATGTAATATATCCGCCCAGGCAGAACATGTTCTGCCTGTTCCCTCTTCCGGCCTCACTATTACCGAATCCATTTTGATATTACGACAGAACTGACTAACAATCCCCATACCATGCATAAAGTAGATTCTGACATTTTTAAGCCTGATATTGCTACTGTATTGCATAAAGATACCAGCACAATCCCGAAGCACATCTCGGGTCTGATAAATCAACCCGGCCTTAAACCCGGGATTTTTATCAAAAAAAGCCCTGACAATGCCATTACCCATATCGGCATATCTTACTTTCTCCAGGTTCATATCCTGTCTTTCAACGTATTCTGTTTTCGGGTCAAACACCTGCCAGTACCATTCCGGCTTGTGCCTCCACCCCTCGCCTTCCCACCATAATACGCTGTCCTTAATACTGTATGCCGAACTGCCGTTCATCTTTAAGTCGGCGTAGCGTTCTGTCAAGGCCATAATCTGCATTTCAGATACCGTTGGCCGATAATAATCATAACTTAGCCCTTCAAGGCTTATGTTACTGCTATTGCTGATACATGTCTCTATCATTTTGCCTCGTAAAATAATTCTTGCTTTATTGGCACTCACATTTACGAATTTGGAATTGACGATATACAAGGCTATTGCCTTCGGGGCCATGGGCACATCGTTAGTGTTTGATATATGCAGGGCCGTTTTGTAGGAACTATCAGGATAAATATTGTATCTGCCTTCTTCGAAATTTATACTGACTGGTTTTTTACTGCTTGCCTTCGCTATAATCATTAGTGACTTGTAAAAAGACCCGGGCTTTATCCATACTTTGTCACCGGCAGATAAGATCAGATGGTTGATACGATCAAATGTTTTCCATGGCTTGCTATATGTAGTGCCGGTATTAGCGTCATTCCCTTTTTGTGGGTCAATGTAGTAAATTTTTCCGCCGGGCGATAATTTACGTTCACGATAGGAAGGATAAGGATTCGTAGCTTTCGCGTTGATGGTGAAAAACGCGGTAACCAAACAAATTATCACTCTGTAAATAATTCTGTTCATTAAAATTGTTATCAGGTATTGATCTGTTAAAGTTAATTTCTTTTAACACTATTATACTTGATTGCCAAAAATGATTACCTACTAAAAATAAATAAATTAACGCGTCTAAAATACAAGGCAAATTCTTAGCAGATAAAAATTATCCATCATTTCCTTACATTTAGCCTGTGATGGTGTTATCCGCACCCTGCCTATCATCCGCTAAAATCCTTACATTGCCGCAAAAATCATCAATGCTTTTAAAGTCCAATAAAATAAGCGGTACCAGGCTGCAGGTAAATATTTATGCTGCTGTTACAGTCTTTTTAGCCTACACCATGATCTTTGGTTTCCGTAAATCGTTTACGGTAGCTACTTTTGATGGTATAACTGTAGCCGGTTACAGTTATAAAACACTTTTGGTGATAAGCCAGGTACTGGGCTATATGCTGGCAAAATTCTACGGTGTAAAATACATTGCCGAACTTAAACGTACCGGCCGCGGAACTATAATATTTATACTTACGGGCATAGCATGGTTTAGTTGGTTATGTTTTGCACTGGTGCCTGTACCCTATAACATTATTTTTTTGTTTGTTAACGGCTTCCCTCTCGGTATGCTGTGGGGCGTTGTCTTCTCCTACATAGAGGGCCGCCGGGGGACTGATTTTATTGGCGCCACACTTGCGGTGAGCTTTATTTTTGCGTCGGGTTTTGTACGTTCTGCAGGTGGGTGGCTGATGCTGGAGTTTGGTGTTACGGAGTTTTGGGTGCCATTTTTTACCGGGCTATTATTTGCGGGCCCGTTGCTGCTGTTTGTGTATTTGATGGAAAAGATCCCGCCGCCTGATGCCGGCGATATAGCCGACCGGATGGAACGCACTCCCATGAGTAAAGCCCAACGTAATGCCTTTGTACGCGCGTTTTTGCCCGGCCTTGCCGCGTGTATTCTTATATACACTTTCGCTACCATATTCAGGGATATCCGCGATAATTTTGGCGCCGAAATGTGGAAGGAAATGGGCTTTTTTAATCAGCCTGCTATTTTTTCTAAAACCGAAACCCCTATTACGCTTATCATTCTTGTGCTTATTGGCAGCATGGTAATGATAAGGGACAGCTATAAGGCACTAATGACGGCACACATTTTCATAGGCATTGGTTTTTTACTGGCAGGCTTATCAACCCTGGCATTCTTAAACGGCAGTTTGGCGCCAATATGGTGGATGACCACCGTAGGCCTCGGTCTTTATATGGTGTATATTCCTTTCAATGCTGTCTTTTTCGAAAGGCTTATCGCTACATTCAGATACGCCGGTAATGTGGGTTTCCTGATATATCTGGCCGATTCCTTTGGTTATGTAGGAAGTGTGGGCGTGTTGTTCTCTAAAGAGATATTTAAGGTGAAGCTTAACTGGGTTACTTTTTTTTCAAACAGCGTGATCGCTTTATCAGCCGTTGGCCTGTTTCTTACGTTGTTCTCCGCCCTTTATTTCGCCAGGAAATACAAACAGGCCCATTCAGCCTGATGCCACTTAATTTATAATCGATAAAACAAAACCGTTAAACAGGTATCTTTATCATTATGATATCCTACGAAGAACAAGTTTTAACAGAACTGCATGCCTGGCAGCATCGGATGCAAAAAGGGCCTTCGTTATCAAACCGGATAGCCAAAAGCCTGCAGAATAAAATTAACGGTTGGATACCCGAGAAAGTTCATAAGGTTATAACCGTTACTATCGAAAAGATGATAAAGGCAACCATCTTTGGCATCAAATACACAACCACAATTAAACTGGCGCCTGATGCCTCTTTGCTATTAAGGGAAAGCTATATTAAACAACAGGTAAGCTTTTATCAAAAAACAGCAACTGTAGAAGGCGCTGTAACCGGTGCTGGTGGCATCTTAATGGGCTTTGCCGATTTTCCTGTTCTTATCGGTATAAAAATGAAACTGTTGTTTAATATCGCCTCTCTTTACGGGTACGATGTTATGGATTATAAAGAAAGATTATACCTGCTGTATATCTTCCAGCTTGCTTATTCCAGTCAGCAAAGGCGAAATGAGATCTATCTGCTGCTACAAGATTGGGATAACTATAGCCGGGCTTTACCGCAAAACGCGGAAGATTTTGACTGGCGCATATTTCAGCAGGAGTACAGGGATTATATTGATCTGGCGAAAATGGCCCAGCTGCTACCTGTTATTGGGGCCGCTGTTGGCGCTATTGCTAATTATAAGCTGGTTGCACAACTGGGCGAGATAGCCATGAATTGCTTTAGGATGCGGATAATGAGCAAAGCAGGAAGATTGGAGCGTTAATATTATGACAGACCTAATTTTGCAAACATCCAACGATTATACATTACTTTTTTTAAGGGTTGTGGCCGGAATAATCATTTTCCCGTATGGTATGCAAAAACTATTTGGATGGTTTGATGATTTGGGCGGAGGTATAGGTATTAAAGAGTCATTGGAGCGGCTAAAGAAAAAGAAAGTTCCGGTATTAGTTGGCTGGCTTATTATTATTGGACAATCTTTCGGTAGTATCGCGCTCATACTGGGTTGCCTGGGAAGGGTTGCTGCTTTGGGAAACTTCATCATTTTTACGGGCGCCCTTATTTCTCACATACCCGAAGGATGGACTTTGAACTGGTTAGGGAAAAAGAAAGGTGAAGGTATTGAATACTTTATACTGCTCTTATCCCTCCTTTTAATTATAATAATAAGAGGCAGTGGGCCTCTATCAGTCGATTTTTGGCTACAGAGTGTTTAGTTATGCCTGATACGCCTTCCTAAATTCAGATGGTGTAAAGCCGGTGTTTTTTTTGAAGAATGAATTAAAATTTGGCTGTTCGGCAAATCCTATGCTAAACCCAATGTCTTGCATTGTCCAATCTGTTTGAAGCAGCAAGGCTTTAGTTTCTTCCAACAACCGGTTACGAATATGAGTACTTACATTTTGCCCTGTATGTTTTTTTAATACGGCATTAAGATAGTTAGGATGCACAGATAAATCAGCAGCGAATTCCTTAGCTGTTTTTAAGCGGATTGGGTTAGAGTAATTTATATTAGATGTTTCACGCTCCAGTAAGTCAAAAAAGTGGTAAATACGTGTAAAATCTTCCGAAACATCATCTGGTTTGGGGTAACGGCCAATCTTTAAACTTTCTACCATCAACAGCTGTAAATAAGCCTGCATGGCCTCCTCTTTATAATCAGAGTTAGAAAGATCTTCTTTTTCCATAATTTCAAACAACTGATTAAGAACGGGTAATTCACCTTCCGAAAGCCGTAATACCTTTTTACTCTTATCATTAAACAAGCCAAATTTTTCAATTTTCGCTCTAAGTTGCGGATGTGCATTGACAAATGAGCTTTTAAATAACACATAATGACCGCCCGATTCTTCTGTGAGCTTTTTCCATGATATGATATCATTCGGATGAATAAATAAGATGGTAGGCTCTTCAATATAGTAAGTATTTAAGCCCATTGTAAAAACCCCGCCACCTTTTGTGATCAGCAGTATTTTGTAAAATTCCCGCCTGTTGGGCGACAAATAATTTCTGCATTCATGATGTTTCCTGTTAAATACCCTTATGTTCCAGCTTTCATAAAACTCTCTAAAAACTGGTATCATATCAGGAAGGTCGCGAAGTGTATCGATAGCTTTACTATCCAATGAAAGTTGTTTCATAACCAAAGTTTTAATAAATATAAACAGAATTAAACGTGTAACTAACAGCAATTTGTTCGCATATTTCTGTCCACTGCCTCCCTTCTTTAATCATCTGACAGGGAATCACTATCTAACTGTGCCTTTTTAACACTTCTAAGGCAAAATCTTTGAAATTCATAAGTATTGCTTTGCTATTGCTTAACTATAGCCCTCTTCATCTTGCCACCTTTGTTATGTCAACTAAAACAAATATATCATGGATATCACACTCAATCAATCAGAAAAAGTACTAAGCCTGGCTAAGTCTAAAGCCCGGGAAATAGGCATCCCCGTTAATATTGTTATTATGGATACCGGCGGGCACCTTAAAGCGCTGGAACGCATGGATAACGCATTCATTGGCTCGCTTGATATTGCTATCCAAAAAGCTAAAACAGCAATGCTTTTCCGGATGAACTCTGAACAAGTTGGAGAGTTTCTTAAGCCGGAAGCGGCCACTTACGGACTTGAAAATACAAACGGTGGACTTGTTGGCTTCCCCGGCGGAATGCCAATTAAATTAGAAGGTACAATCATAGGATACATTGGTGTATCGGGGGGTGCAGTCCCTCAGGATTTTTCAATCGCGACAGCCGGAAGCATCATAGGATAATTAAACAAATCACACTTAAACAAAGCCAAAATTATGAACAACAAAAGAATTCTGATAACCGGGGCAGGCTCCGGATTCGGAGAAGGAACTGCTATTGGTTTAGCACAATTAGGACATCAGGTTATAGCAGGGGTTCAGATATCGCCACAAGTAACCGCGCTTCGCCTTAAAGCGAAAGAGCTTGGGTTAGAAAATAACCTTCGGGTTGAAAGGCTTGATATTTTAGACCCTTATGATGTAAACTATGCTTTAACCTGGGATATCGATATACTTTTAAGTAATGCCGGAATGGGTGAAGCAGGCCCGGTATTTGAAATACCTGTTGATTTAGTAAGGCGCAATTTTGAAACTAACGTGTTTGCCCCTCTTGATCTGGCTCAAAAATTCATAGCAAAGTTCATTAACGAAAAAAGAAAGGGGAAAGTGGTTTTCACCTCATCAATGGGTGGCCTGTTCACTCCTGCCGGCTATGGTATTTATGTTTCAACTAAACATGCTTTAGAAGCAATAGCCGAAGCTTTACAAAACGAACTTAAACCTTATAATATCCAGATCCAGACCATAAATCCCGGTGCTTATTTAACCGGATATAACGAAACGATGGCCGATAATCCGTTCCGTTGGCTGGATGACAGTAAGAACTTTACAAAACGTGCTGATATGAGGGCTACCTTTGATAGCCTTTTAGGTACACCCGAAGGTAGGTTAGATCCTAAAGAAATGATTGATGCCATGATTGAAATTGTGCCGTCAGAAACCGGTAAGTTTCGTAATGTGGTTCCTAAATTTGTAGAAGATATGTTGAAAGACCATCAGCTAAAGGCCTGGGAAAATACAATCTAAAGCTAACTAAAGTAATTAGGTTGATGTATAAACACCCCACCAAAGGTGGGGCGTTTATTTTAGATGGCATTTAATTGACAATAACCTTATGATGTAAATAGCTAAATGAATACGCTTCCGCCTCACAAATTATAATGAACTATCTTTGCTGCTTTCCACTTATAACAGATGATACAGCAAGCACTCCAAAATTTAAAGATAAATACCCTTAACCCAATGCAGGAGGCTGCGATCAGTGCCGCTAAAAAGGGTGACGTGATACTGTTATCGCCCACCGGATCAGGTAAAACATTGGGCTTTTTATTGCCTTTGCTTGGTTCGCTCAATACTGATATAGCAACTGTGCAGGCTATGATATTGGTACCCTCGCGTGAGCTTGCGCTACAAATAGAACAGGTATTTAGGGCTATGGGCAGCGGCTTTAAAGTGAACTGCTGTTATGGCGGGCACGCTTTAAAAATAGAATTGAATAACCTTTCGCAACCACCCGCTGTTTTGATAGGCACACCCGGCCGGATAGCTCACCACCTGCGCCGTGAAAGTTTTGATACCGCTAATGTTACTACATTGATATTGGATGAGTTTGATAAAGCTTTAGAGTTCGGCTTTCAGGAAGATATGGCCTATATTATCAGGCAGCTGCCGTCAATTAAGAAACGTATGCTTACCTCTGCCACACAAATGGATGCGATACCATCCTTTACCGGTATTCACAAGCCCCTAACGCTTGATTATTTAACCAACGCCGCCTCTGCGCCGGACCTTAAACAAAAAGTAGTTATATCAGAGCCTGCCGATAGATTAGACGCCCTTTTTGCGCTGGTATGTAAAATAAGCGATAAACCCACACTGGTATTTTGTAATCATCGTGAAGCTGTTGAACGCATCAGTGATCTGCTTTATGATAAAGGGTTACCGCATGATATTTTTCACGGAGGGATGGAGCAGGACGACCGCGAACGTGCCTTGCTCAAATTCAGGAACGGCAGCCATAGGATATTAATTACAACAGACCTTGCTTCGCGTGGTTTAGACATCCCGGAGATTGAACATGTGGTACATTACCAGTTGCCACATAATGAGGAAGCATTTTTACACCGTAATGGGCGTACCGCACGTATGCACGCTAAAGGTACCTCCTACCTTTTGTTAGCACCTGATGAAAAACCATCCTACTTAACTGAATTACCCGAAATTGAAGAACTGCCCCAAAAAACAACTATCCCCCAACCCTCTCCCTGGGCTACGGTTTATATAGCCGCCGGTAAAAAAGATAAGATAAATAAGGTTGATATTGTAGGCCTGCTGCTTAAAAAGGGCGAACTGGCTAAAGAAGACCTCGGATTAATAGAGGTGCTTGATTATTCGTCATATGCTGCGGTTAAACGTAAGCATATAGAGCGCACCGTACAATTGGTTAAAAACGAAAAGATAAAAGGCAGAAAGATCAAGATCGATATTTCAAGATAGAGATTTATTTAGCCCTGCAGTTGCTTATTATTTTTACATAAATACGGTATCTTAGCTGTACACTAAAAAACCTCATTATGAAAAAATTATCTTTATTTACTGTACTGGCAATGTTGTTTGCCTGTAGTTCTGTTTTTGCTCAAATAACTAAAGAACAGAGTGTTGCTGAATGGACGCGTGCCAAAGCTTACACCAAAGCCTATCTTGATGCCATGCCTGCAGATGGTTATACTTTTAAGCCTACTCCGGAAGTTAAAAGCTTTGCCGAACAAATGCTGCACATTGCAGACGCCGATTACTTTTTCGTTTCAACAGTAAGTGGTAAAGAAAGTCCGTTAGGAAAAACTTCTTTAGAAAAAACTATACCCCAAAATAAAGAAGCAACTACAAAAGCAGTAATGGACAGTTATGACTGGGTAATCAGCGCTGTACAAGGTATGACTCCAGCACAGTTTCAGGAAGTTGCAAGTATGGGAAAAGACATGAAAGTAGTTAAGGGATTACTTTTGGCTAAAGGCTTTGAGCACCAAACCCATCACCGTGGCCAAACAACAGTTTATATTCGCCTTAAAGGTGCAACCCCTCCAAACGAAATGCTTTTTTAATAGCAGATAAACTTGTTAAACGTACTTTTTAATTTAACCACAAAGAATATCCAGATTTTGTAATACTTATAATCCTGGTGTTCTTTGTGGTTTTTTTCTTCGTGCCTTATGGATAACTACCGTTAGCCATTTATTTATTCGCAAACACTTGCAATTGCTAAAATAATTAGCAAATTTGTATTGTGAATCAGAACTCCATTTCCATAAAAGCCGAGGCGCGTGTGCTGTTTGTTGATATGAACAGTTATTTCGCGCGTTGCGAGCAGCAAGCAAATTACTGGCTGCGCCACAGGCCGGTTGGGGTTTGTGTTTACACAGGCAAGTATGGTTGTGTAATATCGCTCTCAACAGAAGCTAAGGAGCGCGGTTTAAAAGCAGGCATGCGTTTAAATGATGCCATGGCTATATGCCCGGAGTTGGTCCCTGTTGAAAGTAACCCCACCCGTTACCGCGAATACCATAAAAAGATCATTAATGTAATGCGTAATTACTGTAATGATGTGGTTCCAAAAAGCATTGATGAGGCCATCATCAACCTGAGCAATTATGATCATATTGACCCAATGCAGATAGCCATCAATATTAAAAACGATATTTTAAAAGAAGTTGGCGATTGGCTCACCTGCTCGGTAGGGATTGCACCTAACGCGTTTTTAGCTAAGCTGGCCTCCGTTAGGGGCAAAAAAAAGAACGGGTTAATGATGATTACCCCTCAAAATATTGATGCTGTTTTAAGCGAATTAAAATTGGGCGATCTGCCCGGTATTGGAGCTAATATGTCATACAGGTTGGAGCGCGCCGGGGTTAAAACCCCGTTAGAAATGCGTTACGCCACACCACAAAAACTAAAGGCCATTTTTAAAAGCATTGATGGTATTTACTGGCATTACCGCCTAAATTTTATTGAAACTAATATTGCAGCGCATGATTATCAGGGTATGCAGGCTATGCGGCAGATCTCAGCAGAAAAACGTAAACACATTACTTATATCGATCAGTTATTTATGACCCTGTGCCTCACATTAGAGAAACGCATGGTACACCATAAATTTTATTGTAAATCGGTAGGGTTTACGGCTCGGTATGAAGATGATACCCGCTGGGATGATGCCTTTACTATTAGCACACCCGTACAAGACGCCATAAGCCTGATGCGAATGATCCGCATTCGTATTGCTAAGTTTGAGCAGGGCACAAATTCGGCCCCTGTCTTAAATACTAAAATAACACAAATGCGTGTGGCGGTTACCAATTTTGTAAACAATGGTAATATGCTTTACAGTTTGTTTGAGGATATGGACCGCAAGGAAACCGCTTTTAGGACCATGCACGAAATAAAAGATAAATTTGGTTCTGATAAATTGGTACGCGCCGTTGAAATGACGGACGGTAAAGTTATAAAAGATGTTATTGGCTTTGGATCAGTGAAAGATTTGACAGACCTGGATTATAAAACAATAAGTTAACCGCCGGCTTCCTCCCTATAGTGAACAATTACGTGAAGTAAACAATGCTTTAGTTGACATTCCGAATAAATATTCACGGAATAATATAACTTAATCAAAAAGCACTAATTTAACCATGTTAACTAACCATACAGTATGAACATATTGTTGTGCTATAAATCAGCACTATCGCTATTATTAACAGTATTCTTTTTATCGCAGTGCCACGTTAAACCCGTTCCTCAAAAAATCAATCAAACTACACCCTATGGTAACGGAACCGCTCAGCTGATATATCCTGCTAATGATATACCGCTTAAAAGTATGTTCGGCATCAATAGCTATGAATGGAACTTCCTTCAAAACCCTGCAGCGCCCGGTGATAGAAATGTTATTTATGAAGCTAATATGTCGCTTATAAAATGTTTTAGCTCGGTAAGGCATTATATGAACTGGAATAAATTAGAGAACACTGAAGGCAACTATACCTACAACCCCACCAATAACGGCAGCTGGAACTACGACTTAATATATACCCGCTGCAAACAGGAAGGAATTTTGGTTTTGGCTGATATGAAGAACCTGCCGGTGTGGATGATGAACACTTACCCGCCAGACCAGCGTGATAATGAGAATGTACCAGCTCCGTACGGATCAGACCGGAATAAACCGGCATCATATGTAATACAGGCCCGTACAGCTTTCCAGTTTGCAGCGCGTTACGGCTATAATACCGCCGTTAACAAAAGCCTCGTAAAAGTTGATAGCCGGCCGCGCTGGGCAAACGACCAAATTAATACTGTTAAAATTGGTATGGGCCTCATTAAGTATATTGAATGCAATAACGAGAACGACAGAGGGTGGAAAGGTGATAAAGCCACGCAATCACCTGAGGAATATGCGGCTAACATGTCGGCTTTTTATGATGGGCATAAAGGTACATTGGGTGCAAATACCGGCGTTAAAACTGCAGATCCTAATATGATAGTGGTAATGGGCGGGCTTTCTACGGCTAACCCGGATTATGTACAGAGAATGATAAACTGGTGTAAAACCAACCGGGGTTATAAAGCGAATGGTAAAATAAACTTATGCTTTGATGTGATCAATTATCACTTATACTCAAATAATGGCAGTATACTTACACACAAAAAAGCTACAACCGGGATAGCGCCGGAGCTTTCAGAAGCTGGCATTATTGCCGATTCTTTTATTAAAGTTGCCAATGGTATCCCGGTATGGTTAACTGAAACGGGTTACGATGTAAACCAGGAAAGCTATCAGCATGCTCCTCCTGTTGGTGATAAATCAGCATTAATGACACAGGCAAACTGGATCTTGCGCTCATCACTATTATATATCCGCCACGGAATTAAAAATCTGTTTTTCTATCAGTTATTTGATGCTTTCCCTAATAACCCGGTACAATATTCAACATCGGGCCTGGCCGAAGGAACCCAACGCCGTCCCGCTGCCGATTATATATTGCAAACCAACAAATTAATGGGTAGTTATCTTTACAAGGGAACCATTAATGCCGATCCACTGATTGATAAGTACCAGCTGGGAGCAAAAACCATGTACATACTAACCGTACCCGATCAAAAGGGCCGGACGACAGATTACACACTTGATTTGGGTAAAGCAACCTCGGCTATTATACACACCTTAAAAGTTGGTGCGGATATGATGGATAATAAACAGGTAAGCACAACAGGTGGTAAGCTTAAAATAACAGTTACAGAAACACCTGTTTTTGTGGAGGCAGCACAGTAAGTTTAATTTTAACTCAAAGGCAACGGATAATAAAGCTAATTAACAGTTACATGCCAATTTATCCGCTTAAAAAGTTATTTTTGCGCTTGAATGAAGCACATACGTAATTTTTGTATAATAGCCCATATTGACCACGGTAAAAGTACCCTTGCCGATAGGTTATTAGAATATACCAATACCATTACCCAGCGCGAATCGCAGGCACAATTGCTTGATGATATGGACTTGGAACGCGAACGCGGTATTACCATTAAAAGTCACGCCATCCAGATGGATTATGAACTTGATGGCCAAAAATATATCCTTAATCTTATTGATACACCTGGGCACGTAGATTTTTCTTACGAGGTATCCCGCTCTATAGCTGCATGTGAAGGCGCGCTGCTTATTGTTGATGCTGCACAGGGTATACAGGCGCAAACTATTTCTAATCTTTATTTAGCATTAGAGAACGACCTGGAGATTATCCCCGTACTAAATAAAATGGACCTTCCCGGTGCTATGCCCGAGGAGGTTAAAGACCAGATAGTTGAACTGATAGGTTGCAAACGCGAAGAAATTTTGGCAGCATCAGGTAAAACCGGTATGGGGGTGCATGATATTTTACGTGCCATTGTTGATCGTGTCCCCGCCCCTGTTGGCGACCCGGACGCACCGCTACAAGCATTGATCTTTGACTCGGTTTATAACTCATTTCGTGGTATTGTGGCTTACTTTAAAGTGGTTAACGGCGAGATCCGTAAAGGCGATAAGGTAAAGTTCTTTGCTACCGAGAAACAATATATTGCAGAAGAAGTTGGTACACTTAAATTGAAGCAACTACCAAAAGATGTAATCAAAACCGGTGATGTAGGTTACATTATATCGGGGATCAAAGAATCGCGCGAGGTAAAAGTTGGTGATACTATAACAACCATCAATCGCCCATGCGAAAGCGGTATACAGGGTTTTGAAGAGGTTAAGCCAATGGTATTTGCCGGTATTTACCCGGTTGATACTGAGGATTACGAAGAGCTGCGCGAGTCAATGGCTAAGCTACAGCTGAACGATGCTTCACTGGTTTTTGAACCAGAGTCATCAGCGGCTTTGGGCTTCGGTTTCCGTTGCGGTTTCCTGGGGATGCTGCACATGGAGATCATTCAGGAGCGTTTAGAGCGCGAGTTTGATATGACGGTTATTACAACCGTACCAAACGTGTCATATGTCGCCTATACCACTAAAGGTGAGCCAATAATAGTGAACAATCCTTCTGATCTGCCTGACCCAAGCAAGATAGATTTTGTAGAGGAGCCTTACATTAAAGCTACCATCATAACCAAATCTGAATTTGTTGGATCGGTAATGTCACTTTGTATCCAAAAGCGCGGTTTTATTAAAAACCAGTCTTACCTAACGTCTGACCGTGTTGAACTGGTGTTTGAGATGCCAATGGGCGAGATCGTTTTCGATTTTTACGACAAGCTAAAAACAATATCAAAGGGCTATGCCTCATTTGACTATCACCAGATAGGTTACCGCCAGAGTGATCTTGTGCGTTTAGATATTAAACTGAACGCCGAGCCGGTTGACGCTTTATCTTCACTGATATTCCGTGGTAACTCTTATGATTTTGGTAAAAAGATCTGCGAAAAACTAAAGGAGTTGTTGCCACGTCAGCAATTCGAAATTATTATACAGGCATCAATTGGTGCCAAGATCATTGCCCGTGAAACAGTGAAGGCTTTACGTAAAGATGTTACCGCTAAATGTTATGGTGGTGATATATCACGTAAGCGTAAACTGTTGGAAAAACAGAAAAAAGGTAAAAAACGCATGCGCCAGGTAGGTAACGTAGAGATACCACAATCGGCGTTCATGGCAGTATTGAAATTAGACTAATTTAGATTTGAGATGTTAGGTATGAGATTTGAGACAATGCAAATTTCTATCTATATCTCAAGTCTCACATCTCATATCTATAATGCAGTTATTAGACGGAAAATACGTATCAGAAAAACTTAAGGTTGAAATAGCCGAAGAAGCGGCTAAAATATTGGCAGCTACGGGTCGCAAGCCGCACTTGGTAGCGGTACTGGTTGGCCATGACGGTGGCAGTGAAACCTATGTGGCCAGTAAAATGAAGAACTGCGAAAAGGTAGGCTTCAAATCTACACTGGTACGTTATGAAGATGATGTTACCGAAGACGAATTACTTGCCAAAGTAGCCGAATTAAACGCAGATGCAGACATTGATGGTATCATCGTGCAGCTTCCCCTACCTAAACATATCGATCCTGAAAAGGTAACTGAGCAGATAGATTACCGCAAAGATGTTGATGGCTTCCACCCTGTTAACTTAGGCCGCATGCAACGCAATCTGCCATCATTTATCCCTGCTACCCCTTATGGCATTACTTTAATGCTGAAAGAATATGGCGTTGAAACATCAGGCAAACATTGTGTGGTTGTTGGCCGTAGCAATATTGTAGGCTCACCTATGAGCATCCTGATGGCGCGTAATACCTACCCCGGCAATTGTACCGTAACTATTTGCCACAGCCGCACACCTGATATTAAAAAGTTCACGCTTGATGCTGATATCCTGATCGTAGCTATTGGTAAAAAGAATTTTATCACTGCAGATATGGTGAAAGATGGTGTTGTTGTTATTGACGTAGGCATGAACCGCGAAACATCAACCGTAACAAAATCTGGCTATAAATTATATGGCGATGTTGATTTTGAGGGAGTTGCCCCAAAAGCATCATGGATAACCCCCGTACCCGGTGGCGTAGGTTTAATGACCATTATTGGGTTATTGAAAAACACTTTAGCTTCGGCCAATAAAGAAGTGTACGTTTAGGTTGTAAAGGGCAGTAATTGGTTCTTTAAAGCCCAATTCTATCCCAAAAGGATTCTATGCCTATGTAGATGCCATCTTTTCTTATTTCTATAGGGTAAGCATCTACATAATCATTTTGTCCCGGGCTGCCTTTACCTGTTTCCAAATCATAAGAGTAACGGTGAAATGGGCATATGATCTTTCCATCCTTACACCAGCCGCCACTTAATTCGGCACCTGCATGCGGGCAACTTGCGCCTAAAGCATACAATTTGTTATCATATTCAATAATACAAATGTTTTTGCCGCCGGCCTTTACTTTTTGGATGGTTGGCTCACCTGTTAAGGTAAGTCCGGGTAGATGATACCACTTCACCGGAACTTAAAAATCAATCTTTAGGTTCATCAAAGCAGGATTTTTCATTACCTCATCCATACTGGTTGTGAGTGTTACTTTACGCCTGTCGGCAGATAATATGGCTTTAGGGTTGTTTATCTTCTTAACAGGCTTGGCAAAGTTTAGTACCACCTTATAAGGCATATCTATCAGCATGGCTTTTGCCATAGCAAACTTTGAGCCTGCACTTTTTAAGAACGCGTTAAACTTAACCTTATCAATTATGCGGTAAAATTTGTGCGGGGTTATATCATATGTATAATAGCTTTGCCCTGTGATAAGTGGCTGTGCATCAAAATTTTTAACGGCATTGTTTTTGGCAACACTATTTAGCTGGTTATTCATTGATATACTGCTCAGATGTTGCAGGTAATATTTCAGATCGGCAGCATTCTTTGCTTCATGCCTTATACTTACCTTCATGATGTTTTTATTCAGATCCATTTTAATGGCAAGATCACTTCCCTGTGCCATTTTCATTTCATCTATATTCATCCCCTTTGAAATACTATCGGGCAACGCACTGTAAAAATTGAGTGTGGTATCCTTAACCAAGGCAAATTGCGGGGTTTCCCTAACGGAATCTGTCATGAGGTTCATTAAAACGGATACGGCCTTACCCATGTCAAAACCATAAGTGACGTTACAGGCGCCGTCAGGTTTAAAATCATAGCGTTCTTCAATATCAACACATGAATTTAGACTCAGCAAAACGAAAAATAAAACTGGGAAGAAAAGTTTTTTCATATTGCATTAATTTAAAGGTAATTATAGCAAAATAAGTTGATAGATTACGAGCATTATACTATACATTTTTTTATTGCTGAAATGTCATTTTGAGGCACTTTCAATCACCTTTTGCCTTTAAACTTTAACCTTTCATATCAAAAGGGTAACTTTGCGCCCTATTATGGCACATCAAGTTCCGGAAGACGGCACACTGCTTCCTTTAATGGAAGAGTTTTATACGATACAGGGCGAAGGATACAACACCGGTAAGGCAGCTTATTTTATTCGCCTGGGCGGATGCGATGTGGGTTGTCATTGGTGCGATGTAAAGGAGAGTTGGGATGCCGAGCTACATCCGCTTACCGCTGCCGATACTATTGTTGAGAACGCCTCCCGTTACCCTTCAAAGGCCGTGGTAGTTACCGGTGGCGAGCCGCTGATCTATAATTTAGATTACCTTACTCAAAGCCTTCAGCAAAAAGGTATTAAAACATTTATTGAAACATCCGGTGCCTACCCCCTTTCCGGCCATTGGGACTGGATCTGTTTATCGCCCAAAAAATTTAAAGCGCCTACACAACAAGTTGCTGATAAGGCGCATGAGCTAAAAGTGATCGTCTTCAATAAATCTGACTTTGCGTTTGCAGAACACCATGCTAAACTGGTTGGCCCAAACTGTAAACTATATTTACAGCCCGAGTGGTCAAAAAATAAAGAAATGACACCTCTTATTGTTGACTATGTAATGGCCAACCCGCAATGGGAAATATCATTACAAACCCACAAGTATTTAAATATCCCTTAATGTTGTAACTTAGTGTATTGAATAACGTATCAGTTAACAATGCGCATAGCCTTATTTCTGCTTATTTTAATGGGTTTTTTACCGGTATGCGCGCATGCGCAGCAAAGGCTATATTCCACCGCGGATAAAGAGGCCATTAAATACTACGCGCTGGCCAGTCAAAGCATTGATGAGCATTTGTATGACGAAGCCATTCTACAGCTGCAAAAAGCATTAGGCATTGATAATAAATTCATAGAGGCACATGCGCAGTTAGCAGATGTATTGCGATTGAGGCGGCAAAATAAACAGGCCATTGAGCATTATCTTAAAGTTATTGAGCTAAACCCCGACTATAACCGCTCTGTTTATTTAAAAGTTGGCGATTCTGAAATTACAGAATCGCAATATGCCAGCGCACAGCAGCATCTTGAAAAGTACTTAACTTACCCAAACATTACAGCATCAAATATAGCTTATGCCCAAAAGCTGGTGAATGATTGTAAGTATAGTATCCAGGCCCTGCTACATCCCGTAGCTTTTAAGCCGGTAAACATGGGGGCCGAAATTAATACTGCTGCTGATGAATATTTACCCACAGCTACTGCGGATGAAATGACGCTTATCTTTACCAGGAAGATAAATAATAACGAAGATTTCTATAAAAGTATTAAGTTAAATAACACATGGCAAAAAGCTGATTACCTGAGCAATATTATAAATACAGCGCAGTATAATGAAGGGGCACAGTCCATATCGCAGGATGGTAAATATTTATTCTTTACAGGATGTAACCGGCCTGATGGTTTAGGCAGATGTGATATTTATATATCTCAAAAGAAGGGTGACGACTGGGGTAAACCATTTAGTTTAAGCGCACCATTAAATACATCGGGCTGGGAAGCGCAGCCTTCTATTAGTGCAGACGGGCGAACATTGTATTTCGTAAGCAACCGTAAAGGTGGCTATGGCGGATACGATATCTGGAAATCAAGCCTCACAGAAAAAGGATGGGGTGCCCCTGAAAATATGGGCCCCGAGATAAATACAGCGTTTGATGAGCAGTCCCCTTTTATCCACCCGGACGATAGTACATTTTACTTTTGCAGTAACGGGTGGCCGGGCTTAGGTAATAAAGATCTTTTTGTAAGCAGGCTGGGTACCGATGGCAAGTGGAAGAAACCGGAGAATTTGGGCTATCCCATTAACTCCAGCGGTGATGAGAACGGTTTAACTATAACAGCTAATGGCGAATATGCCTTCTTTGCATCTAATAATCTAAAGGGATTTGGTGGATACGATATTTATACCTTTCAATTACCCGTAAACGTGCGCCCTAACATGGTAACTTATGTAAAAGGCAAAATAGTAGATGGTAAAACTAATGAACCTTTAGAATCGGCTATTGAAATAATTGACTTGCAAAAGAACATACCTGTTTACCAGGATTACAGTTCAGAAGACCAGGGTGAGTTTTTGGCAACTATTGCCGGCGGAAAAAATTATGGGCTAAATATCTCTAAAGAGGGCTATCTGTTTTATTCGGATAACTTCTCGTTGATTGGCCATAACGCTAAAAACGCTTATAATATTTCTATATCATTGTCGCCTATTGAAGTGGGCGGTAAAGTGATATTAAAGAACATATTTTTTGATACCAATAAATTTGATCTGAAGGCCGAGTCAAAAGCCGAGCTGCAAAAATTAATAGAATTTTTAACACTTAACCCTGCTGTGCATATAGAAATTTCTGGCTATACAGATGATATTGGCAACGATCAGATAAACCAGTTGTTATCAGAAAATCGTGCAAAATCGGTATATAGCTATTTGGCTGCAAACGGCATAAACGCAAACCGCCTTGTTTACAAAGGCTATGGCAAAACCGAACCTATTGCACCCAACACATCAGATGAGAACCGTGGCAAAAACCGCCGTACAGAGTTTAAAATAATAACAAAATAAAGGTAAAAGCAAAAAGTCCAAAACTGAAAGCTATGTGTTGCTTTCGGCTTTGGACTTTAAATTTTCTGCTTTAATAAACTTTAATTCCCTACTTCTGACAGGAACTTAATGCGCATCAGCTGTACTTCTTCACGGGTATAATCATCAGAGCCGAGCTCAACTAAGGCATCGTCAATAGAATCGATCTCGGCAGATTTAAAGTAGTCGAAAACTTCTTCCTGCTTATCTTCATCTATCATTTCATCAATGTAATAATTCAAATTAAGCTTTGTGCCCGAGTTTACAATGGTTTCAACCTCTTTTAATATCTCTTCATAGGTTAAGCCTTTTGAAGCCGCTATATCATCTAAATTTAAGTGTCGATCAATATTCTGGATAATAAATACTTTTAATGCTGATTTATTAGCCGCGCTCTTGATCACCATATCAATTGGGCGGTCTATATCGTTATCTTCAACATATTTATTGATCAGGTCAACAAACGGCGCACCAAATTTCATGGCCTTACCCGCTCCCACACCTGATATTTGCTTCAGCTCTTCGGTATTGATAGGATAATGTGTGCACATTTCCTCTAACGATGGGTCCTGAAAGATCACGAACGGTGGCAAACCTTTTTGTTTAGCCAGCTTTTTACGTAAATCCTTAAGCATCTGCAGCAGTACGGTATCTAATGCACCACCGGCTTGTTTAGGACCGTCCTCGCCTTCATCCTCGTCCATTGGGCCCATTTCTCTGTTTAAGACAAAACGGATGCTGTAAGGGTTATCAATGAATGAATTACCTGATTTTGTTAAATGCAGCAGGCCATATTGGTCAATATCCTTAGATAAGAAATTATTCAGCAGTCCCTGTCTCATTAAAGAGTTCCACAGGTTTTCGCCTTCCTCAACGCCCGATCCAAAATAATCCAGCTTATCGTGCTCGTAATTCTTAACCTGGGCATCATCTTTACCCATCAATATGTTGATGATGTGGCAATCGTCAAACTTTTCACCAATCAGCTTAATTAAGCTTAATGCTTTGTGCAGGTGCACTTCGCCATCAAAATGTGTTTTAGGTGCACTGCAGTTATCGCACATACAGTTACAGCCGGCTTCGTTAAAGTTCTCGCCAAAGTAATGCAGTAATTGTTTACGGCGGCAAACAGATGATTCGGCATAATCAATAACTTCTTTCAGTATTTGCGTGCCTATCTCCCGCTCAGCTACAGGTTTATCTTTCATAAACTTCTGCAACTTATCAATATCCTTGCCTGAGTAAAAGGCTACGCAAACCCCTTCGCCGCCATCACGGCCTGCCCTACCGGTTTCCTGATAGTAGCCTTCCATGCTTTTGGGCATATCGTGGTGTATAACATAGCGAACATCGGGTTTATCTATACCCATACCAAATGCTATTGTAGCTACAATAACATCCACATCTTCCATCAGGAATTTGTCTTGCGTATCGGCACGTACTTTAGGGTCTAAACCTGCGTGATAAGGTAATGCCTTAACGCCATTAAGGCTTAAAGCTTCGGCAACCTCTTCAACCTTTTTGCGGCTCAGGCAGTATATAATGCCTGATTTGCCCTGGTTTTGCTTAACAAACTTTACTATTTCTTTTATGGCATTACGCTTGGCCCTAACCTCGTAGTATAAATTTGCACGATTAAAAGATGACTTATAAACCGTAGCATTATTCATTTGCAGGTTCTTTTGAATATCCTGCTGTACTTTGGGCGTTGCTGTAGCAGTTAAAGCAATAATGGGGATATCATCGCCAATATTGCTGATAACTTGTCTTATTTTGCGGTATTCGGGGCGGAAATCATGCCCCCATTCTGATATACAATGCGCCTCATCAACGGCTACGAATGATACCTGATTAAGCCTTAAAAAATCAACGTTCTCTTGTTTGGTCAGTGATTCGGGGGCAACGTAAAGTAATTTGGTTTTACCACTTAAAACATCGTCCTTAACCCTTAAAATATCTGCTTTTGTTAATGAGGAATTTAAAAAGTGCGCTATACTGTCTGAACCTCCAAAGGCCCTTAACTGATCAACCTGGTTTTTCATTAGGGCAATAAGCGGCGAAATCACTATTGCAGTACCTTCGCTCATGAGTGCGGGTAACTGGTAACACATAGATTTGCCGCCGCCTGTAGGCATTATTACAAATGTATCGTTACCTGCTAAAATATTAGTTATAATCGCTTCTTGTTCACCTTTAAAGTTATCAAACCCGAAAAAATTTTGCAGGTTATCAAAAAGCGACTTCTTAGTCTCTATCATTATTTACTTGTGCGTTTGGAATTATGGTTCAAAATAACAAAAATTTATAAATAAACGCAGGGTTTAGTTAAAAATTTTATATTAAAATGATTATTTGATTAAAAACAATTTGTTTATTTATCGCTTTAAAGAATGGTAAAAACCGTAATGAAATATTTAGTTTTACTTAATATTAAATTTACAAACTAATGCACATATTTAACGTGGATTTGCCAAATTAAAAATTCTCTAACTTACACAATGAATAAAAACTATTATGCCATTATTATGGCAGGCGGGATTGGGAGTCGTTTCTGGCCAATTAGTCGCACATCTTATCCTAAGCAGTTTATTGATATACTGGGTACAGGCAAAACTTTAATTCAAAATACATATGATCGCTTTCTAAAGGTTTGCCCCAAAGAAAATATTTTTGTTGTAACTAATCAAAGTTATACCGATCTGGTTAAAGAACAATTGCCGGATATGGAAGATCAGCAGATACTGACTGAGCCTGTAATGCGAAACACCGCCCCTTGCGTGGCTTATGGTTGCTTTAAAATTGAAAGCATGAACCCTGATGCCGCAATTGTAGTAGCGCCATCAGATCATTTGATATTAGACGAGGCTGCATTTGTTGTTGCTATTGAAAAATCATTAAAAACAGCAACAGAACAAAATTGCCTGATAACTTTAGGCATTAAACCTTCGCGCCCTGATACAGGTTATGGTTATATACAGTATACCGATCAAACACTGCATGATGAATTTCATAAGGTAAAAACCTTTACCGAGAAGCCAACCGTTGATATTGCCAAGACCTTTATTCAAAGTGGTGATTTTTTATGGAACGCCGGCATATTTGTATGGTCTGCTAAAGCTATTGTTGAGGCCTTTAACAACTACTTGCCCGAAATGCATGAAATATTCGCGGAAGCAAGATCTGTTTATAATTCTGACCAGGAAAAATCTTTTGTACATAAAATATACCAGCGCTGCATAAATATCTCTATCGATTATGGTATTATGGAGAAGGCTTCAAACGTATATGTGCTGCCGTCTGAATTTGGATGGAGCGATTTGGGTACCTGGGCGTCTATTTACCAGCTTGCTGATAAAGATTACGTAGGTAATGCAGTTATCCCTTCAGATAAGGTTATTATGTATGACAGCAGCAATTGCATGGTAAACGTACCCGGCGAAAAGCTGGTAATACTACAAGGCCTGCATGATTTTATAGTTGTAGAATCAAACAACTCCCTTTTGATATGCCCACGTGATCAGGAGCAAAACATCAAACAGGTTGTTGCCGATGTGAAAAGCAAATTTGGGTCTAAGTATATTTAACCCCCCAGCCCCCTGAAGAGGGAGCTTTTGAAAAGCATAAAGCCCGGTCTGTTTTTACAGCCGGGCTTTATTATTAAAATTTTGCTCCCCCTTCAGGGGGCTGGGGGGTTCGCTGTCTTATAGCCTCATACAATATTACACCTGTAGATACTGATACATTTAGCGATTCAATTTCGCCAAACATTGGGATCTTGGCCAGATGGTCGGATATGCGGATGATCTCGTTACGGATACCATCTTCTTCAGACCCCATGATTATTGCGGTTGGTGCGGTATAATCAGGGCTGTAGATATAATCATTTGTCTTTTCGGTACAGCAAACCAATTGCAAACCCGATTCTTGCAAAAACTTAACGGTTTGCATAAAGTTATCATGTCTGCACACCGGGATCTTGTATAATGCGCCTGCTGAAGTCTTAATCGCATCAGGGTTTATCTGCGCTGAGCCTTTTGCGGGTATCACTATTGCATGTACGCCGGCACATTCTGCAGTACGGGCAATGGCGCCCATGTTGCGAACGTCGGTTATGCTATCCAGTACTAATATTAACGGGACTTCCCCTCTTTCAAATACTTCGGGAATGATGTTCTCTATTTTTTGGTAAATGATTGGTGATATGAAAGCGATTGCACCCTGATGGTTTTTCATGGTGATACGGTTCAGTTTTTCAACCGGCACCTGTTGCCCTGTTATCTGATGCTCGTTCAATACGTCTTTAAGCTCATTTAACAAGCCGCCGCCTAAGCCGCGTTGAATGTATAAAGCTTCAATTTCTTTACCTGCCAGTATCGCTTCAATCACTGCCCTTATACCAAAAACCATCTGATTGCCTTCACGTGGCGGAGGTTTAGAATTATATGCCATTTCTAAAAAAATTATTTCGCCAAAAGTAGCTATATTAACTGATTTAACCCTTATTGAAGTGAACAACTATGGCCTTATGTTTATAATACTTAACAATTGCCTACATTTATCAACATAGGTGAGCGTTAGGTACTTATAGCGTTATTAACACGTTATACACAGGGAATGTTAATAACGCCTCATGAAATTTATAGCGCTGACAATGTTTTTATTATGTGGAAAACTCAAGTGTTAGCGAATTAACAAGCAGGTAAGAACATTTTTTGTATATTTTTGTTCGTTATGATTTTCGAGAACGATACCCCCAATTACAAGCCAAATTCTACCGATCGCAAAAGCAGGCTAAGCACCCCTACTCCATTTAGTGGATTAGGCAAGCTGCCCCCGCAGGCAGTTGATCTGGAGGAAGCAGTTTTGGGTGCGCTGATGTTGGAAAAAGATGCTCTTTCATCAGTAATTGATGTATTAAAACCAGAGGTTTTTTATAAGGATAATCATCAAAAAATCTTTAACGCCATACGCGTTCTATTTGAAAAAACATCACCGGTAGATATTCTTACTGTTACCGCACAGTTACGCCAGCAGGGCGAACTGGAAATGATAGGTGGTGCTTATTATATAACAGAGCTAACCAATCGTGTAGCATCCGCAGCAAATATTGAATACCACTCCCGTATCATCATACAAAAATTCATACAGCGCGAACTGATCAGGATCTCAACAGAGGTAATTAACAGTGCTTATGAAGATACCAGTGATGTACTGGAGCTTTTAGATAAAGCCGAAAAGAACCTTTTTGAAATAGCACAAAACAATCTTCGCCGCGATTCGCGCAAGATGGATGATCTGGTACACCAGGCTTTGAAAGATATTGAAGCGCTTAAAGATAAAAAAGACGGACTTACGGGTGTTGCATCTGGCTTTACAGAATTAGACAGGATGACTTCGGGCTGGCAAAAATCAGATCTGGTTATTATAGCTGCCCGCCCTGCAATGGGTAAAACGGCATTTGTATTAAGCTGTGCCCGCAATGCCGCGGTTGATTTTGATAAGCCGGTTGTAGTGTTTTCATTAGAAATGTCATCTGTTCAGTTGGTTAACCGTTTAATATCCGGCGAAACCGAAATTGAGCAGGAAAAGATCCGTAAAGGTACTTTAGAGGAGTGGGAATGGCAGCAGATCCACTCTAAAATTGGCCGTTTAGAGCAGGCCCCATTAATTATCGACGATACTCCTTCATTAAATATATTTGAATTTAGAGCTAAATGCCGCCGTTTAAAGGCTCAGCACGATATTCAACTTATCATTATTGACTACTTGCAGCTAATGCAGGGTAAGGCTGATGGTAAAGGTGGTAACCGTGAACAGGAAATTGGTAGTATTTCACGAGCGCTGAAAACTGTTGCGAAAGAATTGAACGTACCGGTTATAGCATTGTCGCAATTAAGTCGTGCGGTTGAAAACAGGCCGGGTGGTTCAAAACGCCCAATGCTGTCAGATTTACGTGAGTCTGGTTCAATTGAGCAGGATGCGGATATGGTATTATTCCTTTACCGCCCTGAGTACTACGGATTAGATGTAGATGAGGACAATAACCCAACCCAGGGTGTTGGTGAAATTATTATTGCCAAACACCGTAATGGTGAAACAGGTAAGGTTAGGTTAAAATTCGTAGGTAAATATGTGAAGTTCCAGGATCTGGAGCCAAGCATGGATAGCTTCCCTGCACCAGGTGCTGCTTTTGCGGGCATAAACCCGTCGCAGGATTTTGAAAACAAGCAAAGCAACTTTATTATTCGTCCATCAAGAATGGATGATATTGACGACGAACCGCCGTTTTAAACCTTAACTGAAAGAGACAGATATTATAGCCCATCCGATTTATGATCAGATGGGTTTTTTATTTGAATTACCCTTCAAAAGCTCTCTCAATATGGTTTGAGATTATACTATCAACCCTATTACCACCCCAATAATAATAATAACGGGAGCCTTTATTTTAGTAAAATTAAGGAGTAAAAAGGTGGCTGCTACCAATCCGTAAGCCATAAAGCTTAACCCGAATGGTTTTACCAGCAAGATAAGCGCTGTTGCCATAAAGCCTACTGCTACAGCATTAATTCCGCTCAAAGAATTTTTGATCCGGGTTATTTTTTTCAGATCATTCCAAAAGGGAACTATGAATAATATTAATATCAATCCCGGCAGGTTAATACCAATTACAGCTACCAGGCTCCCTATTACTTGCCCAAATACGCTGTAGCCTTTGTTCCCCATGGCAATGCCCCCTAAAAAAGAGGTAAAGGCAAACGTTGGGCCCGGCAATGCTTGTTGCAAGGCGTATCCCGATAAAAATTCCGAATTGCTTAAATAATGCTTCAGCTCAACAAACTCTGTATACATTAAAGGCACTAACACCTGCCCGCCGCCAAAAATGAGGATACCGTTGCGATAAAAATTTTCAAACAAACGTATAGGTAAACTAAAGGGGGATGTTTTGTTAATAATGGCGCCCAATACTGCAAAAAACAGCAGTATCCCAATAAAGTAAGCTACCTTATTGGGGTTTACGTTAGCAAAAAGCTTTACCCTTAATTCATTTTCCTGTTGCTGTGTTTCTAAGGCGGATGATATGATGCCCCCCAACAATATTAAAATAGGGAACGCATATGGGGTTTGTAAAATTAACGTGGCAATTAACGAACCTAACGCCAGCATAATTGTCACCTTGCTTTTTAAGAACTTGCGGGCAAAAACATAAGTAGCATAAGCAACAATCCCAACCGCCATAGGTTGAATAAAGCGAAGTATGGAGGTAAATTTATCTTTATCAGCAAACATTTTGTAGCTGATGGCAGCCAAACACATGATAGTTGCTGAGGGTAAAATCCAGATCAAAAAAGTAATTATGGCTAAACGCAGCCCACCTACTTTCCAGGCTATACCTACCAGTGTTTGGGTGGATGACGGGCCCGGCATTATTTGCGATAATGCGTTTAGCTCCATTAATTCCTCCTCGGTAACATAGCGGCGCTTCTCTACAAACTCGCGCAGTAAAACGGCAATATGTGCCTGCGGGCCGCCAAATGCAGTAAGTGTGTACAAAGACACATCGCGGATAAATAAAAGTTGTTTGCCTTTCAATGGTTACCTGTTAATAGTCGTCATCGTCGTCGTCAAAACCTTTCAAATTCATATAAACGCCCTGTAGCTCAGAAAGGGCATGCATATCGCGTTTAGCTTTGGTAATCTCAATACCTTTTTCATAAATACTTATGGCATCATCTTTACGGCCTAAAGCTTCGTATAACTTACCTAGGTGATAATAAGTACCGGTGTAATTTGGGTGATTGTTAACTAGGTCCTCATAATAGTCTAAGGCCTTTTGGGTGTCATTAAGTCGCAGATACTCTGTAGCAAGGGCGTATTTTAAAAATTCATCTTCGGGTTCGTTCTGTATAAACGCTAATAGCTTATCTAATCTGCTTATCTCCATTTTAAACTCTCTCTTTTTTAACTAAATTTGTGCCAGTCCTAAATGACAATACCTGTAAAAATATAAACCAATTATAATGATGAAAATACTGGTATGTATCAGCAATGTTCCGGATACCACGACAAAAATAACTTTTACTGATAACAACACCCAATTTAATACCAATGGTGTTCAGTTTATATTAAACCCTTATGACGAAATTGCCCTTGCGCGTGCCATTGAGCTAACCGATGGCGGTAAAGGCAGTGTTACTGTCATTAACGTTGGCGAAGTTAGCACCGAGGCCACAATACGTAAAGCTTTGGCAATTGGCGCTACAGATGCCGTACGCATAAATGCTAAACCGCATGATGCCTGGTATGTGGCCTATCAAATAGCACAATATGTTAAAGCAAATCCGTTCGACCTGATACTTACCGGCCGCGAATCAATTGATTACAATGGTTCAAAAGTAGCCGGGATGCTGGGCGAATTATTAGATATCCCATCGGTATCTATCATCAAAAAATTAGATGCCGAAGAAACCCGGGCAACTGTTGAGCGCGAAATAGAAGGTGGTAAAGAAGTATTAACTATTCCCTTCCCTTTTGTAGCCGGTACTGCCGAAGGTGTTGCCGAACCAAAGATCCCGAACATGCGGGGTATTATGAGCGCACGTACCAAACCATTAACTGTTGTTGAACCTGTAGAAGTAAAAACTTTTTCGGAGATCATCAGTTATGAAACACCGGCACCGCGTGGACAGGTTAACCTGGTACCCGCCGATGACCCTGCCAAGCTGGTTGAGTTATTGCACACCCAGGCAAGGGTTATTTAATTAATTATTTTACGTAGAAGATCTATTTATGTCAGTTTTAATATATGCGGAAAATGCCGGCGGTAAATTCAAAAAATCAACTTTTGAAGCTGTATCATACGCCAAAGCCATTGCCGATCAAAACAACACCAATTTGGTAGCTATTTCTATTGGTGATGTTGCCAATGATGAATTAACCGCGTTAGGTAAATATGGTGCCGAAAAGGTTTTAAATGTAAGTAACGATAAACTAAAGAATTTTGTTAACCAGGCTTATGCATCGGTTATTACCGAAGCAGCAAAGGCTAATACCGCTGATATAGTTGTGCTGTCTAATTCATTTTCGGGCCGTGGCCTGGCCCCACGCCTGGGCGTTAAGCTGGAAGCCGGTGTTGCAGATGGTGCGGTTGCCCTGCCTGAACAGAATGGCGGCAAGTTCACCGTTAAAAAGACAGCTTTCTCGGGTAAAGCATTCGCTATAGTTGAGCTGACATCAGCAAATAAGGTTATCGCTTTAACACCAAATTCTTACAAAGTAGTTGAAAATGGTGCTGCGGCGCAGATTGAAGATTTTAAAGTTGAAGCCAAAGCATCAGACTTTACAGAAATGATCAAAGACATTGTCCGTTCAACTGAAAAGGTCTCGTTGCCTGATGCTGAGATAGTTGTTTCTGCCGGCCGTGGATTGAAAGGCCCCGAGAACTGGGGCATGATTGAAGAGCTTGCCGATCTTTTGGGTGCTGCTACAGCCTGCTCAAAACCTGTATCAGATGCCGGCTGGAGACCACATAGCGAACATGTTGGCCAAACAGGCATAGCTGTCAGTCCAAATTTGTATATTGCAATTGGTATTTCAGGGGCTATACAGCACCTTGCCGGGGTAAGTTCATCAAAGGTTATTGTTGTGATTAACAAAGATGCCGAAGCTCCATTTTTTAAGGTTGCTGATTATGGTATTGTTGGTGACGCATTTGAAGTACTGCCAAAATTAATTGCTGCAGTTAAAGAGTATAAAGCATCAGCTTAAAAATATAGGTTTGTGATGGGTAATGACATGAAAAAAATTAAGCTGGATATTGTAGGCCTTTCCTACAGTCAAACACAATCCGGCGCATATGCTTTGGTTTTGGGTGAAGTGAGCGGTCGCCGCAGATTGCCGATTATAATAGGCAGTTTTGAGGCGCAGGCTATTGCTATTGAAATAGAAAAGATGACCCCGAGCCGCCCCTTAACGCATGACCTGTTTAAAAGCATGGGCCAGGCATTTAACATTTCTGTACAGGAGGTTATAATTTACAACCTGGTTGATGGTATTTTTTATGCCAAGCTGATATGTTTTGATGGTAAGAAAACGGTGGAGATTGATGCCCGTACATCTGATGCTATAGCGGTATCGGTAAGGTTCGACTGCCCTATTTATACTTATGAGTTCATCCTGTCAACCGCGGGTATTGTAATTGAAGGGAATGACTTTGTTTACCTGGAGAACATTAATGAAACCTCTGAAGAAAAAACAAATACAGCTACGTCTGCCGGTACATTTGCATCGTTAAGCGAGGATGAATTGAAAACCCGCTTACAACAGGCGCTCGCAGATGAAGCTTATGAAAAAGCCGCCAGTATCCGCGATGAACTGAACAAACGCAAATCATCATAACTCTTCAAGATTTAAAAAAGCACTTATCAGTACCGGAATGAAAATTTTATTCCGTTTTAACTTAATCCTATGCGCTATAATTTCCCGATTTCGCATTATTTCACTACTTTCCGCTTTTAATTTAACAATACTCTAACTTGATTAAACCAGTACTGTATGAATATTAAGTTTCGCTTAATACTGATGAATTTTATGCAATTTTTTATATGGGGAGCCTGGCTGCTCACCATTGGAGCATACTGGTTTCAAAACAAACAATGGTCGGGTGCACAGTTTGGGGCTATTTTCTCTACTATGGGTATCGCATCTATTTTTATGCCCACTATTACTGGTATTATAGCAGACAGGTTTATGAATGCCGAAAAGCTCTACGGCATAATGCATATCCTGGGCGCTTTAACCCTCTTTTCATTACCGTTGGTAACCGATCCAAGTACTTTTTTTTGGGTGATATTATTGAATATGATGTTCTATATGCCAACCCTGTCGTTATCCATAACAGTGGCATATTCGGCTTTAAAGAGTCAAAACATTGATGTTGTAAAAGAATACCCGCCCATCCGCACCTGGGGAACAGTTGGGTTTATTGTTGCCTTGTGGGCTGTGAGCCTAACTCATAACGAAACATCTGCTAATCAATTTTACATCGCTTCGGCCATATCACTGGCATTAGGTATCTATTCATTCAGTTTACCCAAATGCCCCCCTCTTTTAAATAAGGCTAACAATAAATCGTTTTCGAGCCGTTTAGGGCTCAATGCTTTTGCTTTGTTTAAAACACCCAGGTTTGCTATTTTCTTCGCCTTTTCGCTGCTTTTGGGTGCAGCTTTGCAACTAACAAATGCCTATGGTGACACCTATATCCACGACTTTAAGAATGTGCCGGAATATAAAGATTCATTAGCGGTAAAATATCCTGCTATTATCATGTCTATTTCGCAGATCTCAGAAACGCTTTTCATTCTGGCTATCCCATTCTTCCTGCGCAAATTCGGAATTAAATATGTGATGCTGTTTAGTATGCTGGCCTGGGTATTAAGGTTTGGGCTTTTTGCTTTTGGTGATCCTGCAGGTGGTCTATGGATGATCATTTTATCATGTATCGTATACGGTATGGCATTTGATTTCTTTAATATTTCGGGGTCGTTATTTGTAGAAACGCAGGCAGCGCCCGAGATCCGGGGTAGTGCACAGGGTTTATTCATGATGATGGTGAATGGCTTTGGTGCATTTTTCGGCAGTATCATTAGCGGCGCCGTGATCCAGCAGTTTTTTACCATGCCTGATCAAAGTAAGAACTGGCATGGCATATGGCTAACATTTGCCGGCTATGCCTTAGTTATTGCTATCATTTTCCCTTTTGTGTTTAGATACAAACATAATGCAGCGTTAAAGCACGCTATACAACACGCCTAAATTTAATGCCCATCTATAATTAATTTCAGGAAAGTAAAATAAAATGAAAAAGCATTACCGGCACGAGAATGATTGCCTTAACTGTGGAACTATCTTAGAGGGTAAATTTTGCCATAATTGCGGGCAGGAAAACCTGGAGATGAAAGAAAGCTTCGGCCACATGTTAAATCATGCTATTAGCGATTACTTTCATTTTGATTACCAGTTTTTTCATACACTGAGGCCGCTTTTTTTTAAGCCGGGGCATCTTACCAACGAATATCTGATGGGCCGCCGGGCGCAATATTTGCACCCCGTTAAGATGTATATTTTTATTAGCCTTGTGTTTTTTGTGATTATCTTTTCAGGTAAAAAAAATGAAACTGGTAGTGAAAAAAAGGTCACTAAAAGCGAACAAAAAGGCCGGGATAATGCTAAGAAAGCTATAGATAAAGGTATAAATGCAAACCCAACTCTCAGTGCGGAGCAAAAAGCTGAATTGTCTAAAAAAATAAAAGCTTTTATACCAGATACTATTGCTAAAGAAATAAACGCCGACCTGAAAAAAGATTCTAAGAAGGTAAAAGAACAGAAAGCAGACGATGACGGCGGCTTTACCATTTATGGCGACGATAATATCAATAAATTTAAAACCTACGAAGAGTATCTGGCCGACCAAAATAAACTGTCAGCAGATAAACGTGATAATAGAATAGAGCATTATCTGGTTAAAAAGAATTTCGACTGGAAGAAACAAGGAAAGAATGCAAAGGAAATTTTAGGAGAAGGGCTAAAACATAACGCGCCAAAAATGATGTTTTTGTTGTTGCCTATGTTTGCGTTTATATTAAAGTTAGCATTCTGGAAAAATCATAAATTTTATGTTGAGCATGTTATTTACACCATACATCTTCACTGCTTTTTGTTTTTGTTTTTAACTCTTATCATGCTGGTAAACATAATCCTACCTGAAAGTTGGGGAACGGTTGTTGATTTATTTCAAACGTTAGCAATCATCATCATTATTTGGTACGTATATCGCTCATTACGAATAGTATATAACCGCAGCCGCTGGCGAACAGTGAGCAAAATGATAGGTGTATCATTCATGTATTCAATTGTATTTGGACTTTCTTTCTTTATAATCCTTATTATTACAGCTATAACATCGGTTTAAAATAAAACCGATGTGTTGCCCGTTTCGCTACTTAATAGCTAACTGTTTCTGCAAAGCTTCAATAGCGTTTGCAAGGTATGCCATTGGTGCATTCCAGTTAATAGCTATCTCATTAGCAGCATATGCCCTGTCATCATCAATAAAAGCTTCGTCTGGGACGGTTGACGGGACTTTGATGCCGTCCTGCATACCCGGATTGGGCCCGCCGGAAAGCAAGCCCGGGATTGGGTCAACCACTCCATCCGCAACCGATGGCCTGTGGTGCGGGTGCATAGGGCTTTTACTTCCATACCCGGTAATATACGAGTAACCAGCTCCATTCCTGCCTAAAACATAATCGAGGTTACTTAAAGCGTAATCCAAATATTTTTTATTGTTAGATAACTTGTAAGCCTTTATCAGTAATATGCCCTGGTTGGCCGCATTGCTGTTACTTCCCCAGTTAAAGTTTGAAGCAGCCTTGGTCATAACTGTTTGGTAGGCATTTTTATCCGCGTTCGCTATCATTGAATCTGCATAAGCTACAAGGTGTTGTTTAACTTGTTGCAGTTCGGGGTGATGGGCAATGTTGCTGCCTGAATTTTGGGCAAGGGTATAATAACCCAGCATTTTTACCTGCGCCCATGACGGCACCTGCATTTTATCATTACCGATTAAATTAAGCTTACTGTAATATTCATCCTTACCGGTTGTTACATATAACTCTGATGCGGCCCAGATAAATTCATCAGCAAAACTCCTGTCACCATAACCTCCGGTTACAACTTCTGGTTTAAACTTTTTGTTCATCGCATCCTGATTGTATACCATATCCGGGTTTTTAACCGCCCACTGATAGGCACTTTCTGATGCTTTTATACAAGAATCTGCAAGACCGGGTAACTGCCGCGGGAATTTTTTAAATATGCGGGATGCCTGCGCCATAACCGCTGCAAAATCTAATGTGGCTGCCGTTCCTTTTTGTACTACATATCTTTGCTCAACGGCTTTGTCTGGCATTATCATGGCATCAAACTTTGGGTTGGTAAGCTTATGGTATACGCCGCCATCATTTGGGTCCTGCATGGTAAGCATCCAGCGGAGGTTCCATAAAATTTCATCCAAAACATCGGGCAACTGATTGTTACTTTCCGGGATGTTTAGTTTTACGGTTTTCATGTAATCAGGAAAATCCTCATACAGGGAAAGCAATGTTGCTGTTGTGATGCCGCTGTTCACTATGTATTTGTTATAATCGCCGGCATCATACCAACCACGCGGACTTGATATCACAGTTCTTTCCGGGCGCTTATCACTCGCAGCAGATGCATGTACCAAAACTTTATCATCCGGGTGCCCTTCTGCCCTATGCCATTTACCGGCATATTTTTCATCTAACGGAATTGATGCACGCTGAAAGTAAAATGCCTTAATGGTAGCATCTGCAACACTTTTATAAACAGAAGTTTTAATATTGAACGGATAAGAATTACCAGTTCCCGGTACGTATACGGTATAGGTTCCTGGCTTTTTAAAATCAGAAAAATTGGCTATTGCAGTAAGCTTTCCGGAGAATGCCGGTTGTACGGATGGTTTTAACTCACCGGTGTAAACTGTTTTCTTGTTTGTGTTTTGAATATAAAATTTACCTGTATTGCTATTTGTTAAGATAGCAACTTTGGCTGCGCCAGGATAAAATCCAATTTGGTTGAGGCGGATACTTCCTTGCCCGTTATTTATAGATTGCGCGTTTAAATTGGATGCGCAGCAAATAGCAACGGCTAATGTAAGAGTAAAAAGAGATGCTTTAGGTTTTGCTTGTGACATAATTGGAGTGGTTTATCCCCATAAAGATAAATATCTAAACCACTTTTATGAAACAAAAAAGGCCTGTGCAATGCACAAGCCTTTTATTAAAAAGTTGGTTTAATTATAAGAACGCGTAACCTAAGCTTAAGTTGAATAAGCTAACACGTGTTTTAAAGGAAGTTGATCCATCATAATAGTTTTGCTTGGTTAAACCGGCCTCATAACGTAAATCAATAGATATTTTTCGGATATCGACACCGGCACCTACTGTCCAGGCAATGTTTGAATCTTTATAATCTAATCTGGTAGCATCACCTGCTGCATTAAAAAACTTCTGGTCTTTATTAATAGCAAATGACATTAACGGGCCGGTATAAAACCTGCCACCAAAGCCAAACGCTCCAACTTTACCACCAAAAAGTAATGGTACATCAATACTGGTAAATTTTGCATGATTTGATGTGTTTCCGCTATTTAAATCAACGTTTTTGCTGGTGACGTAAATTTCTGGTTGAAAGTTAAAGCCTAATGCGCCAAAGCGGGCCCATAAACCACCCAGGTAACCCGCGCGGTTGTCGCTATTAAATGTACTTCCTGAATTTGATAGGCTGGTTAAATTAACACCGCCCTTTACTCCTAATTGAAATTTAGGTAATAACTGGGCCTGTGAAGCAGTTGCCGCGACTAAAAATATAGAAAGCGAAAGGATAAATTTTTTCATAAGGTTGTTTTAAGGTTGAACAGCAAAGTTTAGAAATTGTGTTAAATAATCAAAGCTTTTTAAAAATAGAATATCCGGTTTACCACATTGGTAAACCGGATATTCTATTCTAAATTGATAATTACAAATGCTACAGAGCTAGTTTACCCTGGTAATAGTCTAATATTTTATTGTAGATATAGCAATCGTATCGGGCATTAATGAGGTTGAAGTTTGCCCTGTCAAGGTTGTTCTTGGCAACTACAAAGTCAACCGAAGTTAATACGCCGGCGTTGAAACGGATCTCGGCGGTACGGAATGATTCGGTATAAGCTTTTACTTGCTCTACCAACGCGTTATACCTTTCATAAGCCGATGTCATGTTTAAATAAGCCTGCTCTACGTTTTGCTTTAGTTGAACCTTGGTAGTTTGCTCAACATAAATATTGTTTTGTAATTGAATTTTGGCTAAAGCTACCTTGTTGCGGTTTTGAAAGTAATTCAATATCGGTACTCGCAAAGATACCCCTACCTGCGTACCATAATTGTTTTTAAACTGATCGTAATAGCTAATATTCTGGCCGGCAATTTGTGCCGCGCTGGAGTAATTGGTAGATATACCTCCAAACAAAGATATTGTAGGTAGTAAACTTCCCCTGGCAGCACTTACGCCTTTTTCGGCACTCTGGCGTCTTAAAGTGGCCGCTTTTACATAAGCCAATTGGTTTAAAGCAATATCGTACACCTGGTCGGCCGAGTTGGGCGTTTGCTTGGCCAATTCATCAGCATTTATAGGCTGTAGGGTAATTGTTTCTTTATACGGAATGTTCATTATCTGCAATAAATTAAGCTTTGATGTTTTCAAAGTATTGGCAGTATTTACAACCGTTACCTGGTTATCGCCATAAGTACCTTTCAAATCGTAAAGATCTGATGGTAATTTGTTGGCGCCCTCTTTCTCTAAGATCTCTAAACGTTCTACTTGTTTTTTTGATACCACCAGCTGGGTTTTAACCTGATTTAGCAGTTCTGTATTATCAAGCACCGTTAAATAAGCTGTAATAACATTAATAGTAACCTGGTCTTTAGCTTGTTGGAAATCCATTTTACCGGCTTGATAGGCTAAAGATGTTTGTTTGATATTATTAAGGTTTTGTAAGCCACTAAATACGGTAAGATCACTGCTTAAGCTATAATTACCCTGTTTAAACGATTGGTTTACATAAGTGTTGGTTGATGGATCAATACCACGGCCACTGTTAATGCTATGGTCTACCTGGCCATTTATAGAAGGCAGCATGTTTTCTCTTGCCTGGTTAAAGTTAACATGAGTGGTTTGCATTTGCAGCTCGCTCTTCTTTACATCGAGATTGTTTTTGATGGCAATATCAATGCATTGCTGCAAGGTAAGTACACTATCTGTGGCAGTTTGGCTGTGCGCCAATGCCGGTAGTACAGTAATTAAACTAAAAAATATAAATTTAAAGTATCGCATTTTGTGTTATAGTTCAGAATTTTTTGGAAGATTCTACCCTTCCATCCAGCAGGTTAATAATACGCGTACCATATTCCGCGTTTTTTTCGGAGTGGGTTACCTGGATGATAGTAACGCCATCTTCTTTGTTCAGCTTACGAAACAGCTCCATAATCTCTTCGCCTTGTTTAGAGTTAAGGTTACCTGTGGGTTCATCAGCTAATAATAATTTCGGTTTGGCAATCAAAGCGCGTGCAATACCTACTAATTGCTGTTGCCCGCCGGATAACTGCGCCGGGAAAAGATCCTTCTTGCCTACTATCTGGAAACGGTCAAGCATGTCGGCTACCATCGCTTTGCGTTCAGATCCTTTTACATCCTGATAGATCAAAGGGGTCTCGATGTTTTCATAAACGGTAAGCTCGTCAATTAAATGGTAGGCCTGGAAAACAAACCCGATGTATTGTTTATACAATGCCGAGCGCTGTTTTTCTTTAAGCTGATGCACGGGCTGGTTTACAAAATAATGGTAACCGGCCGATGGCTCATCTAACATGCCTACAATATTAAGCAACGTTGATTTCCCTGAACCCGAGGGGCCCATTATTGAAACAAACTCGCCTTCTTCAACATCTAAACTAATGTCGTTTATAACAAAATTCTTGTTTCCGCCTACCTGGTAATACTTTGAAATATGCTGAAGTGATAACATTTTAATTGTTTGTGATTAATGAATTGTTGTTTACTGGTTGCAATTTCTTATTTGATTTTGGCATTAAAGCATCAATAATATACCAAAGTTATAAAGCACTTATTATGAGCATATTATAATATAAATTAAAAACTAAACTGTACGCTTATGCACAGCGTGCGTTCGGTAATGATACAGTTATAGTGATAGAACCAGGCACAAAAAGACAAGAATCAGGTGCAAAAAAAACACGACCGAAATCGTGTTAATTATTTAATATGTGAAAACACATCTATCCTATTCGCTCCGCAAGCTTTTCACCGGGTTACTCAGGGCCGCTTTTACAGATTGATAACCTACCGTAATAAAGGCGATGATAACAGCCATGCCTCCTGCCAATGCAAATACCCACCACTCAATATGTATGCGATAAGCAAAATCCTGCAGCCATTTACTCATGGCATACCAGGCTAATGGCGAAGAGATGATAACGGCAATGATCACCAGCTTTAAAAAATCTGAAGAAATAAGGCCTACAATATTCAATACCCCGGCCCCTAAAACTTTACGTATACCTATCTCTTTAACACGCTGACGGGTTGAGAATACTGCTAACCCGAACAACCCCAGGCATGATATAAATATGGTAACAACGGTAAAAGCAGTTAATATACTGCTTGTGCGCTGGTCGTTCTTGTACATTTCATTAAACTCCTGGTCAAGAAAATGATATTCAATAGGCGTGTTTGGATAAAACTTATGCCATTGGGCTTGTACGGCTTCAATAGTATTGGCGGTATTTTTACCATTTGTTTTTACCAATAACTTACCAAACCAATCATATTCTGGAAACATTACTATCGGCGAGATCTTGGTGTGCAGCGATGTAAAGTTAAAATCCTTCGCTATGGCCTTTATAGTGCCTGTACGGCCATTTAAACCTATGCGCTTGCCAATGGCCTCCTCCGGCTTCCATCCCATCTCACGTATGGCGGTTTCATTTAATATAAAACTGTATTTACGCTTTTCGCTGTCTTTTGATTGTACCTGCTGCTCGTCGCTTATGTTAAGGTCATTGCCTTGTATCAGCTTAATGCCCATAGTTTTGATAAAGCTTTTTTCAACAGGCATGGCTATTACAGATAAATTATAATCGGGTGCTTTACCTTCGGCGCTATTGATAGAATAGCCGCCCCGTACATTTACAGGCGAATCATAAGTAGCTGTTGCGCCCTGGATGCCCGATTGCCGCATTATCTCACTTTTAAAAGCCTCCATATTACTGTAAGGCATGCCGCCAATTTCCAGCACCATTACCTGCTCACGGTTCATACCGGTATTTAAATGCTGTATATATTGTAACTGGCTGCCTGCAATTAATGTGCTGATGATAAAGAATACCGATACAACAAACTGAAATACTACCAATGATTTACGTAGCGTATTTCCCCCTGCATAACCACCTGAATTACCCTTAAGCGTTACCACCGGCTTAAAAGCCGACAGATATAATGACGGATAAGTACCGGCCAATAAAGTCACCAAAATAAACAGGCTTATCAGCGCGCTTACCAGCCAGGTAATATTCCAGGTGTTAAAGCTGAGTACCTGGCCGCTAAAAGTGCTAAATGATGGGAAACAAGCTGCTGCCAACAATAAGCCCGCTACTAACGACAGCAATGTTATAATAGCGGCCTCTGTTATAAATTGGAAAAATAACTGGCCACGCTGTGCACCCATTACTTTACGTACGCCTATTTCGCGTGCACGTTCTGCCGATTTAGCGGTAACTAAGTTTAAAAAGTTAACACAGGCAAGCACCAGTAATATTATAGCGACTATACCTAAAATATAAATGTATTTAATGTTGCCTGACGGCTCTAACCCTGATGATGCAGCTGAGTAAAGATGCACCCTGGTAAGCGGTTCTAAAGTGAACCATGCTTTAGAGCCCGGGTTAGTGTCGTCTTTGGAGAGATTATTTAAGTAACTGTTCATTTTATTTTGAACAGTTAACGGGTTTACGCCTGGTTTAAGCAATAGGTATGAGTAATCGTTTGCCGAATCCCATTTGCGGCTTTTTGAGCGCTCCAGAGTGGCATAGCTGCCCATCAAATCAAATTTTATCTGTGAGTATTCCGGCATATCTTCAACAACACCGGTTACCATCATATTATTGGTTTGGTTAACCTTTAGTATTTTACCGATAGGGTTATCATCACCAAAATATTTTTTTGCTGTTGATTGCGAAATAACCACTGACGATGGGTTCTTTAAAGCGGTAGCCCTGTTACCGGCCACAAACCTAAAGCTGAAGATCTTAAAGAACGACTCATCGGCTAAAAGCATTTTCTTCTCACTCAAAAGCTTATCACCATATTGCACAGCGGCAGGCCTGCCGCCAGAGTAATCATAAATTCGTACACCATCTTCAATTTCCGCTAATTCCTGCTTAAACACCGGCACAGGTGCCGTAGGTGTTCTGGCAGTGTTGGTAGCTTCAGGGTCATCGGCAGATTTGTAACTGTAGGCAATCCGTACTATCCGGCCGGCCTTTTCATGAAAACGGTCATAGCGTAATTCGTTGATCAGATAGGTAGACAATAGTAAAAAGCAGCAGATGCCAACTGCTAACCCGGCTATGCTTATTAAAGATGTTGTTTTGTTTTGCGACAAATTGCGCCAGGCTGTTTTAAAATAATTTCTTATCATGCTACTAATTAAACTTTATGACCCCAGTGATTTTTAACTGTTAATACTAACTCTATTCGCTTCTTAAACTTTTTACCGGGTTAGCTATTGCTGCTTTAACTGATTGAAAACTGATGGTTAACAAAGCTATTAGCACAGATAGCAAGGCCACAAACGCAAATGTGCCCCATGTAATATCTATACGGTAAGCAAAATCTTGCAGCCAACGGTTCATTACATACCAGGCAAGCGGCCAGGCAATAAGGTTTGATATAAATACCAGCTTAATAAAATGCCCGGAAAGCAACAGCACCACACTTTGCACAGATGCACCCAATACTTTGCGCACGCCTATTTCCTTAACCCGTTTTTCCGCAGAGAATGATGCAAGGCCAAACAGTCCAAGGCAGGATATAACTATGGCCAATCCGGCCAGTATGCTTACTATTTTACTAACCTGGTTATCGGCACGGTAAACTTCCTCAAAATGTTCATCTAAAAATTGATATTCAAAAGGATAATCAGGGAACATGGATTTCCACGTCGCTTTAATAAAGTTGATGGCCTCCGCTGATTTGCCCGGTTTTATTTTAACAGATGCGTTGCTGTAACCCCAGTCCTTTTGATTAAACATGAACATGGTTTCCACCTTGTAATGCAACGAATTAAAATTGAAGTTTTTGGCAATACCGGTTATTACACCGGCCGAATCAAAACCAAAATGCTTACCAACAAGCGATTCTGTTGTAGCCTTAGGATAATCTTTTAACAGCTCTTTAGCCAGTGCTTCGTTAATAATGTATTCACGGCCATTAGCGCCTTTTTCATTGGAGAAGTTTTTACCCGCAACAAGCTTTATTTTGTACAGGCTTAAATAATCAGGATCAACAATTAAGCGGGTTGATGCCAGTTTCCTTAATGGCCCGCCGCCATATTTAAACTCCACGCCAGACTGATCCAGATGGCTTCCCAAATTATCCTGTGCACCTGTTACCCCTGCAATTAAGGTATTGCCGGATAATTGTTGTTTTAAAACATCAAACTTGCGCGAAGTAATGTTATCCAATGGAATGGTAACAATCTGTTCGCGGTTAAAGCCGGGGTCTTTCTTTTGCATAAAATCCAGCTGCTTAAGCACAAACACAGTGGCTATCATCAAGAAAACTGCGCTGGTAAACTGGCCTACAACTAATATATTACGCAACCTGCCTTTATTTTTACCACTTTCAACAGATCCCTTTAATACTTTAACCGGCTGGAACGACGACAAAAATACAGCAGGATAGATCCCCGATAGTATCCCTACCAGTGTAGTACCGCCAAGCATCACTAATATAATTAACGGGTTACTGAATAATGGCAGCGTTATATGGCGCTGACTTAAATTATTCACAAATGGCAGTGTAAGTTCAACCAAAGCAATAGATAACAGCAGTGCTAATAGCGATAACAAGATGGTTTCGCCTAAAAATTGCATCGCTAATTGAAAACGGCCAGCTCCTATTGATTTGCGAATGCCAACTTCTTTTGCCCTTTCAGATGAACGTGCGGTTGAAAGATTCATGAAGTTTATACAGGCTATGATGAGCACAATGAATGCTATTATACCAAACAGATTAGTTGAGTTTTTGTCGAACTTTTGGAAGTTGATATAATCAAGCCCGATATCTGCAGAGTTGGCGTGAACGGCCTTAAGCGGCAATACAAACAGTTCATAAAAGGTTGCGCCTTCTTTAGACATGTACTTTTTCAGAAAATTTGGAAATTGCTTTTCTAAAGCGGCAGTTTTAGTACCCGGCGCTAACTCAAAATAAGTATTTAACCAGTTACCACCCCAGTTATTCATCCAGGGTTTATAAATGCTGCTGAACGAGTATACGGCATCAAATTGCAACTGGGAGTTTTGCGGCACATTAGCTAATACACCGGTAACCGCAAATTTAACCGTATCGCCACCATAATGGGTTATTACCTTACCCATGGGGTCTTCAGTACCAAAAAGTTTTTCGGCAGTTTGCTGGGTAATTAAAACACTATTTGGCTTTTCTAAAGCAGTTTCTTTATTGCCTTTTATCAATTGAAAATCGAATATTTTTAAAAAGGTAGAATCAACAGCAAACACCTGTGGCAAAAATATCCGTTTATCGCCGTTAGTGACCTGATATTTAGCATTCCATTTTACACGCGTAAAGTTTTTGATCTCCGGAAACTCGTTCTTTAACGCCGGCCCCATTGGGTACATAGACAGCGCTACTTTTTGAGAAGCCACCATCCCCGGGAATTTTTGTACCTCGTTAAGGCGGTAAATGTTTTTGGTATGGAAGTTATCAAAGCTCTTTTCGTATGATACGAATAGAATGATAACAATACAAGCGGCCATACCTATGGCAAGGCCAATTATATTTATCACAGACGATACTTTGTTTTTCCAAAGATTACGCCAGGCGGTTTTAAAATAATTCTTTATCATATCTTAATCATTACTTCATTCGTTATTGAGTCAAAATTATTAGGTCACAGATACATTTCTTTAAATGTATCTGTGACCTAATGAAAAATCATTATTCGCTTCGTAAACTCTTTACCGGGTTACTTAGCGCTGCTTTTATAGCCTGGAAACTTATGGTTGTAATAGCCACTATCATAGCCAGGATACCTGCAACTACAAATACCCACCACTGTATATCAATACGGTAAGCAAAATCCTGCAGCCATTTATACATAAAGTACCAGGCAAGAGGGCTTGCAATAAAAAAAGAAATAAGTACCAGTTTCATAAAGTCGATAGAGAGCATATTTACTATACCAGGTGTTGAAGCGCCTAATACTTTACGGATACCTATCTCGCGGGTGCGTTGATAAGTGCTGTAGGAAGCCAGGCCTAATAAACCAAGGCATGATATGGCTATTGCCAGTATAGAAAAGTTAAAGAAGAGTTTACCAAAACGCTGTTCGCTGCGGTATTGCCTGTCAAAAAACTCATCTAAAAAGTAATAGCTAAAAGGCCTGTTCGGTAAAAGCTGTTTCCATTTACTTTCAATAGCGGCAAGTGTGCCCGGCAGGTTAGCTGCTGATACTTTTACTGATACCAGGTTAAGGTTATTCAATTCAACACGCATGCTCAAAGGCTTTATTTTTTCTTGCAGCGATCTGAAGTGAAAATCTTTCATCACCCCTACTATTTTACCTTCGCGGCCCCATTGTTTAAAACGCCTGCCAATTGCCTGTTGTGGCGAACTGTAGCCAAACAACTTAACTGCTTCTTCATTTAGCAGCATTGCTTGTGATGTATCAGTTGTCATAAAGTCTTTAGAGAACGGCCTGCCTGCGACCATTTTTATTTTAAACTGGTTGATGTAGTTAAAATCTACAAAGTATAGGTCGAGGTTGGCTATTTGCAGGTCACCTTTTTTGTTTTCGATCTCTGAATAAGCGCCTGAATTGCCACCACCGGGTACGCTTGATGATAATGAGACTGATTTAACACCCGATAAAGCTGCTATGGTTTGACTGAATGCTTGTTTACCCGGGTCGCCATTACTATCTAAAACGATCACCTGATCTTTTGTGAAGCCCAGATCACGGTTACGCATAAAATCCATTTGGTTATAAACGATAATGGTACCGATGATTAGCGCAATAGATATACTGAACTGTGCTACAACCAGGCTTTTTCTCAGCATGCTGCCTTTTGTACCGGTAGAAAACCTCCCCTTTAAAACCAAAACCGGTTTAAATGATGTAAGTACCATAGCAGGATATATACCCGCAAGTAAACCAATGCCAATAGAGGTAACAAATAAAATAATTATATTCCAGGCATTTGAAAATATACCCGGACTAACAATTTTACCTGACAACTGGTTAAACAACGGCAGTAATAATACAGATAGAATAACAGTTATTACAAAGGCGATGAGGCACAGCACTACAGATTCGCCTATAAATTGCCTGGCCAATTCGCCTTTGGCTGCACCCACAACTTTACGGATGCCAACTTCTTTTGCCCTTTCAACAGAGCGGGCTGTGGTAAGGTTAATAAAGTTGATACAGGCAATCAGCAGTATAAATACCGCTACGATACTGAAAATATAAACGTTGCTAATGCTGCCTGTTTCTTGTCCGCCTCTTTTGGTGTGCAAATAAACATCCTTCATAGGTTCAAGGAACAGCGTTGCAAACATTTGATTTTTTTTTGCCTCAACCCCATTACGTTTTTCCATAAATGCCGGTAATTTCTTTTCCAATGTTTTTCCATCAGTACCCGGCTTTAAAAGAAGGAAACTTGTAGCACCGTAGTTACCCCATTGCTTATCTAAACCTTTATTAAATCTTTCTGTAAGCGATGTCATAGATACCAGCATATCTGCTTTTATCTGCGAATTTTCGGGCATGTCCTGCATTATACCTGTTACCGTTGCAGGTATGGCATCACCGGTAATTAATACGGTTTTCCCCACAGGGTTGCTATTACCGAAATACTTTTTAGCAGCAGTTTCTGTAAATACCACACTTGCCTGGGCAACTAATGCTGTCTGAGGGTTCCCTTTTAATAGCTTGAAATCAAATACCCTGAAAAAGGATGAGTCAGCAAATAGAGTTCTTTCCTCCTGAAATTTAATATTATCTTTTCTTACCAGAAAGCTACCACCACTCACCCTTACAAATGATTCCACTTCAGGGAAATCTGCTTTTATATTTGGAGCGAAAGCCCATGAAGTAACACCTGTGTTTATTGTTTCTGATGGGGTTTTAATATCTGTAACTATACGGTAAATACGATCTACCTTGGTGTGGAACCTATCATAGCTCAGCTCGAAGGCCACATACATGAATATGAAAAAACATGCTGTTATACCAACAGATAAACCTGTGATATTAATAAATGAAAAAACTCTGTGCCTCCAGAGGTTTCGCAAAGCTATTTTAAAATGATTCTTTAACATACAGATTAACTATTATAGGGTTTAGTATATTTTTTGATTTATTACTCGCTTCTTAAACTTCTAACAGGGTTAACCAAAGCCGCTTTAATAGCTTTATATCCTACAGTTATCCAGGCAATTATTATGGATATGGATATGGTTAAAATAAATATACCAGCACCGGGCTTAATGCGGTAGGTATAGGCTTGCAACCATTGATTTATAAAATACCACGCAATGGGCGCTGCAATTACAAACGCAATTACAATAAGCAGCGTAAATTCTTTTGAGAACAGATAAACGATATTTGCTACAGATGCGCCTAATGTTTTACGAATGCCTACTTCCTTAGTGCGCTGAACAGCCATAAATGACACCATACCATATAAGCCCAGGCATGATATAAAAATGGCTATGCCAGCAAATATTTTATACAGCTGTGATAGCTGACTTTCTTTTTTGTAGAAGTTGGCAATCTTGTCATCCAAAAATTTGTATTCGTAAACATTATCAGGAAAGGTGGCGGTCCAAAGTTTTTCTATGGTAGCCAGGGTCGATTTAACATTTGATGGCTTTAGCTTTATATTAGCAATGCTATACTGACCCGTCCATGAAGCCATTACAACAGGTGGGATCTGTTCCCGAAGAGAGCTAACATTAAAGTCTTTCACCACACCAACAATTTTCTGGGTCAGGTTCTTGTCCTCCCATATGTTAATGGTTTTACCAATAGCCTCTTTGGGGTCGGTAACACCAAGGTTTTTCAAAAGGGTTTCGTTAACTACATATCCCCTTACTGTATCACTTTTTATGTAAGGGCCACCAGCAATAAACTTTATATTATATAATTTAAAATATTCGTTATCAGACCATTTTAAGTTTACCTTAAAGTCTGTTTCCTCAGTAGCATTATTATATCTTATTGGCGTACCCCAATTGGTATTGTCTGATGGACTGGTAAAACTGTAACTAAAGTCCTTTACGCCTGCTTGTTGCATGATACCTCTCTGTAGAGATTTCATGTTTAACCTGCTTAAACTGTCTCCGGGTAAAGTCACCGTTATTACAGCATCTTTATCAAACCCCAATGCCGAATTTTTAAAATGATCTACCTGGCTTATAATTACTATGGTGCCAATAACCAGCACCTGCGCAATGCCAAATTGTAATACAACCAAACTGCGCCTTAAAGTAATTCCATTGGCTTTACCTGTGCTTATTTTGTTTTTTAAAGCAGCTATAGGATTAAAGCCCGAGAGTACAATTGCAGGATACATCCCCGCCAGCAGGGTAACACCAACGAGTACACTGGCTAAAAACAGCATTATATCGGGCGATGTAATAAAGCCAGCGCTAAGTTTTATCTCAAGCAAATTGTTTAAACCCGGCAGTGCGGCTTCGCTAATTATAATTGCCAGTGTTATGGCAAACAAAGTAATAATAAAGGTTTCGCTTATAAATTGGAGGATAAGCTGTTTACGCCTGCTTCCAAGTACTTTGCGTATACCAACTTCTTTTGACCGGTTTACAGCCTGTGCTGTAGCCAGGTTAATAAAGTTAACACAGGCAATAATTAACAAAAACAAACCAATAAGGCTAAACGCCTTTATCAGGTCTTTACTAAATACCTGCCCGCTAAAAAGCCCCGCGCGTGTATCATAATGCATTTCGGTTAAAGGCTGTAATAAAAAGGCCTCTTGTTTGGCCTGATTAGGTTTATGCTTTTTCACAAAAGCGACTAAATCATTGGTGAATTTTGCTTCGCTGATGTTATCAGGCAGCACAATAAAGCAAGAGTGAGAACCAAAAGTGCTTTGCCAGTCTTGAAGGTTATTCCCGTAGTCGGTACCTTTAATTGTGTTGAAAGATATAGCGATATTAACCGGCAGATCGGTATTTAAAGGAAGGTTTTCTAAAACACCTGTTACCTTAAGGTCAATCTTATTGTTATACTTAATTGTTTTCCCCATTGCGTTATCCCAGGTGCCAAAGTATCTTTCGGCAATTTGCCGGGTGATCACAACAGTGTTGGGTTCGGTTAAAGCATTCTTTTTGTCACCGGCCAGCCAGGCAAAATCAAAAATATTGAAGAACTGAGGTTCTGTAAAATACAGGTCCTTCTCTTTAAATCTTTTTACCTGCCCTGTATTGTCGTTAACACTTATTTGCTGATTTTCATCATTTAAGGCGGATGCTACAAACGGCAATTGGGGATAGTCAACACGTAAACCTTCTGCTACCGGGAATGGCACACCAGCCCTGATCTTTATACCTTCGGACGATGTACGTTTACTAAGCAAACGGTATATGTGGTTCTTTTTAGTATGGTAATTATCAAAGCTGGTTTCAAAATTAATTACTAAAAATATAAGCAGACAAGCCGCAATACCTATAGCTAAACCAATAACATTTATAATAGTGTAACTTTTATTACGCTGTATGCTGCGCCAGGCAGTCTTTATATAATTTTTTAGCATATAGGTTTATTATAGGTTTTAGTATAATTTAAATATTGATTTATTACTCGCTTCTTAAACTTCTTACCGGGTTAACCAAGGCAGCCTTAACGGCTTTGTATCCTACTGTTATCCATGCTATGCCTGTAGATGCTACGATGGCCAATATAAAAACACCACCCGTTAGCGGGATACGGTAAGCGAAGTTCTGCAACCATTCCGTCATCATGTACCAGGCGGCAGGCATGGCTATTACAAATGATATGGCTATCAGTATCATAAACTCTTTTGAGAATAAAAAAACAATGCTGAATACTGATGCGCCTAATACCTTTCGCACGCCTACCTCTTTGGTGCGCTGTACTGCCATGAATGATACTAAGCCATAAAGGCCAAGGCACGAAATAAATATGGCGATAATAGCAAAGATCTTATAAACCAATGCCAGCTGGTTCTCTTGTTTGTAGAATTTAGCAATGTTCTCATCCAGGAAATAACCATTGTATGCGTATTCCGGGTAAGTATTTTCCCACAGGCTTTGAATCTCAGCAACGGTATTTTTCAAATTTTTGGTTTCTATTTTAACAGCCGCCTGCGATTCAAACTTTTTGCGGGCGGTTATTACAATTGGCTTAACGGCATCACGTAATGAATTTGTTTTAAAATCTTTTACTACTCCGGTTATAGGTACCCACTGGCCCGATCCTAATTTTACATCTTTACCAATAGCATCTTCGGCTTTTTGGATCCCCAACTTATGAATAAAGGTTTCATTTACCACTGCCTGGCGGGTAGTATCGCTATGATCGTAACCACGGCCGGCTGCAAACTTCATCCCGTAGGTTTTAAAGTAATCGGCATCGCCATATTTTAAAAAGGTAGGGTATGTAGGGTCTTTATCTGAGTGGTTAAAATAAAAATTCTGTGCCCAGTTATTATCTGACGATGGCGGATCTGATGAAAAGCTCACCGATTTTACACCCGGTTTTTGAAGTAATTGCTGTTTAAAAGCGTCTAATTTGTTTAGGCTGATACTATCGGTATACCCCGGCAGTATTAATACGGCACTTTTGTTAAAGCCGAGATCAGCTTCGTTTACAAAGTTCATTTGATTTACAGCTACAAGTGTACCTATGATGAGTAATTGTGCTATAGCAAACTGTGCGACAACCAATGCCCGGCGTAATGGTATACCACCGATGGAAGCTGCTGTAATTTTATTTTTAATAGCCAGTACCGGTTTAAAGCCCGATACAACCATTGCCGGATAAATGCCCGATAACAATATTACCACTACCATGGTAATTATGATGAACAAAACACTGCCTGTGTTAAATAAACCAATATTATCTGGCACGCTGGCTATGTTCTTTAATAAAGGCAAAGCTAACTTAGCTATTACTATGGCAAGGAAAACCGAAAAAATAACGATGAGGGTGGTTTCGCCAATAACCTGTATTACTAATTGTTGCCTGCTGCTGCCTAACACTTTACGGATACCAACCTCTTTTGACCTGCCCACAGACTGCGCTGTTGACAAGTTAATGAAGTTGATGGATGCCATTACGATAATAAGTACCGCAATAAATGATAATGTGCGTAATGTGCTCTTGCTGGTTAGGTGATCGCCGAGAGTATTGCCTACACGGGTATCAAAATGCAAGTCGCTTAAAGGCTGTAATTCATGTATCCGGGTAGTTTTGCGGGTATCCTTTTCAACATATTTTTTTGTAAATGGAACTAACTGCTTATTTATGCTCTCTGCAGTTATATTTTGCGGCAATAGCACAAATACCTGGTTGTTACTGCTTATGGTGTTCCAGTCGTTATTGTAGTTATAATCTTTGGAGTTCTGTTTCCAGGTGATATATGACACCAGCACTTTTAATGGGAAATCGCTGTTATCAGGTGCATCCTCAATAACCCCTGCAACTTTTAAGGTTAATATATTATCCATTTTAAGGACTTTACCTACTGCATCTTTCCAATCGCCAAAATATTTTGCGGCTGTACTTTTATCAATAACAACCATATTTGGCTGAGCCAGTACATTTTTGTTGCCGGCCAACCAGTTAGTATTAAAAATATCGAAAAACTGGGGCTCCATAAAGAATACACCTACGCTTTCGGTGAATTTTTTATCGTCCGCTGCGTTATTGGATGAATTGCCGGGTACCGTTAACTGGCTGCCATAGCTTGAGTTTAAGGCAGCAAATTTTATCTGCGGAAAATCATTTCTTAAAGCATCAACAGCGGGCGGGGATGTACCCGGGTTATAACTTACACCACCATCCTGCTTTTGTTCGGTAATTAAATGATAGATGTTTTTGTAACCGGTGAAATTGGTATTAAAACTTAACTCGAATTGCAATACAACAAATATGAGCAGGCAAGCTGCAATACCTACGCTTAACCCCGATATATTAATTATAGAATAGCCCTTATGGCGAACTATATTCCTCCAGGCAATTTTGAAGTAGTTTTTAAACATAATTATGGCATTAGCCTAAACTATGATTAAATCCTATACCAATAAATTAAATTACTGATAATCAATAATTTAATAATTGTGTAATTGTATCGCTATGTTCGTAAGTGTAACACCTTGTGTACGGTAATGATACAGTTGGAGGCAGCAGTTTGAGATAAGCGATTAGTTAACATATTGCAGCATAAAGCTAATGACTAATCACTTATCTCTGCTATTGAAAATTAAAATCCAAAATGGTTAATGTAAGTAGCCAGGTCCTTATCGCCTCTTCCCGAAATACATATTACCACATTATCATCCTTTTTGAAGGTCATTTTCTCTAAATAGGCTAAAGCATGGGCCGTTTCAATCGCCGGAATAATGCCTTCCATTTGCGAACAAAGTAAACCTGCCTGTAATGATTCATCATCTGTAATACTCACATACGTGGCCCGGTTTATTTTAAACAAATGTGCATGCTGCGGACCTATGCCAGGATAATCAAGCCCGGCAGAGATAGAATAAGGCTCTATAACCTGCCCATCGTCGCTTTGCATAAGTATGGTTCGGCTGCCATGCAATATGCCCTCACGCCCTAAAAAAGTGGTAGCTGCGGAGTGGCCGCTATCAACTCCCTTACCGGCTGCTTCAACGGCTATTAGTTTTACATCCTCGTCATCTAAAAAATGATAGAACATACCCATAGCATTACTGCCGCCGCCAACACAGGCCATCACATATTGTGGCAATTCGTTACCAGTTTGCTCTAAAAGTTGTTTTCTGGTTTCTGCTGATATGATAGACTGGAATTTAGCAACCATATCAGGATACGGATATGGGCCTACTACAGAACCTATTATGTAATGTGTATCAACCGGGTTGCCTATCCAGTCGCGCAAGGCCTCATTGGTAGCATCCTTAAGTGTTTTACTGCCTGATGTTGCCGGTACTACCGTTGCGCCCAGCATTTTCATGCGGGCCACGTTTGGTGCCTGGCGCTCCATATCAATCTCGCCCATATAAACTACGCACTCAATCCCTTTTAAGGCACAAACAGTAGCTGTAGCCACACCATGCTGACCGGCACCGGTTTCGGCAATTATGCGTTTTTTGCCTAATCGCTGTGCTAAGAGGATCTGCCCGATAGCATTGTTGATTTTGTGCGAACCTGTATGATTAAGGTCTTCGCGCTTAAAGAAGATATTGGCACCGTATTTTTCAGAGTATCTTTTGGCATGATACAATGGCGAAGGCCTGCCCACATAATCGCGCAGCAGTTGGTTAAACTCAGCCTTAAAGCTTTCGTCATCTATAATTTTAAGGTATTCCTTCCTTAGCTCTTCAATATTTGGATACAGCATTTCAGGTATGTACGCTCCGCCAAAATCTCCGTAATATCCTTGTTCATTAACTCCGTACTTCATTGCTGTTAAATGTTTTTAATAGTATTAAATGCTTGTATTAGCTTATTTATATCTTTCATCCCGGGCGAAACCTCGAACCGGCTGTTCAGATCAACCCCATATAACATAGGATGATCTATCTTTTTTATCTCTTCTATATTTTCCAAACTCAATCCGCCCGACAAAAAGAACGGCACACTCAGATCATATTTCCTCATAATATTCCAATCAAAAGTCTTGCCTGATCCGCCATGTACCGCCGTTTTGGTATCGAACAGGAAAAAGCTGACTATGTTCTCATAGGCCTTAAGTTGCGAAAAATCAAAGTTCTCATCTACACCAAAGGCTTTTATAACTTGTACTTCGTGCTTAAAAAGGTCACAAAACTCCGCATCTTCTGAACCGTGCAATTGTATCGCATCCAGTTTGTATTTGTATATCAGCTTACTTATAGCGTCGGCATGTTCATCAACAAAAACACCGGTTTTAATAATATCTGCAGGTATGTAATCTAAAAAGTTCTCATTAAGCTCACTAACAAACCTTGGCGATTGTTCATAAAAGATAAAGCCCATGTAGTCGGGCTTTAAAGCTTCCACAGCTTTAATATTATCAGTGTACTTTAAACCGCAAACCTTAATTTTCATATTAATTGGCAATCAGGGTTTTAAAACTGTTCAACGCTTTTTTGCTTACTAACGCTTCTTCGGCCTCGTAATAGCAATCGGCAAAGTTTTTATCCGGGTTGATGGTTTTGATGGCTAAAGCGGCATTGCTTAACACTACGCTGCTTTGCGCTATGGTGGCCTCATCATTTAAAACTTTCATGAATATTTCTGCCGAGTCACTCACCGTATGTCCGCCGGTGATCTCGTCTTCATTCAGTTTGGTAAAGCCCAGGGCTTCAATGCTGTTTATCTTTTCGCCTTCGGCAGAAAATGTTTTAAAATCGCAGGTAAGCGAAATTTCATCATAACCGTCCAGTGCATTTAAGATTGTATATTTTATCCCCGATTTTTGATACAGGTAAGCATATACCCTTGCCAGTTCAAGGTTAAACACCCCAACCAGTTGGTTTTGAGGCTTTGCCGGGTTAACCAGCGGGCCAAGCATATTAAAGAATGTTTTTACGCCCAATTCGCGTCGGATAGGCGCTACTGTTTTCATAGCCGGGTGAAAAAGCGGCGCATGCAAGAAACAGATATTCGCTTTATCAATGTTTCGCCTTAATGCATTCTCATTATTGGTAAACACATAACCCAAATGTTCCATTACGTTTGATGACCCACAGCCTGACGAAACGCCATAGTTACCATGCTTGGCCACCTTATACCCTGCCCCGGCAACTACAAATGATGCAAGGGTTGATATGTTAAAGGTATCCTTACCATCGCCACCAGTACCGCAAAGGTCTATCAATTCTCCTGTTTGCAAGTCAATGGGCAGGCAAAGCTCCAGCATGGCATCACGGAAACCCTCCAGTTCATTAACGGTAATACTACGCATACAATAAGCAGTCATAAACGCTGCCATTTGCGAGTTGTTATATTTACCCAAAGCAATGTTCTTCAAAATTTCTTTTGATTGCTCGCGGGTAAAGGTCTTATGTTCAAAAAGGTGATTTAATATCTGTTTCATAATTTGGGCATAAAAAAAGGGTTACCATGTGGCAACCCTTCTGTATAGCTTAAAAACAAAAAATGAGGCTGCCTTACGAATTTTCGTTAAGCCACCACCAATTGTTGTTTAATGTTTTCATTTTGTTAAGGCAAATATGGAAATACTTTTCACTAAAAGCAAGCAGAATGATATTTTTACGAATGCATTTAGTGCGTTAATGGTTTAGCGAATTTGTGATTGGGGCAAAATCTGTTCGTTTATTCAAAAATCAATAAATCACTAATTCGCCAAATCACTAAAAAAGTCCATGGCAATACGTAAGCAAACTATCAATCCGGAGAACGATCTTGGCTTTGGCCCGCAACCAGTTATTAAAAGCCAGCCGCTCCTGAATAAGGATGGCTCGGTAAACGTAAGGCGAAAAGGCCTCTCGCTATTTAATACAGCCGACAATTATCACACGTTGATAAAGATGAGTTGGGGCAGGTTCTGGGTGATAATTTTAAGCGGGTATTTAGTTACTAACCTGGTTTTTGCCGCAATTTATGTGTCAATAGGGCCTGATAGCCTGGATGGTGGTGCCAGCCATAACGGTATAGGGCGTTACCTCGATGCGTTTTTCTTTTCGGCACAAACCATATCTACAGTAGGTTACGGGCACATAACCCCAAATGGAGTTATTGCAAACAGTGTTGCTGCAATTGAATCAATGATGGGTTTACTGGCCTTTGCGTTGGCTACAGGTTTGCTTTACGGTCGTTTTTCAAAACCATCAGCAAAAATTGTTTATAGTGATCAAATGTTGGTTAGCCCCTACCGGGAAAATGGGAAGGGGTTGATGTTCAGGATATCTAACTTACGCAGAAATGTACTTATAGACCTGGTTGTTGAAGTGATATTTTCTTACAACGAGATGGTAGGTGATAAACCTGTAAGGAAGTTTTTTCAACTGGAATTGGAACGTAAAGAAGTTAGCATCCTTACCCTCAACTGGACAATTGTTCACCCATTAGATGAGAATAGTCCATTGGCCGAAATAACTCCCGATGAACTGGAGAAGACACAGGCCTCCTTTTCGATATTACTTAAAGCTTTTGACGATACGTTTTCGCAAACCGTACACTCACGTACCTCCTACCAATACCATGATATGGTTTGGGGTGCTAAATTCATCCCTATGTTTGGGCGGGATGATGAAGGGAGGATTGTTTTAGATATGAGTAAGATAAGTGAGTTTGAGCCGGTTGATTAATTAAATCGTTGAACGTAGCTAGATCAACTGCGAATTCTTATTTAAGCAATGCGTTCTTTTCTTTAGCAAACACATTATAAACCTGCTTATCTAAAAAGGCAGGTAAAAACTTGCTCAAAAAAACAGTCAGCTTTCCCTGGAAGGTCATGATAAGGGTACGTTTACGGTTCTCAACGCCATTTACTATCAGCATGGCCACCTCTTCAGATGTCATCATTTTATCTTCTTCAAGCGTGCTTTCACCTTGCTGGCTGCCGTTCTTATCAAGCGCGGTGTTGCGGATATTTGATGAGGTAAAGCCCGGGCAAGCCACCATTACATGAACCCCGGTTTTTAAATTCTCTATGCGCAAAGCATCCATAAAGCCATTCATAGCATATTTTGATGCTGAATAACCTGCACGACCGGGCAGGCCTTTATAGCCGGCAATTGATGATACGCCAACAATACTGCCCTTGGTTTTAATAATCTCGGGCAAGGCATATTTGGTACAATAAACAGTACCCCAAAAGTTTACATCCATTAATGATTTAAGAACTTTAAGATCAACATCCTTAAAAAGGGCGCGCATGGAGATACCGGCATTGTTTACCAGTACATCTATTTTACCAAAAGTTGTTATGGCTTGTTTAATTAAATGGGCACAATCTTCTTCTACAGATACATCACATTGTACCGCAATGGCTCTTATATTGTATTGTTTTTCAAGCTCCTGGGCTACTTCACATAAAGTAACATACTGCCTGGCACCTAATATGAGGTTAGCACCACGTGCAGCAAACTCTTCGGCCATGGCTTTTCCTATACCTGATGATGCACCTGTTATAATGACTGTCTTATCTTTCAACTTCATATTTCGCGGCGAATATCCGCGGGATGCCCGGTAGTTTAATTTCAGGCATGTGGAACAGATATTTCGCTGCGAATATAATCATAGCACCATAAAAATGCTTAATGTAGTCCCAGCTAAATTTGGGTTTTAGCTGCATGCCAAAATTTAATATAAACGTTTTGGGATAGTAGTAATTTTTATACCCAGCCAGCCTTATCCTAAACGAAAGATCAACATCATGGCCAAATGTGGTAAACCTTTCATCCAGTAAACCAACCTCGTTCAATACCGATCTGCGTAATAACATAAAGGCACCGTTTATTACATCAACCTCGGTAATGTCAAATTCCTCTTCTTCTATCCAGGCACCTGTATCGGCCTTGTAAAGGCGCGATTTTGGGAAATACTTTGCCAGGCCTGTAAGCTTCAAAACTATAGCCCAGGCTTTGTTAAAACCGATTCTTGATTCGGTAAGAAAGTTGCCGCGGGAATTTAGCATCCGCACACCTACACCACCGGCATCGGTATGTTTATCCATAAATTCAACAAGATTCTCTAAAGTTTTTTTGCTGCAAATTGTATCCGCACTGACTAGTAAAACATACTCTCCGGTTGCTTGTTCAATACCCTGATTACGGGCTTTGGCAATACCCACGGAATTTGCGTTTTGGATAAGCTTTATATCCGGAAATTCATTCTGGAGCATGTAAACCGATCTGTCTGTAGAAGCATCATCTATCACAATCACCTCATAGTCAATATCTCTGCACGCTCTAATTAAAGTAATTAAACATTGCTTCAATAAAGAGCACAAACTCTTATTAACTATAACGATAGATATCTTCATGGGATCAGGATAATGAATTTTCATACGGTACACGGGTTACTATAGATCGTCCTAAAGTAATCTCGTCTACGTACTCTAATTCACCACCAAAAGCTATGCCACGTGCTATTGTAGAGATATTTATATTAAATTGTTTTAAACGTTTGTGCAAATAGAAGATAGTGGTATCCCCTTCCATTGTTGCGCTTAAGGCAAAAATTATTTCGCTTACTGTGTTATTTTTTAACCTTTCGACAAGTGTATCCACTTCCAGATCGGCGGGGCCAATGCCATCCATAGGCGATATCAATCCACCTAAAACATGATAAACACCATTGAATTGATTGGTGTTTTCAATAGCCATAACGTCGCGTGTATCTTCTACAACGCATATCAGGCTATGGTCTCGTTTAGGTGATGAACAGATCTGGCAAACCGATTGGTCTGCTATATTATGGCAGGTTTGGCAGAACTGTATCTCGTTACGCAGCTTGCTTATTGCACTGCTAAACTTATGCACTTCTTCCTTATCGCGGTTAAGCAAATGCAGTACTAATCGCAAAGCAGTTTTTTGTCCTACCCCTGGTAATTTAGCAAATTCGGCAACGGCATCCTCCAGCAGCTTCGATGAAAAATTCATGCATAAAGGTACGGTTTTAGCCCAAAACACCTCTTAAAATCTCTAAATATCTCTAATTTCCACTGATTTTCTTTACCGTATTTCGATTAAAACTATTTATCTACAAATATTTCGACAAGAAAAAATAATCAGCTCCAAATTGAATTAATTCATCATTGGATTGGCAGATCTTTACTCACTCCTCAAACTTTTTACCGGGTTGGCAATGGCGGCTTTTATAGATTGATAACTTACGGTTACAAAAGTGATAAGCAATGCAGAAAGGGCGGATATTGCAAACACCCACCAGTGTATATCAATACGGTAGGCAAAGTTTTGCAGATATTTGCTCATCATGAGCCAGGCTATAGGCGATGCGATAATAACCGCCAATACAATCAATTTTAAAAAGTCGACAGTTAACAGTGAGGTGATGCTGGTAACCGATGCCCCCAGTACCTTGCGGATCCCGATCTCTTTTGTACGCTGAAGGGTTAATAGTGAAATTAACCCCAACAAGCCTAAACAACTTATAAATATGGCTATTAAAGCGCTTGAGCGGATCAGTTTGTTCAATAGATCTTCCTTCTGATAAAAATCATTGATCTGCTCATCCTGAAAACGGTATTCAAAAACACTCTCGGGATATACCGACTGCCAATTATTTTTAATACGCTCGATAGATGCCGAGGCATTATTGCCGCTTATTTTTACTGCCATAAACCGGTAGCTTTTACGATATGCGCAGATAGACTCCGGCAAAATAGCAGTGTATAAAGACTGGGCATGAAAGTCTTTTATCACCCCTACAATAATACCCGGGTTATTGGTGATGCCACCCGCAACAAATTGATGGCCAATTATCTGTTGCGGATCTTTTACGCCTAATCTCTTCACCATCATTTCATTAACCAGGTATTCGCTGGCGGTATCACTTTCAGCTATGTTGCGGCCGGCAATAATTTTTAACCCAAATGTTTGTGCAAAGCTGGCATCGCCCATTATTGTGTAGCCTGTGAAATTTTCCCAATTACGTTTGTCGTATTTTACCGAACCACCATCATTAAATGTTGATGCCGCGGGCCTGTCGCAATAGGTTACATTTTTAATATCAGGATGTGCCAGTAACTGGTTGCGCAGAAAGTCGGTTTTGTTTTTAGCATTATCAGGTACCGGCATTACCACCACAGCATCCTTGTTAAAACCTAAACCGGCAGATTTTAAGAATTTTACCTGCATGGTGATCAGGATAGCGCCGATGATAAGTACCTGTGCAATCACATTTTGAAAAACTATCAACCCTTTACGCGCGAAGCCTGTCGACCGGGCGCTATCGTTCACCTGGTTCTTTAAAGCATTTACGGGTTTAAACCTGCTTAAAATAATAGCAGGGTACGAACCGGCCGCCAAAGTGATGATAACAAGCACCGCCATTAAGAAAAGCGACAGCTGATAATCCCGAAGAAAATTAAAATGAAGTTCGGTTTGCAGCCAGGTGTTTAATATGGGTAAAAATATAATTACCCAAACAACAGCCAATAATGCGGCAAATAAAACTATACAAGCAGTTTCGGTAATAAACTGAATAAATATGGCAGATGGTGAGCTGCCTAAAACTTTTCGTGTACCAATTTCCTTTGCTCTTTTAAAACTTTGGGCTGTGGCCATATTAATAAAATTAACACAGGCTATCACTAACAGCAAAAACCCGATTATACCTAAAGTTAATAATAACGATCGTTGGATAACACCACCATACCGGCCATCAAAATGCACTTCTTTTAGCGGCTGCAATACAAAAGTATAAGCCGATTTCGTATCACCCAGATCCTGCTTGTCCATTTTTTTGATCATGGCTTCAATGGTTTTGGTTGACGTACCATTGGCAAGGGATACATATATGCTATTCTTTGAATCTATCCAGCCCCAGTTGTTTACCATTGGTTCAGCGGTTTCGGGATAAACGCTTTTTAAAGATGACAGCGATAAAAATATATCGGTTTTAATATCAGTATTGGCAGCATGGTCTTTTACGATCCCCGTTATTTTGAAGGTGTTTTTACTATCGACAGATATAAATTTGCCGATAACATCCTGACTGCCAAAATATTTTTGAGCTATACTATGGCTTAAAACAATTGTATTAGGAGCTTTAAGTGCTGTAGATTTATCGCCCTGCTCCCATTCATAATCAAACAGGTTAAAGAAGTGCGCGTCTGTAAGGGCTATATTACCGTTCTCAGCAAAGAGTTTATTTACCGGGCTTTCTTTTTGAGGAATGCCCACAGTAATTTTACGGATCTTAAATAATATAGCAACATCTTTTGCCTGCGGAACCTTGGCCCTTACACTATTAGCCAGCGCTATTGAATTACCCTGATCATAAATAACACTGCCGTCACCAACACGTAATTCGGTTACTACCTTGTACAGCTGTTTTGCGTTATGATGATAAGTATCAAAACTTAGATGGTAGGTTATAAACTGGAATAAAATGATACTGCAGCCAATGCCCAATGAAAGGCCAAAAACATTTATGGCTGTGTAAAATTTGCGACTTATTAAATTACGAAAAGCTATCTTGAAGTAGTTTTTTATCATAACCGGTGATTAGTAGTTGTTGGCACTACAATATCAGCACTATGGGTGTTAAATTATAATTTTTAACATCTCTTAACTAAACAACGGCACGAGCCTACTAATGGTTCGACAAGCTCACCATGACACAAAAGCGCCGGGTCATCCTGAACCTGTTGAAGGACGCGCGTGGCATTATTCGCTCCTCAAACTCTTTATAGGGTTAACAATTGCTGCTTTTACTGATTCATAACTAACCGTAAGCCAGGCAATGCTTAATGCGGCTAATGAGGCCGTAAAAAATACTACCCAGCTCACATTGATATGATAGGCAAAACCGGCAAGCCAGCTGTTAACCGCATACCAGGAAAGTGGTACAGCTATTACTATAGCGATCAGTATTAACCTGGTGATGCCGGAGGATAATAAATAGACGAGGTTTAATACGGATGCACCTAATACTTTACGTACACCAATCTCTTTGGTGCGCTGCTCGGCCATAAAAGCCGACAAGCCATATAAGCCCAGGCTGGAAATAAATATACCCAGTATGGCAAACAGATTAAAAATGTTGCCCATCTGTTGTTCTCCTTTATATAGATTAGCCAGATCCTGATCAAGGAAATCATAACTAAACGGGTAGGCGGGGTTGAGTTCCTGACTTATTTTTCCCAGAGCCTTTATTGTAGCGCCGGTTTTGCCGGGTAATGTTCTTACCACTACAAAACCACCAAGTTTATTAAACCTCATCACTAACGGCTCTATGGCCTGTTGTATCGGTTTAAAATTAAAGTTCTTTACAACACCAATGATATTACCTTTAACACCCTGTACTATTAGTGATTTACCGATTGCTGTAGTAGCATTTAAACCCATTACATTTAGCATTTTTTCATTAACCATGTAATTAGTGGAATCTGCTATAGCAGACCCTGAAAAGCTTCGGCCTGCCAATAATTTCATCCTAAATACATGGGTAAAATCCTCATTAACGGCCATGCATGGTATGGCTATATTTAAGCGTGGGTCTTTGCCATTCCAATCTGCGCCGGTAGCATTGGCAAGATTAGTAGGAAGGTCAGAAGTGATCGTAAAATCTCTGGTAAGCGAATTTTGTTTTAGCCCGTCTTTCAAGGCTTGCTGATTATTCCAGATATCACCTGTTATTGGCATATACAAGAGATTAGCCTTCTCGAAGCCGGGATTCCTGTCTTTGATAAACTTAAGCTGATTGTAGATGACCACTGTACCTACCAGCAATACAATAGAAACCATGAATTGGATTACGACCAAACCGTTACGAAACAGTAAATTACCACCCATTGATTTTACATTCCCTTTGAGAACCTTAACCGGGTTAAAACCAGAAAGGAACAAGGCCGGATAGCTGCCGGAGATAAGACCGGTTAACAAAGCGATACCTAAAAGACTTATCCAAAATTTTGCATCCGACAAATCAATGGTAAGTTTTTTGTCGGCGAGTTCGTTGAATACGGGCAGAAAGAAAAAGACGATCCCGAGTGCAAATAACAAAGACAGAAAAGAAATAAATACTGATTCGCTTAAAAACTGGATGATCAATTGCCCGCGAACAGCGCCTGCCACTTTGCGTAAGCCAATTTCTTTAGCCCTGCGGGCTGAACGTGCAGTAGCCAGGTTCATAAAATTGATACAGGCTACTACAATTATCAAAATAGCGATTATAAAAAAGATGTTTACGTATTGCGCATTCCCATGTCCCGGCAAATCCCCCAATCTTTCAGGTGCCAGATGGATTTTTGTTAAAGGCTGCAATTGAAATGCGGCCGTCATTTCGGGATTATGCTTATGAAATATCTGATTGACCTGCTTTTCCAACCCTAATAAGTTCGCAGCAGAAGGGTCAAAACCCTTGTCTAATTGAACGTAGCTGTAGTAACTGAAGTCATCCCATGAATTTTTTTGCAGGCCGTTATCCGTTCTGGCTAAGGAGGCCATTGGCAGGATAAAGTCGAACTGAAGCTGTGAGTTAGCTGGGATATCAGCAAAAACTCCTGTTACTACTACATTTTCACTATTATCTTTTCTTAAGAACTTACCAATGGGGTTTTGGTTCCCAAAGTATTTTGTTGCCATTTCCCGCGTTATTAAAACGCCATCCACATTTTTTAATGCCGTGGCCGGATTGCCCTGCACAAGGAAAAAAGAAAACACATCCATGAAACTTGGGTCGGCATAAAATACTCGTTTTTCTTCAAATTTTTTGCTGCCTGCTTCAAGCAGGGCAGTTTTGATTGAGCTTAAACGAACGGCATTTTTGATGACCGGCATTTCTGCCTTCAACCCGGCGGACATACCTGCCGGGGTAATTGATGCTTTAAAATCACCGATACTACTGGTTATACGATAGATCTGGCCGGCATTTTTATGGAACTTGTCGTAACTTAACTCATTTTGTACCCAAAGCAAGATCAGGATACTTGATGCCAGGCCTATAGCCAAACCCGTTATATTTATAATGGAATAGGCTTTATCTTTTGTTATATTCCTGTAAGCAAGTTTGAAATAGTTCTTAAACATTGGGCATATTTTTAAAAATGAATAATTAATCTTAATTCGCGATGGTGACATTTATAACTTGATCACTCGCTCCTTAAACTCATCACCGGGTTAGCTACAGCGGCTTTAACCGTTTGGAAGCTTAACGTAAACAATGCAGCCGTGAGCATACCGGCACCACTCAGGGCAAAAATCCACCAGTTAATGGTAGTACGGTCGGCAAAGTTTTGCATCCAGGTGTTCATAGCATAATAAGCTATTGGCGTTACCAGTACAAATGCCAGTATAATTAACAAGATAAGTTCTGTTGAAAGCAGGGTAACTATCTGCGCTACAGATGCACCCAGCACCTTGCGGACACCAATCTCTTTGGTGCGTTGCGTAGTGGTGTAAATAGCCAATCCTAACAAGCCAAGGCAGCTTATGAATATAGATAAGCCGGTAGCCCAGGTTAACAACTTTGACGTGTTTTGCTCGGTAGTGTAAAACTTGGCAATGCTTTCATCAAAAAAGGTATATTCATAATCATCTTCGGGGTATACTTCTTTCCATGCTTTTTCAAGGCTGCTTAAACCGGTCTTCCACTCCTCCCCGCCTGCTGTTTGCGGCCTAAGGGCTAAGTGAAAAGTACGGCTATTGTATTTTGTAGGCGCAACAATAACCAAAGGTTTTACAGGCGCATGTAACGATTTCTGATTAAAATCGGCCACAACACCTACAATTTGCATATTTTTATCATTACCATTATACTTTACTACTTTTCCTACGGCCTCGCCCGGTGTTTTAAACCCTAATACTTTTGTATAGGTGGTGTTTACCACTAAACCGGTTGATGTATCGGCCATTGTAATATTGCGCCCGGCCAAAAGTTTAAGCTGGTAAACTTTAATATAATTTTCATCAGCAAACTTTTGTTGTACATCTGTTTTTATTTCGGTTTTACCATTCATGTACGTGGCCTGTGTAGAGTTTGTATTACTTGACGATGGCGGCGCTCCTCCTACACTAATCATTGCAATTTGAGGGATAGCTTTTACCTTATCCATAAAAACCTGCTTACGGTTGGTGTTAATACCCTTCCACGGGGTGTTTATAAAAACAATGGCATCCTTTTTAAAGCCCAGATCCTTGTGTGTAGCATAATATATTTGCTTGCTCACTAATATGGTAGCCATTATAAAAAATTGCGCTATTACAAATTGCGTTACCGTAAGCGATTTTCGCAGCCATGCACCACGTGTAGTACCGCCACTGTTAACAGATTGCCCCTTTAATACTTGCACCGGCTGATAAGAAGACAGTACAACTGCCGGATAAAAGCCCGATAAAATACTCTCTGCAACGGTAAGCAGTAATAAAAAGCCTAATAATGCAGGCTGAAAAGTATAGGTTTCGCGTACACCCGGCGGAATAAAATCAGCAAACAGCTTAAGTATTATTGGGCATGCACCTACTGAAATTATCACCGCTAACAAGGTTATTAAAAATGTTTCGCTCAAAAACTGCATGATCAATTCAGTCCGGCTGCCGCCCATAGTTTTACGGATACCAATCTCTTTAGCCCTTTGCGAAGCCTGGGCAGTTGTTAAATTGATAAAATTGATACAGCCGAGTATTAAAAGAAACGCGGCGATACCTAACAAGCCATACAGCGTTGTTTTGTTAGCCGTGCGCATACCGTCCAGTCCGCCGTAAACCTGGTCAAAATGGATATCGCTCATTGGCTGCAGTTTGAAATCCTGTGTACTGCCTTTATTGTTAGCAGTTGGCGGGTTATGCTTTTTAAGCATCGCGTTCAATTGTTTCTCTAATTGAGAAGGTGATGTTTTGGCAGCCAGTTTTAAAAAAAGCTGGGAGGATGAACTGGTATTTGTCCAATTATCCGACTGAAAGTACGGCTTTAAATAACTTTGGCTGCGGCCGCTTATATAAGAAACAATGTCATGAAATGCAAAGTCGGAGTTCTCTGTAAATGGCGCTATTATACCGCTCACTGTTGTTTTAACCGAATCATCATAAATTATTTCCTTACCTATCATTTGATCGTAACTAAGTGAAGGGAAATAAATTTTAGCCTGTTTGGAAGATAGCACTACCTGGCCGGGATCTTTTAGTGAGGTTTTAGCTGAACCTACCAGCCATGTGTAGTTGAATATTTTAAATAAATTTTCATCGGCAAAGGTCAGACCTATTTTTTTGAACTTAGCAGCTGTTTTACTGCCGTTAGGTACAGCAACGGTAGTTTCTCCATACAAGTAATAAGGGGCAACAATATCAATACCGCTGGCATCGGTTTTAGCAGCATCAGGCAAGGCCAGGGTAACCCCGTTGTTATGCACCGGCTCGCCGGAGAAAGAATAATCTGTTACTACGCGGTATATCCGGTTACTGTCTTTATGAAAGTTATCAAACGAGAAATCATATTTTACAATAAGAAAAATAGCTAATGATGCGCTAATGCCTATTGAAAGGCCCACTACATTGATAATAGTAAACAACTTATGTTTACGAAATCCCCTTAAGGCGATCTTGAAATAATTCTTTATCATTTGACAACTAATTTTACGTGATTTTATCTTTCCTGAACTCCTGACTCTTGTTTCTTATATCCTGACTCTAATTCTTACTCACTTCTTAAACTTTTAACCGGATTAGTAACAGCGGCTTTTATGGCCTGCCAGCTTACTGTTGTTATAGTTACCGCAAGGCTAATAAGTATGGTTATTATAAACACCCAAACACTTATTTGGGTATGGTAGGTATAGTTACTTAGCCACTCGTTCATAAAATACCAGCTAAACGCCGCACCTATAAAAAATGCGATCAGCACCAATTGTATAAACTCTTTTGACAGGTTGAACCACAAGCTACCGATTGACGCGCCCAATACTTTACGGATCCCTATCTCCTTCCGGCGCTGTTCTGCCGAGAAGGATGCCAGGCCAAACAAGCCCAAACATGATATAACAATAGCCAGTATGGTGAATGAGTTAGCCAAAGTGCCTAACAATTGCTCTGTTCTAAACTTGTCATTGTAACGCTCATCAACAAATTTGTATTCGAACGGATACTCGGGGTTATACGTTTTGTAAACTGCTTCTAATTTTGCCAATGAACTTGACACTGATAGCGCCGGGTTTAAGCGCATGGTTGCCGTTCCGTTCCATTCTTTCATATAACCCACTATAAGGGGTTTTATAGGGGCGCCGGGTGCACCCCAAATAAAATCTTTTATAACAGCTACCACGGTACGCGGCTGCCCCTGCCAATTAATTATTTGACCAAGCGGCTCTTTTAACCGCATCATTTTAACCGCCGATTCATTCATCATGATGGCTAATGAATCTGATGGATTGGCCCGGTCAAAGTCGCGGCCTTTCAGGATCTTTACACCAAATGTTTTAGTGAAGTGATAGGTAGTAACCAACTGATCAATAGGTATCTTATCTTCACCCGGCAACTGCCCCGGCCATTTAACACCCCATGATGAGCTCCCGTCAGTCGTAATTGTACCTGATGTGGCCGATCCTTCAATTATCGCTCTGGAAGCAATAGCATCCCGCCTGAATTCCTCAAACTTTTCGTACAGGGTGCCCTCTTGCGAAAGTTCAACGAGACCGTCTTTATCATAACCCGCCGGGCGGTTTTTAATATAATTGATTTGGTTATATATCAATATGGTTGACAGGATAAGGCAGGTTGCAAATGCAAACTGTATAATAACCAGTACCTGCCTTGGCCTTAAAGATGTTTTACCATCTTTAATAAAACCCTTTAGCACCCTAACCGGCTTAAATGCCGATAGGAACAAAGCCGGGTAACTGCCCGCGATGATGCCTGTAATTACGGTTATACCCAAACCTACTACCCAAAAGTTAGGTGCGTTATATGGAACAGTGAGATTTTTTTGAATAATGCCATTGAAATATGGCAACAGCAATGTTATAATAACCAACGCGAATACAAAAGATATGACAGCCATCAGCAGTGATTCGCCCATAAACTGTTTGATGAGGGAAATGCGCCTTGCCCCTACAACCTTGCGTACGCCTACCTCACGGGCCCGGTTCTCTGAGCGTGCGGTAGAGAGGTTCATAAAGTTAATACAGGCTATCAGCAAAATACCTATAGCCAGAAACATAAACAGGCGGATGTATTCGATATCGCCACCTGTATTTACGCCATTTTCAAACTTGGCATATAAATGGATCCGTTCAAATGGGAATAAGAACAGTTTGTTCTCTTTGTTATAAACATCGTTTTTGGCGATTAGGCCACTCATTTTGGCATTTAACTTTTTTATATCAGCACCTGGCTTTACCAGCGCATAGGTTTTAAATGAGTAGTTGCCCCAGCCGGAATTTTTAACCCATTCCTGCTCTGCCTCTAATAATTTCCATGAGCCCAGCATGTTAAATCTGAGAGAAGCGTTTTCCGGAATATCTTTTATAATGCCGGTAACTTTTACCATCCGGTTTTTGTTTAGCTTAAAGGTTTTACCCATAGCCTCATCATTCCCAAAAATAGATTTAGCGCCCGATTCAGTCAGTATAACAGAAGCAACGTCATCAAATACTTTTTGCTTGTTGCCTTTAACAAACTGGTAGGTAAAAATATCCAACAGCTCCGGGTCGGCCGAGAGCATTTTTACCTTTAACGTTTTGCCATTATAATTAACCAGGTTATCATTAGGGTAGTTAGTCCGTGCTGCTTTCTCAATTTCGGGGAAGTCTTTTTTTATAGCTCCGGCAACCTGTACAGGCATGCTGTTACTGGTTTGTATTTCACTTTCCGAAGGCTGATTACGGAACAACATATAGATCCGGTCGCCCTTTTCATTTTGCTTATCAAACGTAAACTCGTTATATACATACAATAACAGCATAAAGCTAACTGCCATACCCACTGCCAGGCCGCCAATATTTATAAAGCTAAAAAGCTTATGTTTAGCCAGGTTGCGCCAGGCTATTTTTAAATAATTTCTAAACATTGTTTTAAACTTTAAATTCTAAACACTTAGCGGCGGCTTTAAACACAGTTATTCGCTTTTTAAGCTTTTTACCGGGTTAGCCAACGCTGCTTTTATTGATTGAAAGCTGATAGTTATAAATGCAATTACAATTGCCCCAATTCCTGCCGATAGTATGATCCACCATTTTATGCCATCGCGATAAGCAAAACTATTTAACCATTGCTGCATAGCAAGCCACGCTAACGGCGATGCTATAAGAATAGACACGATCACTAATTTTATAAAATCTTTTGAAAGCATGGCCACAATAATAGAAACATTAGCTCCTAACACTTTACGGATGCCAATTTCTTTTGTACGTTGCTCGGCGGCATAGGCAGCCAGGCCAAACAAGCCAAGGCAGGCAATTATAATAGCCATGCTGGTAAAGGCTATAAAGATGTTACCCATGCGTTGTTCGGTACGGTAGGTCCTCTCAAAATCCTCATCCATAAAAGAGTAATCAATTTGCTGATTAGGTGAGAGTGTGCGCCATTTGCCTTTAATTTGCGCTATCAGCGTGTTTGTATTAGCAGTATTTATACGAATGGCAAGACTCCCCCTGTTTTCAGACAGTGAAAAAATTACCGGTGTTATATTTTCCCTAAGCGTATTAAAGTTAAAATCTTTCACTACCCCAATAATATGAAGCTGCTTGAATGTCTTTGCCATATTATCCATAGGGCGATACAACTCCTTGTTAATGGCATTTTTAAAGCCCAGCAGTTTAACAGCAGCTTCGTTCAAAATTACTGCTGATGAATCCACTTTATTTTCTTTTGAAAAATTGCGGCCCGCTACCAGTTTCATTCCCATTGTGGGTACATAGTCTTCATCAACATCCCATAGCTGGCTGGCAAGCGCTGTTTTAGTATCCAGCGCCTGGCTTTGGAAGAAAGTGGTGCTGTTTCTCCACCCTCCTGTGGGTACGTAGCCCGTCATGGTGGTACTTACAACGCCCGGCAAGCGCCTTAGCTCTTCTTTAAGCACTTTGGCCCGGTTGTCTAAGGCATCAATATTATTTATGATCATTACCTGCTGGCGATCATAACCGAGGTCTTTATTCTGGATATATTTAAGCTGATGATGGATCACCAGCGTACCAATGATCAGAAAAATAGATACCGAAAACTGAAACACCACCAAAAAGCTGCGTAAAAAGCCACCTTTAAATCCGGCAGATAACTTTCCCTTTAAAACATCAATGGGTTGAAATGCCGACAGGAAAAATGCCGGATACGAACCTGCCAGGCAGCCTATTACTAACACCGCTACAAACAATACCGGCAGCAACCAGGCAAAAATGCTTACAGTAAAAGCAAGCTGTTTATCGGCTATTTGGTTAAACACCGGGAATAACAACCATGCACCTATCACCGCTATTACTGTTGCAATAAAAGTTACGATGATAGATTCTGACAAGAACTGCGCGATCAAATACTTTCTGGGCGAGCCTAATACTTTGCGTACGCCAACCTCGCGGGCCCGGTTAGATGAGCGGGCGGTGCTCAGGTTCATGAAATTCACACACGCTATCAACAATATAAATATAGCTATGGCCGAAAATATGTACACATATTGGATGTTGCCATTACCGCTTAACTCGGCCACACGATTTGATGTGAGGTGAATATCTTTAAGCGGCGTTAAAGTTAATTTAAAGTAGCTTCCGCTTTTTTCAAGCTGGTCATAGGTCATGTGTACGGCTGCTTGCAACTCGCCTCCCACGTATTTGCGTACTACTTCCGGAAATTTTGCATCCAGCCGGGCAACGCTGGCACCTTTCTTTAGTAAAAGATAGGTATTAAAATTATTGCTTAGCCAGCTATTTTCTTTGCTTTCGTTAAGACCCGACATAGCCAGCAGGAAATCGAAATTAAAGTGCGATTGCTTAGGGATGTCTTTTATAACACCTGTAACTTTATATAACAACGTATCGTTAAATATTAACGATTTGCCAACGGCATCCGTGGTGTTAAAGTATTTTTTCGCGGTAGTTTCATTTATAACCACGCTTTTAGGATCGTTCAACGCTGTTTTAGGATCGCCCTGCAACATGGGCAGCGTAAACACATCAAATACCTGCGGATCAGCATATACAAAACGGTGTTCCTGGATGTTTTCATCCCCTTTACGAACTTTAAAGTTTCCCCGTTCCCTAAATCTCGTGGCTTTTTCTATCTCCGGGAAATTATTTAAAAACGTTTGTGCTAACGGTGCCGGCGATACGGCATAATCGTTAGTATTACCGCCGAATTTTATTTCATTATTTACCCGGTAAATGCGATCGGCTTTTGTATTAAACTTATCATAGCTTAATTCATCAATCACGTAAAAAACAATGAGCATACAAACACACAAGCCCAAAGCAAGGCCAAATACGTTAATAAGCGTAAACCCCTTATTCTTTTTTAAGCTACGGAATGCCGTTTTAATGTAGTTTTTAAACATGATCTTTAATTTTTGAGTTACTGGTTTATAGAATTGTTAATTAATTCAAATACACCTAACTCGTTACTTATCCCTATTATGTAATAACTTAATAGATGAGCTGATGCATTTAACATCTATGACCACATCTCAATGCTATTGGTTACTCGCTTCTTAAACTTTTAACCGGGTTTGCTAACGCTGCTTTTATCGATTGGAAACTAACCGTAACAAACGCTACTAACAATGCCAATAAACCGGCAACAACAAATACCCACAATGATATATCAATGCGGTAAGCAAACTCCTGCAGCCATTTATTCATGGCATACCATGTAACCGGTACTGATACCAGTATCGCTATAACTACCAGCTTCAAAAACTCTTTGGACAGCATGCCGGTAATGGTTGCAGATGATGCCCCCAGCACCTTACGGATCCCTATTTCTTTAACCCGCTGGCGTATCATAAAGGCCGCTAAGCCAAATAGGCCCAAACTGGCTATTATTACGCCTACGAACGCGAACGAGGTAAATATTTTACCCGTACGTTGCTCTGATGCATAAAGCGAGGCATACTGCTCATCCAAAAACGAATAGCTGAAAGGTGCATTAGCACGGTAATTAGTCCACTGGTTTTTTAGATCTGATAAAAAGTTTTTCATATCGGCTGCTTTAACCTTAACCGCCATTAGCACATTGCTGCGGCCGGGTAAAAGCATTAGCGGCGCAATTTTAAGTTTGGCAGATGCGTAATGAAAATCTTTCACCACACCTACCACCGTAAATTCTCTCCTGCCAGATCGTACAATGGTTTTGCCTACCGGATCTGTATTGGCCCAGCCCAGTTCCCTTACGGCAGCCTCGTTAATTACTACTACAGATGAGTCTGCAGGTGATGATGTAAAGTTGCGGCCATGTGCCATTTGGATCCCCAAAGTTGGCACAAAACTATCCTCCACATGAAAGATGTTCATGTGGATCTCTTTGTGAACTTCGTTATCCTTAAATTCCTTTGCAAATACCTGCGTACCGTCCATATTTAAACTCCCGGGTACACTACCAGTTATAGTTGCGTTAACCACGTGGTTATTACGCAGTAATTGCTGTTTAAAAGCATCAAGGTTGTTGCCCAGGGCAGATACATCATTTATAACCAGTACCTGATCTTTATCATATCCCAGCTTTTTATTTTGCATGTAATTAAGCTGCCTGTATACTACCATAGTGGCAATAATAAGCGAAGTAGAGATGGCAAACTGAAATATTACCAATCCGCTGCGCAGGGCGCTTTTGTTTGCAAGGCCCGTTGAAGAAGCCCCCTTTAAAACACTTATTACCTTAAATGACGACAGGAAGAACGCCGGATAAATACCTGCGAAAACGCCTACTAATAACACAAGCAAAATTTCTACCCCGATGGCCTGGTAATTGAAAAACAACCCCATACTAACCTGCTTGCCGGAGATTGCATTAAAATAAGGTAATGCCAGCCAAACAAAGGCCAGTGCAAACAACATGGCAAACGCGGTAACAATAACCGACTCTACCAAAAACTGCGTTACCAGTGAGCTTTTTAATGAGCCCATTACCTTGCGGATGCCTACCTCTTTCGACCGGTTTACCGAGCTGGCGGTAGATAAATTGGTAAAGTTGATACAGGCCAATATCAGGATGAAACCGGCCAGCGCGCTAAATATATAAACATAGTTGATATCTCCGTTGGGCTCCATTTCGTACTTGGTTGCCGAATGCAGGTGGATATCTTTAAGTGGTTGTAAAAAGAAAAGAAAGGTATTTACAGATTTTTGTGCTTCGGCAAGGCTAACGCCCATATCTTGCTGAATTTCGGGTACTACATATTTGCTTACTAAAGCCGGGAATTGTGCTTCTACCTTTTTAGCATCCACATTCTTATCAAGCAGCAGGTAGGTATAATTACCCACGTTACTCCAGCTGCGATTTACGATAGGAAAAGTAGAACGGCTGATAAATCCATCGTAATGGAAGTGAGAATTATCAGGCACTTTATCAATAACACCGGTTACTTTTAAAGGATTTGATCCAGGTTGTTCTATAGCCTTACCTACACAAGCTGTGGTGCCAAAGTATTTTTTAGCCATTTCACTGGTAAGCACAATACTGTTAGGGTCTCTTAGTGCCGATTTGCTATCCCCCTCAATAAAAGGGATAGAGAACATATTTAAAAAGTTCGTGTCGGCCATGCTAAGGCGTTCTTCCTTAAAAGTTTTGTCCTGGTATTTGAGGTACTGCGGGCCCATATTTACAATACGCGTTGTTGCTAAAACACCCGGAATGTTATTTTTAATACCCTCTCCCACAGCGTTATCAACCATTGGGTATTCGTCAACTACACCGGCGCCAATGGTACGCAAGCCAATACGGTAAATGTTTGATGCATTTTTGGCATAAGTATCGTAAGTAAGTTCTTTATACAAATACGCGCTGATAAGCATGCAGCAGGTTATACCAATGGCTAAGCCGAATATATTTATAAAAGAGAATACCTTGTTTTTAGTAAGGCTCCTCCAGGCGATGGTCAGATAATTTTTAATCATTGTAAAACAATATGGCTAAAAGCAATACCAAAAATATAACTAATTAATAATCAATGATATAAATATGCGCCAAGTAGTATCTACTGTACGTATGCGTAACAGTGGTTGTACGGTTATGATACAATTAGCGGATAAAAGATGAAAGGACAAAAGAGTAAAGATATCCTTATTCCTTTGTCCTTATTCTTTACTCCGACCGAAGGCTCTTTACAGGGTTTGCCAAGGCTGCCTTTATGGCCTGGTAACTTACTGTTGCAATGGCTATAAACACGGTTATTAAACCGGCCATTGCAAACATCCACCAGCTTAGGGTTATATGGTATTCATAGTTTTGCAACCACTTGTTCATGGCCCATATTGACAGCGGTACAGCAACAATAATGGCTATTGCGACCAGCTTTAAAAAATCTTTAGAAAGCAAACCGGCTAAACTGGTAATGCTTGCCCCAAGTACCTTACGCACTCCTATTTCTTTCACACGTTGCTCTGCAGCGTAGGCAGCCAGGCCAAATAAACCAAGGCACGAAATAATGATAGCTAATCCGCCGAAGATATTTGCCAGGGTAGCCAGCAGTTTTTCGTTCTCGAATTTCTTTTCAAAATCACTGTCAACAAAGTTTACTGTTGGCGGGTATGCCGGGTTTATGCTTTTTAGCGTTTTATTAATAACATCTAAATTTGCACTAATGCTTTTGGCAGCGTTTAAGCGCATAGCAATTACACCACCGTTAAGGTTACAAAAGTTTATCATAGGCGCAGCCTTTTGATAAGGTGATCCCCATACAAAATCTTTATAAACACCAATAACTGTTACCGGCTGATCTACTGTTATAATACTGCCAACAGGGTTTTTAAGGTTCATTGCCTTTGCGGCAGCCTCATTTATCATAACGGTTTTACCGGCAGTATCTGCAGGGTATTGAGCCGAAAATTCGCGCCCATCTATTAACTTGATTCCGGCGGTACGGGTAAAGTCATATCCCACCTTAAACATATCAAACAATATCTTTTGATCTGGTCGTTTACCCGGCCATTCAACACCCCAGGTATTGTTGCCACTGCTGGTGATACTTTGCGAAAATACCGTGGCGTTAGTAACTACATTATCGCCCTTTAACTGGTTTATTACCACACCGGTATTTTTATCAAGCGTACCCTCTATCTTAACTTCAACCAGTCCGCCTTTGTTATAACCAATGGAGCGGCTTTGGGTAAACCTTATCTGGCGATAAATACATATTGTAGCGGTAATTAAGAACACGGTGAATGTAAACTGTACAACCACCATAATTTTACGAACCGGCAATGCACTGCTGCCACCTTTAAATACACCTTTTAAAACTTTAATAGGTTCAAACGACGATAAGTAAAAAGCCGGGTAACTGCCGGATATAAACCCGGTAAGAACGGCGAAGCCAATTAAAATAACCCAGGTATTCAAGTCGTTATAAGGCAACGCTAACTTAATATTCAGCAAATCGTTAAAGAACGGTATGCTGATAACCAACAGTATGAAAGCTGCTACCATGGAGAGTACCGATAGAATGACCGATTCTATAATAAACTGCCATACTAATGAGCTCCTGTTTGACCCTATCGCTTTGCGGATCCCCACCTCTTTTGCCCGCTCTTCTGATCGTGCCGTTGAAAGGTTCATGAAGTTTACGCAAGCAATTAATAATATGCATATAGCCAATACAATAAACAGGTTTACTTGCTCAATAAGCCCGCCTACAGATTTACCATTTTCAAACTTTGAGTATAAATGCAACTGGGTATAAGGAAACAGAAAAGCCTCGGCCTTATACTCGCTTTGATGACTGTTGATCATTTTACGAACCAGGCCATCAGCATGTTTGAAATACTTTGGATCTTTAAGGAGAATGGCAGTTTGGCAAAAATTACTACTCCAGGTCGCGGTTTTAATCCATTCTAACTCGTTTTCAAATATCTTCCAGGGCATTACATAATCAAACTGGAAACTTCTGTTAGGTGCCGGATCTTCTACCACACCGGTTACCATCAGTTCAGTTTTGTCATTCCGTTTTACAATTTTATTGATGGGATTTTCGTTACCAAACAATGTTTTTGCAAGGCTTTGGGTGATCACAATAGAATTTGGCTGTGCAATTGCAGTTGCCGGGTTGCCTTTTATAAATTTATAAGGGAAAACTTTAAAATAGCCATCGTCACTAAAAAGCCCAACCTTTTTAAAGCTGTTGTTTTTGTAAGATATTAAGCCACCTGCCGCGTAATTGCTTATCCGTATGGCGCGCTCTACCCCCGGTACCTGGGCTTGTATGGTTGCAGCCATTTGCCCGGGTGTAGATAAAAACGTAAATATCTTACCATCGCCCTGCTGATTGTTCTCTACAAGGTAAACGTTATCGGCGTTTTTAAACTGCTTATCAAAGCTTAAATGATAGTTTACATATAACAGCAAAAGCAGGCAGCTTGCCATGCCTAATGCCAACCCGCCCGCGTTTATAAATGAGAAGCCTTTGTGCTTTGTAATATTGCGCCAGGCGATTTTCAGATAATTCTTGAACATAGAGAATCTTAATTAAAATGTAACCGGAAATTATTTTGTAGAAACTGAAATACTGCTTTGGCCGCGTACCTGTACAGTTGCACCGCCGCCATTTAGCTTCCCAACAACTTTATCTTTGCTTTTTTCGCCGTTAAAATTACCCGGCATGCCAAAGCTAACCCGGTCTGCACGCAAATCAAGGTCTAAACCCTGGCCTGCCGGCAACGTTAAATCAACATGGCCGGCGCTTGATTCCAGCTTAACATATTTACCAACTTTAATCATTTCGGCATGCATGCTGCCGCCGCTGGTAGATGCATCAAGGCTGCCGGATATGCCAGCCAGGTTAACACTGCCACCACTTGTACCTGTTATAAGTTCACCATCAACGTTGCTGCCGCTAATGCTGCCGCCGCTTGTAGTTGCATTAATATAACCTTTAAGGTTATCTAATTTTAATGACCCGCCTGATGTTTCCAGTTTAAGTTTTCCCTGGCAGTTGCTGGCGGTGATGCTGCCGCCGCTGGTAGTTAAAACAATGTCTTGTCTTGAGTTTGAAACATTAATGCTGCCGCCTGATGTTTCGCCTTTTATAATACCTGTTACCAGGTTTACACGTAAGCTGCCACCGCTGGTTTCAAAATTTTGGTTGCCGGTTAAATTATCAATGCTTATTGATCCGCCGCTTGTGTTCAGATTGGTGGAAGCCTGCTTGTTCACATAAACTTTAAAGCCAATGCTCAGGCTTCTTCTCCAGTTAATGTTGTTCCTTTTTTGCTTTGCAGTGGCGTGCAGCTCGCCGTTGCTTACAGATATATCCAGCGTGTAATCTTCGTCTAAACGTTTTTTGATCTCGTCTTTACTCAGGTTTTGATTGTTATTGCCAACTATGTAAACATCAATATGTGGCTCCTCCCTACCACCGCTAACAGAGATACTGCCGCCACTGGTGTTTACAAATACATTTTTTATCCCATCAGATGCTAATGACCTGGTAAGGTACGGGGTGCGGTTATCCTGAGCAGATGCCACATATGCTGAAGATGAGATTAACAATAAAAAGAGATATTTTTTCATGATTTTTGGTTTTATATAAGAGGGTTTATTGGTTGTAATGGTTGCATGTGTTTGAGAGAAAAAATCAAAACTTAACATATCTTAATTCCTGGTTCTTGTCTCTTGATTCTAATTTCCTCTATTCGCTTCTTAAACTTTTTACCGGGTTTGTTAAGGCCGCTTTTATGGATTGGATGCTCACCGTTGCCAGTGCAATTAATGCCGCGCCGCTGCCTGCTAACAAAAACACCCACCAGCTAATGTTTATCTTGTAAGCAAAATCCTGCAGCCAGCTATTCATCGCATACCAGGCAATTGGGCATGCAATAACGGTTGCTATGATCACCAGTCGCATAAGGTCTGTTGATAATAGTCTTACAATACTGGTTACGCTTGCCCCTAATACCTTACGGATGCCTATCTCTTTAACACGTTGCTCGGCAGTAAAGGTTACCAGCCCAAACAAGCCTAAACAGGCAATGCTGATAGCCAGTATGGTAAAGATCAAGAGTATAGTACCCTGGCGTTGTTCTGTCTGATATTGCGCGGCAAAACTTTGATCAAGGAAGTGAAACTCGGGCTTGTTCTCATTATCAAAACTGGCGTAAACTTTGGTGATATAATCTAAGGATGCCTGTATATTATTCTTGCCGATACGAACATATAAATTGTCTTTATCATTGGTTTGTGCAGGCATCTCCATCACCATAGGAGATATTTTATGCTGAAGCGAATAGGTGTTAAAATCTTTAACTACACCTATAATGGTTTGCTCAATAATTCCCCCCTTTTCATCTACCCCGGTACGTACCTGTCTGCCAACCGGGTTTTTCCATCCCAGTTCATTAACCAATGTTTGGTTTACGATTATGGCGTTTTTTACATCGCTGATATTTGAGGCCGAAAAATTACGGCCGCCTGCCATTTTTATTTGCAGCGTAGGTATAAAATCAGGATCGATAACCAGGTTCTGTACAATTTTTGATTCGCCATTTGCTTTACCATCGGGCCCAAGGTTAAAGTCGCCGCCACCAATATTGTTATTACCTATGGGGTTACCAGCTACACCAACACTTTCAATATTTGGGTTTTGCAGCAACCGTTGCTTTACCGCATCAATATTACCACGAACCTCTTTTTTGTTAATATGAAAAGTAAGCGTTTGCGCCTTATTAAAGCCCATGTCTTTATTTAAAACAAAGTGCAGCTGCTGGTAAATAACGCTTGAGCCGGCTATCATTACGATGGTAATAACAAACTGAAATACCACCAACGATTTCCTGAAAAGAATGGTGGAGAACTGGTTACCCAGCTGGCCTTTCATAGCCGATATGGTTTTGAAGCCGGATAAAAATAAGGCCGGATAAATACCGCTTAATATGCCGGTAAACAGCGAGAACCCCAAAAATATAAGTACTGTTTTTGTTGTTCCAAATTGCAGCAGGATAAGACTTTTACCCGATAGCTGATTAAAGTATGGCAATGCAAATTGTATAATAACCCCTGCAAGCATTGTAGCAATAAAGGTGAGCAGTACCGATTCGGCAAAGAACATGACCATCAGTTGCTTTCTATCTGAGCCGATAACTTTTCGTACCCCTATTTCTTTTATCCGGATGGACGAACGGGCTGTGGTTAAATTTACATAATTGATAACCGCTATGATCAATATCAGCAAGGCGGTTATGCTAAACACATACACATAAGTGATATTCCCGTTTGAACCCAACTCGTAGCTTAAATTAGATCGTAAGTGGATATCTGTAAGCGGCTGCAGCTCCATTTTAAAAGTCATGGCACCCATATCATTTTTTAGATGCTTATTAAAGAAAGATCCTGCGGCGGCTTCAATTTTTTTATAATCGTCATGCTCTTTTAAAAGCACATAGGTGTAAAGGTTGGAGTTTCCCCAGCCTGCTTCATAGCCGGTATACTCCTGCAATGAGCGCAATGCTTTAAAATTAAAGTGTGAGTTTGCCGGCACATCGGCTATTACGCCGGTAACAGCGGTTGGCATACCGTCAATTGATATGGTATTGTTAAAAGCTGCTTCGGCGCTGCCAAATAAGGTTTGGGCAAGGGTATTGGTAAGTACTATGGTTTGTGGTTTTAGCAGGGCTGTTTCAGCATTGCCATATAAAAACTGGTAGCTGAATATGTTAAAGATGCTGTTATCAGCAAATAACATACTGCCCTCGTTAATTACCTTTTCGCCAACGGTTATTTTGCCGCCGCCTTCAGCATTAATTCTTGCGGCATCAACTACTTGCGGAAATTCGGCTTTTAAAGTGCCTGCAAATGGCGGCGAGGTAACGGCTAAATCAAATTTACCGCCGTTCCATTTTCCATGCTGTGTAATGCGGAAAACATTATCGGCTTTTTTGTTAAACCGGTCATAGCTCCATTCATCAGTAACATACAGGGTAATTAACCAAAAGGCGGCTATACCTACAGCCAGGCCAAAAATGTTTATAAAAGAGAAAGCTTTGTGCTTTTGTAAGTTTCGCCAGGCTATTTTAAAATAATTCTTCAGCATGATGTATTGGTTTAATACTAAAGCCTAAAATACATACCAATAAGTAAATATACTGATTTACAATAACTTAACATAAATGAAAATTGCACGCCTGTACGCAAGTGTAACAGTTACTGTTCGGTTATGATACAGTGGCGGATAAAAGATGGAAGGACAAAAGAGTAAAGATATCCTTATTCCTTTGTCCTTATTTGTTACTCGGACCGTAAACTCTTTACCGGGTTTGCTATAGCTGCTTTAATGGCCTGAAAACTTACCGTTAATATAGTTATAGTTATAACAGATGCGCCGGCAATAAGGAACACTATCGGGCCCATATTTATACGGTAAACAAAGCTTTGCAACCAATTATGCATTGCCCACCACGAAAGCGGAAAAGCTATCAGTACGGAGATCAAAACAAGCCTCAGAAAATCTTTAGTAAGCATAACCATGATGTTATTTACCGACGCCCCGATAACTTTGCGGATCCCTATCTCTTTTTGCCGTTTTTGAGCAGTAAATGCCACCAATCCGAATAAGCCCAGGCACGAAATGATGATGGCCAGCGCCGAAAAATACCCGGCTAAAACGGATACCCTTGTTTCGGTTTCGTACTGTTTCTGATATGCTTCATCCAGGTAATTAAAGGTGAACGGGAAACCGGGGTTATATGATTCGTACATTTTCTGGATCTGCGCAATGGTTTCCTTTTGCTGCCCTCCTTTTAACCTTATCATAATTTTAAACCAGGGGTTAACGCCCTGCCCAAGTAAAATAAATGTAGGCTTCACTACATCATGTAACGATTCAAAATGAAAATCTTTAACTACGCCTATAATTTGAAAAGGCCCGTCTCCCCATTTAATGGTCTTGCCAATAGGGTCCTTAACGTTTATAGCCCTGGCGGCAGTTTCATTTATTACTATTTTATTGCCATCGGAGGCGCCAAAATTTTTAGAGAAAGCCCTGCCCGAAGCCATTTGCATCCCCATAGTTTCTATGAAGTTATACCCGCCAAAAATGCCTTCAAAGTAAATATCCTGATGAGGGTTTTTACCATCCCAGCTTAAATCGGCAGAACCAAAATTGCGCCCTACCATATTATGCTGTGTAAAGCTTGCACTTACTACACCGGGAATGGTTTTTAAAGCAGCTGTAAAATCTTCTTCATTCCCAAGGAGTTTACCCTCTGAGTCAAACCTGATCACATTATCTTTATTATAACCCGGTTTGGTGGCTTGTATAAATTGTATTTGCTTATACACAACCAGCACTGCCACAATAAGCATAACAGAAAGCGTAAATTGAAACACCACCAGGCCCTTACGGGCAATCAATTCTGCAAATGATGATTTAAACTTGCCCTTTAAAATGGCTAAAGGCTTAAATTTAGACAGATACAATGCCGGATAACTGCCGGATATTAAACCGGTAAACAGTGTAATGCCTATCAATACCAAAACCAGCGGCAGGTCAAATACGAATTTTATATCCTTACCGGTTAACAGGTTAAACTGTGGTAACAGTAACCATGCAATCGCGATAGCAACCATCATAGTAAATATAGCCATCAATAAAGACTCTGACAGGAATTGGATGATCAGCTGACCGCGCTCGGCACCTACAACTTTTTTAATACCTACTTCTTTCATCCTGCCGGATGCTTTGGCGGTTGATAGGTTCATGAAATTGATACATGCTATAATCAATATAAAAATAGCGATGAGCGAAAACAGTTTTACATACTCGTACCGGCCGCCTACCCTTGCGCCATGGTTAAAGGTGTTTTGCAGGTAATTTTTTGAAAATTGCATAGCAAACAGGCTGCGGATGGTATCACCACTATTTTTCTTAACTACATCTGCTATCCGTCTGTTAAAAGCATCAACATCGGTGCCTTTTTTTAGCATTATAAAATTATGCGGGCCGCTATTGTTCCAGGTTTTAACCCAGCTCTGTACATCTGCCAGGTAATCAAACGATAACACAAAATCAAACTTCTGCGAAGAATGGACAGGTAGCTTTTCAAACACGCCCGATACAAAAAAGTCTCTCTCATGCTGAAACTTTATGGCTTTACCTATAGCATTTTCACTTGTATTGAAAAGCCTTTTTGCAAGTTCATCAGATATTACAATAGCGTTTTTGGCATTAAGCACTTTGCTTTTGTCGCCATCAAGCATTTTAAAGGAAAAAATATTAAAGTAATCTTTACCTGCATACTGCCCCAGTGCTTTAACATTTTTATCACCTGCCGATAGCGTAAACTTCTGATACCAATCTGCAGGACAAACCGGCGAGGCGTACAATACCTCGGGATCCTGTAGTTTCAGCACTTCGCTAACAAGACCCGATGATTCATCTGAAAGGCCCTGGTTGCCGCTATTTAAACGACGCTCCATAACCTGGTAAACCTGGCTATCGTTCTCAAAAAACTTATCGTAGCTCACCTCATCATGCACCCATAAGTAAATTAATAAGGTACAGGCTATGCCGGCAGATAAGCCTATCACATTCAACAAGGTAAATTGTTTATCCTTTACCATGTTACGCCACGCGATTTTGAAATAGTTTCTGATCATATCTTGATTATTAAGTCATTAGTTATTCAATCATAGGTTAACGCTTTTTCAAATCACCCGATGACCAATGTCATTATTTTAAGATAAACCCCATCGGGGTTAAAGCTTTATAGAAAAATAATCAGGTAACCATACCGTGACATCGGTACGGAACCAAGCCAGGTAGCGTACCGATGGCACGCTAAAATGTTTAATTATAATTTCCTACAAAGCTTTAGCACCTACGGCGCTATTTATAAAAATATATCTCTTTAGCTTAATTATCCCAATGTCATTATATAAGGGTAAACCCCGTTAGGGGTTAAAGCTTTGTAGAAAAACAATCCAGTAACCATACCTGCCATCGGTTATGGTACCACGCCAGTAGCGTACCGATGGCACGCTAAAATGTTTAATTATAATTTCCTACAAAGCTTTAGCACCTACGGCGCTATTTATAAAAATATATCTCTTTAGCTTAATTATCCCAATGTCATTATATAAGGGTAAACCCCGTTAGGGGTTAAAGCTTTGTAGAAAAATAATCAGGTAACCCTACCGTGCCATCGGTACGGAACCACGCCAGGTAGCGTACCGATGGCACGGTAAAATGTTTAATTATGCTTTCCTACAAAGCATTAGCACCTACGGCGCTATATTATAAAAACATATTTCATTAAATAATGACATTCCCCAATGACAATTCCTGTTATTCACTTCTTAAACTTTTTACAGGGTTAGCAGTTGCAGCCCTCATTGTATTTAAGCCCACAACAACAAGGGTTAGCAGCAATATAAGTACCCCTACTACAGCAAACAGCCATATACTGATGTTAATGTGGTAAGTGTATTTTTGCAGCCAGTTACTCATTAGCCACCAGGTTAGCGGCACTGCAATTAAAAACGCAACCAATACAAGTTTTAAAAACTCGGTTGATATTAACATTAACAGTTGCTGTACCGATGCACCCATAACCTTGCGTACACTTATTTCCTTAAAGCGTTTTTCGATAGTGAATGATGCCAATCCGGCCAGGCCTATACAGCATATGAATATGGCCAGCCCGGCAAAAATATTGGTGATACGGCTAATCAGTTCTTCGGTGACGAATTTCTTGCCAAATTCCTGATCAACAAACTGGTACTCAAACAAATTGTCGGGATTGTATTTTTTAAAGATAGTTTCTAATGATTTTATTGCCTTTTGAGGCTGTGTGCCATCTTTTAGCCTCACACTCACCATGCTGGAGCCATTTGGATTGTAATAAACCATCAATGGGTCAACCGCGTCATAGGGCGATGACATAACTATATTATCAACTATACCAACAATGGTGTATTTACGTGGGCCATACCGCATTTCTAAACCAATAGGGTTTTTAACGTTCATGGCAACAACAGCGGCCTTGTTTATGAGCATCACAGCCGAATCGCCGGGAGTAGCTCTAAAATCGCGGCCCTGCAGTATTTTAACACCCATTGTTTTAGTAAAATCAATATCGGTGCTTAAACCCGAAAAAATGATATTACCATCGGGAGATTTGCCATTATAATCCGGCGATCCCGATTTCCACCAGATCTCAGTTATAGGCGCCGAGGTACGGGTAACCGCGCTTATTAAACCGGTATTAAATAATTCCTGTTTTATGGCGGCATAGTTCTTATCAACAGCCTGTGATGATGGCAGCATGATCAGGTTATCAGGATTGTAACCAATGTTCCTGTCTTTTACGTGCTGTATTTGCTGGTATATGATAATGGTTGCCGAGATCAGTAATATGGACATAACAAACTGCCCTACAACTAATATACGTCTTGGCAGTACCGCGCTTTTACCCGCGGCAAATGTTCCTTTTAATACCTTAACCGGGTTAAATGACGAAAGGTATAGTGCCGGATAACTCCCCGCTACAATCCCTGTGAAAAGGATAACAACCAATGCGCCTATCATAAAGAAAGGGTCGATAATATTTAAATGAAGCGTTTTGTTTACCAGGGAGTTGAATAACGGCATCAGCAGGTAAACCGCAGCTACTGACAGGATAAACGCGATAAGGGCAAGTATGATCGATTCAAAAAAGAACTGGGTAATGAGCTGCCTTTTATCAGACCCTAATGTTTTGCGAATGCCTACTTCCTTAGCGCGTTTCTCTGAGCGGGCGGTGCTCAGGTTCATGAAATTGACACAAGCTATCAGCAATATAATTATAGCTATAACAATGAATAGCCTAACGTATTCTATCATTCCTCCTACATTCTTACCATCTTTAAATTCGCTGTATAAGTGCCACTTATCCATCGGGAAGGTAAAGTATGTGCTTATTTTATCATTAACATCATGCTGGTGTTTAATTTTGTCGATGTATTTATCTACAGCAACCATATTAGCACCCGGTATAGTTTGGATATATACCTGATGTGATGAGTTTGTCCATTCCTTCATCCTGTTTTTAATATAGTCTGACGAGTAATCAAACGGGGCGATAAAATCAAACTTAAAAGTTGAATTATCCGGCGGATCGGCCACTACAGCGCTCACCTTATAGTTTAATTCATTATCTATCTTAACAACTTTATTAATGGGGTCATCATTACCAAAAAATGATTTCGCTGCAGATTGTGTAATAACAATAGACTTAGGGTCATTTATTGCAGTAGCGGCATTGCCCTTCACAAATTTCCATGAAAACATGTTAAAGAACTGGTCGCTTACCTGGTAAAGATCCTTTTTGAGCTTTGTTTCACCATATTGTACCAGGTGCGATTCCTGATGCGTGGTAACAACGGTCCTTTTCAATAATGGGCTCCCTCCTTCTAAGGTTTTTGCAAATGGCAATACCATGTTGGGGTCGGTAAAAATATTGTTCTTAAAATCGCGGGTAGCCATTACCTGATAAATGTTATCATGATCTTTATGGAACCTATCAAACGCGAGCTCATTCTTCACCCATAAAAAAATGAAGATGGTACATGTCATTCCAATAGTCAATCCCAGAATATTGGTTATAGAGAAGCCCTTGTTCCTGATCAGGTTCCTCCATGCTATTTTGAAATAGTTTTTGATCATGATATTTAAGTTCTAAATACTAAAACACTAAATTCTAAACTCTAATTTCTAATCTTAAATCGAAGATGATAACAGTCAACTAATCACTAATTAACTGACCTCTAATCACTCACTCCTTAAACTCTTTACCGGGTTAGCGAGCGCCGCTTTTATTGATTGTATGCTGATGGTTGCCAGTGCTATTAAAGTAGCTCCGCCACCCGCGAACAGGAACACCACCCAGCCAATGTTTATTTTATAAGCGTAATCCTGCAGCCACTTGTTCATAGCGAACCAGGCTATAGGCATAGCAATTATAAGGGCTACTATTATCAGCACCATAAACTCGGTTGCCAGCATGCTGATGATTTTTGCCACGCTTGCGCCAAGCACTTTGCGGATACCAATTTCGCGTGTTTTTACCTGTGCCGAATAGGTAGCAAGCCCGAATAAACCCAGACACGATATTACAATAGCGATGGTGGCAAACAGGTTAAATAACTCGCCTTGCTTTTGCTCTGTTGTGTAAAGCTTGTTATAGGTTTCATCTAAAAAAGCGTAGTTAAACGGTACATCGTTGTTATACTGCTTCCATTCGGCAAGTGCGGCTGCTATGGCTTTTTGCGCGTCGCGACCGGTAGTTTTTACATACACCTTCCAGGAATACTCGGGCTGATATTGAAAAACCACGGGTTCAATTTTTTTATGAATTGTAGTAAAGTGGAAATCTTTAACCACTCCTATGATAGTGCCGTTACGGGTTTGAATACGCAGGCGTTTACCAACCGGGTTGGTAAGCCCCATCTCCTTTACGGCGGTTTCGTTTATCAGAAAGTGGGCCGAATCGGCTACAGCACCTGTAAAATTGGCGCCCTCCAGTATCTTCACTTTAAAGAACGGGATAAAGTCCTTATCAGAATAGATCTGGGTGAACCACATGTTTGAGTTCGCCGGTTTGCCATCCCAATCGTTATCACCTGTAGAACTACCGCTTTGTATTATATCAGCTCCGGCACGGGTTACCGATAGCACTGCCGGGTTTTTCAGCAAATCAGTTTTTACAACATCATAATGCTTCTGCATTTCGTTACGCATACCAAAGGAGAAAACATTCTCTTTATCGTATCCCAGATTTATATTGCGGATAAATTTAAGCTGGTTGCCTATAACCAGCGTACCAACAATAAGTATAATAGATACCGCAAACTGCACCACTACCAGTATGCGCCTAAAAGCTACGTTGCCAACGCCTACGGATACTTTACCCTTCAAAGCTTTCAACGGTTCAAAGGATGATAACAGCAAGGCAGGATAAATGCTTGATGCCGCAAGGGTACCAGCAAGGGTTAAAATAATGCAAACCCAGATATTATAGTTCGACAGGTCTAACGTGATCTGTTTGCCCGAAAACTGGTTGAATTGCGGTAATAGAACTACCATTAGCACAAAAGCGAAAATAGCGGCTATTACAAATAACAAGGCCGTTTCTACTATAAACTGCATAAATAACTGGAACTTACCCGCCCCTATTATTTTTCGCATACTCACTTCCTTGGCACGCAGCATAGAGCGTGCAGTTGAAAGGTTTACGTAGTTGATACAGGCTATTACCAGTATCATTAAAGCCACAATAGCAAAGGTGCTTACGGTAGACATGCCCCCATCGGTACCATCAGCTTTGTATAGGTGCATTTTTAACAATGGTTGGGTAAGGTATGGCACCGGTGCGTCTTCGGGCTTGTTACGCTCATGAATGGCCTGTAATTTTTTCTCGAGTGCGGCTACATTTACTTTATCATTATTTAACAACAAGTAGGTTTGAAACCTAAAGGCCGACCAGTCGGCATCTATTGATGACACAACAGTTTTATTATCGTAACTGGTTTTACTTTTTACGTAGGCCAGGTAATTAAACCTCGACATAGGCATTAACACACGGTAATGAAGGCTTGAATTAGCCGGATAATCAGGTATCACCCCGGTAACTTTGTTCTGCTCGTCCTGCCCGGTGATAACCACCTTGCCTATAGGATCCTCGTTACCAAAATACCTTTTGGCGGTGCTTTCGGTAATTACAATGGAATTGTTGTCGGGAAACGGGTTACTTTTGTCGCCTTTTATCAGGTTAAAATCAAACACCGTAAAGTACGAGGGATCCACAAAGGCGAAATCGGGCTCGTAAAAAATCTTATTTTTATATTTAAATGGCGCATCGCCGAGTGCTATTATGCGTACGGCATCTTTAACCTCGGGGATCTCGTTTTTTGCGAAGGTAGCAACCGGCCCTATTATATTATTAAATATTTGCTTGCTGATACCTGTACCGCCTATAATACCAACTTTATAAATGTTAGGCGCCTTAGAATTAAACTTGTCAAAGCTCAATTCATCCTGCACCCAAAGCAGCATAAACAAGCCCACAACCAGGCCAACCGTTAGCCCGGCAACATTTATAGTGGCGTAAAATTTATTGTTTAAAATGTTTCGCCAGGCTGTTTTTAAATAGTTCCTTATCATAATATGTAAATTCTAAATACTAAAACACTAAATTCTAAACTCTAATTTCTAATCTTAAATCGAAGATGATAACAGTCAACTAATCACTAATTAACTGACCTCTAATCACTCACTCCGTAAACTCTTTACCGGGTTGGCCAGCGCGGCTTTTACGGCGTGGTAACTTATTGTTATTATGGTGGTTACAATGGCTATAAACCCTGCAAAGGCAAATACCCACCATGGTATTGTTATGCGGTAAGCAAAGTTTTGCAGCCAGTTATGCATAGTCCACCAGGCAATAGGCGAGGCTATGACTACCGACAGCACTACCAGCTTTAAAAAATCTGCCGACAGTAACGCGGCAATAGCAGACAGCTTTGCGCCCAGTATTTTACGGATGCCTATCTCTTTGGTGCGCTGCTCAATAGTAAAGGCTGCTAAACCAAACAGGCCCAATGTTGCCAGTATAATAGTGATATAGGTAAATATGCCAAATATAGATGCCAGCCTGTCCTCGGCTTTGTACTGTTTATCAAAGGCCTCATCCATAAACGTATAGCTGAACGGGGTATCCTGATCGTACTTCTTGTACAGGTTTTGGATGGCGGCTATCATAGATGGTATATTGGTATGCGGTTTTATCCGTGCAAATAAATTACAGCCAACCAAGCCCCATGCCTGTGTAGTATCAGCCGCGATGAACAAGCCAAGAGACTTGATTTTGCCTTCCATTGAGCTGAAATTAAAATCTTTTACTACACCGGCTACCTCTATTCTTTGGTCGCCGTTTTTAAGGTAGCTGCCAACAGGGTTTGCGGGCAGGTTTAACTCTTTAATTGCCGTTTCGTTTATAATGACCTTATCGGGATTAGCTAATTGGGTATGTGGTACAGGCGCGAACTTCCATTTAAGGCCCAGCGTTTGGATATAATTATTGTCAACCGATAAGGTAGACAAGGGTATATTTTCACCGGGATTTTTACCATCAATAAAGCGCATATCATAACCACCATACATGGCATAATGCGAGGTGGCTACATCACTGATGCCTGCTAACCCCTGCACATCTTTATTAAATGCCGGATAATTTTTACCAAAGCTCCTTGCCACCGGTATCATCACCACATTTTCGCGGTTAAGGCCGGTATCAGCATGCCTGATAAAGAAAAGCTGCCTGTCAATAATTACCCCGCAAATGATGAGGCCAACAGCTATGCTAAACTGCAACGTGGTGAAAACCTTGCGCACTACCGTTCCGCCGGTTTGCCTGCTCATTTTACCCTTTAGCGTAATAACCGGTTTAAATGCCGATAACACTACAGATGGATATATTCCTGCTATTAAGGCTGTTATAATAAACAAGCTAAATAATAGCATTAATACAATTGGGCTGTACAAAAACGAGTTGTCTATCTTCAGTTCCAGCACATTTAAAAACCAGGGCTTAAACATGTAACACAATACATACCCCATAATAAACGACAAACAAGTAAACAACCCCGATTCTACATAGAACTGGGCGGCTATTGTTTTCCGGCTGGCGCCCGATACCTTGCGTACCCCTACTTCTTTAGCCCGGAGAGTTGCACGTGCTGTGGTCAGGCTCATATAATTAACCAGCGCCAGCAATAATATCAGCACAGCTACAAGCGGGAATATCTTAAGATATTTGGTGTTTGAAAAATCGCCGAAATTATTTTTGAGGTGTAAACTTGTCAATGGCGATAAAAAGAATTGTGTTTCGGGAAAATCCTTACCTTTTTTAACCATTGCCTGCATACCCCGTTTTACATTTGCAGTATCGGCAGTATTTTTAAGCTGCAGATAAAGATCAAAAGATCCGGGCCCAAGGTCTTGGTCGCTCTTATAACTTTTGCCCTCTTTCATCGCTATAAGGCTTGCAGTTGAAGCTATAATATTATATTCTATAGAAGAGTTTGAGGGATTATTTTCTGCAACACCAGTAACCTGGTAAGTGTAAGTGCTGTCTGTTTTTAGAGTGATGGTTTTACCTACCGGATCTTTGTCGCCAAAATATTTTTTGGCGATATCTTGCGATATAACAACCGAAAACGGGTTTTTAAGTACATTAACCGGCTTACCTGAAATCAGCTTGAATGAAAAGAAGCTAAAAAAATCACTATCAGCAAATATTAGCTTGCTTTCAGCAAACTTAGTTTGCGGGCTTAACGGATTGTTTACAATTACAGGTTTAGAATACCTTAAGCTGCGCATATAACCTTCTACAGCAGGCTGGTTTTGCTTAACCAGCGGACCCGACACATAGCTCATACGATCCATATTAAGGGTATTGCCGCCTATTTTGAGGCTGCTTTGAATCTTATATATACGGTCGCCATTCTTGTGGAACCTGTCATAGGTCATTTCATGGGTAACGTATAGCATTATCATCATGCAAACAGCCAAACCAACTGCCAGCCCGCTAATATTTATTAAGCTGTAAAGCTTCTGGTTTTTAAGATTGCGCAGGGCAATTTTCAAATAGTTTTTAAACATGATGTTAATTTTTGCCTTTATATTTTATTCTCTTTATTCGCTCCTTAAACTATTTACGGGGTTGGCCAAAGCCGCTTTAATTGATTGAAAGCTGATGGTTACAAAAGCTATTACCAGCGCGGCGCAGGCTGATCCTGCCAATACCCACCATTGTATACTAACCCGGTAAGCAAAGTCCTGCAGCCATAAATGCATCATATACCATGCAAGCGGCGATGCTATTAAAATGGCTATTAGAACAAGCTTGATAAAATCTTTTGATAACATACTTACTATCACGGTTACATTGGCACCTAAAACCTTACGGATGCCTATCTCCTTGGTACGCTGTTCTGCTGCATAAGCTGTAAGGCCAAATAAGCCCAAACAAGCTATAATGATAGCCAGGGAGGTAAATACGATGAAGATGGTGCCTACGCGCTGCTCTGAGCGGTAGGACGCATCAAAATCCTGATCCATGAACGAATAGTCCATTTGTACTGCCGACAACGTTGCCCACTTTTCCTTTATCTGCGACATTAATGCCGGTAAGTTCTTAGTGTTTACGCGCAAACTTATTGCGCCATTGTTTTCGCCTAGACGAATGATAAGAGGCTCAATTTTTTCGTGCAGGGAACTGAAGTGAAAATCTTTCATCACACCGATAACCTGATATTTCTTGGTATTAGATAACTCTGTTTTTCCGCCAAGCGATTTGTACAGGGTTTGGTTTAATGGATTTTTATAACCGAGGAATTTAGCGGCGGCCTCGTTGATGATTACGGCTCCCGAATCTGATAGCCTGTCTTTAGAAAAATTGCGTCCCGCTGTCATTTTGATATCCAGCGTAGGGATCCAGTCGGCATCCACTTCCCAGCTTTGCGGAAAAATGGAGTTCTTTTGGTCGAGCGTAGCATCTTTAAAATAAATGGATGTGCTTCTGTAATTAGACACCGGGATAAATCCCGTCATGGTAGCGCTGGTAACGCCCGGCAGTTGGCTCAATTCGTTTTTAAACGTGTTGGTTGCCTTGTTAAGTTCGTAAGGGTTTTTAATAACAAGTACCTGGTTACGATTATAGCCAAGGTTGGTGGTTTGTATAAAGCTGAGTTGATTTTTGATAACCAGCGTACCAATGATCAAAAACACAGAGATCCCAAACTGAAAAACCACCAAAAAGCTGCGCAAGCCGCCGCCTTTAAAACCTGCAGACAGTTTACCCTTCAGTACATCAATAGGCTGAAATGCCGAAAGGAAAAACGCCGGGTAAGAACCGGCCAGCGCCCCAACAACCAATACAATAAGCGTTGATACCGGCAATAACCAAAGTAATGTTGCTTGTGTAATGGCGATGTTCTTTCCGGCCAGTTGGTTAAACAGCGGCAGCAATGCTACAGCAGCAAAAAGGGCAATAACTGTCGCAAAGAAAGTGATCATGATAGATTCGGAAAGGAACTGCGCTATCAAATATTTACGCGGCGAGCCTAATACTTTACGTACCCCTACCTCGCGGGCACGGTTTGATGAACGGGCAGTAGAAAGATTCATGAAGTTTACGCAGGCAATCAGTAATATAAATATGGCAACGGCCGAAAAAATGTACACGTACTGGGTAGTGCTATTGGCAGCCAGTTCGCCAATACGGCTAGATTTGAGGTGGATATCGGTAAGTGGTGTAAGGTTTAGGCGGAAGTAGCTGCCACTTTTCTCAAAATCGGCGTAACTCATTCCTATCTCACTCTTCATTTGATCGCCGCTCATTTTTAGCAAGAATGCATCTAAGCTTCCAGCCAGCTTTTTGACATCTTTGGCATCCTTTAGCAATACATAAGTGCTATAATCGTTACGCAGCCATGCATTAGAGCGGCTATCCGCCCAGGTGGCCATCGATAAAAAGAAATCGAAGTTGAAGTGCGAGTTTTTTGGCACGTCCTTTATCACCCCGGTGATCTTGAAATTTTGATTATCGTTAAGAACCATCATCTGGCCCACCACATCCGTTTTATCAAAATATTTTTTTGCGGTGCTTTCGGTCATTACTACCGAGTTTGGCTCAGCGAGGGCTGTTTTAGCATCACCGCTTATCATTGGCAGCGTAAAAACATTAAAAAGCGATGGATCAGCAAAGGCAACCTTGTTCTCTATCATATTCACCTCACCTTTTTTAACATGCATGGTGTAGGCATTCTTTAGGCGTACGGCATCTGCTACATAGGGGAACTCCGCAATAAGTGTTTTTGCCAGGGGCGGCATTACTACAGCATAATCTTTCCGGTTCTCGCCCAGTTTAAGGTCGGCATTAACCCGGTAAATCCTATCGGCCTTTGTATTGTAACGATCGTAGCTTAACTCATCAACAACATATAAAACAATTAATAAACAGGTTGCTAACCCTAAGGCTAAGCCGAGGATATTTATAGCGGTGAAGCCTTTATTTTTGTAAAGGCTGCGAAAGGCGGTTTTTATATAGTTCTTAAACATGATCTTCTGTTTTAAATTTTTCTAAATCAAAGGCTTGTTTAATACTATTCACAAACCTTCACTAATCATTAACACTATTCACTTCTCAGGCTCGTTACCGGGTTTTTTAATGCCGCTTTTATTGATTGAAAACTGATAGTTGCTACGGCAATAACTACAGCCGAGATACCGGCTACTGCAAACACCCACCACTGTATATTAATATGGTATTGGTAACCCTTAAGCCAGTTTTGCATTGCCCAGTAAGCAACCGGGAAAGCAATTACACAGGATATGATCACCAGTTGTAAAAAGTCTTTAGATAGTAAACCCGCAATGCCAGATACACTTGCACCCAATACCTTGCGGATGCCAATTTCTTTTACTCTGCGTTCGGCAGTATAAGCGGCCAGGCCAAACAAGCCCAGGCAGGATATAACAATGGCCAATGCAGAAAATACCCTCGACAATTTACTCACCAGCATTTCGCTTTGGAACATCTGGTTAAACTGATCATCAACAAAGCGGTAATCAAACGGGTAAGCCGGGTTGTCCCTTTTCAAAACATCTTGTATGGCTGTCAATGAAGCCTCAATTCCCTTTTGCGATTTGATGCGTACGTACATCATTTGTGTGTTTTTTGGATCGGCGCTAAAGAACATCACCGGATCGGGCTTACCGTACATATTGCCGTATACATAATCGTTTACTACACCAACCACAATAGCAGCTGTAGTATCGCCCTGGTAATGGATCCGTTTGCCTAAGGCGCTATTTTTACCCATTAACTGCTCAAGGCTTTTGGTGATAACTATGGCAATTGGTTTGGAATTAGTGTCTTTTACTGTAAGGTTGCGCCCATCTAATAACTTAAGTCCGGCTGCATCAAAAATATCTGGTGTAACATATCTCTGCGATATTAATACTTCAGAACCCGCGGGCTTGCCATCCCAGGTAAGGCCTGATGTGTTATTGCCGCCGTAAATAATCTCATGATCTGACAGGGCAACATTTTGAATATAACCGGTATTCAACAGGTCCAGCTTAATGGAATTAAAGTTTTTGGCCATATCTCCCTGCAAAGGGATCTCCATCAGTTTATCTTTATTAAAGCCTAACTGCCTGTTTTTTACATGCTGTATTTGCTGATAAACAATAATGGTACTGATGATCAGGATCACCGATGCGGTAAACTGCATAACCACCAAACCTTTACGGATATAAGCGGCGCCGCTGTCTTTTAGCTTAAGCCCTTTTAATACTGATACCGGTTTAAACGACGAAAGATATAATGACGGATAGCTGCCTGCAACTAAACCGCAAATAAGGGTGATCATCAATAAACCAATAAGGTGATATGGATTATTAAAGCCCGGTGTTAATTGTTTTTGAACCAGTACGTTAAATGCCGGTAACGTAAGCATAACGATGATCACTGCAAAAAAAGCGGCTATAACCGACATTAATACCGCTTCGCCTATAAACTGCATGGCAAGCGATCTTTTACCTGCGCCAAGCACTTTGCGTACACCCACTTCACGGGCGCGTTTCTCGCTGCGCGCAGTGGCCAGGTTCATGAAATTTATACAGGCTATGAACAATATTATCCAGGCGATAACCGTGAACAGCCTTACATATTCTATCTGGCCGCCGCCTGTTTTTATACCATCTTTAAATGAATCATATAAACGCCAGTCGTTCATGGAAAATAAAAACACACGGCCTAAATTTCGTGGCTCCCGTTTTTGGATAAAGCCGTATAACTGTTTGTTTACAGCGTTAGGATCTGCACCGGGTTTTAATTCGATATAAGTGCTTAAAGAATTATTGCCCCAGCTTTTTAACCACGGGCTTTTGTCCCAGAATATCTGAAAAGGCATCAACCACTCAAACTGAATACTGGAATTTGCCGGGATATCTTTTAAAACCCCTGTTACAACATAATCCTGTTTATTATCAACCCTGATGCTTTTACCGATAACGTTTTTATTATCTCCAAAGAATTTCCTGGCGGTTTTTTCTGTAATAACCACAGAATGCAATTGGGTGAATGCTGTAGCCGCGTTACCCTGTAAAAACGGCAGTGTGAATATGCTAAAAAACGAAGGCTCTACATATTTACCTTTGGCAAAAACAGATTTATCTCCGTTGCCAAATAACAGGGACTCGGGCCCGTCACTGGTGCGGCAGGTATTAGCAACACCTGGTATTTCGGCCTTAATGGCCGGCCCCATTACACCCGGGGTTGATGAGTGCGTAAAAACGTAAGTATCGTACTTTTGATTTTCGCGGGCAATGTAGATCCGGTCTTTCTTCACGTTGGTAGAGTCGAAATTAACTTCATCCTCCACCCATAAAAAAATAAGGGAGGCGCAAGCTATACCTATTGCTAAACCAAAAATGTTTAAAAAACTATATGCCTTGTTTTTGGTAAGGCTGCGTATTGTGGTTTTTATGAAGTTTTTAAACATGACTAATAGTTTTAGATATACTGATCTTATTCGCTTCTTAAACTTTTTATAGGATTTACCATGGCCGCTTTAAGTGATTTAATACTTACTGTAAGTAATGCTATAGCGAAGGTTATAAACGCGGCAAATACAAATATCCACCAGTTTAGTGGTGTGCGGTAAGCAAAGTTTTGCAACCACGTGTGCATAAAATAATAACCAAGCGGAATAGCAATTGCGGTTGCAATAACAACCGGTTTAAGCAGGTCTTTTGATAATAGCAATAATATATTAACCACAGATGAGCCCAGCACTTTTCTTACACCAATCTCTTTAGTACGCTTCACGGCAGTAAATGATGCCAAACCAAACAAGCCCAAACAAGCTATGAAAATAGCCAGGCCCGAAAATATAGTTAACATGGTTTGCTGACGCAGATCTGTTTTGTAGGTGACATCAAATTTTTGATCGAGAAAACTATACTCAAACGGGTAAACGGGAGCTGCTTGCGTATATGCATCCTTGATAGTTGCTATGGTGGCTTTTATATTACCCGGTTTTATTTTTATTACAGCCACTCTCCTGTCTTCGGCAGGTGAAATAACCAGGGCATCCATGTTCTCTTTTAGCGACAGGAAGTTATAGTCTTTTATCACACCAATTATGCGGCGTTTTGTGCTGTCACGGATGGTGTTTTTGATAAGCTTACCAATAGCCTGTTGCGGTGTAAAGCCCAGCTTTTTAGCTGCGGTTTCATTAATAAGGGCAGCATCTGCAGTATCTGTACTAAACTTGGGCGAAAAATCACGACCGGCAACTATCTTAAGTCCGAGTGTTTTTACATATTCAAAATCGGCAAACTCCGTTCTTGATTTAAATGTTTCGGTTTGGCCTTCTGCATCAAAGCTTTGTACATCATGAAAGCCTCCCGGCTCGCCAGACATTAAGGAGACAGATGCTATATTTCCCTTTCCCTCAAGCTCATTCTTAAATACTTTTCTATGATTATATATATCGTCGTTATCTATGGGTACAACTACAATCTGCTCTTTATCATAGCCCAGTTCTTTACCTTTTACAAAGCTCATCTGGTTCATGATCACTATTGTGCCGATGATCAGTAATACAGAAATACTGAATTGAACAACCACTAATGATTGCCTGAAGAAGGTACCGCTTTTCCCTAAACGCAATTTCCCCTTTAAGGCCTGTATAGGTGAAAATGCCGATAAGAAAAAAGCAGGATAGCTCCCTGCCAGGAAACCAATAACCAGTATTACGCCTGCTAAGAACAAATATATCGGGCCTGAATTCCAGGATACTGTAAGGCTATAGCCAAGCAATTCTTTATACCAGGGCATAAGTAAAAGTAGCGCAACTACAGAAAGCACACATGATATTACAGTTAACAGCATTGACTCTCCTATAAACTGAAGCACCAGGTGATTTTTTAATGCGCCCAGCACTTTACGCAGGCCTACTTCTTTAGAACGTTCTACCGCCCTTAAAGTAGATAAATTGGTAAAGTTGATACATGCTATCAGCATGATCAATACCGCTATAGATATAAAAATGTAAACCACGGTTTTATCGCCATGCTTAACACTGTCAAATGCTGATGAAGGCTCAAAGTATATAGCAGATAGCGGAGTAAGGCTAAGATTCATTTTCATACCAAAGCGGGCCAAATCTGCACCCATATACTTGTTTACAAATTGCGGGAATTTTTTTTCGAGCGCGGCTTTATCGGTATGCTCATCAAGCAGTACATAGGTGAACAAACCGTTATTTATCCATACATTAAAGTAGTCTGCTTTAAAGTAATTGGCTAATGGCACAACCATATCAAAATCTAAATGTGAATTGGAGGGCACATCTTTTGCAATACCGGTAACCTTTAGTTGCAGTTTCTTATCCATGGTAAGCACCTTGCCCATGGCATTATCAATGTTACCAAAATATTTTTTCGCTGTTGTTTCAGTAAGTACAATGCTTGAAGGATCTTTGAGTACTGTTGCTGCATTACCTTTTATAAGTTTAAAAGTAAACAGATTAAAAAATCCGGCATCTGTTACATATAGTTTTTTCTCAATAAATGATTTGTTATCAAAAGAAATTAATCCCTGGCTGGTGTTAACACGTACAGCTTGTTTGATCTCCCCCGGGAAATCATTTAATAAAGCCGGGGCGTACGGCCCTGATAAATAAGGTACGCCTTGCTTTAATTCTTTAAAATTCCGCATTACGCGGTAAATGCGTTTTCCTTTGGTATGAAAATTATCCATGCTAAATTCATTCATAATATAAATGAATATCATCATGCAAACAGTAATGCCTATGGTTAACCCCATTATATGAATAAGCGAAAACCCCTTATTTTTATAAAGGTTACGCCAGGCTATTTTTATATAATTTTTTATCATAACAAACTAAACTAACAGGCATTCTCTAACCAACCCATCCGCCTGTTAGGGCGGAGGGTAGCAAGAGACACACTTAACTATATATTAATTCAACTAAATCAGGTAGTATAACTAAACCATAATGTTCTCCATTACAGTTTGTCCATCCAACAGGCGGATGATACGGTGGCTGTAACGGGCATCATGTTCAGAGTGGGTAACCATTATTATGGTGGTTCCCTGTTCGTTCAGGTCTGTAAGTAGTTCCATTACATCATTACCGTTGCTGCTGTCCAGGTTACCTGTAGGCTCATCCGCAAGTATTAGTTTAGGTTTATTAACAACCGCACGGGCAATTGCTACACGCTGTTGCTGGCCACCCGATAACTGCTGCGGGTAGTGGTTACGGCGATGCATGATCTGCATTTTATCCAAAACCTCTTCTACCCTTTTAACACGGTCGGCACTGCTTACCCCGGTGTATATTAACGGCAGCTCAACGTTTTCAAATACGGTAAGCTCGTCAATAAGGTTAAAGCTCTGGAAAACAAAACCGATGTTGTGCTTACGCAGATCGGCACGTTTGCGCTCATTAAAATGGGCAATTTCAACGCCATTAAAAACATAGCTGCCCTCATCCGGATCATCAAGCATGCCTAAAATGTTTAACAATGTAGATTTACCGCAACCAGACGGGCCCATTATGGCCACAAACTCGCCGGTGTTAACTTCCATTGACAGCTTGTTCAAAGCAATGGTTTCTACCTCTTCAGTGCGGTAAAACTTTTCAAGATTTGTAATTTTTATCATTTGGCCTCCCTTTAAGCCCTTCCGCCGGTTAAAGCGGAAGGACTTGATTTTGATTTAATTGTGATTTATATTTTTATAGTTTTATTTCTGTTTATCTTTTTACAAGACGCATACCTTAACATAAGGTTACACTTGTTGCATTATTTTTTGAGCACCAGTTCCTGTATATCACCGTAGTTCTCATAGCTTGATGTTATTACCTTGTCGCCTGGTTTTAAGCCTTGCAGCAATTCATAATTATCAGTGTTAAACCTGCCTATTTGTATATCAGTTTTATAAGCTGTTTTGCCATCTTCACTCACCTTAAAGATCCAGTTACCACCTGTTTGCTGGTAGAAACCTCCCTTAGGCACTAATAAAGCAGTTGTTTCGTCGCTCAATGCTAAACGGATCTGCAATGTTTGCCCTTTACGGATCCCTTTAGGTACTTCGCCAACAAACTCCATGTCAACTGTAAAGCGGCCGGTTTTCTCAACGGATGTATAAACCTTTTTAATAACCAATTTATAATTTTTTTCTGCAAAGGTAAAGTCGCCCTTTAAACCGGTGTAAATTCTTGACAGATAATGCTCTTCAACATCAACCCGTACTTTAAAACCACCCTGCGCATCTAACTGGCCCAGGTGTTCGCCCTTGTTTTTGCTTTGGCCAATTTCGGCATCCATCGAGGTAAGCTGCCCGTCTATAGGAGCCCTCACTATCAGATCGCCCACTTTTTTCTTCATCAGCTCAAGCGTGCCTTTCATGTTAGCGTATGACTCTGCCGACTGTTTTGCCTGTGCACCTGTTGATACGGTATCTTGTTTTAAGATTTGTACAGCAAGTCTTTTACGCCTTACCTGATAGTTATATAAGTTTAAGGCCGACTGGTATTCCTGTAAGCCTATCGCTTTTTGATCGTATAGTTTTTTATCAAGATTATAAACCCTTTCAGCTTCTTTTAAAGCATTATCTACATCGGCCATTGAATTTAATTTGGTGATGGTATTTTGCTGCGCCTGGTCACGTGATATTTGCATTTGGGTAAGCACGTTAAACACGGCTGTTTGCTGGTTAGCCAAGCTCAATTCCAGATCGGTATTTGATAACCTTAGTATCGGGTCGCCTTTTTTAAGAACAGCGCCGTCTTCTACGTATTTCTCTTCTACACGTCCGCCTTCAATCGCGTCCAAATAAATAGTAGTAAGCGGTAATACAACACCATTCACCGGAATAAACTCCTGGAAGGCACCTTTTTTAACTTCACTGATAGTAATGCGTTCTGTATCAACATTTAGCTTGCTTTTACCCGATGTAAAAAATATGCTGCCTCCAACTAATAATACCACTCCTGTTATGCCGGCTATGGTCATTAGCCGTTTGGTACTCCACGTCTTTTTTTCTATTACTCTGTCCACTGTATTTATTAATATTTTGTAATTGAATACAAAAACACATGCCACAAATTAAAAACCTGTAATTCAGTAGTTTAAACACAATTACCATAATTGCACCGTACGCTTCTGTTACAGCATGTGTTCGGTTATGATACACTATAAAAACAGGTTCATTGTTAATGCTTCATTATTCATAGTTGATTTCCAGTTTAATAGCTGTAATATCATAAATGGTATGATATTTAACATTCAATTACTAATTTGCAGGTGCATATATAGTATATGAACCATGACCCAATTACGATAACATGATACTCAAAAAAGCGACTGTTTTAATTGTTGATGACGACCCTGATGTGCTTACAGCCGTTAAGTTATTGCTTAAAACCGAAACACAGGAAATTATCACCGAAAAAAACCCCGAGAACCTGAACTCGCTGCTGCAGCGTAACCAGGTTGATCTGGTTTTACTGGATATGAATTTTAACAGTGCCATAAACACAGGTAACGAAGGCATATACTGGCTGCGTAAAATAAAAGAATGGAAACCCAATGTTTACGTTGTAATGATTACAGCCTATGGCGATATTGACCTTGCCGTACGCTCCTTAAAAGAGGGCGCGAATGATTTTGTGGTAAAACCATGGCATAACGAAAAGCTGATAGATACTATTAAAGACCTGCTTGATAAAAAAGAGGGCGTTAAAACCAACAAGCCATCAAAAGGCGGTTCGGGGCAAACATCTATTTTGGGCGAATCTGAAGTGATGGAGGACATCTTTCATAAGGTAAATAAAATAGCCCCTACCGATGCCAATATTTTAATACTTGGCGAAAACGGCACAGGTAAAGATTTGATGGCCAAAGCTATTCATGAGCGCTCGTTACGTGCCGATAAGCCTTTTGTTAAGGTTGATGTGGGCGCGCTTACCGATTCATTATTTGAGAGTGAGCTATTCGGACATAAAAAAGGTGCCTATACCGATGCCCGCGAAGACCGCATGGGGCGTTTTGAAGAAGCCGAAGGCGGCACATTGTTTTTAGACGAAATTGGCAACATCAGTCTGCAGCAGCAGGCTAAACTATTAACTGTATTACAAAACCGCCAGGTTACCCGCTTAGGTACCAACAAAGCGGTTGATGTGAACATAAGGCTGATATGTGCTACCAACGTTCCGCTGCAGGAACTGGCTAATGAGAACCATTTCCGTAAGGATCTGATCTACCGGATCAATACCGTTGAAATAAATATGCCCCCGCTGCGCAAGCGTAACGAGGATATTGTAATACTGGCCAAGCATTTTGCAAAGTTGTATGCAAGTAAGTACTTAAAGCCAACCATGGATTTTGAACCGGCGGCTTTGCAAAAGCTAAAAATGTACAACTATCCGGGTAATGTGCGCGAGTTGCAATATACTATTGAACGCGCTGTAATAATGGCCGACGAGCATATTTTAAGGGCCGATGATCTTATCTTCTCTATACTGGAAACACCCGGAGAAAACGTTATTAATGAAGATAACATTCAATTAAGCACACTGGAAAAGAACGCTATATTACGTGTTATTGAAAAACATAACGGTAACATTACCCGCGCCGCTAAAGAATTAGGTTTAACGCGTACCGCGTTATACCGCAGATTAAGTAAGTATGATATTTAACCGTTATGAGTGGCGGCTGGTGCTGCGTGTAATATTGCTGTTTATAGCAGTTGCGGCTACGGCAACAATTGTTGTAAAAGGTGCGGGCGTATATTTATACACTGTTATTACTGTGCCCTTAGTTGTATACTCGGTGCTTGACCTTATACGCTTTAATAAAAAAGCGCAGGATGAGGTTAACCAGTTTGTAGAATCCATCCACTATCGTGATTTTTCAAGGCATTTTGATGTGCGCAAGGCACCAAACGAGTTAAAACCTTTAAGAAAAGGCTTTAACGATATCAATACTACCTTTAAGCTGATAAGCCGGGAACGCGAAACACAGTATCACTATCTGCAAAAGATCTTAGAACTGGTTGATACCGGCATCCTTTCATTTGAGCAGGAAACCGGCGAAACCGGCTGGATAAACGAAGCTTTTAAAAGTCTAATAAGTATCCCATACTTAAAAACCATCCATTCGCTTGAAAAGCGCGAACCCGGTTTATACAAAGATATTATGCGGTTAAAGCCCGGCGATGCAAAAGTACTGAGCATTACCCGCGATCAGCAGCAAATTAAAATGCTTGTTACGGCAAGTATTATCCGTAGCGACGAAAAAATGTATAAGCTTATCGCTTTTCAAAACGTAAGTGAGGCGTTGGATGAAACGGAATCAAAGGCATGGTCGAAATTACTAAACGTAATGACCCATGAGATCATGAACTCGGTTGCCCCTATATCGTCGCTTGCCGATACATTAAAGAACCGCCTGCAAAGCCCTGAAATAGCCAACAGCATACAAAGTGCCGAACTGGAAGATATCTCCCTGGGTATTGATACCATTAAACGCCGCAGCGAAGGCCTGCTTAAATTTACCGAAAGCTACCGCAGCCTTAACAAGATAACCAAGCTTGATTTGAACAAGATACTGGTACGTAACATGTTCGAGAACCTGAACAGCCTCATGCGCCCTACATTAGAGAAAAAGAAAATTGAGCTGGAAATAATATTACGCGACCCGGCACTGGCTATTGAGGCCGATATAAACCTTATAGACCAGGTAATGATAAACCTGCTGATAAACGCCATAGAGGCCGTTAAGGACAAGGAACATCCCCGCATAACCCTATCTGCTGAGGTACAAAGCAATAACCGCACACTGGTTAAAGTAATGGATAATGGCCTGGGCATGCCGCCGGAGCTAATGGATAAGATCTTTATCCCTTTCTTTAGTACCCGTAAAACCGGCAGCGGTATAGGTTTAAGCCTTTGTAAGCAGATAATGCTGCTGCATAAAGGCAATATCCAGGTACAATCTGCAGAAGGTAAAGGTTCGGCGTTTATATTGCAGTTTGCAAATAATTAGGGAGATAGTCTAATAGCTTCTTGCCGATTTGACTCACCCCGACATCGCTGCGCTTGTCACCCCTCTCTACTTTGTAGAGAGGGGGAAAACATTTCTTGTAATTTTGCCCTCTTTCCGCCGCAGGCGAAGAGAGGGCCGCGCACGAAGTGCCGCGGGGTGAGTCAGCCGGAGAGAAGATGGGTGATTATATTTTTTCATCTGCACATCTGCATATCCGCACATCTAATTCCTCCTGCCAATTTGGCAAACCTCCAGCTTTGGAACGTTCATTGATAAATGGGTTTAGTTAATTATTCAAATTTTCTAAACACATAACACTATGCAAGAAAAAGGAACGATTTCGATACACACCGAAAACATTTTTCCCATAATTAAAAAGTTCTTATATTCTGATAATGAGATATTTATTCGAGAACTTGTATCCAACGCAGTTGATGCTACCCAGAAAATAAAACGCCTTGCTTCATTAGGCCAGTACAGCGGCGAGCTTGGCGAACTGCGTGTTGAGGTTGCTTTTGATGCAGACAAAAAGACCATCACCATATCTGATAATGGTTTGGGTATGACGGCTGATGAAATAAAAAAATACATCAACCAGATAGCTTTTTCGGGTGCTACAGAGTTTGTGGAGAAGTTTAAGGAAGCTAAAGATGCCAATGAAATTATCGGCCGCTTTGGTTTGGGCTTTTACTCTGCATTTATGGTTGCTGATAAGGTTGAAATTGAAACCCTATCCTACCAGGAAGGTGCCGAACCAGCACACTGGACCTGCGATGGCAGCACAGAATTTGAAATTACCGAAGGCAGCCTTGCCGAACGTGGTACCGAAATAACCCTGCATATTAATGCGGAATCTGAAGAGTTTTTGAGTCAGCACAGGTTACAGGAGATATTGGATAAATACTGCAAATTCTTGCCAGTTCCTGTTAAGTTTGGTACAACTACACAAGAGGAAGAAGACGGCGTTGATGAAGAAGGCAAAACCAAATATAAATCAGTTGAGACTGATAATATTATCAATGATACCAACCCTATCTGGACGAAAGCGCCAAGCGAACTGAAAGATGAGGATTACCTTAAGTTTTATAAAGAATTATATCCATTCACAGAAGATCCTTTATTCTGGATCCATCTGAATGTTGATTATCCTTTCAACCTTACCGGTGTATTGTACTTCCCTAAGCTGAAGAACGATTTTGAGATAACCCGTAACAAGATCAAGTTATACTCCCGCCAGGTATTCATTACCGACGAGGTTAAAGACATTGTGCCTGAGTTTTTAATGTTGCTGCATGGTGTTATTGATTCACCGGATATTCCGTTGAACGTATCACGCAGCTTCCTGCAGGCCGATAGCAATGTTAAAAAGATAAACAGTTACATCACCAAGAAAGTGGCTGATAAGCTTGCCGACTTGTTTAAAGCCGACCGTAAAGGTTTTGAAGAAAAATGGAACGACATTGGCCTGTTTGTAAAATACGGTATGGTAAGCGAAGACAAATTCTACGATAAAGCAAAAGACTTTGTTTTGGTGACCAATACCAAAAAAGAGAACTTCACTTTACCTGAATATAAAGACAAAGTAGAAGCTACCCAAACTGATAAAGATGGCCAGCTGATATATTTGTATACTAATGACCCGGAAAGACAGGATTCGTTCATCCAATCGGCTAATAAAAAGAGCTATGATGTGTTGCTGATGAACTCTCCTATTGATAATCACTTTATCAGTCAGCTGGAGCAAAAATTAGAGAAGACATCATTAAAACGTGTTGATGCTGATGTTGCCGATAAGCTGATCAAGAAAGATGATGCACTGGAGCATGTTTTAACCGAAGAGCAAGCAACCAAAATAAAAGAGATCTTCGACAAAGCCATTAATAAACCGGCATATAAAGTTGAACTTGAAAGCCTTAACCCCGAAGAGTTACCTGTTACTGTGACTATGGACGAGTTTATGCGCCGTATGAAAGATATGGCTGCAATGGGCGGCGGTATGGGCTTTTATGGCAACATGCCCGATAATTACAAAGTAGTAGTTAACGGCAATCATAAGTTAATAACCCGTATCCTTGAGGATGAGAATGTAGATGTACAGGCCCAATTGGCTAAACAAGCATTTGACCTTGCCCTGCTTTCGCAAGGCTTGTTAACCGGTGCTGAATTGACCGAATTTGTTAACCGTAGTGTTAGCCTGATATAAATCAACTTAAAATTCAAATTTTAAAAGCCATCCTGTTTTAGGGTGGCTTTTTTTGTGAAAAATAATCGGCTCGCTTTTATGGAAATACACTTTTTTATGCATCCTGCAGGTAAACAATGTAATCATGAAAAAGCTTATCATTATAACAAATAGCACCTAATGAATATGAATTCATATTCCCAAAAAAAATTCAGTATTTTAAACCTATAAACAAGAATTCTGTCTAACTTAGATTATACATAAACAACTAAAAATGAAAACATTAATTAAAATAATAGTTGTACTCTTCATTTCTTTGCAAGTGGTAGAGCCCGCAACTGCACAAACAAAAAAACAAGTTCGTGATGCAGCAAAAGTTGCTGAAGTAAAAGACCTGTTGGATGCTAAAACCTTCACTTTTCAGGCCCGTTACATGTACCCTATGGGTGGCGGTCAGCGATATTTAAATACCGATTATGATGTACGTGTCACTAAAGATTCGGTAATTGTTTTTCTGCCTTATTTTGGAGTTGCTTATTCTGGTGCAGGTTACAATACCAACGAGGATAACGGCATTAAGTTCACATCAACCAAGTTTGATTACAAATCTGAAGTAAAGAAAAATGGTAACCAGTATATTGTAATTAAACCTACAGACAGCAGAACTACAAACCAATTGGTATTTAATATTTCGCCAAATGGCAGTACAGACCTCTCTGTTATTAGTAACAATCGCCAAAGGATCCGTTTTGATGGTTATTTAAAAGATAAGCCTAAAACTAAAAAGTAATACATGCTGTTATCATTTAACTATTTAACCCTGATAACATGTTACGAATAGATATCCCATCAACCGCAGATGTTATAATTTCAAACCGGACTTTTAAAGAATACAATCTGCCAACACCAGACAATGGAATAGATACCGAAGTTAACGGCGACCCGGTCTTATTATTTGAGGACGAGAAAGAAGCGGTTGCTTACCTGGATGAGCTGGAAGATTATGCAACAGAACTGGATAACAATTCGCCTGCAAAGCCGGTTATTAACGTTTTGGTAACCGCTATAAATAATGATGAATTTGTACAAGCTTACTTACAATAAGCCTGCACAAATTCATTTATACTAAACGCTTAAACGTTCAGGTTTTTATTGATGTATGCTATGCTGTTGGTTATGCTTGCGAAAGCATCTTTAGGCATATCGTGTTCAACAAAAAAGTTTTGCATACCGGCTGTTGATGCCGCGGCAAAAATTGGCTTAAAGTTGATAGTACCACTGCCTACCGGTAAAATATTTTCTCTGCTTGCATCCAAATCTTTAACGTGCCATAGCGGGAAACGGCCAGGGTGCTGTTTAAACATAGCAACCGGATCTTTACCGCCTTTAATGGCCCATGCAAGGTCAAGCTCCATTTTCACCATATTAGGGTCGGTTTCTGAGAGCATCAGGTCATAAGGTATTTTACCTTCTACCGCATGAAACTCCATATCATGATTATGATAGGCAAATTGCAGGCCTGCTTTTTTAGCGGCCTCGCCTGTTTTATTCAGCACTGCTATTGATGAGTTTAATTCTGATAAAGTTTCAAAAGGGGTATTGGCGCAAACCAAATATTTCACGCCGCCTTCGGCTGCTTCATCAACCAGTTGCTGCATGTTTTCTTTCAGGTTTTTCATTGGTGGTATCACCATAGGTTTACCATCAGGCATGGTAGGCATCTTGGCCCCGGCCGGCATTTTAAAAGGTGCACCCAGCACATGGTGCGATTTCCACGACATGCCTAAATCACTTAACATGGCTTTAAACTCTTTTGGAGGCATGCCATAATACCCGCCTTTTTTGCTGAAAGCCGATTCAATGTCTTTATAACCCGCAGCGGCAACCTTAGTTAATGTGCCTTTTACATCATCATCTATAACATTAAAGAAAGTGAAAAGCTGTATACCTACGGTGTGCTTAGCCATTAAAAGATTAGCCGCTTTGCCTGATAAAGCTACACCGCCAAGCACAAGCGTGCCGGTATTCTGTAAAAATTTACGTCTGTTTAAATTCATATTAATTGGTTTATTGATAACTGGTTAGGTAAATCTAATTCAATAAAACCACATTAAAAAATTATTGTGTCAATTTAACGCATTAGGTAGAACTGCGGTACTTTATTTGGGGGTTACAGAGTAATTTGATAATTAATTGTATTTTTAAGGGTAATAGTTACTATGAAAATCAGAAGCTTTATTATTGGATCCTTTATCTTAATCTTATTATCCTGCGATTATAAAAAACCGTCTGCGAAAACCGGAGAAAAGGGAATAGTTGCGGCTGCCAAAACTGAACAGATACCGTCTACTATTCGCAAAGCCTCAGAAGGAAAAGAACACTTAAAAAGGTTGTCTTTTTATTCAAAGGACCATCACTTTTCGAACGAAAAATTAAAAGACAATTTTACTATTAAGTTTCCAGGAAGAAGTATAGATAGTGGTATTGTAGTATTTGAAATAAAAAGCTCTTTAGGGCACTTGATATTTAAAAAAGAGTTCCCGGCTAGTGATTTATTAGCTGATATGGCGGACGCATTAAGTAGAAAACAAAAAATTGATACAGTTAATGCCCGTTTAACACATTTTTTTGATGAGTCAAATTTTGTTTGTCCGGCTATCGATAACACTGATGAAATTGGTAAAAACCTGGACGATCCGAATGCTGAAGACATCGCTAATTGGAATGAAATCAAAGCACTCCCTAATTCTATAGGGTTTTATTTCAGTTATGGTTACGAAGGTACTTATGGCATCGCTTATTCAAAAAAGAAGAAAAAAGCTGTTGTTATATTTTACAGCGACTAAGAATTTTTAAGCTTAATGATATAAACAATTCGCTATTAAACCTGTCCAGCCGGTTTGGTGTTCTGCCCCTAAACCACGGCCGGTATCGCCGTCAAAATATTCATAAAACAGAATATGGTCTTTAAAATTAGGGTCGGTTTGTATTTTGGGGTTACTGCCGCCTGCTGCCCTGTTTCCGTTATCATCACGCAGGAATAGCTGAGATATGCGGCGGAAAATTTCGTTGGCTACCTCTTTGAGGTTCATCATATTCCCTGATCCTGTTGGGCATTCTACTTTAAGGTCGTCGCCGTAATATAAATAATAGGTATTCAGGCTATCAATAATAAGGTAATTAAGAGGCATCCATATAGGGCCGCGCCAGTTGCTGTTACCGCCAAACATACGGCTGTCGCTATCGGCAGGGATATATTTTATACCAAAATCATTATCACCTACTTTAACGTTATAGGGATGATTTAAATGGTATTTTGATAATGACCTGATCCCGTAGGGACTTAAAAATTCGTTCTCATCAAGCATATAGTTTAAAATGCATTTCATTCGGTGGCCACGCAGTAAGCTAATTAAATGCTTGCCATTCTGGCTTTTCTCGTTCCAGCGCGATACCAGGTCTACCAGATCGGGCCGGTTAGCGGTAAACCAATCCATCCGGCCTTTAAATATGGGGTTGTTAATAATATCGGTATCATCCAACACTTCTGCCGCGAAAAGCGGGATCAAACCAACTATGCTGCGTACCTTCATTTTTTGAGCCGAGCCATCAGCAAAGCGGAGCTGGTCGTAAAAATAGCCATCGGTTTCATCCCATAAGCCGCTGTTGCCGCCTTCGCCCAAATTTGCCATTGCGCCGGCAATGTAAATAAAGTGCTCAAAGAATTTTGAGGCGATATCGGCGTACGCCTTGTTGCCTGTAGCAAGTTCTGTTGCTATGCGTAAAAGGTTGAGCGAATACATGGCCATCCAACTGGTACCATCAACCTGCTCCAGGTGTGTGCCATTGTTAAAACGGATATTCCGGTCGAACACGCCGATGTTATCCAATCCTAAAAATCCACCTTCAAAAATATTGTTGCCCGCCTCATCCTTGCGGTTTACCCACCAGGTAAAATTGAGCATCAGCTTATGAAAGATCCGCTCCAGGAAAAAAGTATCCCCTTTTCCATTATTTGCTTCTTTATCCTGCTGATATATTTTCCATGTTGCCATGGCATGTACCGGCGGGTTAGCATCGCTAAAATCCCATTCATAAGCGGGTAGCTGCCCGTTTGGGTGCATATACCAGTCGCGCACCAATAAATTAAGCTGCCGTTTTGCGAACCCTATATCCACGCTTGCCAGCGGGATACAATGGAAAGCAAGGTCCCAGGCGGCAAACCACGGGTATTCCCATTTATCGGGCATGGATATAATATCGTGTGCATTATAGTGCTGCCATTTACTGTTACGGCCATTCCGGCGTTGTGCAGGTGGCTCAGGCTCTGATGGATCGCCGTTTAGCCATTGGTGAATATCGTAGTAATAAAACTGCTTGTTCCAAAGCATCCCGGCAAAAGCCTGCCGTTGTATTTTTGCTTTATCTTCGTTTTTCTCCGTAGGCTGCAGCTCTAAGTAAAAATCGTCGGCCTCTTGCTTACGCGATGCGAATACCTCATCAAAATTATCAAACGTATTTGCGGCCGTTTCAGACATCATCAGGCGTATAGTGGCACTCTCGCCCGCCGGGATAGTAATATCGTAATTAAGCGCCGCTTTAGTGCCTTTTTTGGTCGGATCAACGGTATCGGCACCGTACAGGATATGATCGTTTATGCCGTCTTTATAAAACCGCTTATCACCATCAACATTATTAAAACGTTTAGCATTGGTTTCGTTATTGCAAAAAAGCGATTCGGGTTCGCCTTCGGCAGATAACCATAGTTCACCTAATTCTGTATGTTCTATTTTAATTTGATTGTTTACCGTTGCCGATAATTGAGGAGTGTAGTTATCATAGCCCCAATCCCATGTGTTACGAAACCATAGGGTAGGCAGCACATTTAAAGCCGCGGCCTCCCTGCCCCTGTTGTGGATAGTTATTTTTATGAGGATGTTATCTGTTGATTGCTTGGCATACTCAACAAATACATCAAAGTATTCATCATTGTTAAAGATACCGGTTTCCATCAGCTCATATTCCGGCTGATCAAGTCCCCGTTTTTTATTCTCTGCTACCAGTTGATTATATGGGAAAGCTTGCTGCGGGTATTTGTACAGCATTTTCATGTACGAATGCGTTGGCGTATTATCAAGGTAATAATACAATTCCTTTACGTCCTCGCCGTGGTTACCTTCGGAATTGCTTAAGCCAAAATAGCGTTCTTTTATGATGGTATCTTTCTTGTTCCAGAGTGCTATCGCGAAGCATAAACGCTGGTCATTATCGCATATACCGGCTATACCTTCTTCGCCCCAGCGGTAAGCTTTGCTACGGGCCATATCATGGGTAATGTATCCCCAGGCATCGCCATTGGCGCTATAATCTTCCCGTACTGTTCCCCACTGGCGGTCGCTTACATATGGCCCCCATTTTTTCCAACCCGTAGCTTTTAGCCTTTCCTGTTCTGCACTCATGTAATTTTTTATTTCCACGCGTTTCGTAAAAACCGCAGCCAGTTACCATGCATCATATTTTCAATGTCGGTATCTGTATAACCACGATTTTTTAACAGCTGCGGTACCTTTTGCATATCGGCAATGGTCTCTAAATCATAAGGGCATTGCTCCCTGCCAAAAGCGCCGTCCAGATCTGTCCCCATGCCTACATGCAGCGTATTACCCGCCAGCTGACAAATATGGTCAATATGATCAATCATCACATCAAGGTTGCAATTCATTTTACGTGGCGTTGACTCTCCCCTCACCCAATTGGGCACCATCATCCAGGCATCAAGGGCCGCGCCTATTACCGCGCCGCGTTCAACCAGGGCTTTTATCATCTCATCACTGTACTGGCGGTTATGGTTCACTAATGCACGGCAATTGTTATGGCTGGCCCAAACGTGGCCGTTAAAGTTGTCAAGCGCCTGCCAAAAAGCATCGTCGCAAAGGTGTGTAGCATCAAGTATGATATGGAGCCGCTCCATTTCTTTAAGTAACTCAATACCGTTTGCCTTCATCTTTCCGGTTGCATCTGTACCGTTTGCATACCTGCCCGGCCCGTAATGCGCCGGGCCTACTGCCCGTAAACCGTTATTATAAGCACCTTGCAGGTAACTTACATCTACAATAGAATCGGCACCTTCCAAACTCAGTATGTAGCCTATAGGTTTATGCGTATTATCTTTACCATCTGCCCAAAGCTGCAAATGTGCTTCAAGGGATTGCAGATTGTTTATCTGCACCATTTGCCCGGCAGTCTCCATAGCTTTGTACCAGGCCAGTTGCCCCTGTGTTTGCGCCCATGCCTGCTCCGGAGAGTGCCAGCCGGGCAAAGGGTTACCGGGTGCAACATATCTGCCTATTTGTGTGGCTACCACCAAACCGATATTACCTTTACGCAACTCGAGTAAGGACACCACCGCTTTGGCACGGTCGGGTTTATCTGTTAAACCTTCCTCACGCTTGTTAATATCAGCAACCGGAATTTGCAGGTCGCGGTTCCATTCCAGCGCGTTCATGCTAAGGTCTAAATGGGCATCAATGATGAACATGATTTTATTTATTTTGATTGACTTGACTAATTAACAAGCAGTTATTATATGGTGATCTTCCTGTCGCGGGCAATGTTTCTCCACTCACCTTTAATATGCTTATTTTCAATTGTTATAGCGCGCTCATATAAAGCTATTGTTGGGCAAATATGATAGGGCAAGCCATATAATACATCGCCTATTTTATAGTGATGGCCTTTACCTGCATCGGCCACTAAGTGTTCTTCGCTCTGTCCGGTAAACACCAGTTCGGGCGCATTTAAAAAGTAAATTCTTTTAGCTAATTCGTTTTCTGCGGATACCGATTTATGGCCAATATCAATACAGATCTTCCCATCATCAGGCAAGGAAATTACCCTTCCTATAACAAGCGCGGCCGTTTGAAACTTTTGTTCTTCAAAAGCTAATTGATAGCCCCTGTCCCAGTACGCAAAAGTGCCGGGACTGCATTCTACACCTTTTACATCAGCAAGTAAGGGAAATGTTGGTGAGCCACCTGCAATAATAACAGGTTCGGGATAACCGCTATCTATAATTGCATCTGATAACTCATATACAGGTTTCATCGCTTCGTTTAACCGTTCGTTTCTAACAGCCAGGTCCGCATCATGTATATGACCATCATAGGCATGCAAGCCAAGCATTTTTATACCGTTGATTGAAAGGCAGGCCTTATAAAGCTCAAAAGCTTCTTTATCCGGCACAATACCTGTGCGGTTCATGCCAACATTCAGATCAAGAAAAACGGGGATCTGCAAATCGTTTTTTAATGCTTGTTCAGCAATCCCATTCGCGGTATCTATATTATCAAGAAGGCAGGAAAATGATGTATCCGGATATGCTTTTATCAGTTGGATAAACCGCTCCAACTTTGGCCCGGCAGGCTGATAGGCCAATAATACATCGGGCGCCTTGCACATACCCAGCATTTCGGCTTCGGCAATAGTGGCGCACTTGAATTTGGTAATCCCTGCCTGCAGCATCAGTTTGGTAACATCGGGGCTTTTATGTGTTTTTACATGCGGGCGTAAGCGGCTTACATCGTGTATAAATGCTTTCACCAGCCCAATGTTGTATTGTACCCTATCGGGATATACCACCAGGGCCGGTGTATCCAGCTGGTCTACGTCTTTAATTGTGTACCATTCCTGCTCTACCATAAATAAATAATTATTAAGCCAGTTCAAAAAGCGCTTCTATCTCAACAGGGATATTGTCAGGTAACGAGCCCATGCCCACAGCGCTGCGTACGCCAATACCGTTATCCTCACCCCAAACCTTAGCGAATAATTCGCTGGCACCATTTATAATGAATGGGTGCTTTTCAAAGTCGGGAGTGCAATTAACCATACCCAATACTTTAATAACCCGTTTTACTTTATCAAGGCTGCCAATATTGGCCTTGATAGTTGCAAGCATGGCTAAACCAACCTGCCTTGCAGCAAGCTTGCCTTCTTCGGCAGTCATATCTGCACCAATGCGGCCAATAATTAAAGTACCGTCATCCTTAACCGTTCCGTGACCGGATAGGTACAGGTATTTGCCATCAATTAAACAAGGTTTGTAAACACCCAAAGGTTTTGGTGCGGGCGGCAGGCTTAAGCCCAACGCTGCAAAGTTTTGTTCAGCAGTATTCATTTTGTAAATCTATAAAGACTTAGCGCAAATTCCCACCAATCTGTGCATAAAATCGCATCTTCCTGTAACCAAAAAAAGCCGGGAGTTTGTCCCGGCTTTTTACTTTATCAATTATTTGAATGCTTAAAATTTAAACGTAACACCAATATTTACAGCATAATCTGCAAAGGCGGCATCTCCATGACTGGTAACGCCGGTTAACTGTGTTGAAATTTTATCCGGAACACTTTGTGTACGGTTACGTACCAAAGCAACGGGAACAAATGAGTAAATAGAAAAACTTTTAACCCTGTAGGTAATACCTGGTTCGGCAGATATTATATAACCCGGCCTGCGGAAACCATTGCTGCCACCTATCAGATCTTTAGCTGGTAAACATTCCTCACGTACGCCCAACGAAAAGTTAAAATCACCTGCACCATAGTTTGCACCTGCCCTTATCATAAACTGATCAGGAACGCTCATAATATCACTGCCATTAGCAACCGCTTTTGCACTTGGGGTACCGCCGCGTGCAGAAGACACGCCATTTTGCTCGCGCGGACTAATCATGTAATAAAAGCTACCGTAAAAGCCAAATTTGTGCGAAAGATTATAATAACCATTTAACTCTGTTATGATGCCTGTACCGCCATCACCCAATTGTATAGACTGATCAACAGGGCCAAGTACCTTTGCGCCGTTCACGCCCGTGTGTTGAAAATAATCCTGGTAGGTATAGCTACCGGTAGGCAGTTTTAAACCTAAACCTGCTTGTATATTTCCTTTACGTGCCTTAGCAGGGTTTAATAACCAGGCATATGCTCTAATGCTCACATCGCCAATACCGTATGAGTGTGTATAGTGTCTTTCTTTACCACCATGCTCATATAAAGATGAACGGCTGTTGGCCAAAACAGGGATATCTAACGAGAACGACCAGCGGTTATTAAATATGCGGGTAAGTGTAAGATCTTGTGCATAAGAATGGTTGATAACATTTGTACCTAATGCAATACGTTGTTTTTGTTCTGTTCTGCCAACAAAGTGTTTGTATGACCTGTAATAACGGCTGTTACTATTAAACAACCATGCTCCGTTTGATGATACGCTATCCGGATGTTCATCCATCGCGCATAAACCGCCGGTGCTCCGTATAGCCACACAGCCTTGTGCGTTTACGTCTGTTATATTAAAAAGTAAGTATGCAGCAATTCCGATAAAAAATTTGTAAGTGAACTTCATGATTTTGTTTATAGTTAATTAGTTGGTATACTATAGCAACACATAAGTATGCTATAACCTGCTTATGCAGGCTTTTTTTAATTAGTTAAATAGTTTTTTGTTATTGAATTTATTGAGGAAAGATGTAGTAATGCCGGAGGGTACATATTTAATAGCGAACCATAATGCCAGTATTGAACCGTAACTGCCGCCACGTTCTATCCATTCAAAAACCTCATAATGCGGATAAAACAGCTCCGTTGAAATTTTCCAGATGAATAATAACAGCAATAACGAACGGAAAGGTTTTATCAGCACAGTACAGGCAGCAGCTATTTCAAAAACGCCGGCAAAAATTGCCACTTTACCAGGATTTGAAAATCCGAGAGAAGCATATTGATTAAGCAGGCCTTTCTTTTCGATGATATTTAACCAGCCATGCCCCATCAGCAAAAGGAATACTACCACTTTTAAACAATGGCTTACATTTTCCATTGTTTTGGCAGATACCTGTTCGGCAGGGTCAATAGGTGTAAATAATTGCTTAAAGCTTTTTATACCGCCTGATAATATTAAAAATGCTAGCGGAGCACCAAAGTTCCCCGCACGCTCAATAAATTCTGCAAATGGTTCGCCGGAAGCCGGTCGTAAAAACGCGGTGATCAATCCCCATACAACCAGCCATAAAGCAATGGCACGTATAGGATAAACCAGCATAATTATGCCCAGTAAAATATCAACAAAACCAACCCAGGGCATTAATGTGTAGGCCATACCTTTACTTATACCAAATACCGCAAAGTAATTGCACCAAATCTCTTTGGTAATAATACCAAATATACCATGGCCTATAAAGCACATAACTATAGCTACACGCAATATATAATGTACTTTTTGTTCGGTTGTAAGTAGTAATTTCATCTGTCCCTCCTAATTTCCTGCTCCGTCTGTTTTAGCTCTTTCTACCGCGTACTGGCCTACTTTGGCACCTGTTAATAACCCCACTTCGCAATCGCTGCGGTAGTGGATAGCCCCGTATAACCTTGACATTGCCGCTTCATGCGCCATGTCGGTAAACTTAGTCCCCCTGTCAGGTAATAAATAGGTTAAAACTGTAGCAGCAGCACCACTAAAGTTAGAGTGACCTGATGTATACGATGGGAAATTTGGTATACCTGTTAAGGTTTTAATGTTCATCACCATTTGTGTTGGGCGTGGGTTAAAGTAAAAATACTTAGCATCCCAGCATACAATTGCAGCATCCATTTCGGCCATATTCAATAAGGCTAAATTGCGCGCCCAGCGTATTTCACTATAGTTTTGCTTCACAAATTCTTCGGCAGCAATTGTGTTCCAGTGTCCCGGAGGGGTTACTGTGCCTACGCCATCAGCCCAAAAGCTAACAATGCGCTCATGCTCGCGGCTTTTATCCTGGCTCATTGCCAATACCTCATCGGCTTCTTTTTTAAACTCGGCAGAACTTGTTGAATACGGCGGCGGCGGGCGCAATGCTGCTACAGTAGCAGAAGAAAATAAGAAAGGTGTTACCTTAGTGAATAACGGCAGCATTGGCGGGCGTTTAGGTGCTTCAAGGCTTAACCAGGGTGTTTCACCTTTAGCTGTTGCAGTTGTTTCAAACCCGGTCCAATCTGCTTGTGTACCAATAGCAGCACCGGCTTTATCGGAACGTGCACGTGCTAAAAATACGTTTGCTACCTGTTTACCTAATGATTCACCAGCTTCCAGATCTGAGCGTGTATTTGCACCAGCCATTAAACGATATAATTTTTCTTCGGCAACTTTCTGTTGAATATAATCCAGATCGCCGGGGAAAAGCAATTCCATCATTTTAGCAGTTACACCAGCTACAACCGCATCTTCACTCGGGTATGATGGCAGGTCTGATTTTGGGATTAACGCTTGTATAGCAGGGTCGTTTTTATAAGGCGCAGCACGATTAAATTGCTTTTTAAACTTCCAGGCTGCAACCAATGCATCATACTGGGCTGCGCTTACATATGCGTACGCACGGGCCGCATAAGGCGGGTTAGAGAATGGAAATAACGGATACGCCAACGGGTTAGCAGCACTTGGGAATGGATAAGTACCATCGTCTTTTTGATATGGCGGTAAATTATGCTTGGCAACAAGTTCGCGCAAAATTTCGTTCCACCTTAAAACAGAACCTGCACTCCAGTATTTGATAATATCCTTTTGCTCACTGGTCAAATTTTTCTGATAGCTTTTTATCTCGTTTAGATCTGCCAGATAATTTGGCGAAGTAATAACATCCGGAGTAGCTATAGTAAAAGTAGTTGTAGCCGTTAATATTGGTGTCCAGGTATCAGCATTCAGGTCGATATTAGCAGGTGCTAATGCCGGGAATGTTTCATTACGTTCAACAATATTCTTTTTACATGCCCCAAATGATATAGCTAATATCAAAGGCAATATATATAGTATAGTTTTTTTCATGATTTCTTATTTACTCGATTTATCCTTTTTTACAGCAAACACATAATATACACCACCGAATAAGGAAGTATTTTGACCAACATTCCTGCCGGCAACAACATAGTTACCACCTGCTGTAAATTCAAGCCCCTGAATAGATTGGAGACTATATTTAAAAATACCGCCGACCATGGTGGCATTCATCCTGTTGCTCAGGAAAGGCATATTGTTCCTGCTGATATCAAAACCACTTAATGAAGTAACTTTTGTTAAAGTAGCTTCGGCATTAAATTTTAAGCTGCGGTAACCTGTGCTAAATAGAAAATTAGTAGCATTAGGCATTGCAACCTGGTTGGTATAATGCATTTCGGTAGTATAGTATGAATCGCGGTCTATTGTTACATTATCCTTACGGATATACTGGCCGGACCCGGCTACAAAGAACCTGCCTACCTGGTAATTCAATAAAGCTTTAAGTGCTATGCTTTTGGTTTGCATACCAATTGCCAGCGGTAAAAAATCGGCTTCGTATTTACCAACAGGTATAGCGCCGGATGCAATAGCATGCAGGCTTAATAAACCACGGCCCACTTCCTGCCTTACGGCCATCCACTTAAATGCAAGGTTAATATCCTGCACACCACTCTCGCCGCGTAAAGTACCGGCACTTGCATTGGTTTTTACATATGGGATCATAAATAACAGGTTAATACGGTTGCTTAGGCCATAATTACCGCCAATTGCATATACATTACTGCTTACTGTGCCCATGTTTAAATTGGTGCGTTTCAAACTTCCTTCCCAGTAATTATCCCAGCTGTTATGGGTATAAACACCGGCGGCACAGAAGTAATTTTTGGGTATCATTAAGGCATCATTCTCTGTTTGTGCGCTAACAGTTTGCGTTAACAGCAGGCAGGCGAATATGCCAATACAATATCTTAGTACATATTGAGTAAAGTATTTCATATAAAAATTAAATGAGTATAAATTCTGCTAAAGACACCACACTTAATAATAGGCTTAAGCACAGGTGTTATATATCCTTTACATTTTTTACCGGGTATCAAGCCAGGGAAATACAAGATGAATAACTATCCCCCGGTATTGAGGCACAGCAAAAAATGTAAGGGATACAAAAAATCAAATATATTTTGTTAACAGCTGGAGTTTGGCGGTTTGCCAGGAGATTCAATGTAAGGATTTGTTAAAGCGATAGATATAGGGTTTTCTTTAGGTTCTATTACATCTGTAAAAGAAAGAAATTTATATTGTGCAACAGGGATATTGCACTCAAAGCCGGTAGCTGATTTTTTAGCAGGTGTCTCCTGCCCTTTTTTACTTACCGGAACATCGCTTACGTTTTTGGCTACAATTATATTTGCATTTACCAAATGTGTTTTGGTATCATTAGCTATACATACTAAATACATAGTATCGCGGGTCATTTTTACACCCACATAATTATAAAAGGCATCTTTCAGTTGAATTTGACCCTGAATGTGTTCATAGTCGGGCCAATCCTGCAAGCCGGGAGATTTCATTGGAATTTTTATCTGCACCAGTTGAGTGGCATCTACTTTGTTTTCATAGATATTCTTAACTATTTGAACTTCAGACTGATGAATAAAATATTGGAAGAAAAGATTATATCCACCCGTATTAAACAGATGCACACACAGCATAAACAACGCAAATAACCTTTTCACTTTCTCTTTAGGGGTATTAATTTGGAACTTAATACCTCGTAAATATAAATTATTTTTATTTATTACAAAAATGTTACACAAGGTATTTTTTTATTTAAAACAAAAATTCAAGCAGCGTGTATTCGCCGCTATTTTTTGGGGTCATATATTGCAACAGCCACGCGCGAATCGGCGCAGCCATAATACATGAACCATTTGCTTTTAAAATAAACAAGGCCTTCCATAAATACCGTGCCTGCGGGATATTGCCCGCTTTTTTCAAATGCTTCCTGCGGAACAAAGAAGGGTTTATCTAAACGGTTAATTGCCTTTGTTGGGTCATTTAAAGCAAACATTACCTGCCCGCCGCAATATGAATTTGCTGTATAGTTTTTATCACCGTAATTGATGTTGTTTTTACCATTATATAATAACAAGATCCCTTTTGAAGTAATTATAGCCGGAGGGCCGCATTCTGTAAGGTCGCTGTCAAAATGGTTTTTCCGGGGTGATATTAATGCTTTAAGCGTACTGTCTTTATTAATTAAGGGTTTCCAATTTACCAAATCTGTTGATGTAGCAGCGTAAACGCCGGTTTCGCCCCAATACATCCAGTACTTTCCATTTATTTTAGCGATAACCTGTTTACCGGCGGTAAGCTTTGTAATAATTGAGGCTGATTTACTGGCGATCTTGAAAAACTTGCCATTGTAAGCATAACGGAATATGGGGCCGTGTTTTTTCCAGGTCTTCAGGTCTTTAGATGTAGCTACACCTAAACGGGGCAGATCATGGTTCCATTGGGTATAAAAAACAACGTAGGTACCGTTAGATGTCATGGCAACGCGGGGGTCTTCACAACCACCAGTCCATTCAAATTCTTTCTGACTATCATTAGCCGGATATAATACGGGCACAGGCGAACGTTTTACTTTAATACCGTCAGCACTTACTGCCAAACCAAGTCGTGATGTCCTGAAACCAATACCAATTCCCGATTTATCTTCTGCACGATATAGAATATGGATTTTCCCATTTTTAACCGTTGCCCCCGGGTTAAAGGTGTCATTAGATTCCCAATCAGTTTTAACCTTGCGGATAGGGTCATAAAATCTTGTAGTTGTATCCGGGCTGATAATAGGATTAACACCGGCAGGCCTTACAAACGGCCCAAACGCCCATGAGGGAAGTTTAGTGGTTTGAGCGGTTAAGGTGCTTGTTATAAAAAACAACAAGCTTAAGATTTTGGTGAACTTACGTAATGTTTTTATCATAATTAGGTTGTACGGGTTAGTCTTGCCAGGTATTGATCCATATCATCTTCAAGTAATATCTCCACCGTCCATCCTTCTGCATTGGCCGTTACTATGAGTAGGTTCTTATCAATATAGAGCCACTTAAACCAATCGGTTTTTTGCCCTTTATAAACATATTGATAAGCTATCTCTCCATAATAATTATGCCCCGCGGGGATATTATGATCGTACAGATAAGCTACGTCAGATGAATCGAATAACAATTGGCCGCCCTGGTTTAATAATTGGTTTGCGTGCTGTAAAAATAAGCGAAATTGTTGGATAGTACCTGTTAAACCTATACCATTCATCATTAATAATAAAGTATCGTATTTTTCTGGCAGATAGTTGTAAATATCGCCCTCAACAGCATTAACCACTCCCCTTTCTTTCATGATACTGACTGCTAAGCCAGATACATCCAGGGCAGTAACGGCCAGGCCATTTTGCTGTAATATTAATGCATGGCTCCCGGCACCTGCTCCTATATCCAAAACTTTACCGTAACATTTTTCAATTGCAAGCAGTTCCAGATCGGGCATTTCATCGGCTGCGCGAAAATATACATCAAGCGGCATCTCCTCTTTTGGTCCGTATTTATTATGTATCCAAAGTTTATTACCTTTAACACCTTTAAAAGAGTCGTATAAAGCCTGTCCGAATATATCTTTCACAGTATAATGTTTACCCAAAGAAAGCAAATGCCCGGTATATTAAACAATCATATATCAGCTTTTCTTTACCACACTTACCTGGCCGCTGTTTTCCATATAGATCTCGCAAATATTCTCGAGGTTATTGTCATTCGCTTTTAATCGTACGTCACTCATTAAATCATCGTGTGTCATGAGGCATTTACGCAGGTTTATCTCGTTCACAGCGCCATTTTGGTATAAGGGTATCTTTTCGCCTTTTAAGAGCTTACCTATTGTTTTACTATGTAAGATAATCATTCTCAGCAGCCGGTGTATTAACACCAGTACCAAACTGCCTATTATTGTAGATAAAAAAGGAGAAGCGCCAACAATAGCCCTGCTTAAAACAGCGCCAAGTATGATGGCTATAGTGTTATCGAAGGCTGATTTTTTACCAAAAGTTCGTTTGCCGGCAATATGGATCAGCGCTAAGGCTATAAAGTAAACTATAAACGCCCGGGCGCTCATTTGCAATATGGTTAGATCTTTACCCTCGCCAAATATTTTTATAATTGTTTCCATAAGGTTAACTAATTGTTACCTCGTAATATACTACAAACGCTTATTGTTTTCAACTAAGTTATTTGTTCGTGCGTTTTAAGTGATCAATAGAATATCCCTTAACGTTTTCTATGTCAGATGCTATAACATAAAAAAGCCTCCTCTTTTATTTAAGAGGAGGCTTTTTAACAGTGGGTAACCGGTAAAGTTATCCTAAATATGATTTTAAGATCTTGCTTCTTGATGTATGACGAAGGCGTTGCAGTGCCTTATCTTTTATCTGGCGTACACGCTCACGGGTTAAATTGAATTTTTCGCCAATTTCTTCCAATGATAACGGGTGGTTACTGCCTAAACCAAAAAACAGAACTATGATCTCGCGCTCACGCTCAGTAAGGGTAGAGAGCGAACGTTTTATCTCTTCTGATAATGACTCATTGATCAGGATCGAATCTGTATTTGGTTCCTGGTTTTCCAGTACATCCAGCAGTGTATTTTCTTCACCCTGTACAAACGGTGCATCCATTGAAACATGGCGACCGGAGTTACTTAGTGTATCAGATATTTTATCTACGGTAGTTTCCAGTATATCTGCAAGTTCTTCCGGAGAAGGCTCACGTTCAAATTCCTGTTCTAATTTTGAAAAGGCTTTGCTTATTTTACTTAGTGAACCAACCTGGTTTAAAGGTAAGCGCACTATACGTGATTGCTCGGCAATAGCCTGTAATATACTTTGGCGTATCCACCAAACCGCGTATGATATAAATTTAAAACCTTTGGTTTCGTCAAAACGTTTGGCAGCCTTAATCAGGCCTAAATTACCTTCGTTTATAAGGTCGCCAAGGGTAAGCCCCTGGTTTTGATATTGTTTAGCAACCGATACAACAAAACGTAAGTTGGTTTTAGTTAGCCGCTCTAATGCAGCCTGGTCGCCTTCCCGGATTTTTTGTGCTAAAATTACTTCCTCTTCGGCAGTGATTAGGTCAACTTTACCAATCTCGTGAAGATATTTGTCGAGAGATTGCGACTCACGGTTGGTAATTGATTGAGTTATTTTGAGTTGTCTCATTTATTTAATTAGCCTCGATTCTTATATGTAGAATTGAACGTGCAAAGGTATTAATTTGTTTCTAAAAATAATAGAATATTGCCAACTAAGCGACTATTTTACTACAAAATGAAATATTTTTTTAATTAGCCGATTAAGAGATAATATTTATTGTAAATCGATAAATAAATTTTGATTTGTAATAAATATTATTTTTATTTGTATCAGTTAATTCAACAGATATGAAAACAATTCGCACGCTTCAAATACTTGTTTATGTCGTATTTGGACTGTTTTTACTTCAAAAACTTCTACCGGGCGTACATAAAGGCTTTATGGAGGGAGCAAACTGGGTATATGATAGAGCTGATGGTGAAAAAACGAGAGAAGGTAAGCTTTTACCATATGTTTTTATCGATGGAAACTTACTTGTAAATAAAACAGATAATGTACTAAAAGCAGACACTGATTACACCTTTAATAACGTAAATATAATTTCTGATGTGTGTTTGAATAATGATATAATACAAACACCATGGTGGTTTGAACTTATAAAGTTTTTATTAGCGGTAGTTAATGTATGGCTGTTGTTTTTGATTGCCAGAACAATTAACAAAGTATTAGTAATGATATATAAAGAAACTATGTTTGATGAGTCCTGTATTAACCTGATAAGAAAAGCAGGCGCATTTATGCTCGCATTTTCATCAATGGATTATGCTTTTCAATGGTTGAGCTTTGCGGAGCAATGGATGCTGATACGGCCGCCTTTGAAGGTAATTAATACATCGTCTTATAATTTCAGCATAGCCCTTTTAGCCATCTTTATATTCATAATTGCCGAAGCTTTTAAGCAGGGCCGTAAATTAAAAGAACAACAGGACTTAACTATTTAAACCTATAATAATGACAACCAATACTTTACATACCCTGCAAATTATTATAAAGAGCATATTATATGCCGGCTTATTTTGGGAAGGGTATAAGCTTTTTAAATTCATTAAAAACCATACATTATTGCATAGCGGAGTAGTAGGCAGGCTAAAGCTGCTTTCGTATATTTTCGTGATTTTGCTGGTTGTTAAAATCACATTTGGTATAATAACCCTTAAAACTATTGATACCGGTAATTTGAGTCATGAAACAGATGCATATACAAACGGATTTTTAGCCGGGCAAATTGCTGGTCAGTATGCCAGAACTGTGTTCCAGAATATCGACCTGATAATTGCCGTTGGCTTTAACTGGTTATTAAGCTTTGTTATACAAAAAGCAATATTATTAAAGCAAGATCAGGAATTAACCATTTAGCCATGCCAATAATTATAAACCTCGATGTAATGATGGCCCGGCGTAAAATGTCTCTTAACGAGTTGAGCGAAAAAGTTGGTATAACCATATCTAATCTGTCCATACTAAAAACCGGCAAAGCCAAAGCCATCCGTATAGAAACACTTGAAGCTATTTGCAAAGCACTGGATTGCCAGCCGGGAGATATATTGGAATTCAGGAACCGGGATTAAGCTGATTTTTGCGACTTTACAGATTATAGCTCATCTAACTAAAACGAAGAGGCAAGAAATCGCTATAGACAACTTTATCTGTAAATCGCGAAAATCAGCTTAATCCCGGTTATAACTTTTATCTGTAAATCGAAAAAATCAGCTTAATCCCGGTTACAGCTCATCTAACTTAAACGTTTCCTTAACCCTTATCCCCTTTTCGGTTTGCTGTAAAGTGCAACATTCGTTTATTGGATCATGTTCAAGGTAAAGAATGTACTCTTTCTCCGTGGCCTCATTTAAAAATACCTTTTTCTCGCCCAGCGTTTTTAGCGGGAACATATCATAAGCCATTACATAAGGTAACGGCAGGTGCCCTGTAGATGGCAGCAGATCGGCCATGTACAAGATATGTTTGCCCTTATAACTTATCTGCGGCAGCATCATGGCATCGGTATGGCCATATACGTAACGTATATTAATATTGTCGGTAAAAGCTACCCCATCATCTACACCAACAAACTTCAGCTGGCCGCTTTCATATATAGGTAATATATTTTCTTTTAGGAATGACGCCTTTTCGCGCTCATTAGGGTTTATTGCCCAATCCCAGTGCTGCTCATTGCTCCAATAAGTAGCATTCTTAAATGCCGGTCTCAAATCTTCACCATCACGCATTACGGCACCGCCAACATGGTCAAAATGCAGGTGGGTTAAAAATACATCTGTTATATCATCACGATGAAAACCCAGTTTCTTTAACGAACTATCCAGCGTGGCATCACCATGTAAATAATAGTGACTAAAGAACTTTTCACTTTGTTTATCACCAATGCCGGTATCTATCAATATCAGGCGGTTGCCATCTTCAACCAATAAACAGCGCATAGCCCAGGTGCACAGGTTGTTATCATCTGCAGGGTTGGTTTTTTGCCAGATAGATTTTGGTACCACGCCAAACATAGCGCCGCCATCAAGTTTAAAAAAGCCCGTATCAATGGTATGAAGTTTCATTTGTAAGCTAAAATATATTCGGGGTGAAGTTAATATTTTATTCAGGCATGTTAATTTTTTTGACCACAAAGTAAAACAAGATCAAGTTTTACTTATGCCTTTTTGAACCGGGTGCTTTGTTCATGTTGGATAATCCCGTTATTAATCATACCTGAAAACTAATTAAATTTCTTAAAACTGTAACTTAATACCCTTTGTTATAAATTAAACTAATTTATTACCGGACAGGTATTACACATTAACGGAGGAGAAGTAGTGAACGGATAACAATTATAACCTTGCTATAATTGGCTCGGCTTGATAATTGCTTTAATATAAGACAACTAAAAAATACAACCATGAGTAATGCAAGCAAATACGCGCTTATAACCGGCGCAACAAGTGGTATAGGCAAAGAGTTGGCTAAACTGTTTGCAAAAGATCAATATAACCTGATTATTGTAGCCCGTTACCAGCATGAACTGGATGAAACGGCGCAGGAATTAAGGCAAAATGGAATAGATGTGATCACCATTGCCAAAGACCTGTTTAATCATGATGAGGTGTTTTCGCTTTGCGATGATATCAGGAAAACCGGCATACAGGTTGATGTGCTTGTTAATGATGCCGGCCAGGGTGTTTACGGTCAGTTTAAAGACAATGACATTCATCGTGAATTAAAAATAATAGACTTAAATATTGGTGCGCTAACCATTTTAACCAAGTACTTTTTGAAGGAAATGGTAAGCCGTAATAATGGTAGAATTTTAAATGTTGCATCAATAGCAAGTACAACACCAGGCCCATGGCAAGCAGTTTATCATGCTACAAAAGCTTATGTATTATCATTAACAGAAGCAATTCGTGAAGAAGTTAAGGATACCGAAATTACTATTACCGCATTATTACCGGGTGTAACCGATACCGATTTTTTTGCAAAAGCAGGCATGTTGGATAGCAAGGCGGTTCAGAATAAAGAAGCAATGGCTAACCCTGCTGATGTAGCTAAAGATGGTTATGAGGCCCTGATGGCTGATGAGGACAAAGTGGTTTCGGGTTTTAAAAATAAAGTACAGGTTGCTATGAGTACCATGACCCCAGACAGCACCTTGGCTCATTTGGTTAACGAGCAGCAAAAACCGGTAGAACACTAACAAAGAACAACTAACTTATAATTAACGGGCCTGGTTTATAACCAGGCCTTTTTTTTGTGCTAATACTGTTGTAGGCTAATTCCTCATTACATTTTGGCCCTACCGCTCAAAAGCTGGTATTTGGTTTCCTGAGAGAATGATATTAGATTTGACGCAACAATTAGCCCTTGCCTATGGGGCTAACACAGTTTATCTTTACAGACCCGTTGCTGTTTAAAATACATGTCAAACACCCGTACGCTCATTTGGTATTTTTACAAACCTATTTTTTTGTGGAACATAGCTTTTAGTATTATCTGTGTGGTACTTATAGCCATTTATGGCATTAAAGTAAACGGTTTTGTTTTTTTCTTTAAGCTGATGGGATATGCTTCAACCATATTTCTGCAAAGTTATACAGCTAAAAACGTTTACATGTTTTACCGTAACGCAGGCCGGAGTATAGTGCGAATGTACACCTATACTTATCTCATAGATTTTGCTATTTACGTTTCAATGCTTTCACTTTACCTTTTTATAAGCCATGAATTATTTAAAGGTTGATAGCGTCCAGCTTGAATTTAGCGGCCGTAAAATATTGCAAAGCGTTTACCTCAATTGCATGCAGGGCGAAGTGGTTGGTTTATTAGGCCGGAATGGCTGCGGTAAATCCTCGCTGCTTAAGGTTATTTTTGGTACACTTACACCTAATTATAAGTATGTAAGCATTAATGACCAGTTTATTCATACAGGTTACCTAAACAATCGCATTGCTTACCTGCCGCAGCATAATTATCTGCCGGGCGGTATCAAAATAGAAAAGTTAGCCCGTGTTATTGTAGACCCGGTATCATGGAATGAATTTACAGGGTTGCCTTCTTATCAAAAAAACTATAACAAAACTATTGATGAACTATCAGGCGGCGAACTGAGGCAATTAGAAACGATGATGATCATACACAGCAAAGCCGATTTTATTTTGCTTGATGAACCATTTACTCATATTTCACCTATCCAGGCAGACGAGTTTAAACCGGTTATACGCGCCTGCGCCAAACGCAAGGGAATTATAATAACTGACCATCAGTACTACAACATTTTAGATGTAAGCGACAAAATAATTTTACTTACCGATGGCTGCACAAAACATATCAATAATGTTGAAGAATTAATTACATACGGCTACATTAGCGGTATCTAATACATAACAAGATGACCATACCTATTTACCAGGCCGATGCCTTTACCGATAGATTATTTGGTGGCAACCCGGCAGCTATTTGTCCGCTAACCGAGTGGCTGCCTGATGCGGTAATGCAAAAGATTGCCCTAGAAAACAATCTGGCCGAAACCGCCTTTTTTGTAAAAAACGAGAATGGCTACCTGTTACGCTGGTTTACGCCCGAACTGGAGATAGATCTTTGTGGCCATGCTACATTGGCTTCGGCCCATATCCTGTTCACTGAATTAGGATACGCCGGTGATACAATTTATTTTGATACCGTAAAAGCCGGTACGTTAACCGTAAAGCGCGATGGCGATAGATACGCCATGGACTTCCCATCTCGCCCGCCATTTGCAGCTGATAAGCCAGAAGGCCTGATTGAAGCCCTTGGCGGTAAAAAACCAAAAGAGATACTCCGCAGCCGCGATTACTTTTTGGTTTACGATAACGAAGATGATATATTGGATATGAAACCCGACCACTCCGCTTTGGCTAAAATAGATACGCTGGGCGTTATAGTGACCGCACCGGGCAAGAATGTTGATTTCGTATCGCGTTTTTTTGCCCCTGCCGCAGGCGTACCTGAAGACCCGGTTACCGGCTCGGCGCATTGTAACCTGATACCTTACTGGGCCGGCAAGCTTGGCAAAAACGTTCTGCACGCTCACCAGGTAAGCACTCGTAACGGCGAACTTTGGTGCGAGCTAAAAGGCGATCGTGTAGCAATGGCCGGTAAAGCAATAACTTATTTAAGGGGAGAGATAGAGGTAGAAGTATAAAGATAAAAGCTAAAAGGTGCTGTCTGCTTAAATATCTGACCTTTCGCCTTTAACCTTTTACCTTTCGCCTAAAATATATATCTTACGGGTTGAATTTTTAGATACGGTACACTTCTCTGATGCAGCTTACACAGTTAGAAATCAAGGGTTTCAAAAGCTTTGGCGATAAAATAACCATCAATTTTAATGAGGGTGTTACCGCTATTGTTGGCCCTAATGGCTGCGGAAAATCAAACGTGGTTGATTCTATACGCTGGGTTTTGGGTGAGCAAAGCACCCGTGCACTGCGTTCCGAGAAAATGGATAACATCATTTTTAACGGAACAAAAAGTCGTAAAGCGGCTAATCTTGCCGAAGTATCGTTAACTTTTGATAATACTAAGAACATCCTCCCTACCGATTTTTCGCAGGTTACCCTAACGCGCAGGCTTTACCGGAGCGGAGAAAGCGAGTATTTACTTAATGATGTACAATGCCGCCTGAAAGACATTACCGACCTTTTCCTGGATACAGGTATCGGGGCTAATTCTTACGCTATTATTGAGCTGAAGATGATCGACGAGATCATTAACAACAAAGAAGGTTCGCGCCGTAATTTATTCGAAGAAGCATCAGGTATATCTAAATATAAGCTTCGTAAAAAGCAAACCTTCAGTAAGCTTAAAGATACTGAAGCCGATCTGGAACGTGTTGAGGATTTGCTGTTCGAGATTGAAAAGAACCTGAAAACACTGGAGAACCAGGCTAAAAAGACTGAACGTTATTATCGTTTAAGAGATCAATATAAAACATTAAGCATTTCACTGGCTTCTTTCAAAATAGCCAGCTTTAGCAAATCGCTGGCGTTTATTGAGGAAAAAGAACAGGCGCAACGGGTAGAGAAATCAGGCTTTGCCAGTCAGATTGATATACTGGAAGCCGCTTTACAACAATCCAAACTGGATAGCCTCACCAAAGAAAAAAATCTTGCGGCCCAGCAAAAAGCAAGCAACGAGTTCATAGCAAAGATCCGTGCGTATGAAAGTGAAAAGCGCGTTAAGAATGAACAATTAAAACATCAGCAGGATAAAGAAACCCGGCTTAAAGATGAATTAGAACGCGATAATAATCAGCTTAAACACGTTCAATATAACATTAAGCGGCTGTCTGAAGAAAAGCTGCAGGAAGACGAAAACCTGCATACCATAACCTTACGCGTTGCCGAATTAAAAGAAGCCGTTGATGAATTACGTTTATCGCAAACAGCGGCACGTAATGAGTTAAACGAGTTAAATAGTGTTAATAATCGTTTACAAAATCAGGCATATAAAGCCGAAAAGGATATTGACATCCTGAATATACAGCAGCAGGCCCTTGAACAGGAAAGCCAGCGCAATATGGAGGATACCACCAGTAAGGAAGCGGAGCTCTCCCATTTTAACAAGGTAGTTGCAGAACTGGATAACCGTACAGAAACATTGAAAAATGAGTACGGGCAATTAGTTGATGCTGAGAATAAATTACAAGATCATATTACTGAAACTGAAAACGAACTAAAAACAGTAAACGACAGCATATCTGCTGATGGCCGCAAGCTGGATGCCAAGCAAAACGAGTATAACCTTACTAAAAGCTTAGTTGACAATTTGGAGGGTTTTCCGGAATCTATCCGTTTTCTTAAAAAGAATACCAACTGGGCCAAAACCGTTACGCTGTTCAGTGATATTTTATTTTGCAAAGAAGAATACCGTGTTGCCATAGAGAACTATCTGGAGCCGCTAATGAACCACTATGTGGTGAATACTTATGACGAGGCCATAGCGGCTATAAACCTGTTAAGTAATTCGGCAAAAGGCAGGGCGCAGTTCTTTATTTTGAATAATTACAGCCTCACCCCAAACCCCTCTCCAAAAGAGAGGGACTTAAGTGGTGATTTAAATGATGCTATCCCTGCCCTATCGGTTGTTGAAGTTGAAGACCGTTACAAACCATTATGCACCTATCTGCTTAAAAATGTTTATCTGGTAAATGATAACAACGAGCAGGATATTAACCCGGCCCAGTTGGATGATGATGTGGTACTGATAGGCAAAAGCGGCAAGTTCAATAAATCAAAACATACCATGGCCGGTGGCTCCGTTGGATTATTTGAGGGGAAGCGTATTGGCAGGGCCAAAAATTTAGATAACCTGTTAAAGGAGATCAAACAGGCTGAAGGCAGCATTGCAGGGTTAAAAAGCCGCGGCGAAGAATTACAAAGCAAATTAACGGCCTTAAAGGCATCAGGCAGAGCAGATGAGCTTAAACAAAAGCAACAGGCCCTTAATCAGCTAAATACCGAGCTGATAACCGTTAAAACCAAACAAGAGCAATACCAGGCATTTATAGAGAACAGCTTAAACCGTAAGCAAGACATTGCCAATAAAATAGCAAGCATCAGAGAAGAGATACAAAACCTGGGCCCTTTATTAGCCGAGCTTAAAACGCAAAAACAAATTCAAAGCGACCTGATGCTGGATAAACAGCAGGCGTTTAATGAGTTAAACGAAATGGTATCGGTACAATCAAATACCTATAACCAGGAAAATATCCGTTTTCATCAGCAGCAAAACAAAGTTTCGGGCCTGGTAAAAGACCTGGAGTACCGGGAAACACAGCTGGAGCATTTAGATGTACGCATAAAGCAGAATAGTACAGAGCTGGATAAGGTAAAAGTCCTTATTATGGAAAACCTGCAGCAAACCGGCGATAGTGACGAGAGCCTGCTGGAGATGTATGAGCAAAAGGAATCGCTTGAGAAAGGCACTCACGAAGCCGAGCAGGAGTATTATGCATGGCGCACAAAGATTACTGAAAGCGAGAACGAGGTATCGAAATTAAGACAGAAAAAAGACCAGGCAGAGGCTATTGAGAACGAACTGAAGGACGAGCGCAACAACCTAAAATTAGAATTGAACGCCTTGAAAGAACGCCTGTCTGTTGAGTTTAATGTGGATATTAATGACCTGTTGGATATTGAGGTTAATGCTGCTGAAAATGAAGAAGATATTCGTGAGCGTACCGAAAAAATGAAACGCCAGCTGGATGATTTTGGCGCCATTAACCCAATGGCTGTTGAGGCTTATAATGAAATGAGCGAACGTCATGAATTTATACAGGCACAAAAAAAGGATCTTGCCGAAGCAAAAGCGTCACTGTTAGCCACTATACAGGAAATAGATGATACCGCCCGCGAAAAATTCATGGCTGCCTTTATTATGGTTCGGGAGAACTTTATAAAAGTATTCCGTTCGCTGTTTAATGAGGAGGATTCGTGTGATTTGATATTAAGCGATCCACAGCATCCGCTTGAATCTGAAATAGACATTATTGCAAGGCCTAAAGGCAAGCGCCCCCTATCTATCAACCAGTTATCTGGCGGTGAAAAAACATTAACGGCCACGGCTATCTTATTTTCGCTTTACCTGCTCAAGCCTGCACCATTCTGTATTTTTGATGAGGTTGATGCCCCGCTTGATGATACCAATATTGATAAATTCAATAACATTATTCGCAAGTTCTCTAAAGAATCACAGTTTATAATTATATCACACAATAAGCGAACAATTGCCTGTACTGATATTGTATATGGCGTAACTATGGTTGAACAGGGCATATCAAGAGTGGTACCTGTAGATTTGCGCGAATTAGCCGATTAAAAGCATAAAAAAGGCGGGTAATTTTATCATTACCCGCCTTTTTTATTACAGTTTAGAGTTGATTACTTTTTAAGTTTAAGGCTTTTATTATAGATCATCCCTTTAAACTTATCCTGATCAAGCATTAAGCCTGCAGCGCTTGATTCATCAACAGTAAATGTTTTACGCGCCAAACTTTGTATTACCGGGCCGGTTGCTGTAAAGTTTCCTGTTTTAACATAAGTTAAAGCATGTGCTAATAAGCCTTCTGTAGGGTCGCCAAAGTCTTTAGTAACGTCATCAAAATCTTTCACACCGGGGTATTCTGTTGAGCCTGGCGTCATACCTGAATAATATCCACCTTTAAAGTCTGCATTTTTTGTTTCAAATTCAGGTATATACATCTGATATTTATTAATATCGATATCAAAGAAGCCAACAGGTTTGCCGTAGCTGGCGTTACCAATTAACTTAACATCCAAAGTTTTTATAGCACGGATATTATTTATAGTAAGCTCACTTGCTGATGCGGTAGAGCCTGTTACAATAAAAAACACCTTGCTCAGCAGATTTAATGTAACCGGTATACCTGTTTTAGAGAAATTAACAATGTTACCATTAACTGAATAATCAAACTGACTATAATTATAGGTACCGTTAACATCATCTTTACGAACCTGATTTTTAAGGATACTTGCTTTACCGTTGGTTAATTTATCATTAAAATAGGTGTAGTACATAGGTGTACCATTTTTAGCGGTTGGTGCAATTAAATTAGTTAAGTACTCCGCTGTTGAAACATAACCACCGCCATTATAACGCAAATCAACCACAAGGTCTGTAACACCCTGTGTAGCAAACTCACTAAAGGCCTCATTTAACTTGGCGTTTGCATTTGCTGGCGATGTAAAGCTGTTAAACACAATATAACCAACCTTATGACCATTACCTGCATCAATTACTTTGTGGTTTAAAACCGGGTTAAGCGTATAAGTGGCCACATTTAAATCGGCATTAAATGTAGTACCATCAAACCGTTTCAGGGTCATTGATATAGTACTGCTGTTTGCATAGGCATTAACTACAAAATTCACATTTGTACCGGCGCCTCCGGTACCCGCATCATATGTTAGATTTGTACGCCCGTTAATAGCGGTGATCTGATATCCGCGCTTAATTCCCGCCTGGTCTGCAGGTGAACCCGGGTACACATATCTTACACGTAAGTCATTAATATCATTGTATAGTGGGGCAAAGCCAAAATCACCTTTAATACCATTTAACTCTGATGATACCCCGCCCTCATCAATAAACGAATATTTAGCACTACCCGGGTCGGCAGCATAATATTCATAAGGCTTGGTTGTTTCAGGGTTAATTTTTAATTGTGAAATAATATCAATCTCTTTTTGCAGTGTAGCTAAATCACTGCTGCTACTGATACTGCGCGGGTTAAATTTAGCATACTCAGGAATTGCATCATACCAATAGTAGGCTTCCTGGGCATAAAGAAAAACCGAATCTCTCATCAAATCCAAAGCTGACCCGGTTTTAGATGGTGCAATGACCGGATCGGGAGTATCACTTCCCTTTTTTGAGCACGATGATATTATTACTGCAGACAGCAATATTATTACGTAAAATATTTTTTGCATTGTTTAATGATGTTATATGCTGGTTAACGAATTTGATTATTTATTATTACAATAATATTATTGCTATATAATATCATTTATGTTGATACTATCTATTCCGGTGGTTTCGGCACATAATCTGTCTGTAGCCGAATTCTCAATCATTAATAGATCCCGCCTTTTTAAATTATGCTCTTTCATTAGCAATTCTAAAACATCGGGCTCGGGTTTAGGCACTGTTTCATTAGCAAAATAACAAACAAGATAGGGCTCTAAACCATGCCATTCTATTTGTTTTAATTTATTAAGCTGCTGTAACGGATTGCCATTTGTTACTATAAACAGCTTTTTACGATCTAAAACAACATCCTGCAAAAAGGTAAGGATATTTTGATATAAAAGCAATTTTAACGGAAGTTTAGCACTTAATAACAACAACTCTAAGTTAGATCGGTATTTATCATCTACATTCAATTTTGCTTTTATTTCGTCAAATACAGCGGCTTCTCCTATTTCATTATACGTTGCAACCATCAAATCGGTTGTCTTTTTCGCATCAGAAAGATCAGTGTATTCTAATAAACTGGCAAATAAATAATATACCTGATATATATAATCCTTTTCGGGATAAAGCACATTATCAAGTTCAAAAATAAACGCTTTCTTATGCGGTTCTATATCGTTATAACTCGTTCCTACCATCAATAATATTGATATTATATTCTTTAAATAATTGTTCAGATATTAATAATATGTTCAATTCATCGTTTGTTAGCAGATATAAAGCTTCAATATCATTATCAAGACAAATTTTAAGCATTTCATGTGTGTAAGTGTCTGTTGCAGGGTTAGGCAGCTTAACTATATTTTTAAACATAAAAGCAGGCAAATCGGCATGGTCCCCTAATAAAACAGCATCATTGCCAAGCCTGTTTTTAAGCTTATGTGCCATGGCCAAGGTAGCGGAGGTAATTAATACTTTCAATTATAAGCTATTTACTATCATTCCATCTTTCATCAATATGGTACGGTCGGCCATATCCGCAAGATCTTCGTTATGGGTTACTATCACAAAGGTTTGGTCAAAATCATCACGTAGCTTTATAAATAGCTCGTGCAGCTCCAACGCGTTCACCGAATCAAGGTTACCGGAAGGTTCATCAGCAAAAATCAATGCTGGTTTATTTATTAATGCCCTGGCTACTGCCACGCGCTGCTGCTCCCCACCCGAAAGCTGGGCGGGCTTATGCATAACCCGCTGGCCTAAACCCAAACGTTCCAGTAGTTCTTTTGCACGTTTTTCTGCCTCGGCACGTGGCACACCTGCAATAAATGCCGGGATGCATACATTTTCAATTGCATTAAACTCCACCAGTAAATGATGAAACTGAAATATGAAGCCAATTTTTTGGTTACGGAATGAGCTTAAGTTTTTATTGTTTAATTTACTTACTTCGATGTCCTCAATAAATAATTTGCCCGAATCGGGATTATCAAGTGTACCTAAAATATTAAGCAAGGAGCTTTTACCAGCCCCGGATGCCCCTACTATGGTCACTATCTCACCTTTTTCAACCTCAAGATCAACACCTTTTAATATATGTAGCTGCCCGTATGATTTATTTATTGATTGCGCTTTAAGCATGTGCAAATGTAATAATTAGAGATTAGTTAGCCAGAGATTAGAGATTAGTTTAACAATTATCATATGAAAGTTAAATTTATAGTTATACTAACAACAAATCTCTATCCTGTTAATTATAATCTCTGAAAAGAAATTGTAGATTTACCGCAAATTCTTCAAATAACATGAACATTCACGAATATCAGGGCAAAGCGATACTTAAAAGCTTTGGCGTAAGAGTACAGGAAGGCATAGTTGCAGATACACCTGAAGAGGCTGTTGCTGCTGCTCAGAAAATGAAGGAAGACTTCGGGTCGGACTGGACAGTTATAAAAGCACAGATACACGCTGGTGGCCGCGGTAAAGGCGGTGGTGTGAAACTGGCTAAAAACCTTGAACAGGTTAAAGAAATTGCAGGCAAAATAATAGGCATGCAGTTGGTAACCCCTCAAACCGGCCCCGAAGGCAAACTGGTTAGTAAGGTTTTAGTTGCACAGGATGTTTACTATCCGGGCGAAAGCGAAGTAAAGGAATTTTACATTAGTGTATTGCTTGACCGTGCTAAAGGCCGTAACATCATCATGTATTCAACCGAAGGTGGTATGGATATTGAAGAAGTAGCACACTCAACCCCTGAGCTGATCTATAAGGAAGAGATTGATCCTAAAGTAGGCTTGCAAGGTTTCCAGGCACGTAAAATTGCCTTTAAACTGGGATTGTCAGGTGATGCCTTTAAGGATATGGTGAAATTCATAACCGCTTTGTACAAGGCTTATGATGCTACTGATTCTTCTCAGTTTGAAATTAACCCGGTTTTAAAAACATCTGATAATAAAATATTAGCGGTTGATGCTAAGGTTAACATAGATGATAACGCTTTATACCGCCATCCGGATTATGCAGCAATGCGCGATACCGCTGAAGAAGACCCTACCGAAGTTGAGGCAAGCAAATCAAACCTTAATTATGTTAAGCTTGACGGTAACGTTGGCTGTATGGTTAATGGCGCAGGCTTAGCAATGGCAACTATGGATATTATTAAAATTGCCGGTGGCGAGCCAGCTAACTTCCTTGACGTTGGCGGTACTGCTAATGCGGCAACAGTTAAGGCTGGTTTTAACATCATTCTGCAGGATCCTAATGTTAAAGCTATCCTGATAAATATTTTTGGTGGTATTGTACGCTGCGACCGTGTTGCCCAGGGTGTTATTGATGCTTATAATGAAATTGGAAATATCCCTGTTCCTATCATCGTTCGTTTACAAGGCACCAATGCCGAAGAAGGTAAACAACTGATTGATAACTCGGGTTTAAAAGTATACTCTGCTATCCTTTTAAAAGAAGCTGCTGATCGTGTTAAAGAAGTGTTAGCGCTTTAATAATAATAACATAATATACTAAAAGGGGCTTATGCCCCTTTTTTTGTGCTTATTTGTTAAACAATTTATGTTTGTAAACGCTTAATATTCTACATTATAATCTGATTGTAAATGTTTAACTAAATAATAGATGTTTAAACATTTAATATTTACCTTTGTCTCAACAAAACATTAAAAAAATGGCAACATCAACTAAATGGGTATTAGACCCAATGCACTCAGAAGTACAATTTAAGGTAAAACACCTTGTAATATCAACAGTAAGTGGTTTCTTTAAATCATTCGAAGGTGAACTGGTAACAGTCGACGATAATTTCGAAGATGCAGAGATCAGTTTCTCATTAGATGTGAATAGTATTGATACTACACAGCCACAAAGAGATGAGCACTTAAAATCTGCTGAATTTTTTGACGCAGCAACCTATCCAAAAATTTCATTCAAATCAACATCTATTAAAAAAACAGGTGATGATGATTATAAATTAGTTGGCGATTTAACAGTAAAGGATGTTACTAAACCAGTGACCCTTGATGCTGAATTTGGCGGTTCAACTGACGATTTTTATGGTAACACAAAAGCAGGTTTTGAAGTAACCGGTAAAATTAACCGTAAAGACTTTGGCTTAACCTGGGATGGCGTAACCGAAGCCGGCTCTATAGTAGTAGGTGAAGACATTAAATTGAACATTAACGTACAGTTTGCTAAGCAAGCATAAATAGTTATCAGTGATTAGTTGATTAGAGATTAGTTACTGGTATATAATTGTAAAAGAAAGCCATTCGTTAAACCGGATGGCTTTCTTTTTAAAACTATTTACTGGTTATATTTGCTTTATAATTATGCTAATAAAAATTTATCCTGAAAACCCAAATCCAAAAGCTATAGAACAGGTAGTAGAGGTACTGCGCAAAGGTGGTATTATTATATACCCTACCGATACGGTTTACGGGTTGGGTTGCGATATTACCAACCAAAAGGCTATTGAGGCCATCTGCAAGATCAGGAATATAAAGCCTGAGAAAGCCAATTTCTCTTTTATATGTTATGACCTGAGCCATATTTCAGATTATATTAAGCCAATTGATAACACCACCTTTAGAATATTAAAGAAAGCATTACCCGGCCCTTTTACTTTTATATTTAATGCGAGCCATGCTGTACCTAAATTATTAAGCTCCAACAAAAAAACGGTGGGCATACGTGTCCCTGATAATAATATAGCCCGCGAAATTGTAAAAGTATTGGGTAACCCTATCCTATCCACATCTATCCATGATGAGGACGATATTATAGAATATTCTACCGACCCCGAATTGATTCATGAAAAATATGAGAACCTTGTGGATATAGTGATAGATGGTGGCTATGGTGATAACGTACCATCAACGGTAGTAGATTGCACATCAGGCGACTTTGAGATCATCCGTGAAGGTAAAGGCGAACTGGAAGAATATTTGTAGTACGATCCTAAAGTTAAGATTTAATATTGCTGATAAACGCCGGGATCTTATCCATATAATTATCCTGAGCTAACAGCTTCACAAAAGCGCTGCCTACAATAGCCCCATTAGCATACTCACAAGCTTTACTGAATGATTTGTGATCTGATATACCGAAACCAATAATCGTAGGGTTCTTCAACTCCATGCCTTTTATGCGGGTATAATAGCTTTCAATACTATCTGTTAACTGCAAATTGCCACCTGTTATTGATGATGACGACAAAAGGTAAATAAAGCTATTGCTCAATTCATCTATCTTCCTGATACGCTCCTCTGATGTTTGTGGGGTAACCAAAAATATATTGCTCAGGTTATTATCCTCAAAGTAGTTGCTGTAAAGCATCTCATATTCGTACATCGGTAAATCTGGTACTATTATGCCATCAACGCCAACGGCTGCGGCTTCTTTGCAAAAACGCTCTACACCGTACTGCACAATTGGGTTTACATAGCCCATTAATAAAATAGGGATGCTTACACGTTGCCTCAGATCTTTCAATTGTTCAAACAGTACATTAAGGGTCATGCCGTTTGTTAAAGCTGTTTCTGAGCTATGCTGAATAGTCGGCCCATCTGCTACCGGGTCTGAATATGGAAAACCTATCTCCAGAAAATCAGCACCTGCTTTTTCCAACGCTGCGGCAATATCAACCGTAGTGTTTAGTTCGGGGTACCCTGCTGTAAAATATATAGATAGCAGATTTTCTTTTTTTGATGCAAAAAGCTGGTTCAGTCGGTTCATGGGTGCAGTACTATTAGCCATATATTTTTCCCATCAGCAATTTATCTGTGCATCCGGACTACAAAAATATTGTTATTTAATATCTTTTCCGTTTTTATACGGATATTCTTTTACTTAAATACAGGTAGCGTTTCAACACAGAATTCTCTGTGGTTAATAATTTTTGTTTACTAAACGTTAAACTCATACTTTAGGGCAAACTGTTTTAGCTGTTCAATTAGTTATTGATAAATTATGAGCCCCGGAATTTTACTTACTTTTATTATTGGATATTTTTTGGTTTTACTGGTGATATCCTACCTTACCTCCAAAAAGTCATCTGATAACGATACCTTTTTTGTAGCCAACCGAAATTCCAAATGGTATCTGGTAGCATTCGGGATGATTGGAACCGCACTAAGCGGCGTAACCTTCATATCTGTACCCGGCAAAGTAGGTGCGCCAAGTGGCGACCAGTTCGCTTATTTTCAATTTGTATTAGGTAATGCCGCAGGGTTTATAATTATAGCTACGGTATTACTTCCGTTATATTACCGTTTAAAACTCACTTCAATATATAGCTATATAGAAGGCGCATTAGGTACCTGGAGTTATAAGACAGCGGCGGGGATCTTCCTTATCAGCCGTACAATCGGTTCTGCTTTCAGGTTATATCTGGTTGTTATTGTATTACAGAGATTCATTTTTGACAGCTATCATGTGCCCTTTGCAGCAACCGTGCTAATATGCCTGGTGCTCATATGGTCATACACATTTAAAGGCGGATTAAAGACCATTATTATAACAGATAGCTTACAAACCCTATTCCTGGTATCATCGGTATTCCTATCTATATTTTTTATATGCCGAAGCTTGCACATGACTATATTTGAAGCAGCAGAAACCATTAAAAATAGCAGTTATTCCAAGGTGTTCTTTTTTAATGATTTCCTGAGCAGTAAGTTCCATTTCAGCAAAGAGTTTTTGGGCGGTTTATTTATCACTGTAGGTATGACCGGCCTTGATCAGGACCTGATGCAAAAAAACCTAAGCCTTAAAAATATCCGCGAAGCGCAAAAGAATATGTTCAGCTTTACGGCGGTTTTTGTGGTGATCAATATCTTCTTTTTAAGTGTAGGCGCGTTATTGTATATCTATGCGCAACGATACGGTATAAGTGTTGAAAAAACCGACTACCTGTACCCTACCATCGCGCTGCAATACCTGGGTATTATACCGGCAATGGTATTTATGCTGGGTTTAACAGCTGCTACTTTTGCCACAACAGATTCGGCCTTAACCGCTTTAACTACTTCGTTTTGTGTTGATTTTTTAAACTTTAATAAAGGTAAGGACGTAAATAGTAAAAAGATGATAAGCCTGCGCCATTATGTACATGTAGGCTTTTCAGGTTTGATGTTCCTAACCATTATTATATTCAATGCTATAAATAACGATGCTGTAGTAAGTGCCATATTTAAAGTAGCATCTTATACTTACGGGCCGTTATTAGGGTTATATAGCTTTGGTTTGTTTGTAAGTAACAGGCAAGTGAAAGATAAGCTGGTACCTTTCATTTGTCTTATATCTCCGGCCATTTGTTATTTCCTGAGCATTGAATCAAAAGAATATTTGGGCGGTTATGTTTTTGATAACGAATTAATCATTGTTAACGGATTAATTACCTTTGTCGGCCTATGGATCACCTCAAGTGAAAAAACAAAGGTGGTGGCTTTATAGTTATACAACATTCTATTATATATAACATGACAGGTGAAGATAAAATAAGACAAGCATTTGAAAACAAGAACTGGCAGGAAATTAAAGTAACCGATTCCTGGCAGATATTTAAAATAATGGCCGAGTTTGTTGACGGCTTTGAGAAATTAGCTAAGATTGGGCCTTGTGTGTCTATATTCGGTTCGGCGCGTACCAAAAACGACAATAAGTTCTACAAGTTAGCAGAAGACACCGCCCGCCTTTTAACCGAACGTGGTTATGGTGTAATATCTGGTGGTGGCCCTGGTGTTATGGAGGCGGCCAACAAAGGTGCTTATGAAGCCGGCGGCAAATCAGTAGGGTTAAATATTGAACTGCCGTTTGAGCAGTTTCACAATAAATATATTGATAGGGATAAGATCCTGGAGTTTGATTACTTCTTTATCCGTAAGGTAATGTTTATGAAGTACTCGCAGGGGTTCATTATATTACCGGGAGGGTTTGGTACCATGGATGAATCATTTGAGGCGATAACGCTGATACAAACCGGTAAGATTGCCCGTTTCCCAATTGTATTTGTTGGTGTTGATTACTGGAGCGGATTATTTGAATGGGTTGAAAAAAGGATGCTGAAAGATGAGCATAACATTAGCCCTGATGATTTGAACCTTTACCGTGTAGTTGATACTGCCGAAGAAGCCGTTGGGCACATCTTCCGCTTTTATGAAAAATATGTGTTAAAACCGAATTTTTAACGATTACGTTATCATAAAAAAAGGCCCCGTGTTTCGGGGCCTTTTTAGTTTACTGCAGTTTAAAGTTTATTATTCAGCAATGAAACTTTTTGTGATCCGGCCATTGCATCCGGTGCGTTAACCATCTCAATCATACTGGTTACTTCTTCAACCAGCTTATCATTAGAGCCTGAGAAGCCAACGAATTTGAACCTTATATTACCACTTTTATCTATAATAAATTTAGTTGGGATCCCATCAACGCCAAAAGAACTAACCACTTTTGATTGTCTGCCGTCCTCACCTTTTTCATCCATCAAAACATTAAAAGTATATTTGTTATCAGCTATAAATTTTTTAACGCCGGGTAAATAGTCATCGCCATTTTCCCAGGTATCAACAAACAAAAATTTCACGTTCGGGTCGTCTTTATATTTGGTAACTGCCATTTGCATACCCGGGAATGATGCTTTACAAGGGCCGCACCAGGTTGCCCAAAAATCAACAATAACTACCTTGCCCTTAAGGCTTGCTAAAGAAACAGGTGTACCGTTCATATCTTTTAATGTAAATGCAGGAGCTGTTTTATTGATCATTTGTTTAGCTAACTCAGCACGCAGCTTGTCTTTAGCCGAATTATCTAAGGCCGCAAGGTATTCGGTATAGCCCTTATCGCTGCCCTTTACTTTAACATAAGCTTTAGCCAATGCTTCTTTTAACGCTGATGAAGTTTTACCGGCATTTAATGATGCCTCAATAACCTTCATAGCTTCGGCATATTTGCCGGCACCGTTAAGCATTAAAGCGTAATGTTCATTTATTTCCGCGTCGGCATTATTGCTATGCTCATAAACGGGTTTTTGCACCGCAACAGCTTCGACAAATTTGCCTTCTTTTAGTAAAATGAACGCATAGGTATCAGCAAACATATCATAAGTTTGCTGAGCAGCTTTTTTAGCCTTTGCAGGTGTGCTTAAAAACAAGTTTGCTGTTGATGCATTGTCAATTTGAGACTGAACCAACTCTAATGAGTGTTTTGACAATCCTTCAGCTTCTGGTAAACGCTCACCTTTTTCGGCCCACTTCCAGGCTACATTGTTTAAATAAGATGACAAGTTGGTTTTATCACTCAGCATTGCTTCCTGTTTCCGGTATTCATCAAGCATGCCTTTTGTTAAATATGCACCTGCAAGCTGTAGTCTTAAGCTGTTTTCAACTGGTTTTTTAGCATCAGTTTCAGGGTATTTGGCTAAATATATCTGCAATAGCGAATCCTTTTTTAATGGTTCCGCCTGTTTGTAAAAAGCAGTCATTAATTCACTCTTGGCTAATAAACCATTAGGGTATTTTGATTTTATAACTGCAATTAGTGAATCGGTATGCGCTTTATTTTTACCCCGTGCCAGCAGGTTGCTTGCCAGTACCATGTCCTCTTCTTTGGTGCTTTTTTCTAACATTGCTATTTTCTGATTAAGCAGGGCAACATTTTCCGGCATTTTCGGATCAGCTAAAAAGAAATAATAATTGTTTTGAAATTCCTTTTCACTGGCAGGGTATAATGCGAACTCCTTTTTATATAGTTCATTTGCAGCAGCTTTGTCGCCTTTTATTTTAGCGATATAGTTACCCATGCCTGAGTGAATTACATAAGCTTCTGTTGCATAAGCTCCCGGTACCGGCTTTTTATCTTTATAAACTGCATACATGTAACCCTTACCGTTATTATCATCAATAGTTTCTCCACTACTAAACTTAACTACAAAAGCCTTTGCGGTAGCAGGTAATGTAAATTCCCCCTTTAACAATTTACCATCAGCTTTCAAATTGATATCTGCTGCCGGATACTGCTTGTTATCTAAAAAATAAACTATTGCTTCAGGAACTTTACCCGCGAGTTCGGTATTTGATGGATCATAGGTCAATGTCACCTTTTCGCCTGCCGAAGGCATAGTGTTTGACAATTTAAGATGATCCGTTGTTTGTGCAAAGGAGTTTTGCAATAGCAACACACATGGCATCGCTAACAATAGTCTGAGTGTTTTCATGGTGAACTAAATTTTTAGTCAATTTAAGGATAATAATTTTTAATTGCCAAATATTATTTTGTGATAATTAGTTATTATTAGAATTTTTAATTGTTTATTTACGGCAATGGACACGCTTACCCAACCTAAAAAGAAGGCAGCCTTAAGCTTTATTTTTGTAACGTTATTAATTGATGTAATAGGATTAGCTATTATAATCCCTGTTTTCCCTAAGCTTATTGAAAAACTCATACATGGTAATATCAGCGAGGCTTCGCGTTATTCGGGGTTATTGTTGGTGGCTTATGCGGTAATGCAATTCCTCTTCTCCCCGCTTATTGGTAACCTGAGCGACAAGTATGGTCGCAGGCCTGTTTTACTCTTTTCGCTCTTAGGTTTTGGTATAGATTATCTTTTCCTGGCTTTTGCGCCTACTATCGGGTGGTTATTTGTTGGCCGTGTTATAGCCGGTATTACAGGTGCAAGTTTCACAACAGCAGCTGCTTATATTGCTGATGTTAGCGAGCCTGAGAAGCGTGCGCAAAATTTTGGTATGATAGGTGTAGCCTTCGGGCTTGGCTTTATTATAGGCCCGGTAATTGGTGGAGTATTAGGTAAAATGGATACTCATTATCCTTTTTATGCTGCAGCCGCTTTAGCATTACTCAATGCGGCATATGGATTTTTTATTCTGCCCGAATCATTAGATAAAGAACACCGCCGCGATTTTAACTGGAAGCGGGCCAACCCAATGGGCAGCCTGATCCAGCTAAAAAAATATCCGCAGGTTATTGGTTTAGCTGTTTGCCTGTTCATTGTTTATTTTGCCGGGCATGCTGTACAAAGCGTGTGGACATTTTACACCATGGAAAAATTTAGATGGAGCGAGGATGTGGTTGGCTACTCCTTAGGTTTCATAGGGCTGATGATAGCTTTGGTACAGGGCGGATTGATAAGGATTGCCATTCCTAAACTCGGCCAGGAAAGAAGCATTTGGATAGGCTTGGTATTATATGGCATTGGTATGCTATTATTTGGATTTGCTAACAAAGGCTGGATGATGTTTGCCTTTATGGTACCTTACGCGTTAGGTGGTATTTGCGGCCCGGCGTTGCAAGGCGTAATGACCAACGAAGTACCTGCAAACGAACAGGGCGAACTACAGGGTGGTTTAACCAGTTTAATGAGCCTGAGCTCTATATTTGGCCCATGGTTTATGACCTATACATTTTACTTTTTTACAAGCCCTAAAGCACCGGTTCATTTACCGGGGGCACCGTACTTTGTAGCTTCGGCATTAATGCTTATTGGTGCATTATTGGCAGTGAGGAGTTTTAAAAAGCACATGGCTAAAACTATTATTTAACAGCATCTGTATATATACTTGCATAGAAGCTAATTTTAAACTATGAATCAACCCGTACAGCATGGCAAGGCTGCATTAGGCTTTATTTTTGTTACGATATTTATTGATGTACTTGGGTTAGGCATTATAATTCCTATACTACCAAAACTGCTTGAACAACTGGCCAATGTTGATATTAGCATGGCAAGCCAGTACAGCGGTTATCTTACGTTCACCTATGCCTCTATGCAGTTTTTGTTTGCTCCTGTTTTAGGTAACCTGAGCGACAGATATGGACGCAGGCCGGTGTTGCTTTTTTCACTTCTGGGTTTTGGGATCGACTACCTGTTCATGGCTTTTGCACCATCCATCATATGGTTATTTGTGGGGCGGTTTATAGCAGGTATTGCCGGGGCAAGTACCACCACTGCAACCGCTTACATTGCCGATGTTAGTGTGGGCCATAAAAGGGCTGCTAACTTTGGCCTGATAGGTGCGGCAACTGGTTTAGGCTTTATTTTAGGGATAGGCATGGGTGGCTTTTTAGGTGCCATCAGTATAAAATTACCTTTCTTAGTTGCAGCAGGATTAGCTTTGCTAAATGCCATTTATGGCTTCTTTATTTTACCGGAATCATTGTCTGTAAAAAACAGAAGAAGGTTTGAATGGAAACGTGCAAACCCCGTTGGCTCATTATTAAGATTGCGAAATTACTCAATGGCGGTAAGTACTTTAATAACCGCGTATACTATGGTTTATATTGGCCAAAAAGCAATAGAGAGCACATTACCATTTTACTTACTTGAAAAATTCAAATGGACATTGCATAGCATAAGTGCTTTGGGAATATTCATTGGTCTACTAATTGCAGGTATACAAGGCGGATTAGTACGCTGGGTGATACCTAAGTTTGGCTTACGTAAAAACATAATGGCCGGTATCGCTTTTTATGGTATTGGGTTAATACTGATAGCTTTTAATAATGTGGGCTGGCTGATGTACGTATATATGATCCCTTATTGCCTGGGTGGCATCGGCGGAACTGCATTACAGGGTTTTATATCTGAGCATGTTAGTCCCCGTGAACAGGGTGAACTGCAAGGAGCGTTAACCAGTTTGGTAAGTATAACCACAATTATTGGCCCTCTATTAATGACTTCTCTGTTCCATCATTTCACTTCTACAGATAGTTCAATATATTTCCCCGGCGCACCATTCCTGATGGGTGCTGTTTTGATGCTGGTGAGTATTGGGTTAACAATTAGAAGTTTTAAGAAGAAAGAGCCCGTAAAACTTATTCAAGGCCACTAACACCACCGGATATAACAAATTTCATAACCTCGGCAGCGGTTTTATTGATTGGTTTTACTTTATCAGCAGAAACAATAACAACCTGCCCTGCAAACGAGTAAGAGTAAGGGAAATACACAGCAACCTCACCGGGAAGATCAATTGCTTTTAGATCCTTTTGTACAAGGAACCCAATTTTTTTAAGTCCGAATTCATTTACTTCAACCAACACCGGTTCATTGAATTTCTTTTCATCACCTACAAATGCTTCTGTAAGATCTTTTATAGATGAGTAAAGGAACTTGAATATAGGCAGACGGTTAAGCCAGCGATGAAACCATCCTTTAATTGGATCTGTAACAACGTTGGTTACCAATATGCCCGCAATCAATATAATCACTATTACATTCAGGATACCTAAACCCGGAATGTACATGGGTTTCCCCGTTTTGCTGTTTGCCCAAAACAGATCACTTATATTCAGTGCGTTATCAATAGTTGCTACCGCCCAAAAAATTAAAAAGAAAGCAGCACCCAGCGGTACTACTATCAGCAGGCCTTTAATAAAGTAATTCAGTAAGGCGCGAAATATCCTTTTCATTCTATTCGTAAAAGTACACTCTTTTCACCCGCTCAGAAACATTTGTTAATATTTCGTACGGAATAGTTCCTATTTGCTGTGCAAGTTCCTCAATTCGTAACTGTTCATTAAAAACTATTACCTCATCCCCTTCCTTCACCTCTGCCGCGCTTACATCAAGCATGCACATATCCATTGATACATTGCCAACCGTAGGCACCAGTACCCCGTTCACCAGCATTTTACCTATACCATTACCAAACGCACGCCTATATCCATCAGCATAACCAATACGAACTGTGGCTATTTTTCCATCGGCTTTTAAGCTACCATTTCTATTGTAGCCAATTGTCTCCGATGCCAAAACTTTCTTTACTTGTGATACCGTAGTTTTTAATGTGGCGATGGGTTTCAACCCGTTATCATCAGGAGATACGGCAGCATCAACGCCATAAAGGCCAATGCCCAGCCTAACCATATCATACTGCGCAGTTGGCCAACGCGTTATGCCCGATGTATTACTAATATGTTTAATTACCTTATAACCCAACGTATCTTCAATTTGGCCGCAAGCTTTTTCAAAAATGCCTATTTGTTTTAATGTAAAAAGGTCGTGCTGCTCGGCATCGCTTGCTGCCAGGTGTGAATAAACTGATTGTACATGCACATAGTCATTCCTCTCCAGCAAATCACATAATGGATCTACCTCAGCTTCTTCAAAACCAACACGGTGCATACCACTATCAATTTTGATGTGAACAGGATATTCAACAATATCTGTTTCCTGTGCATATTTTACAAATTCATCCAATAAACCAAAAGTATAAATAACAGGCTCTAACTTATTGGCAGTAAGCTTGTCATATGCCAATGGTTCTGGATTGAGAACCATTATTGGGAGCGTAATTCCAGCTTCCCGCAGAGCTATACCTTCATCAGTATAGGCCACAGCCAGGTAATCAACTTTATTGTATTGTAATATGTTGGCAACTTCAAAAGTGCCGCTTCCATAAGAGAAAGCCTTTACCATTGCCATTAATTTAACTCCGGGATTTAACTTGGCCTTATAGAAGTTAAGGTTACTTAATAAAGTGTTCAGGTTTATCTCTAACACAGTTTCGTGAGCTTTCTGCACTAATGCCCGGCTTACCCTTTCAAACTCAAAACTACGGGAGCCTTTTATCAGAATGGTTTCCTGTTTTAAATGCAGCTTGGTTAAATCTTTCAACAAGGATGCGGTATCATCGTAAAAGTGCGTATCGGGCAAGCTGAAACAATCTTTGTACTCTTTCAAATCGGCCCCCACGCCTATAAACCTATCTATCTCCTTATCTTCTATCATTTGGGCTACCTGTTTGTATAAGGCCCCCTTTTCAAGTCCCGACTGATAGATATCGGACAATATTAACGTCTTTTTTTGATGCTGATTTTGCTGATCTAAAAAATTCAAGGCTATCTCCAGCGACTGGATATCAGAGTTATAAGAATCATCAATTATTGAGCAATCATTTATACCGTGCTTTAGCTCCAGTCGCATACTTACCACCGATAAATGTTCAATACGCTCATCGGCATCACTTGTACTATAACCCATTGCGAGCATTGTGGCCCAGCAAACAATGGCATTCTCAATCGAAGCTTCGTCCCTGAAAGGAACAAGACATTCAATCTCTTCTTCTTTATATACCGCTCTCAGGTAATATCTCCCTGAAATAGTTGTCTCGCTAAAAACGTATAAGTCGGCCAGGTTAAACTTCCTGCTCCACGTAAAACAGTCACGACTTTTCAGCTCATCTTTATGATCTATCAGCTGGTCATAATTGTATATGATCTGCTTACAATTCTTAAATAACTTTAATTTTTCCTCTATTTTTTCATCGCGGCTTTTAAAACCTTCATCATGCGCGGTACCAATGTGGGTAAGTATACCAATGGTAGGCTGTATAATGGCTTCCAGCTTATCCATTTCGTTTATGGTGGAGATACCGGCTTCAAATATTCCGAGATTATGAGCTTCATTCATTTGCCATACCGATAGCGGTACACCAATTTGCGAATTATAACTTTTGGGGTTACGTACAATATTATACTCGGTACACATTAGTTGGTACAACCACTCTTTTACAATGGTTTTGCCGTTACTGCCGGTGATACCTATTACCGGAATATCAAACTGCTTACGATGATATGCTGCTAATTCTTGTAAAGCAGTTAACACGTGCCCAACAACTAAAAAGTTAGCATCGGGCATTATGGTATCTGGTTGATAGTTAACTACAAAATTGCGCACCCCTGTGGTATACGCATCGGCAATGAACTGATGCCCGTCCCTCCTGTTGCTTAATGCAAAAAATAAAGAAGCAGCCGGGTTAATAATACGGCGGCTATCGGTAACCAAAACGCTAACTGTACAATCGGCAACTATATTACCCGTTGCGTTTATAATATGCTTTACATCATTTATGGAATAGGTAGATTGCATGATACGAATTTGCTTATATTTCTGTGAATAGAAGAATTTTAACGTATTTTGGTTTTGATGGATTCGCCTAAAACAATAAAAATTACAGATGAAAAAATTGCATTGGCAAAAGCACAGCATTACTGCGCTTACCAGGAACGCTCACAGCAGGAAGTACGCAACAAATTATATGAATGGGGATTGTGGACAGCCGTTGTAGAAAACATCATTAGTAAATTGATTGAAGAGAATTATTTAAACGAAGAACGCTTTGCAAAAGCTTACACACGCGGCAAGTTCAATCAGAAAAGCTGGGGCAAGATCAAAATTAAACAGGGGCTGCAGCTGAAGAATGTTTCGCCACCGCTCATAAAAAAGGCGCTCATGACAATTGATATTGACGACTACATGGCCACCTTAACCCGCATAATAGAGAAAAAAGCCAATACCCTGCCAGAAAAAAATCAGCATAAACGCCGGTATAAACTGCAACAGTATGCTTTAAGCCGCGGTTTTGAGACAGACCTTGCTGCTGAAGTTTTGAAAAACAGTGAGTTATAAAAAACTTTAAAAAAAGTTCATTTTTTCCTTGCAGAACACTCATTTCTGTCTATATTTGCACTCCCGCAAACGCAATAAGGCTCACGGTTAACGAAGCTTAAAAGTTTAAGGGAAATACCAATGCGAAAGTAGCTCAGTTGGTAGAGCACGACCTTGCCAAGGTCGGGGTCGCGAGTTCGAATCTCGTCTTTCGCTCAAATCCCTCTATAACCGGAGGGATTTATTGTTAAAAGGTTAATCACCTGCTCAGATGGTGGAACTGGTAGACACGCAGGACTTAAAATCCTGTTCCCGTTAAAGGAGTGCGGGTTCGATTCCCGCTCTGAGTACTTAGACAGAAATGCAAGTTTGTAATAGTTTGACTATCAACAACTTGCATTTCTTGTTTTTAATAGATTTTGTTGACCTCCTCAATAAAACAACTTAAACGAATATTTTACCTTACTAATTATCAACTATTTGCAAAACAAAGGTGTTTTCATTCCCATCCCCCCCTGTTTTGTTGATAGTCGAACACGATAACTAATTAATTGTCAATTATTTATAACCCTTAAATGCTTTGCATTCCCATGCAGTCCCACAATATCAGACCATTGAACACCTTAACTCGCTATAAACCAATCTCTTTCTTAATTATCTTAACAATTATTTCTACAACTTTATTTAACAATGCTTCCTCGCTACCTGCATAGATATTTCTATCTATAGATTTCGCTTTCAATGAGCGGTTTGCTATTCTTTTGGCTTTTCTTTTTGTTATTTTCATATTGCAGCTATTATCATTAACGCTGTTATTCTTCAAAAATGACTTTGACTTCTTCATCATGAATCGGCATTGATTTTACTTTCAGCGAACGCCCGTTTCTTTCGGAGAACAATGCCTTAATCTCGGCTACAATGGAAAGTGCTATTTCTTCAGCTGTTTCTGAATCGATGTCCAAACCCACCAGGCCGTAAATTTTGGCCCGCGATTCTTCTGGGGTGTTATCAAACTTTGATGCTCCTTTTTTAACAACTCTTTTGGCTGGTCTTTTTTTGACATTTTAAAAAATATTAACTAAAGACTCATCACAATCAACCGCCCATCAGTTTACAATGAAATTATCTTTATATTTTGTTATTGATAAAAAAGTACAGAATGAAACTTTGACTGAGATGAGGAATAATTACTAACTGGTTTTGAATGTCATTTAGCTGGGACAAACATTATTTTACCTTTTCCCAAACACTTGTCCGGCCAAATAGAGATATTCCAATGTATCCCCTGATATTTAGTTTATCATCTTTTAGTTTCAATGTACAACTGTATGTTTTACCGCTATAAGGATCATAGATATGACCACCATCCCAGGCTCGATCATGATACGTAAAATCGTAAAGCATGATCAGATCTTTGAGGTTACGGGACCTTAATTTTTCATTTTTGTTTTTAACATCTTTCCGGGAAGTAATTCCATCCGGTTCGTACATCGTTTTACCCCAGATCAGCTTGCCAAAATACTTGCCGTCTGATTTATAAACATCAATTTTACCGGTCTTATCTTCGCTCAACCATAACCCTAAGATCTTATCGGCTTCGGGAGTTTGTGCAAAAGCTTTTGCTACTGTAAAAAGGCATAGCAATAATATTATTCTTATTTTTTTCATCATTATGAGGGTTTAAGGCATTGCGTTGAACAAGCAACAACTTTATTTAATTTTGACAACGACTTTTCCTTTAGCCCGTCCACTTTCAACATAAGTCATCGCTTCTTTGATCGATTCAAAAGGGAAAACTTTGTCTACAACAGGTATGATGTTGCCGGAATTAATAAGAGAAGTGATTTCCCTTAACTGAGATCCGCTGGCTTTCATAAACAGAAAGAAAAAGCCCACATTAAGCTGTTTGGCCTTTTTTCTTACTCCGGCGCTCAAAAGGCGCATGATTAATTTTACGAACCAGGGGGCACCGATTTCTTCAGCAAAATCCGGATCAGGCGGACCGGAGATCGAGATGAGTTTTCCGCCGGGTTTCAATACGCGCAGCGACTTTTCGAGTGCCTTTCCGTCCTGGCTATTTAAAACCAGATCATAACCGTGCAGGACTTTCTCAAAATCATCTTTCTTATAGTCAATAACAACATCTGCCCCGAGGCTTTTTACTAACTCAATGTTGGCTGCACTTGTAGTGGTAGCTACCGTTGCCCCCAGGTATTTCGCCAGTTGGATGGCAAATGTGCCTACACCACCGGAGCCTGCCTGGATGAAAACTTTTTGCCCTTTCTTCAGGTTCCCTTTTTCAACCAGTACCTGCCAGGCGGTCAAACCTACCAGGGGAATGGATGCGGCTTCTTCCATGCTCAGCTTTTTCGGCTTAAGCGCTACATCAGCTTCTCTAATTGCAATGAATTCCGCAAACGTGCCAATATGATGATCTGCTGGTCGCGCATAAACCTCATCTCCAACTTTAAATTGTTGCACACGGGGCCCAACCCTGGTTACAATACCCGCTACATCATGGCCTAAAACGAATGGGGTTTTATAAGGCAAAATGAGTTTGAACTCCCCGCTTCTGATCTTGGAATCCAGCAAGTTTATAGCAGTTGCATGTACTTCTACCAACACCTCATCCCCCTGTGGTTCCGGGTCAGGCATTTGACCGATGTGCCCGCCATCCTTGCTTTTATACTTGTCTATAATGAAAGCTTTCATTTTTTTAATGTTTAAAATATATGATAAGATTAAATTCTATGATACTAACACTGTGTAACTTTTCTTAGGGTTAATCAAACCAAAAGTCATTGTTGGAAAAAGCCGGTTGAGTATATAAACTGCTTTGGTATCACCGGCACGAATGGTAAGTTGATCCTTCTTGATACCTTCAATCAGCGCTTTCACCAGGTCTTCCGTAGTCATTTTTTTATCGTTTCTGCCAACTGTCATTTCTGTAGCAACAAGCGGGGGTAAAAGTTCAAAAATTTTGACGCTGCTGTTCAAAATTTGGAGGTGCTTTCTCAATGTTTTCGTGTAAAACTGCAAGGCTACTTTGGATGCTGAATAAGTTGCTTCCAGCAATGACGGAACATAACTGAGTATTGAAGTCGTATTGATAATTGCGCTGTCTTTCCTCGATTTCAGCATATCCATGAACAGATTGTTAAGCCGGATTACCCCCAGGTAATTGACGTTCATTTCATATGCCGCATCTTCAAAATGCTGACTATTTGCCATTCCCAGGTTAATGGGGTCAGTCAACACTCCCGCGTTATTGTATAAAATGTCTATACCGCCCAATTGCTTTACCTGGTTGAAAAGCTTTTGCGCATCAGCTGCATCTGACACATCGCTTTTAATAGCCGTAATAGTCGGATACAATTTCCTGGCTTCATCTAATTTTACCTGGTTCCTGCCGGTGATGATCACGCTGGCGCCATTGGCTAAAAATTGCTTTGCTGCTTCCAGCCCGATACCTGACGCACCACCCGTGATCAATACCGTTTTTCCTTTTAGTTGCATGATTTTTATTTCTTTTGTTAATACTGTTGTTTTTTATTTTATACTTTTTAGTATATTTTAACATAAACCTCAGCCATGCGATTTTTTTTCCTGACTACTTTAATCTAATTTTTGGATAGTTAAAGACAGTTCCTAAATTCTTCGATTAAAATATACTAAAAAGTTTATTTTGTACCAAAAAAATCATATTTCATAACTTTCCAGTTCAGCTTTCAGGCTCTTGATCAAACCATGCATCGGTTTTGCCGTGTTCATCGCCCTGCACATGACAACGGCACCTTCAACAGCGGCCACCGCTTTGAACGCATAAACGACCGGGTCAAGTTTGTCAGTAAATTCACCGTCGGCAATGCCTTGGCTTAAAACACTTACGAATATTTCCTGCCCATGGCGAATGACACCGGCTATCTTTTCCTTAATGGCCGGAAAGTTGTCATCGGATTCCACCGCAATGTTAAATACAGGACATCCGCCTTTAAGGTAAGTATTCAAAGGATCCTTATAAAAATCGAGAAAGGCAAACACTTTGGCCTTTGCCGTTTTACCCTTGCTAATGGTTAACAACATTTTTTCGCCGTTATTATCCAGCATGAAATCAACAACCTGTAAGGCCAGATCTTCCTTGTTTTCAAAATGGCCGTAAAGGCATCCCTTAGTCAGTTTCGCGGCATCAAGTACGTCGTCTATATTAGCGCCGGATATCCCTTTTTGATTAAAAATAGGGGCCGCTGTTTCCAGGATAAACTGTTTTGTTCTTTCAGCTTTAGTAAGCATGATAATTAAATTAACAGTACAAAAATATACTAAAAAGTTTATTTTAAGCATTTTAAATCACCTTCTAATTCTTTATGATCTGAAGATGACAATCATTGTAATCCAGGAGATTAACTTAAATGGCGCTATCTAATAAAGAGAACCGTTTGCTTTTACTTACCATAGTCCGCGAGAAGACGACGTCCGTCATTGGTAATTATACCGTTGATAAATAACTGGAGCGCTTCAAATATTTCATCCTGGTTCTTTAGGTTATTAAACAGGTAAAAGTCCGTTACCGATACATAAATGGCCGCTGTGCCCGGAACATCCAGGCTTGGCCGATACAGCCCCTTTGTTACACCATCTGATAAATTTGATTCAACAACCTTCTTCAGGTGATTGCTTTTAAAGTCATGAAGCGCTCTCAGCGCCCTCGGGTACCTTTTCAACATCAGGTCGTTAAAAAGGTACCGTAAGGCAATTAAATGTTTAAAAAGATCCTGTTGAAGAACCAACTCCTGCACAGGGTTATCGGAGGCATCGATATTTGAGCTGATAATACTTTTAGATTGCCCTATCAACTGGTCAACTACAGCTTCAACAAGGATTCCTTTATTGGCAAAACATTGGTATACGGTTTTCTTCGACATACCGGCAGCCTTCGCTACTTCATCCATCGTTACACTGATAATGCCATGCCTGATAAAAAGCTCAATTGCATGATCAATCAGGCGTTTTCTTTTATCTTCCATTCCGGTTGCTTTAGTTGTTGCTTCCAACGCTTCAAGGATGTTATTTTTCAAACCAGCTTCATGGCTGATTTTCGGTTTTCGCTGTAACATAATTATATATGGCTGACCTTACATAAAAATCAGAAAATGCGGTAGCAACCGTACTTGAGGCCTGCTGGTAAGCAGTCTGGGCATCCAGTACCTCAGAAATGGTAGCCAAACCGGCTTTGTAATTATCCTGATTAACCTTCAGGTTTTCGGTAGCCTGTTCCAGGTTGTCTTTGGCATAGTGGATCTGCGTCAGCTGGTCCTGCATGTCATACCAGTAGCGTATTATTCCTACCCGCAGCTGGTTCTGCCCGTCGCGGTAATCGTTGCGGGCGATTTCTTCGTTAATCCTGCGCTGACTCACCTTTTGCTTACCGCGCCCCCACAACCCGTTTGATATCGGGATACTGAGGGTTACAAAACTGGCCGGCGAGAAATTACTTCCGATGCCGCTTCGGATAGAGCCTACCTGTGCAGCACTCAGTCCAACAGCCAGGCTGGGCAGGTTATCGCCGTTGGCTAAACGGGTTTGCAGTTGTTCACCCGCCACGCGTTTAGTCAGCAACTGGTAATTGGTATTTTTTTCTAACGTAGTGTCGGGCTGTAAAGCCGGCAATACCGGCGTGCTGTTTTTGTTCAGGGTATCCTGCATCACCATCAGCGAATCGAACGCAATACCCGTATACACCGAAAAGTCAAGCAGGGCTACGCGGCGGCCATTTTGCAATTTACTTTTATTAACCAGCAACTGGCTCAGTTGTACTTTTACTTTAAGCAGATCGTTACGTGCTATTAAACCGGAGGCCAGCATGTCCTTCTGCATCTTCAATACCACGTTAAGCAATGCTTCATTGACCAGTATGGTTTTCTGCTGTTCCTGTATGTTTACCAGGTTCCAGTATTTTTGCTCGGTAAGCAATAAAACCGAATCTGCCGATTGCTTTTTCCGAATCTCGCTCACCTGCAGCTGCAATGCCGCTAACTGGTTGCCCGTTTTAATTTTGCCACCGGCATAAAGCGTTTGTGTGCCCGTAACCCCTAACGTGTAGAAGTTATTAATGCCTTTTGTTAAAACATCAGGGATAGCCGGGATAAAATCCTTAAAACCAAACAGTCCGATGCCGGTACCGCTAACGGATGGCAGGTAGTCCGACTTGGCAGCCGCCACATCGGCTTTTGCCGAATTCACCCGCAATTGACCGTTTTTAAGTGCGTAGCTGTAAGCTATGGCCGCCTGCTTGCTTTCCTGCAGGGATATTGTATGCTGTTGGGCATTTGCCTGCAACCCGGTTAATATAATAATGGATACGATTAATGATTTCATGATTTGTAAACTTATGCGGTTTCAGGTGTTTCGTTCGCCGGGTTGATTTTGTCCTCCTTGCGGAAAAACAGCCAATACAGTGTGGGCAGCACGAATAAGGTCAGCAACATGGATAACAGTAACCCGAAACAGATCACAGTACCCAACGGCCCCCATAAGGATGACCTGCTGATCACCATCGGGATCACACCGACAGCCGCTGCCGAAGAGGTTAAAAAGATCGGCCGCATCCTGCGTTCAGCAGAAAGTTTTGCAGCTTCAAAAACAGATTTACCCTCATGTAATCGTAGTTCTTCCGCAAAATCTATCAGGATGATACCATTACGCACTACAATTCCGCAGAGCGCAAGTAAGCCGAGGAACGAAGTAAAGCCAAAGGGATAGCCCATAATAAACAGGCCAAAAGATGCGCCTAATAAGCTTAATGGCATAGTGGTAATACTTAAGAGGGCATGTTTAAGATGTTTAAAGTGCCATAATAAAATCAGGAATATAAAGATGATACTTACACCCAGTGCGATACCCATAGGGCCCTGGTTCTCTCCCTGCAATTCCAATTCGCCGCCATAACGCAATTCAACGCCTACAGGAAGTTTTATTTTTTCGATGGCCGGCTGCAAGTCCAGCAATACGGCATTGGCAACCGCTTCCTGGGTTACGTCCATACGTACTGTCAGCGTGCGCACACTGTTTCTGCGGGCAATCTGGCCATCATTCCACTCCGGGTTTACGTCTGCTACCTGCCTTAGGGGTATCAAAGATTTAGTTTGCGGAGACACGATGTTAAGGTCACGCAAGGCAGAAAGATCACTCCTGGAAGCTTTCGGAGATTTGATCTTTACATCTACCGCGTAGTTATTTTCCCAAACCTGTGTGGCTGTAATGCCTTCCGTATGCAAGGCTACCGCATTGGCGATATCACTTTTGCTTAACCCAAGCCGTGCAGCTTCCGCTGTTTTTACATCTATTTTAAGGGTTGGCTGTATCTCGTTATAATCTGTCCGGGCCCAGGTAACCTGTTTATGCGTTTTACCAATGGCTAAAACCTGGTTTGCTACCTGTTTTAAGGCTGGAATATCATTTCCGCTGATCCTTACCTCGATAGGTGCCAGCGCGTTGATCATGTTTAATTGTTTCATCCGAACATAAGCAGCCGGAAATAGGTTACTGTATTTATGCTGATAGTCAACAATCACCTCTGCGGTTGCGTCTTCAGATACTGTTTTGATCAAGATCTGCGCATAATTTTTTGACGGAAGATTTGGCGCATATACCGAGTGGAAACGCGGTGAACTGCTGCCGATAAAGCTGGTATAATTAAGGATACGTTTATCCTGCTTTAATATCTTTTCCATTCCCTTCACCACGCTGTCCGTTTGCGAAAGCCTGTATCCCGATGGCAGATAGATCTCCATTGCAAATTGGTTTCGCTCTACTTTAGGAAACAACTGTTGCGGCAATACACCCATAATCCCTATACCGATCACTACCGACAGCACCGCAAAAAATACAGTTAGCTTATAGTGTTTCATAGAATTACCGATATGGCTGTTAAAGAAATCCTGCAATCGGTCCAGGAAAGATCTTTTTTCATCTGCCTTATTATGCAGCAAGCCTTTTTTGATGAACAGCGTATTGAAAAATGGCACCACCATCATGGAGATGATCAGCGACAGTGTTAAAGCGATCATGATGGTTACCGGGAACAGGCGGATAAAATCTTTAGCCGTACCGGTCATAAAAAATGCCAGTGGGACAAAGGTTGCTGATATAGCCAGCGTAGCGGTAAATACCGATGGGAACAATTCTTTGGCGCTACTAATGGCGGCATCCCAAACAGACATGCCATGATCCAGCTTTTCTACGTGGTTATCAATTACCACAATAGGGTCGTCAACTACAATCCCCAGCACCACAATCAACGCTGCAAGCGTAACGGTGTCCAGCTCTATGCCGGCCATATACATAATACCCAGCGTTGCGGCTATGGTAATTGGTATAGTTGCAGCAGCAACTGCGGCAACCCTAAAGGGCAGCAACAGCAATGCAACGCACACCACGCCGATCAGCGCAAAAGCAAACTCTTTCATAAAGTGACTGATCGAATCATCCACCACCTCCGGTTGATCGGCCAGTTTTACCAGTTGAATATCAGGCGGCAGGTGCTGCTTTACTTTTTCGATATGCTCTTCCAGTTCCTTACCAAACTGCACAATGTTTTTACCGGTGATCATTTCCAGTGATATCACGATGGATTTGGTGCCATTGGAGGTTACATAGCTGTCCGGCTCATCATACTCACGTTTCAGGGTAGCTACATCACGCAGGCGAACCGAATTACCGTTGGCATCCTGCCTGATGATCTGTTCAGCAAGTTCGGCCTCGGTTTTATAGTAAGTGCTTAAATGAATGGGCTCATCTACCACCTTGCCTTCTACTTTACCGGTGGCATTAATTGCGCCTTCATTTTGCAGCACCTGCATCACATTATTAACAGATACCCCTTTTTGCAGCAGTTTATTATTATCTACATAAATGGTGATCTGCTCGTTCAGGTTGCCGGTATGGGATATCTTGGCAACATCCTGTACCTGCCTCAGTTCTGCCTCTATGTCTTCCACATTACGGAGCAATTCTTTATAAGGCCGTGTCTTGGATTCTACTGCCATCAGCATGGCAGACGTATTGCCGAAATCACTGTCGATATAAAACCCTTTAACTTCTTTAGGGAGCTGGCTTTGCAGGATTAGCATCCCGTTTTTGATCTTATTCCAAAAGGCTTTGGTTTGGATGGCATTTTGGTTATCCGCTACCTCTACAAAGATGTACATCACGCCATCCCGCGAAAAGGAGTAAGTTTTTTTCTTGTTAACCTCGTTGTTACTAAACAGGTATTCCTCTACTTTTTTAGTCAGCTGCTCTTCAACCTGTTTGGATGAAGCGCCAGGGTATTGCCCGACGATCAGGCCCTGCCTGATGGTGAAATCCGGAAATTCGTTTCGTGGCATATTGAAAAGCCCGGATAAACCAAGCAGTACGAGTATGGCCGAAAGCGCAAGCGGGAATACATGGTACTCCATTGCCCATTCAATTAAATTTGAGTTCTTTTTCATGATACGGGCTTATTTACTGACAATGACAGGGGTTTGATCGGCAAGCTTCTGGTAACCGGAGGTGATCACCTGCTCATTACCCGATAGCCCGGATTTGATAGTGATGCCGTTACTGTAAAGCTGACCGGTAATTACATCTTTCCGCTCTGCTTTATTTTGAGCGTTCATGATGAATAAGAAGTTAGTCCCTTTATCATCTACCTGCACAGCTTGTACGGGTACAATAACTTCTTTAATATTGGAAGAGGCGACAGTGCCGGCAGTTTTGTTAAATATCACTTTACAAAGCATGCCGGGTCTTAACTTCATATCGTTATTAGCCAACGTTATTTTAAGGTTATAATTAGCGCTGCCGTTAAGGGCTAAAACGCCGACTTCGGTTACGTTGCCCTGCAAAGGCTGATCCCCTAAGGCATCAATTTTTACCGTAGCCGGAGTTCCTGCTTTATAATGGTTGATTTCACTTTCGGGTACCGCAACCAGCACCTTTACCGAACGGGTATCCAGCAACTGTAAAACCGGCTGCCCGGGATTAGCAACGGCACCTGCTTCGGCTTTCTTTTCACCAATATACCCGCTTACCGGTGCATAAAGGTGCGTATGGGCAATATTCTGGTAAGTTGCGCGGGCGGCGGAAGTTGCCTGTTCATAATTTGACCTGGCCTCCAGCATTTTTATTTCGGCCACGCTCCCTTTTTTAAACACATCGTTGATGCGGGTATAATTTTCTTTGGCAAGTTTAGCCTGCGCCAACTGTGCGTTATATTGGTTACGGTATACCGTTTCATCTACAGATCCTACCAGTTGTCCTTTTTTTACATAATCGCCGGTTTGTATAGGGAAAGACAGGATGGTTCCGGAAACCTGGAAGCTCAGGTCAATGGTCTTTTCAGCTTCAAGGGTTCCATCGTAAACGATCCGATCATTGGATGACATAGCTCCCTCACTTAAATTAACTACATTTACCGCTAAGGTATCCGGGCCGTTTTTTTGCTCTTTTTTGCCTGAGCAGCCGGAAATCCCGATAGCAGCCACTATCGCTCCTGCAAGTATAAATTTGGTTTTCATATAATTAAATTGGACATTATTTGTATTTTCGTCGATTAGTATTTTACTGTTTGTTTATCCCAAAGCACATCACTCCGGGCTATAAAAGGATACAATATGAACCTATTATCTAACTTTACTCCTCATTACGGAAGCATATTTGATTAAATAACTTGTTTAAATATTTTCGACAATTATACGCTATTTGTTTTTATGATTTATTAATAATTGTGTCATATTATTAATTCCGCATAATCCGGTTAAACCTGTAAATAATAAAAAAGTCACAAACAAAAAATGTATTTTTGTCGAATCATGAAAGCAGATCAAAACGATAACATAAGGGAAGAGATCATCGCGGCAGCGGATGCTGTGTTTGAGCGTTACGGCTTTGTAAGGGTATCTATGCAGGACATATCAAATGAATGCAAGAAGGGCCGGAGTACACTTTATCATTATTTTAAGAATAAAACAGAGGTACTTGACGCTTTATGTCACAAAATATTTTCCAAATGCCTGGAGGAAAGCAAAGCCACGATAAGCAAAAGACGTTCTTTTTCGGCCAATATAGAATCATTTAATGAGGTAAAGATCAAACGCCTGCGTGAAGTGGTATTAAAATACAAGCTGGTTATTGAGGATATGAGGCAGGATCCCTCTCTGCTGATCATGCAGTCCCGCATTATGTCTGAAGAGGAGATTCTGGTGGTGAAACTCATGATCAGTTGGGCCTTGGAAAACAAAGAAATAGCGGAACTCAATGAGGAAGACAGCCAGTTTTTGGCGGAAACCTTACAAAGTGTATTCAAGTGCTTTGATCAGGAAATTATACTTTTCGGTAGGTTTCCGCAATTTGAAAGCAAAATAACCTGGTTGGCGCAAATATTACATAAGGGCCTGATGTAGTTTGCTTATTGTTAGGCGGATGATGGAAACAAAATTTTAGTTTATTCGAGCTTTTTAGTGAAGAAATCATTATTCTCCACTAGTCTTTGGAAAAACAATGCCATAATGCACCGTGTAATTGGGATCTTTTCAATTATTACATTACTCCCCGTGTTGGCCTCGAACGTTCGAAAACGGCCGATCTAAGTTGGAAAAATTCTAAATCCTATTTTCATCTTTTTAAAATTGACTCAACAGCCTCTAAAAACTCCAATAAGCATTCTAATAATCTCCCTTCTGGATTACCATACCAAGCCATCCGCAAAATCCAATGACCTATTTTGTGGGGCATGTAATCACAAACTACTTGTCGCTTCAACTTTTTCAGAGCGATACAAATTATAAAGTGTTCAAAAAATCTAACATGGTAATTTTTTTGAACACTTTTCGAAAGGAAAATCAAAGGGATTATTCACTTTTATCATCCAAATTTTTCTCATCGTATTTCAGTAAAATCCGCTCTACAACTATCAGAAAGCCATAAATGTGTTCAAATAATTTACCACTCACGGTACAAAAGCCCTGATACATGCCCGTATCAGGGCTTTGTTGTTTAACGAGCTTATTATTAAGCGCTAATTTCAAGCTTATATCCCTTGCCGCGTATAACAACAATGTTGATATCCGGATCAGGTTCTAGCTTTTTTCTAAGTTTAGAGATGAACATATCCAGACTGCGCCCCACAATAACACCTTCATCTTCCCATATCTCTTTTTGCAGCCGGCTTCTTGCAATAGTCTCATTGGGAGACGACGCGAAAATGA
>NZ_JBAZVP010000007.1:0-215259 GCF_041660805.1 Mucilaginibacter sp. | reverse complement strand
CGTGTAATTTGTGTGAGTACTTAATAGGCTGTACCGGTTGGTATCCCTGGTGAACGTTAGTGTTCCACATGGTTATCCAGCTCCAGCTACCTAAAGCTATAGTACCGCACAGTATCACAAAGAATACCAGTTTTTTGTTCTTAGCAAGTTTTTTGAAAGTAGCTAAGCGGTCAACAGGTGCTTTCTCTTCGCCTGTTACTTCTTCTTCAATCAATAAACCCTTGTTACGTAATAACAAACGCTCAAGCGTTGCAATTACTTTGTTTAACACCAGGATAACGATGAATGCGATAACGATAACGCCGATAAGACCAAAGATCACCAAATTGCTTGGCGGGCCAGTTTCTGCAGCAGCACCGCCACCAGCAGGAGCTTTAGCTTTTTCGGCCTGCATGTTTTTCCATTCTGTACGCACGTAAGTTATTACGTTACCTACATCGGCATCACTCAACTCAGCAAACACAGTCATGTTTGACTGGTTGTACTCGTTAAATATTTTTAATGCCTTCGGATTTTTTGCAGCGATCAATGCCTGGTTGTCCTGGATCCATTTGGTCAGGTAGGCATCATCCGTTTCTTGTGTCAGCTGTGGCCCCAGTGCCGGGCCTGTAGCACGCGTGTCTATTTTATGACACGCTGTACATTTTGCTTTAAATATCGCTTCGCCTTTTGCTGCATCTGCCTGTGCGTGGGCCGAAAACCCGCAAACAGCCAAACCGGCAATTAGTAAAATCGATCTTGTAAACTGTTTAAAAAGTAATGAGATATTTCTCATAAAGTGTATTTATGCTAAATAATTATATTATTAATGTGTGAAACTGACGTAAAGAATTATGATTTTGCCACTTTTACAGCCACAAAAGTATAATTTATTACAGTATCGCTGACAAATTTATGACACCAATATCTAATTTATAATCGTTCTAAATTATTGAGAAATGCCCTTTAAATTGAATTAAAAGGCTTTTTTTTATATTGTAAGAGGATCTTGAAAAACGAGGATTGATATAGATACTTTTAAAATTGAATTATTGTTTTAATATCCAGGCAAATATTAGCGGTACAACTATTGTTGCATCACTCTCTACAATGAATTTTGGAGTATTGATGTCAAGTTTTCCCCAGGTTATTTTTTCATTTGGTACCGCACCCGAATAAGAACCATATGAGGTAGTTGAATCTGAGATCTGGCAGAAATAACTCCAGAAAGGAATATCTGTCATTTCCATATCCTGATAAAGCATTGGCACCACACAAATAGGGAAATCGCCGGCTATACCACCGCCTATCTGGAAAAAGCCTACGCCCTTGCCGCCTGAATTTTTTGGATACCAATCAGCCAGCCATGCCATGTACTCGATACCGCTTTTCATGGTAACAGCTTTTATTTCGCCCTTAATAACGTAAGATGCAAAAATGTTCCCCATGGTTGAATCTTCCCAACCCGGCACAACAATAGGCAGGTTCTTTTCTGCAGCGGCCAGCATCCAGGAGTTTTTAGGATCAATTTCATAATATTGTTCCAACTCGCCGCTTAATAATATTTTGTACATGTATTCATGCGGAAAATAACGCTCACCATTGCTATCTGCATCTTTCCATATTTTGTAAATATGTTTTTGCAGGCGACGAAAAGCTTCTTCCTCGGGGATACAGGTATCGGTAACACGGTTGTAGTGGTTCTCTAACAGGTCCCACTCATCCTGCGGACTTAAGTCGCGGTAGTGAGGGACGCGTTTGTAATGTGAATGTGCTACCAGGTTCATGATATCTTCTTCCAGGTTTGCACCTGTACATGATATAATATCAATTTTATCCTGGCGGATCATTTCGGCAAGTGAGATACCTAACTCCGCGGTGCTCATAGCACCAGCCAGTGTCACCATCATTTTGCCGCCTTCGGTTAGGTGTGTTTCATAACCTTTAGCTGCATCCATTAGTGCCGCCGCATTAAAATGCAGGTAATTTTTTTCGATAAATTGCGATATAGGGCCTCTTTCTGTGCTCATCTTTTTAATCAATATATTGATTGCAAAAGTAGGTATTTTGTGCACATCAGAATTTTAAATTCCAAATTCGATAAAACAATTGGTTATAATATACCTTTGGCATCATTATATATATGAAAAAACTCCTTACAATTTTACTTGTTTTAATAGCTCTTCAGCCGGTACACGCACAAAGGCGCATTTTACCAAAATTTTTGTACGACATGTATTTTAGTAAGGATAGTACTAAAAAAGCAAGTTTTGTATTGTTACCGGTGTTAAGTACCGCGCCCGAGACAGGCCTGGAAATAGGCGGGTCGGCCCTTTATTCTTTTTATACCGATACCATTAGCCGCAATACACGTGTATCAAACATATTTGCTTACGGCACACTTACTACTAAGGGCCAAAGCAGGTTAAACCTAAGCACCAACTACTGGCTACCTCAAAATAAATACCACTATACAGCATCCATCGGTTACATTAATTTTCCGTTTGATTTTTATGGAGTTGGCAATAACACAAATAAGAGTGATGCCGATCGTTTAGGCCAAAAAAGGGTAAGGGTAACCTTTACCGGCGAAAAGAAATTTGGTGATAATGTTTATATAGGACTGGTAGCCGGAGGCTATGATTACCGTTTTGATGATGTTAACACTACCGGTATTTTCGCTACCGACCCAAGCATTGAAGGCAGGCATGGCGGCTCTTTTTTATATGCAGGACCAAGCCTGGTTTTTGATAGCCGTAACAACAATACTTATACTACCAAAGGTATCCACATTACCAGCTATTTAAACCTGATGAAGGGGGTGTTTAGTAACAACAGTTACAGTGGCGGCCTGTTCAACCTGGAATATGCCCAGTATTTCAAATTAGATAAACACTTTGTTTTAGCTTTTGACGTGCAGGAACAAAGCCTTACCGGCAGCCAGTCGCCGTTTTACTTATTGCCTGCCCTGGGGAGTGACGAAATGATGCGGGGTTACTACAATGGCCGTTTCCGCGACCGCAACCTGCTTGCCGGGCAAACAGAACTGCGTTACCGCGTAAGTGACCGCATAGGTGTAGTTGGCTTTTTAGGGGCGGGACAAGTATTCAACAAAAACTTTAACCTAAATGAGTTTAAACCCAACTACGGTGGCGGTCTCCGCTATTTCTTCGATACCGAAAAAGGTCTCAGCATCCGTATAGATTATGGTGTAGGTGAAAAACGCCCCGGCGAAAGCAGGCAAAGTGGTGTATATATTGGATTAGGGGAAGCGTTTTAAATGTGCAGATTTTAAATTATAGATGTGCAGATTGAGCTCATTTGCATATTTGCACATTTACTAAAATCTTATCTTAAAATCTTCCTTAGCTTGTCCGGTTTTAAAGAAAACCAGCCCAATCCAAAACAGATCTACCGTGGCACTTACCTGCGGGTGGGTTTTTATTTGTTCCCAGGCTTGTTTCATACCGTCGCTCCAGTAAATATCGTCGAAGATCAGCATGGTATCTTCATGTACCTTGGGCAGGCACCATTCAAAATATCTTAAAGTGGCATCGCGCTGGTGGTTACCATCAATGTATACAAAGTCGAGTTTTTCCTGGCTATCCAGCACACCACCAAGGGTATCATCAAAATTACCGGTGATAATGTTTATATCATTTAACCCGGCCCTTTCAAACACCTCCTTTGCTACGCCTGCGGTTTGGGGGCAACCCTCCAGCGTATACACTTTTGCATTAGGCGCTGCCTGTTGCAGGTATATTGTGGTTATACCCAAACAGGTACCCAGCTCAATAATATTAGTTGGTTGGGTAAAGGCCGCTAAACGGTACAGAAGTTTGGCCAGTTTGGGCGGTTTTAAGGCATTAATAGTAATGTCGCTAATTTTCTTCTGCTTGTTGTTGTTTACGTGCGAGCCAGCGCCAAGATCGGCAACCGTGATCATCCGGTCATCTATCAGCAGGTGATCGCGCTGTTCTTCTACTATATCATAAACTTCTTTATGCTTGTTATCATATATAACCTCATCCACCAAGCGGTATATAAACGGCGAATGTAAACCATGACGGTTTTTTGACTTAAACCTGTGCAACAGAAAATCCTTTGCAAACGTTACATTAATCATAGCTGTAAAAATATATAAACGTTTAGTATTTTAGCGGGTAGAGATATGATAAATCCCACAGAAGTAAATTCCTTAATAAAATTACTTGATGATCCGGATGGTGAGATTTATAACCACGTACATCAAAAACTACTTTCTTATGGTGTAGAGGCCATACAATACCTGGAATCGGCCTTTGAACAGGCCTTTGACAGTATACTGCAGGAACGGATTGCCAACCTGGTTCATGAAATACAATTTAGCACAGTAAAAAACGATCTACAGCTTTGGTACCAGGGGGGCTCATTTGATCTGTTACAGGGAATATTGATCATAAACCGTTACCAATACCCTGATCTTGATGAGCAGAAAGTAATAAACCAGGTAGAAGCAATAAAGCGGGATATATGGCTGCAGATGATGAATGAGGCCAGCCCTGTTGAGCAGATAAAGCTCATGAACCATGTTTTTTACAGCATACATGGCTTTAGCGGTAACACCACCAATCACCGCGACCCGCAAAACAGCTATATAAGCCAGGTACTTGACACCAAAAGAGGTAACCAGATCTCATTAGCCATTATCTATTCTATTATTGCACAAAAACTGGATATCCCGGTTTATGGCGTAAACCTGCCACAACATTTTATACTGGCATACCTTGATGAAAGCCGCGAGGCTGAGTTTGAGGGCGGTATTTTATTTTATATAAACGCCTTTAATAAGGGCTTTATTTTTGGCCGCCGGGATGTAGATATGTTCCTGAAACAACTGAACCTTAGGTTTGATAAGCAGTTTTACGAACCCTGCTCTAACGCCGATATTATTAAACGCGTGATAAGAAACCTCATTAGCGCCTATGAGCATATGGGGTCATCTGAGAAGGTGGATGAACTGAATGAGCTATTGGAGATACTGGGGTAGGTTTCAGCATTCCAAAAATAAGCATACTCTATTCTTCGGGCGTTAATTTTGCTATAGCAAACAGGGTTTAGAACACGCATCTATCACTCAAGGGGTAACCCCTATGGGGTAAAATCACTTTTTACTTTTTTCTACAAAGCGTTATCCCCTACGGGGAATAAATATTGTACTATTCAACCCAACAGGCATGCTCCGTTAGGAGCTATAGCTTTTGTAGAAAATACGCACATCAAACGTTATCCCCTAGGGGAATAAATATTGTACTATTCAACCCAACAGGCATGCTCCGTTAGGAGCTATAGCTTTGTAGAAAATATGCACGCAAATGTTTGCTCCGTCAGGAGTTACCCTTCCCTCCTATGCTAATGTTGTAAAGTGGATTTAGCTTAAATCTTACCGTTCGCTAACCAACCATTTGCATCCATCCAATCTTTAGCCCAGTTAAACCAAAGTTCTTTACTGGTTGGGTTTTTTAACCCGAAACCGTGGCCGCCGGCCTGGAACAGGTGCATCTCGGCTTTTACTTTAGCGTTCAGTAATGCTTGGTACATCAGCAAGGCGTTTTGTACCGGTACTGTATTATCATCTTCGGCATGTACCAAAAAGGTTGGCGGGGTGTTAGCTGTAACCTGTTTCTCATTTGAGTATAGGTCTATTTGTGCCTGTGGGGCATTCTTTCCGATTAGATTTTCTTTTGAACCCACATGGGCTTTCTCGCCAAAACTAATAACCGGATATATCAGCATCATAAAATCAGGGCGAACGCTAATATTATCCTTATTATCTATTACTACTTTATCAAAATGGGTTCCGGCAGTAGAGGCAAGATGCCCACCAGCCGAAAAACCGATAATGCCGATCCTTTTTGGATCAACACCCCATGTAGCAGCACCTTGCCTAACCATTTGAATGGCACGCTGTGCATCCTGCAATGGGCCTATGGTTTTATCCATCATGATATTATCACTTGGCAACCGGTATTTTACAACAAATGCCGTTACACCAATTTTGTTAAATTCAAGCGCTATGGCTTTACCCTCATGTTCGGTAGCAAGGTGAACATATCCACCGCCCGGAAATATGATAACTGCGCAGCCATTAGCCTTTTCAGGCAAATAAGGCGTAATCATTGGTATGCTAACCTTGGTTAGGCTCCCCTTATCGTTTTTCTCAATATAAGCAGCAGGTGTTGGTTTTGAATTGGGTACACCATCAGGATACAAAGGAATAGGGCTTTGAGCCTGTCCAAAAACCACTTGCGATAAAAACATCATCATGAATAAAGATAATAACCGGATATGCATAAGTATAGGTATTGATTTTTAGTTTTTCGGTCCGCCGAATTCCATTAAGTACGATTTTAAAAACTCGTTCAGGTCGCCGTCAAGTACAGCCGCCGCATTAGAGGTTTCATGATCTGTACGCAGGTCTTTCACCAGCTTATACGGATGTAAAACATAATTACGGATCTGTGAGCCCCACTCAATCTTTTTCTTATTGCCCTCTACCGCGCTTGATGCCTCGGCGCGCTTGCGCATTTCGGCTTCATATAATTGCGATTTAAGCAAGCGGATGGCGTTTTCCTTATTCTGTAATTGTGAGCGCGACTCCTGGTTCTTGATAATAATGCCCGATGGCTTGTGGTATAAACGTACGGCGGTTTCTACCTTGTTCACATTTTGCCCGCCTGCACCACCTGCACGGAAAGTTTCAAACTCTATATCGGCATCTTTAACCTCAATATCAATGGTATCATCAACGAGCGGGTAAACGTATACCGAGGCAAATGAAGTATGGCGTTTAGCATTAGAGTCAAACGGTGATATACGCACCAGGCGATGCACCCCATTTTCTCCTTTTAAATAGCCGTAAGCAAATTCGCCTTCTATTTGCAGCGTAACCGTTTTAACCCCGGCTACATCACCTTCCTGGTAATCCTGCTCTGTTACTTTGTGCCCGTTCTTTTCGGCCCACATAATATACATGCGCATTAGCATACCTGCCCAGTCGCAGCTTTCGGTACCACCGGCCCCTGCAGTTATTTGTAATACCGCGTTAAACTGGTCTTCTTCGGCACTGAGCATGTTTTTAAATTCAAGCTCTTCAACAGCGGTAACCGCCGCATTATATTGCTCAAGCATTTCTGCCTCGGTAGCATCGCCACTCTGGAAAAATTCGAACAATACGTTTGTATCGTCAACTACCGATACTACCTTCTGGAAGGCATCGGTCCATACTTTTTTTGTTTTGATAGAAGCAAGCACCTTTTCGGCTTCTTTAGGATGATCCCAAAAATTCGGGCCAACGGTTATTTCCTGCTCTTTTTGCATTGCATCGAGTTTTTTATCGATGTCAAAGATGCCTCCTCAGGGAAGTTGTTCTATCCCTCAAATCCTGAATATTTTCTTTAGTCATGTGGCAAATATATAAAAATGCAAACAGGCAAATAAAAAAGGCCTGCAATTGATTTACAACTGCAGGCCTTTTTTAATATATTCTTTTATTTATGCTATCCTCAACTGATTTAAAAGAACACTCATATCAACAACGTTGCCGTTTAGTTTTGATAGCAGAGTGCTTAAGGCAAACTCTTTGTTTTGCTCTCCTTTTGATTGCTTTATCAGTTCCTGCATTACCGGCGGAATAAGAAGGTTGGCGGTTTCTAATGCATCTTTGGAGCCAATATTATAAAAATTGTTCAGCTTATTGGCAAACTTATTAACCACACTTGTAATAAGCGGGTTATTATAAATACCTGTAAACTGAAAATATTTTACCAGGTCTTTTAATTTACCACTTTCTAACTGACTTTTTAACACCTCAATTATCGAGCTTGAGGCATCGTTCAAAACAGCTTCGCGATATTTTTCAGGGATTACCGGGTTGTTCATAACAGCCGCTTCGGCGTTATTTTTCACAAGCAAAAAGAGTTTTTCAAACATAATTTTTATGCATTAAAATCAAATTACGAATTTGGTAAAAATAGTTGTTTTATTTACCAAGACAACAAATATAATAAATATCTGTTTTGAAATCCCAAAAAAATAAACAAAATTGTTAATAATATGACAATCCGACTGGTGTATTGTAAACACTATGTAGGCGTGTAAAAACAACACTATCGGGTCATAATTTCATATTTAATTTATACCTAAAAATTAACTTACTATTTTTACAAAAAACACATCAACTATGTTGCCAAATATTGATTTTACCAGCACCCAGTCATATAAATATTTAACCAATCATTATATTGACATTCTTACCAAAAGCTTAAAGGAATTATTTGAAGCTGACAACGAGCGATTTGATAAATTCTCTTTACAATTTGAAGATATACTGTTGGATTACTCCAAGAACCGTATAGATGAAGAAACACTTGCACTGCTTATACAACTGGCCCGCGAGTGTGGTGTAAACAAGGCAATTGAAGCCATGTTCTCCGGAGAAAAGATCAATGTAACCGAAGACAGGCCGGTATTGCATGTTGCTTTACGTAACCGCAGCAATAGCCCTGTTTATGTAGATGGTAAAGATGTAATGCCCGATGTAAACCGCGTACTGCAGCATATGAAGGAATTTAGTGAGGCCATTATATCTGGCGAATGGAAAGGCTATACCGGCAAACCTATAACCGATGTAGTTAATATAGGCATTGGCGGTTCTGACCTGGGCCCGGTAATGGTAACCGAAGCTTTAAAAGCTTATAAAAACCACCTGAACCTGCACTTTGTATCAAACGTTGATGGTACGCATATAGCTGAAACTTTAAAAGGCTTAAATGCCGAGACCACCTTGTTCCTGATAGCTTCAAAAACATTCACAACGCAGGAAACTATGGGCAATGCCCACAGCGCGCGCGACTGGTTCATTGAAAATGGTGGCAAAGACGAAGATGTAGCCAAGCACTTTGCAGCTCTGTCAACTAATAGCGAAGGTGTTGAGAAATTTGGCATCGATACCAAAAACATGTTTGAGTTTTGGGATTGGGTTGGCGGCCGTTACTCATTATGGAGCGCCATTGGTTTATCTATTGCCTTAAGTGTAGGCTTTGATAATTTTGAGGAACTGCTAGCTGGCGCACATGCCATGGACGAGCATTTTAAATCGACCGAACTGGAGCAAAACCTGCCTGCTATACTGGCGTTGGTTGGCATATGGCATAATAACTTTTTTGAGGCCGAGACCGAAGCTATTCTTCCGTACGACCAGTATATGCACCGTTTTGCCGCGTATTTCCAACAGGGAGATATGGAAAGCAACGGTAAACATGTTGACCGTAATGGCAAACATGTTGATTACCAAACCGGGCCGGTTATCTGGGGCGAACCGGGTACCAATGGCCAACACGCTTTTTACCAGTTGATACACCAGGGAACTAAACTGATCCCATGTGATTTTATAGCACCTGCACAATCACACAATCCACTGGGTGAGCATCACAATATGCTGTTATCAAACTTTTTTGCCCAAACAGAAGCTTTAATGAATGGCAAAACCGAAGAAGAGGTGATTGCCGAGTTGAAAAAAGCAGGCAAAAGCGATGAAGAGATTAGTAAGATAGCACCATTTAAAGTATTTGAAGGTAACAGGCCAACCAACTCTATCCTGGTTAAAAAAATAACCCCGCGCACATTGGGCAGTTTAATAGCCATGTATGAGCACAAAATATTTGTGCAGGGCGTTATCTGGAACATTTACAGCTTTGACCAATGGGGTGTTGAACTGGGCAAACAATTAGCCGGTAAAATACTACCCGAGTTGAAGGATAATGCCGAGGTAACCTCTCATGATTCATCAACCAACGGTCTGATCAATCAGTATAAAGCCTGGAGGTAATTACAGTTTAAGTTAAACGATTTGTCATGCTGAACGATAGTGAAGCATCTATTTGCCTATAGATCTTTTTCTATTGCTTAGCATGACAGATATTTCATCCGGTTTTGACTGCCCCATACTGCATCAACACTACCCCATTTCCAAATGCTTTTGCCTGAAAAGGCTTTAGACTTAGCCTATCCCGCAGATTTTCAAACAGTGGTCTGCCCTGCTCAATCAACACGGGGTACAGCCATATATGGTATTCATCCACCAAATCCTTTCGGATAAGGGCAGTTACTAAGCTGCCGCTACCATAAACCATAATATCTTTACCCGGCTGTTGTTTAAGCTGGTTAACTTCAAGGGCAATACTTCTGTTTGCCAGCTGAGAGTTACTCCAGTTGCTCACATTTGTAAGTGTTTGTGAGAATACCACCTTTGTATAGCTATTCATCATATCTGCAAAATCAACATCCCCGCGGGCGGCATAAGGGCCTGCCTGTTGTGCGGGCCAATAACGTGCCATGGCAGTATAGGTAACCCTGCCAAGCAGTATAGTATCGGCATTGCCTAATTGTTCTGAACTAACCCTGCTCATCTCCTCATCCCAATAAGGCATATGCCAGTCCAGCTCACCGTTTGGGCCGGCCATAAAACCATTTAATGTTACATTTATTGATACAATTAACTTTCGCATCGTAACTGTTTATACGTCAGCCGGCTTATAGCAGAGCACCGTTATTCCACACTCAAATGAGGTAGACTTTATCAGTTTAAGGGGCAGCTTATTGCTCAATTCCTGATATATGGGCGTATTTGGGCCGGCTACAAAACCGTCAAGGGAAACCTGAGCCTGTAATTTTAATTTTCTCATTTTGTGTAGTTTTATTGCTGATACAAATGTATAGCAAGCACATAAATCGCATACGGTGTAAAAAGGACTTAATAGGGGTTGTTTACGACTTTTTTGTTGTCTAAATTTACTTTACCAATTAATATACCTGATATGAAACATGTATCCATCCTCATCACTAACGACGCGGTGCTGGCCAGCATAGCCGATCCGCGTATTATGTTTACAGGGGTAAATGAGTTTTTAGAGGCCGCAGGCAAACCCCCGCTATTTAATGTACAGTTGGTTGGCCTGTCTAAAGAAGTTAAACTGCACAGCGGCTTATTTTCCGTTCATACCGATGAACTGATCAGCAATATATCAAAAACCGACCTGATCATTATACCGGCAATGGGTGGTGATATGAAGGCTGCCATAAAAAAGAACGAGGAATTTATTCCGTGGATAGCTAAACAGCATTACCAGGGCGCAGAGGCGGCCAGCCTTTGCGTTGGTGCATTTTTACTGGCGGCTACAGGCATGTTAAATGGCAAAGAATGTTCAACCCATTGGCGCTTTGCAGAACAATTCAGGGAGATGTTTCCGGAGGTAACCTTAGTAGATGACCGGATTGTAACCGAGCAGCAGGGCCTGTACTCCAGCGGGGGTGCAACATCATACTGGAACCTGCTTTTATACCTTGTTGAAAAATATGCCGGCAGGGATATGGCTATTACTGCATCGAAAGTTTTCGCGCTGGAGATTGACCGCAAGAGCCAATCGCCGTTTATAATGTTTAACGGGCAGAAAACCCATGAGGATGAACCCATAAAGAAAGCACAGGAATTTATTGAAGCCAACATAGCCGAAAGGATCTCGGTAGAAGATCTTGCCCTGAAATACGCTATAGGTAAGCGCCACTTTGAGCGCCGCTTTAAAAAAGCTACCAACAATACACCTGTTGAGTATATACAAAGAGTAAAGATAGAAGCTGCCAAAAAACAGCTGGAAAGCGGCCGCAAAAATGTAAATGAGGTGATGTATGATGTTGGTTACACTGATACCAAAGCCTTCCGTACGGTATTTAAAAAGATAACCGGGCTATCCCCGGCAGAGTATCGGAATAGATATCAGAAAGCGGCATAGTGTTCCGTTCCGCAAAAAGCGGAACACTTAAGCAATGTCATTGCGAGGAGCGTAGCGACGTGGCAATCTCGTAGCCAATGCATATTCGCTTGTCGCTACGAGATTGCCGCGGCTTTCCACTACACGACCTCCGCGTAAGCCTCGCAATGACATATTTAGTTATTGGGGCATCCTGAGCTTGTCATTTATCCTTCAGAGGCCAAACGGATTTTTAAACTCGCAATGACATTGCTTAACTGCTCCTACTTTTTCACAAACTTTACCTGATATAGCTTCGGCCATTTTTTGCCGGTTACAAATATGCGATTGGCGGCTTTATCGTAAGCTATACCATTTAATACATTGTTGCCATCGTCAAAATCTTCGTAACGGGCATTTGCCGGGTATAGGTTTTTCATATCTATCCTTTGCAGTACAGCACCCGTTTTAGTATCTATTACCATAATATCATCAGTTCCATATACATTGGCATAAATTTTCCCATCAATATATTCCAGTTCATTTAATTTATTTACCGGCCCCTTGTTGTCATATACATCTATATAACCGGTTGTGTGATAATTATCTTTATCTAAAAACCAAATGCGGTTGGTGCTGTCATCCATGTAAATTCTTTTGCCATCAAAGCACATCCCCCAGCCTTCAACACCTACATTGTTATCAAATTTGCTCAGTATCTCAAAGCTGTTTTTATCGTATACATAGCCAATTTTACTTGTCCATGTTATCTGTGTTATTTTATTACCTATAACCACCATTCCCTCTGCAAAAACTTTAGGGTCAACCAGTTTCTTTTTAAGGATCCTTCCTGTTGCAAGGTCTGTTTTGGCCAAAAACGATTGCCCATCTTTTACCATTCCAGGCGGCGGATCAAGATAGCCACCACTGCTTTCGTAAAATGAACCATTTTCGAATGTTAAAGCCTCAACGTATATACTGGTATCATGCGGAAAGGTTTTTACAACCTGATAGGTCAATTGCTCGGGTGCTTTACCGGCCAGCAATACAATATTGGTGGTAACATCCTGGCTTTTACCTGCCTGATAAACTCTTCCCGTTATAATCCTCGCGCCTAACGCAACGGTATCGGTTTTAATATTTACTGCTGATGAATCTTTTGTAGCACCTACCCGGGTAGAATCAAGCAAGTAAACAATCGAATCGGCTTTAATATCACCGGGCAAGCTTACTTTGGCGCTTATTACATCACCTGCTTTGTAGGAAGTCCCGGCATCCGGACTAATGGTTAAATCGCCTGCTTGTTTACTATTATCTTTACAACCATATGCCAGCAGGGCTATTAGTGCAAAAAACGCTATTCTTTTATTCATCTTTTAAATGGCTGAAGGCCAAAAGGCATCTTCAATGTGTTTGAGTTTATAGTTGTTATTACGGTCAAAAAGTACGGATATTATATCAAAGCGCACATCTCCCTGGTGGTTCATCAAATAAATATATTCATCGGCGGCCTGTACCAGTAATTTTTGCTTGCGGGCATCTACAAAATCTTCGGGTTCGCCAAAGCCATTTCCTGTGCGGGCCTTTACTTCGGTAAAGATGATAACGCCAGCTTTGTAGGCTATCAAATCTATCTCGGCTTTGCCGAAAACCCAGTTCTCGTCCATTATTTCATAACCGGTTACCTCTAAATGCGCTTTGGCTAATGCTTCGCCTTGCCGGCCGAGATCGTTATGGATTGCCATTATTTTAATATTACCGAACCTAAGTAATCAGAAATGGTTTTCTCTACCTTTTTCATGTGCATGTATTGGTTCAGCAATATTTCCTGGTCGGCTTCTGCAGGTGTGGTCTGTAATTCTTTGCGCAGCCCTTCCAATATCTTGCCCACCTTTTGTTTTTTAAGGTGAAATATTGCACCCAGGATAGTTGCCTTCATATTGGCCTGTTCATCAGGCACCATTATTTTGTGCATTTCGTACCAGTTTTCGCTCAGTGTATATTTTGTAGCCAAAAGGGTAACTACCAAATCAACTATACCCTTATCACGATGATGGATAAAATGCTGTTCCTCGGGGAGTACGCCGTTTTCTACCTCCTGCCTGTACATTTCCATGAACTGCTTACAGGTGGCATCCTCAAATTCAACATCACTCAGCTCGGCTATCATAAACGGACCGATATAGGTATTGGCTATGCCATCCCAATCAATCATTTTATTACCATATAATAATAACAGGCGGATAATCTCTTTCTCCTGCGATGATTCATCTTTTGTTGTCTCAACTATCGGCTCATCAAAAAAGTGCGGCTCATCGGGCATCTCTTGCTGCCTTGAATTTTGCTGGCTTTGATGATCTTTCTTTGCCTTAGCCTGCCGCATTTTGTTAAGCTCGGTAAGCAGGGCACGCTCATCAATCTGTAATATATAACTACATTCTTTGATAAAAACAGATGCCTTGATAGAATCCGGGATCTTGGCAATACTTTCCACTATCTCCCTTATCACCTCCGATTTTCTAATCGGATCATTCCCCGCTTCCTTTAAAAGGATACTGGTTTTAAACAGGATGAAATCTTTCTTATTATCGTCAATGTGTTTTTTGAACACACTTGTACCAAATTTTTGTACATAGGAGTCCGGGTCATGCCCATCAGGGAAAAGTACTACTTTAACGTTCAGTCCCTCCTCCAAAATCATGTCCAGTCCGCGCAACGAGGCTTTTATACCTGCGGCATCGCCATCATAAAGTATGGTTATGTTTTTGGTGAACCTGCCTATCAATCTTATTTGTTCGCCAGTTAAAGATGTTCCTGATGATGCCACCACATTCTCGATACCCGCCTGGTGAACAGACAGCACATCGGCGTAGCCCTCCACCAAATAGCAATTATCTTCTTCGCGGATGGCTTTCTTGGCAAAATATAAACCGTATAAAACGTTTGATTTATGATAGATATCAGACTCGGGCGAGTTAACGTATTTAGGAACGTTCTTATCGTTTTTGAGTGTGCGGCCACCAAAGGCTATCACCCGGCCTGTAAAGCTGTGGATAGGGAACATTACCCGGCCGCGGTAACGGTCATACAATGAGCCATTGTCCCGTTTAACAGATAAGCCGCTATCTACTAAAAACTCCTGCTGGTAACCTTGTTTTAAGGCTTCGCCGGTAAAGGCCTCCCATTGATCGGGCGAGTAGCCCAGTTCAAATTTCTTGATGGTTTCGTTATTAAAACCACGCTCTTTAAAATAGCTTAGTCCGATGTTTTTACCTTCATCGGTCTCCAGCATGGTTTCATGAAAATATTTGGCCGCGTATCCGCTTACTATCATAAGGCTTTCGCGGCGGTTATCTTCTTCCCTGTTCTCTGATGATTCTACCGTTTCCTCAACCTCGATACCGTATTTTTTGGCCAGCCATTTCAGCGCTTCGGGATAGGTGAATTTTTCCAGTTCCATCAAAAAAGTGATGGCGCTGCCGCCTTTGCCTGTTGAAAAGTCTTTAAAAATACCTTTAGCCGGCGATACCGTAAACGACGGTGTACGCTCATTAGCAAATGGCGAAAGGCCTATATAGTTGGCTCCACGCTTTTTTAATTGTACAAATTCGCCAATCACCTCCACAATATCTGTGGCTTCCATTATACGGTCTATGGTGGGTTTGGTGATCATGTGTTAAAAAATGTGCAGCTGCAAAAGTAATTCTTAAACGGCTTAACTTGTTGTTTAAATATATAAAAAATCCAATTAAATGGCGAAAGCCCCGGCCTAACCCGTTTATAAAGAAGGATTAAAACGGAATGAAGAATAATCTTTATATGCTTTCCTTTGGAAATAACCGGGGTGATACCTTCAAAAACGTTATGGCAATCCCCGCCAGCACAATCACGCTGCCTATTATCTCATTCACCTCTAATTTCTCATTTAAAAGAAATACAGCCAGTAAACCGGCAAATACAGTTTGGCTTAATAAAGCGATAGATACCTTGGTACTCTCCAGGTACCGTAACGAATAATTAATAGTAAGCCATCCGGCTAACTGGCACAGCAAACCCATACCAATAAAACATAACCAAACCCGCAAAGGGAAATTTACAATGTTAATACTCATAAACAGGCTAATAATGAACAGGAATGCTGCGGCACCCAACATGCTGTAAAACATAAAGGTGAAAACATCAATCCCGGCCATTATATTTTTGGTGATCATGATATAGCCTGCATAAAATAAACTGGCAAGTAATGCTAACAATATACCAGCGTTAAATTCAAGATGCAAAATATGCTGATAGCCCACCAGTATTACCATGCCTAAAATGGCAACGCAAGTGCCTATCCAAAATAACCTGCCGGATAGTTTCCTGAATAGCAGGAAACTCATTAACCCGACCCAAACGGGCGCAAGGTTGGCAATAAGGGTTGATACGGTAGCGCTGATCTTTAACAACGACATATTCCAAACCGCAACATCTGCCGCGAACACTACACCGGCAATAACAGCTATAATAAGCTGTTTTCTGTTTACGCGTAGCTTATTTTTGATGATACAATAAGGTATTAAGCATAACCAGGCAATAAATACCCGGTAAAATGCCGCGCCCAGGGGTGATGTACCCGCAAGCTTAACAAATATGGGCGAAAACGATATGCATAAAATACCTATTGCGAGGCTAAGCTTTGGATTCATTAAAATTTATTGAGCTGCAAACTTAATTAAAGTATGAACCTAAATTGCCGGAATTATGGAATTAAGCTATAGTTTATTTAACCACAAAGGTTACAAAGGCTTAGAACATCATTACCCACAAAACCTTTAAATTTTTGTGTGTTTTCTTTATGGCCTCTGTGGTTAAACTAATTAGGTTATATATTCTAATCTTGAATAAAACTTAAAGTTAATTAAAACCAAAATTTTCAACACCAACTGTAGCGATGGTTAAACTTATATCGTAATGTATAAAAAATACCATTATGAAAAAGCTATCACTAATTATTCTTGCTGCGCTTCCGTTGCTGCTAACTGCTTGTTTAAAAAATAATAACTGCTGTGATGTTTACTACAACCCGTATTTTGTTGCCGAACGCAACGGTACTGGTGTTGTTGCCCAGCCAGGCTCGGCAAAGGTGGGTACCGATTCTATTTCAGTATTTGGTGTAAGCAACCAGGCCGGTGTACGTATGCGTTTTAAATTTACCGGCAAAGGCGTTTATACTTTAACCGGCAACCAGTCTAAATACTACCAGGTTATTGGTAGCGATACCGTAAGCCGTTATAATTTAGGCATTGCCCCAGGCAGCTCTGTCGAGGTTGTCGACTACGATTCTATTAACCGCATCATCGGTGGTAAATTCACGCTTAACATGACAAGGACCTTCCCGGCAACGTCAAGTACATACCCGGATAGCGTTAAGTTTACCAATGGCAAATTTGTTATTGCCCTGCCGCGATAAATTATATATCCAAAGACCGGTAAAATGCTGGTCTTTGGGTATTTAAATAAGTTACCTTGTAGCAATCTTTGATGTAACTGCGTAATGATAAAAAAAACCTTATCACAATGAAAAACCTATCACTCATTGCCCTTCTGCTGTTATCGGTACTTACATTTTCGTGCACTAAAAGAATGGACTGCTGTTTATTAGCTTATCAGCCATTCATCACCGCAGAAAAAAACAATGTTAAATGGGATGCACAAGTTGGCACAACTAAAATTGCTCCTGATTCCATTGCTATTACCGGCACCCAAACGGAGGAGCGCCTCATCATGCGGATAAAATTTGCAGGTAAAGGCACCTATACTTTAACAGGCAACCAAGCTAAATTTTTCACTACCGTTGGCCAGGATGTTATAACAAGCGACTACTACGTTGATAATGCAGCCGCAAGCACTATACAAATTACCGAATACGATTATAACCAGGCAATCATAACGGGCACTTATTCGGTCGCTCTCAAAAAGACATCGGCTGACAAATACCACCCATCTTACCCTGAAAATGTTAAATTTTTAAGCGGCAAGTTTAGCACCTACCTTAAGAATTAACCGTTCCGCCTCCCGAAGTATTGGTTTGCAGCTAACAAGTTTTGGCAAATAATTGTATTTTTGCCGCTCAAATAATATTGTTATGAGCCAGCGAATTAAAATTAAGGCATTATTAGAAAGCGGGAGAACCGATGGAGATATTACGGTAAAAGGATGGGTGCGTGCATTTCGCCAAAATCGTTTTATTGCTTTAAATGATGGCTCAACCAATAGCAACCTGCAAATTGTTGTTGATTTTGAAAACACCGACCCCGCTTTATTAAAACGCATTACCTTTGGTGCGGCGGTAAGCATCAGCGGAACATTAGCCCCCTCTTTAGGTCAGGGCCAAACCGTTGAAGTAATTGCAACAGAAATTGAAATACTGGGTGATTCAAATCCGGAGGAATTTCCACTGCAACCCAAAAAACAATCATTAGAATTTTTGCGGGAGAATGCACACCTACGTTTCCGTACCAACACTTTTGGTGCTATTTTCAGGGTGCGTAATACGCTGTCGTTCGCAGTGCATCAATTTTTACAGGATCGTGGCTTTATTTACCTGCACACCCCTGTTATCACACAATCTGACGCGGAGGGTGCCGGAGAAGCTTTCCACGTAACTAATTTTGACCTGGATAACGTACCACGTACTGATACCGGCGAAGTTGATTACAAGCAGGATTTCTTTGGTAAATCTACCAACCTAACCGTATCCGGCCAGCTGGAAGGTGAGCTGGGTGCTATGGCGCTGAGCGATATTTATACTTTCGGCCCAACATTCCGTGCGGAAAATTCAAACACTACCCGCCACCTTGCCGAGTTTTGGATGATTGAGCCGGAGATGGCTTTTTATGACCTGAAAGACAACGCCGACCTGGCCGAAGCTCTTTTAAAATATGTGATCAAGTACGCTTTAGATAAGAACAAAGAAGACCTTGAGTTTTTGAACCAGCGTTTACTTGACGAAGAAAAACAAAAACCACAGAATGAACGCTCAGAACTGGCTTTGTTAGAGAAGCTGCAGTTTTGTTTAGATAACGATTTTGAGCGCCTTACTTACACCGAGGCTATTGAGATACTGAAGGAATCGACCCCGAATAAAAAGAAAAAGTTCCAGTACCCGGTTGAAGGCTGGGGAACCGACCTGCAATCAGAACATGAACGCTATCTGGTAGAAAAACACTTTAAGAAACCGGTTATTTTAACCGATTATCCTAAAGAGATAAAATCTTTTTACATGCGCCAAAACGATGACGGAAAAACCGTTGCCGCTATGGATATCCTGTTCCCGGGCATTGGCGAAATAATAGGTGGTTCGCAGCGTGAAGAGCGACTGGAAAACCTGGAACGCCGTATGGACGAGATGGGCATCCCTAAAGATGAGCTTTGGTGGTACCTGGATACCCGCAGATTTGGTACTTGTCCGCATGCCGGTTTTGGTTTAGGCTTTGAGCGTTTGGTGCTGTTTGTTACCGGCATGGGTAACATTCGTGACGTGATCCCTTTCCCAAGGTATCCGAAGAACGCTGAATTTTAGACCGCTGATTTAACTGATTTTTATGATTACGCTGATTATTCAGAAGTAAGATGTCTAAAATAGTACTCCTCACCGAAATAAATGCGCCCGTTCAAAGGTGTTTTGACCTGGCGAGGAGTATTGATTTGCATGTAGAATCTACAAAACAAACAGGTGAAAGGGTTATAGCCGGCCGTATGAGCGGACTAATAGAATTGGGAGAGACAGTAACCTGGAGAGCAAAACATTTCGGTATATGGCAAAATCTTACCTCAAAAATAACGGGCTTTGATAGTCCTACTTATTTTGAAGATGAAATGGTAACCGGAGCTTTTAAAAGCTTCACCCACAGTCATTATTTTTCAGGAAGTGCCGGGAAAACAAATATGCTTGATACTTTCGTTTTCGAGTCTCCGCTTGGGGTATTAGGAAAATTAGCCAACTATATCTTTCTAAAAAAGTATATGACCAAGCTATTGATCGAAAGAAACAAGGTGATCAAATCGGTCGCTGAAAGTGATAAAACTTCGTTTCCTTTAGGGGCTTACTCCTTCTTATAATCCTTTTGCACTATTAAAAAACTGGCGCGTTCTTCTTTGTGGAAGGGGACATCCCAATTACCCTGATAAGTGATCTTTGTGGGGAGCAGTTCGCCTTCGAAGTTATTTAGCTCGATGTTCATCTGCACATCAAAGTCAAAAAGCATGTTACTGTACTTCATATCCACATACCGGCCCAGGATCTGAAAACTGCGGGCATCAAATATAGTCGTCATTTCCCTTATCATCACATCATCGTCAGATGTACTTGGTTTTCTAATCACTTTAAAACGATATACCGGGATGCTGTCCACATACTTTCCACGGGCAAACTCGTAGTTGTAAAATTGGCGCATATCAGTCCCAAAAATTTCTGTTTTACCACTGATGAAAGGGATGCCACTTATTTTGCGCCCGGGTGTAAATATGAGGGCCTTTAACTTCGATTTATAAGAACCATTTTTACCGCCGGAGCCAGGCAAGCCCTCCGTTTTAGTAAACCCGGAATTGTAGGCGTTTGTAAATATATAATCAAACATCTCAACCGTGTAAAGCTGATACTTGCCATTCTTTTTCAGTACTGTTCCGCTATCCTGCCGGGCTAAATATTCAGTTTTAGGGGTATTGCCGTTAAGAGTATGCTTTATTTTACGGTAGATCTTACCGTTAACCTTATTCTTTTTATCGTAGGAAAAAATTCGGTTCTCGGCAGTAAAAGAATAACGCTTCATATTCTGGAACGCTTTATAAAAGCTGGTATCGGCCAGTACGGCATCAATAAAATCCTGCGCACGCAACCTGTGCGACCGTATATTCACCGGCGAATCTATCACAATGGTGCGGATGGTATCGGGATTAAAGCGCTGTATCTGTTGCCCTTGTGAGTAGAAAGCGAAAAGTAAAAAGCAGAAAGCTAATAGTGTTTTTTTAATCATAGAAAAGTTCGTGGTTCATAGACCATAGCAAAACGTTGTACAGTTTTGCTATGGTCTATGAACTATAGGCTATTAACTAATTAATTACCTAATTGTTTAATAGCCAGGTAAGCCATAAGGCCGGTGCTTATTTTAAATGCATCTTCCTCCACATCAAACGTTGGGGTATGTACCGATGAAGTTATACCGCGTTCCTCGTTGCGTGTACCTAAGCGGTAAAAACAGCTGTCAGCCACTTGTGAGTAGTAAGCAAAGTCTTCGGCAGCCATCCATATATCAAGGTCAAGCACGTTCTCTTTACCTAAATAATCTTCGGCATGTCCACGTGTTGCGGCGGTTAGTACTTCTTCATTTATCAGGAAAGGATAACCTCTCATAATATTGAACTCGCAGCTGCCACCCATGCTTTCGGCAATACCTTCGGCCATTTTTTTCATTTTGATATGGGCCTCACCGCGCCATTTTTCATCCATCGTACGGAAGGTGCCTTCCATATAAACCTCGTTAGGGATCACATTGGTAGCACCGTTTGCTATCACTTTACCAAATGATAATACTGATGGGCTCTTAGGGTCGGCAAAGCGGCTTACCACTTGCTGCAAAGCTGTTAATATATGAGCTGTGATGATCACCGGATCAACATTTTGTTGCGGCTGCGCGCCATGGCCGCCTTTTCCTTTTACAGTAACGTAAAGCTCATCTGTACTGGCCATATATTTACCCGCACGAAAACCTACTTTACCTGCATCAATCAGTGGCATAACATGCTGACCCAACACGGCAGCAGGCTTAGGGTTTTCCAGTACGCCTGCTTTGATCATGAGGCTGGCACCACCCGGCAATTTTTCTTCTGCCGGCTGAAAGATCAGCTTTATTGTTCCACCAAATTCGCTTTTCAGTTCTGTTAATATTTTGGCAGTACCTAACAATGATGAGGTATGCGCATCATGCCCGCAGGCATGCATTACACCGGTATTTTGTGATCTATAGGGCACATCGTTTGCTTCGGTAATTGGCAAAGCGTCCATATCAGCACGCAGGGCAATTACTTTATCAGAGGGTTTATCCCCTTTTATCAGCGCTACCAAACCGGTATCGGCCATCTTGTGATACTCTAACCCAAGCTCTTCCAACTTATTGGCAACAAATACCGATGTTTCCACCTCGTGAAAGGAAAGCTCGGGATGCGAGTGCAGATGCCTGCGATTGGCCACTACCTCATTAAAAATATCTTGTGATAGCTGCTGGATCTTTTCTTTAATCATTACTGATAACCGTTTTAGGTGGATTTATTTTTTCTGATATAATAAATATGCCGGAGAATGACGGCCTTATTTCCTGCATCAACTTTTCAGCCTCAAGCCGGGTTCTGAAATCACCGGCACGTACCTTAAAATTGGGTTCCCTGTAAACAATGTAAGTGCGTAATTCCGGAAACTCCCTGTTAAATTTTGCCTGGGCATTGTAAGCCAGGTTGCGGTTAGTTCCACTATATATTTGTACCCGGTAGCCATATGATGATGAAAAATTACCGCCACCTACACTGCCTCCTCCCCGGTTAAGCGCGGCACGTTTGGCTAATAAGGTATCAAACAACGGGTCTCTTATAACCTGCACCCTACCGCGGGCCTGGCCAAAGGTTAATGCTGAAAAAAACAGGAACATAAAAAAAAAGCAATATTTGATGAGGCCTGGTTTAGCTTTATGATCAGATATTGCTTTTTTCATTTTCTTTTTATTCACAAACGCCGTCATGCCGAACTTGTTTCGGCATCCCACATGCTAAGTCGACTGTATGTTGGTCAACTTGTCCGGAGAGATCCTGAAACAAGTTCAGGATGACAATTTATATTTTAAAGCCCTCTCCTTTGGAGAGGGTTGGGTGAGGCTTTAATTTTGCCCTACGCCGTGGCAGTTCTTATATTTTTTACCGCTACCACAAGGGCAGGGATCGTTCCTGCCAATCTTTTGCTCAACTTTTACAGGCGTTGGCTTTTGCAGTTCGCGGGTATCTTCCATTGGCATGCCATTACTTTCACTAACCAATTCAGGTTTTGAAGTACGCATGTTCCTTAGATCAAGTTTAGGCTGAGGTTTTGCCTCACGTACCTGCTCCGGCTCCTGCTGAACCGGGATGCCACCTCTAAACAAGAAGCTAACCAGTTCTTTATTCACATTGGCCAACATCTGGCGGAACAATTCAAAAGCTTCAAACTTATATACCAATAACGGATCCTTTTGTTCGTAAACCGCGTTCTGTACAGATTGTTTTAATTCGTCCATTTCGCGCAGGTGCTCTTTCCAGGCATCATCAATAAGGGATAGGGTCACACTCTTTTCGAATGATTTAAACACCTCTAAACCTTTATTATCAACCGCCTTTTTAAGCGGAACGGCTACCTGCATACCATGCACACCATCAGAGAACGGAACAACAATGTTTTCAACATACTGGCCGCGGGTATCATAAACATCTTTTAATACCGGGTAAGCCTGTTGCGCAACTGCTTCTGCTTTGCGTTTGTAAAAGTCCATTACTTCGGCAAAGGTTTTATCAACCAGTGCATTCATACTAATGCCGCTAAATTCAACTTCATCAGTGCTAATATCTACCGAGAACAAACGGATAACTTCTAACTGGAAACCTTCGTAGTTGTTTGACTCTTTAAATTCAGCAACCACATCTTCAACAACATCAAAAATGGTATTGCTCAAATCAACATCAAGGCGTTCGCCAAATAAGGCATTTTTACGTTTCGCGTAAATAACGGTACGCTGTGAGTTCATCACATCATCATACTCTAACAAACGCTTACGGATACCAAAGTTGTTCTCTTCTACTTTCTTCTGCGCACGCTCAATTGATTTTGAGATCATGGAGTGCTGTATCACTTCGCCTTCTTCAATCCCCATACGTACCATCAGGTTTGAGATACGCTCTGATCCGAATAAACGCATCAGGTTATCCTCTAACGATACAAAGAACTGTGACGAACCCGGGTCACCCTGCCTACCAGCACGGCCACGCAACTGCCTGTCCACACGGCGCGATTCATGGCGCTCGGTACCTACAATGGCTAAACCACCGGCATCCTTAACACCCGCCCCTAATTTTATATCCGTACCACGGCCTGCCATGTTGGTAGCAATGGTTACTGTACTTGTTTGTCCGGCTTCGGCAACAATGTCCGCTTCCTTCTGGTGCATCTTAGCATTCAGCACGTTGTGCTTAATACCACGCAGCTTAAGCATACGGCTCAATAATTCTGAAATTTCTACCGAGGTTGTACCCACTAATACCGGGCGGCCTTCTGTAGTTAACTTCACAATTTCGTCGGCAACCGCATTATATTTTTCGCGGATGGTACGGTAAACCAAATCCTGCCTGTCTTCGCGTGATGCTGGTGTATTGGTTGGTATCTCAACCACATCCAACTTGTATATTTCCCAAAACTCACCGGCTTCGGTTACGGCAGTACCTGTCATACCACAAAGCTTGTGGTACATCCTAAAGTAGTTTTGCAGGGTGATAGTAGCAAACGTTTGTGTTGCATCCTCAACCTTAACATTTTCTTTTGCTTCAATAGCCTGGTGTAAACCATCAGAGTAACGGCGGCCATCCAAAACACGGCCTGTTTGCTCATCAACTATCTTAACCTTGCCTTCATCCAGAATATATTCGGTATCCTTTTCAAATAAGGTATATGCTTTTAACAATTGGTTAACCGAGTGGATACGCTCAGATTTTATTGAGAAATCGCGCATCAATTCATCTTTCTTCGCGATCTTTTCTTCTGCAGACAGAGAAGATTTTTCAATCTCAGAGATCTCTGTACCTACATCAGGCATCACAAAAAAGTTAGGGTCTTCACCTGATGAGGTGATCAGCTCAATACCTTTTTCAGAAAGTTCAACCTGGTTGTTTTTCTCATCTATAATAAAGAACAATTCCGCATCAACCCTGGGCATTTCCTTACCCTGATCCTGCATGTAATGGTTCTCGGTTTTTTGCAGCACGGTCCTGTTTGATCCTTCGCTCAGGAATTTGATCAGTGCTTTGCTTTTTGGCAACGCCCTGTGTGCACGTAATAAAGCCAAACCACCATCATCAATACCGGTTTTACCATCATTGATTGATTTTTTAGCTTCGTTCAATACGCCATTAACGTAGGCTTTTTGCGCGTTAACCAAACGCTCAATGCGTGGTTTTAATTCATAAAACTCATGCTCATCTCCACGTGGGATTGGGCCTGATATAATTAAAGGTGTACGGGCATCATCAATTAATACTGAATCGACCTCATCAACCATGGCATAGTGCAGTTTACGCTGTACCAGTTCTTCAGGGCTGTGCGCCATATTGTCACGCAGGTAGTCAAAACCAAACTCATTGTTGGTTCCAAAAATAATATCTGATGCATACGCTTTGCGGCGATCTTCTGAATTTGGCTCGTGTTTGTCAATACAATCAACAGAAAGTCCATGAAACTCATACAATGGGCCCATCCACTCGCTATCGCGTCGTGCCAGGTAATCATTCACGGTTACAATATGTACACCGCGGCCGGCAAGCGCGTTAAGGTATGCAGGTAACGTAGCTACCAGCGTTTTACCTTCACCCGTTGCCATCTCAGATATTTTACCCTGGTGCAATACAATACCACCAATTAGCTGTACATCATAATGAACCATATCCCAGGTAACCTCATTACCAGCAGCCAGCCAGGTGTTGTGATGGATAGCCGTATCACCTTTTATAACCACATTGCTTTTTTTGGCAGCAAGGTCGCGGTCAAACTGGGTTGCGGTAACTTCAATGGTTTTATTACCTGCAAAACGGCGGGCGGTTTCTTTTACCACGGCAAAAGCCTCTGGTAATATATTTTTTAATATTTCTTCAAGCTCTTTGTTGCGGTCTTTCTCCAGCTTATCAAGTTGAGTATAAAGGTCAACCTTTTCGCTCACATCCATATCCAGCTCTGTTTCGGTACGGTCTTTAATAGCTTGTATCTCGCTATCAATACCAGAAAGCCCCTCTGCAATGATTTCCTTAAAGTTTATGGTTTTAGCCCTAAGCTCGTCATTACTTATACCGTCAAGTTTGGCAAATTCAGCCTTTATCTTTTCCACTATGGGCAATAAAGCCTTAACGTCACGTTCTGATTTGCTTCCGAAAAGCTTACTAAAAAAGTCTAACATAATATTTTTATATAACGCACTAAACTCAAGAATTGCGCCAGTGCAATTTTAAAGTCATAATGGCAGGCAAAGTTACGGTTTTGCGCCGAAAGGAGAAAGTTATGATGTGCAAATATGCAGATGAACAGATATACTGTTTACAAGCCCTCCTATTCATTACCGTCTCATTTGATAAGACGGAATGACATTCGCCAAACATTTTTAGGCTAAAGCCGATGATGTCATTTTTATTCTCCGTTGACTGAAGTCAACGGCAATGATAAGGTTCACTTTTCTTCCTCATCGGTATCTTCATCATCAAAATCTTCAAGAAATTTATCGTCATCAAACATCAATTCTTCCAGCTTTTCCTGCTCAGGCGTACTCGTATCATAACGGATGGCCCAATTATCTGGTATATCATGTGTTTTATCAAAGCCCCTAATCCAATTAACGAAAGCCAGCCTAAAGTCTTCCACCTTGTCCCGCATCAATTGTACATAGTCGTCATTATTCATGTCAAACATTTCGGTAACGATAACGGCGTTCAGCATATCATGTACTGCAATCTTTATTACAACAGCATTTTGCATTTTTAAGGAGTAAAGGCTACTACCAGCAGCTCCTGCCACTTTTACCTGTATTAGCATAGCATTCCCAATAATTTCAGAGGCCAGGTGTTCTTTTTTTTCATCCTCCTTCAAGGCTTCAACAATAGCATTAGCCAACTCGTACATTTCTACGGCAATTTTATATACCGGCAGCTTTTGAATTTTATCTAACCTTTTCGACATTGTGTAAAAGTACTATTTAGCCACGTTTAAGTATACACCTATCGCCAACACACCAAAAATACTATCTTTGCCCCATATGAATATCCTGCTCCTTGGTTCGGGCGGAAGGGAAAGCGCCTTCGCCTGGAAAATATCGCAAAGCCTTAAATGCCATAATCTTTTTATTGCTCCCGGTAATGCCGGTACGGGTAAATATGGCACAAACGTAAACCTCCAGGTCACCGATTTTGAGGGCATTAAAGCATTTGCTTTAGCTAATGATATTAATATGGTGCTGGTAGGCCCCGAAGAACCCCTGGTTAAAGGTATTCATGATTTTTTCCTGGCAGATGAACAATTAAAAGGCATCCCGGTGATAGGTCCGCAGCGCGAAGCGGCACAGTTGGAGGGTAGTAAAGACTTTAGCAAGCAGTTTATGCAGCGCCATAATATTCCTACCGCTGCCTCAAAAACTTTCACCCGCGATACTTTGCAGGAAGGATTTGACTATTTGGCAACAGCCGGGCTCCCCGTAGTTTTAAAAGCCGACGGACTGGCAGCAGGCAAAGGCGTATTGATATGCCTTACCCTTGAAGAAGCGCGCCAGGAATTGTTGGAGATGCTTACCGAAGCCAAATTTGGCGATGCAAGTTCTATGGTGGTTATTGAGCAGTTTTTACAGGGCATTGAGTTATCTGTTTTTGTGATGACCGATGGCAATAACTATAAAATATTACCCGAAGCAAAAGATTATAAACGTATTGGCGAGGGCGACAGCGGTTTAAATACCGGTGGCATGGGTTCGGTATCGCCGGTTCCTTTTGCTGATGATGAATTTATGCAGAAGGTAGAGCAAAGGATCATCATCCCAACGGTTGAAGGTTTGAAAAAGGAAGGCATCCCCTATAAAGGGTTTATTTTTATTGGCCTGATGAATTGCTATGGCGACCCATATACCATAGAATACAACTGCCGCATGGGCGACCCTGAAACGGAAAGCGTTATGCCACGCATAGAATCAGACTTTGTTGACCTGCTTTTGGGTGTAGCCGAAGGTAACCTTAAGGATAAAGAGCTAATTATATCTAACCAGGTTGCCGCTACCGTAGTTTGCGTAGCGGGCGGTTATCCGGGTGAATATTTAAAGGATAAAGAGATTAGTGGTATTGAGAATGTTCGCGACTCCTACGTATTTCAGGCAGGCACCACGCTTGAGGGAGAAACCGTAAAAGCAACGGGCGGGCGTGTATTGGCCGTTACATCATTACAAAATAACATGTTTGATGCCCTGCAACAGGCTACCGCCGATGCCAGCCGTATTTATTACGACGGTGTATATTTCAGAAAAGATATAGGATTTGATCTGGTATAGAGAATGGTTAATTAAGTGAGTGGTTGATTGAGTTAATGAGTGATGTTTAAAGTCACTCACTTAATCAACCACTCACCAAACTATATCTTACTAAAAATCTCAGCCAGTTTTTCGTTCAGGTCTTCGCCTCTCAGGTTTTTACCTATGATCTTTCCGTTAGGATCAAGCAGAAAGTTTTGAGGGATGGCACGCACACCGTACATATCGGCGGTTTTGCTTTTCCAGAATTGCAGGTCAGATACCTGGGTCCAGTTTAAACCATCTTTTTTGATAGCGGCCAACCATGCTTTTTTAGCATCGGGGCGATCTAACGATACACCTAAAATGGTGAAGTTTTTGTCTTTATACTTATTGAATGCCATTACCACGTTAGGGTTTTCTGCACGGCAAGGGCCACACCAGGATGCCCAAAAGTCAATCAAAACATATTTCCCTCTGAAAGATGACAGGCTAACTGTTTTACCAGCAGTATCGGCTTCAGCAAACTCAGGCGCCGTTGCACCTAATGCTACTGCTTTAAGTTTTGGCAATATCTCACCAAATGCTTTACCACCGGTTGATGCTTTGATATTAGCAGATAACCCTTGATACAGAGGGGCGATATCTACATAATCTGCACTGTATGTGTACGATTGTAAAGCGTTTAAGCTAATGTATGAATCGGGATGGCTGGTTATAAATTGCTTGTTTAGCGCTTTTTCCTGTTCTTCAATTGCTTTTTCGTCCAGTTTACCTTGTTTAATAAAAGCCGGTGATTTTTGCTGCTCTTCGGTAGCTGCTTTTTGTTTGGCTTCTAATGCAGTATAAGCATCGTTAACCGGTTTCATAGCTAAACGATATTGCTCATTCTCCTGATTAGTTTTTGTACCGGTAACTGTAGCGTTAGTCATTTTATCGGCAGTGGTAACGTTAATAGTTCCCTGCTCAAAATACAAAGAATGATAGTCGCGTGTGCCGTTCATGCCCGCGCCTTTTTCGTTGAACAAGATGTATCCGTTCATTGGCGCTGCTGTGGCATCACCAGTAAAAGTAAACTTGCCATCTTTCAACACAGTTGAGTCGATAACCGTTTTGCCTTCTTTTCTGTATTGGATATATACTTTAGCAGGGGCATTAAAATTTGCCACATTACCTTGTACTGTAAATTTGCCGGTTTGGGCAAAAAGCAATGCAGGCAAGCTTGCCAATGCTGTTAAAACAATTTTTTTCATATTATGGTGCTTTAAAGCCCTAATATGAGGGATTTACGCCTAAAATCAAAACATTAGCTATAAAACTTGGCCATCTCATCAAAATGATACAATGACCGTTCGCCATTAGTTGTATTTACCCAGCAATTCGCTCAGTTTATTATCTAAATCATCGCCGCGTAGGTTTTTGGCAACTATTTTACCGGTTGGGTCTATTAAAAAGTTTTGCGGAATAGATTGCACACCGTAAACAGTGGCAGCCAGGTTGTTCCAGTATTTAAGGTCAGATACCTGTGTCCAGGTAAGGCCATCGCTTTTTATAGCCGCAAGCCAGGCGCTTTTACCATTTTCTCTATCTAATGATACACCCAGTATGGTGAAATTTTTGTCTTTATATTTATTGTAAGTTCTTACCACATTAGGGTTTTCCTGACGGCATGGGCCGCACCATGACGCCCAAAAATCAAGCAGTACATATTTGCCTTTGAAAGAGGATAGCCTAACCGGCGCGCCATTTACATCGTTCTGAATAAAATCTGGCGCCATGGCACCAATAGCCGTAAGCTTTAAGCCATCAATGGCACTTTTTAACTGACGGCCCTGCTCTGTTTTTTTCAACTCATCAGACAGCGACTCATACAGCGGTTCCACTTCCACAACATCCGGCGATGGGCCGCTAACGCTGGTTAAGGCAAGCAGGCTCAGGTAACTATTTGGATTTGCGTTGATAAAAGTTTTTAAAACCGTTTTTTGTTCAAGCTGAATGGCTTTATATTTAGCCTGCATAGAATTTTGAAACGCGGCTGATTGCTGCTGCTCTGGCTTTGCGGCCTGTGCTTCTGCAACTATCTTTTGCGCTTTATCCATCACTATCTTTAATTGCGATTTCAGTTTTTTGTTATCCTCGTTTGATGGTGAACCGCTAACATCCGCCTTAGCGGCAGAATCAGGAGAGGTGATATTGATTGTGCCTTTCTCTATATAAAAATTCAGCATGTCTGCCGATTTTGAAGGACCGCCATCCGGAAAGTTTTGTGCAATGTATTTAGCAAAACCTATTCCTTTATAATCAATAAACATTGATGCGTTAACGGGGTTCATGGCCACACCTGTAAAGGTGAACTCACCATTTACAATAGCTGCAGAATCGGTTACGTTATTGGCACCTAAACGGTACACTAAATAAGCTTTGGCAGGTGCGTTTAGCTTACCAATTTTGCTTTTAACAGTAAAAGGCTGGGCAGCCTGGCCAAATGCCAGGGCGGGTAATAAAGCAACTATGCAGAAAAAAATCTTCTTCATTTAATATCAATATGAATGTGAATAACGCTTAAACCACTAATGAATTGTAAATCAGTTTAATTTTTGATAGGTGCGCCACCAAAGATCTGGCATTTCGCCGGATGCAGCAGTCTTATAATCTTCATGCCGGCAGGGCACTAAATGGAAACGTTCGTTCTTTGAGCCGCCTGTGGGGTAAGGCACCTGCATCCACCAGCGGTCGCTTTTTTTGCTTTTTACAAATACCACCTCATGATCGTCATGCTTTAAGCTGGTTTTGTAAATAAGGTACTGCGATTTTGGGTTAAGCGGAAAATCGCGTTTGCGGTTATAAAAGCCATCAATAAAATACCATATCATTTGTGATAGCAGCATGGCGGTTTGCCCGTTGCTATCATAAGCCGGGTTAAACTCATAGAAACCTATAGAGCTTAGCTTATCATTAAAGCCGGCATAACGGCAAATTTGGCAGGCTTCTTCACCATAAAACCCGTTAGGTTTTGCATTGGCATTGCCCGCCGCGTCTGATGAGCGGATAGCCCCCATATCAAAGCTCACCATGTTAGCGTTCCGAATAATAGGTTCGGCAACAGAAATATTTGAGGCCAGCTCACCTAAGCGGTGTACATCAAAGTAAAGTTTTTCCATTACCCGCAGGCTATCCTGACTGGCAAAATAGGTTTGGTAACCCATATTGCTGTAGTTGAACAGGTAATTGGGCTCGTGCAGGAATATTTTATTGAGATAGGCTGCCGATGTGGTTTCAATACTTTCGGCAAAGCCATCATCTTCCAGGTCGAATTGTGAATCTACCACAAGCATATCAATCTTTTGCTCCAGGCTTTCGTAACCCATATATTGAGCATAAGTAAGATCCTGCCCGCCCCCTATAATAACCGGGACAATATCTTTTCTTACCAACTCATTCACTACCGTTTTTAGCGCATAGTAAGTGTCAACAACAGTTTCGCCACGGGTTATATTCCCCAGGTCTACTATCCTTGTGGTATAGCTGCCTTCATTTAGCTGATAAAGCTTTTCGCGCACATAGTCGGGCCCTAACGCGCAGCCGGAATTATTGATAGCATTGCGGTCATCCAGTACGCCAATTATGGCTATATCCGTCTTTTGTTCCAGATCTGGAAAATCAACCGAATGATGATCGATCTTATCCCCCAGCTGACTGGTAAAATATCCGTTTTTAGGAGCGATCTTTTTAAGATCTATTGGTGTAAAAAAATCGGCTAAAGACATTGTTTTTGACGTGCAAATATGCGGATATGCAAATGTGCAGATATTTTTGGATGTGTTGATAGGCAAATCTTTCATTTTTTTCATCCGCACACCTGCATATTTGCACATCTACACATCTAATCCCGCCTCCACATCTAAATATTCTGCATATTTGGAACATGATTTTAGTTACAGGCGCAACAGGTTTTTTAGGGGCCGAATTAGCAAAAGAGCTGATACAACGCGGCAATATTATCCGCTGTACCAAACGGGCAACCTCTAAAATACCTGCACTGCTTGCACCATACACCACACAAATTGATTGGGTAGATGCCGACCTGATGGATGTTTTTGCCCTGGAGAATGCTTTGGATGGCGTAACGCAGGTTTACAATTGTGCCGCATGGGTATCAATGAAACAAGCCGACAAAGACCCCATGATCCGCACCAATGTTAATGGCACGGCTAATTTGGTGAACCTGTGTGTTGAGAAAGGGATCCGTATGGTGCATACCAGCTCTGTTGCTGCCGTTGGCGAGGCTAAGCCCGGTGAAATGATAACCGAAAAGCACCACCTTGACCCAACCTTAGAAAGCGACGGCTATGCTATATCAAAACTGGAAAGCGAGATGGAAGTATGGCGCGGCATTGCCGAAGGTTTGGATGCGGTAATGGTTAACCCTACCATTATTATAGGTGCAAGCGCAGGGAGCGAAGGCAGCGGGCAAATTTTTGAGACTGTACGTAAGGGGCTAAAGTTTTATACCCAAGGAGCCATTGGCTTTGTTGATGTACTTGACGTAGCCAAATGTATGATAGCGCTGATGGAAAGCGGCATTAGTAGCAAACGTTATATTATTAATGCAGAGAATCGTAGCTACCAACAAATATTTACAGAGATAGCAAATTGCTACCATGTAAAACCACCGGCCACTTTAGCCAAGCCCTGGATGATGGAACTGGCCTGGCGCGGCGCGTCATTTGTAGCCGCATTAACAGGTAAAGCGCCTGCAATAGATAAAACAACCGCCCGTGCGGCATCAGTTACACGCAATTTTGACAACAGCGAAATAAAGAAGGATATAGGTTTTGAGTTTAAACCTTTGAGTGAATCGATCAAGGAGATTTGTGAAAGCCTCACCTAAATCTCCTCCAAAGGAGAGGACTTCAAAATACACAGGAAATTCTTTTACCCTCTCCTTTGGAGAGGGTAGGGTGAGGCCTTATCTCAATTTCAACAGCACCACATTTTCCACATGCTGGGTATGCGGGAACATATCTACCGGTTGAATTTTAACGGTATCATACTTTTCTTTGAGCACCAGCAGGTCACGGGCCTGGGTGGCGGCATTGCAGCTTACATAAACTATCTTGCTGGCCTCTATCTCCATTAAACGGGCAATCACATCTGCATGCATCCCTGCACGCGGCGGGTCGGTAATAATTACATCCGGCTTGCCGTGTTCTGCTACAAAATCTGCAACCAGCACATCTTTCATATCACCCGCAAAAAATTTGGTATTCGTGATGTTATTGATCTCAGAATTTACTTTTGCATCCTCAATAGCCGATGGCACATACTCTACACCCACCACTTCGCGTACATGGCCGGCAATAAAGTTAGCAATTGTACCAGCTCCGGTGTAAAGGTCATAAACCAGTTCGTCACCTTTAAAGTCCGCAAAGTCGCGGGTTATCTCGTATAATCGCAGGGCCTGAATAGAGTTGGTTTGGTAGAATGATTTAGGACCAACCCTGAAACGCACAACTGTTCCATTTGCGGCGGGCATTTCTTCATGAATATATTCCGGGCCTTTCCATGCTATTACATCCTGGTCAAAAATGGTATCATTCATTTTTGTGTTCAATATATATAACAATGAAGTGATCTGTGGGAAAGCGGCATCAATGTAGGTCATCAAACTATCCACCTGCTCCTGATCTGCATGGGCAAAAACTACAATAACCATGATCTCACCAGTTGATGAGGTACGGATAATCAAATTACGCAAAGCGCCTGTGTGCTGCCTAACATCATAGTAACTAATGCCCTGTTCTTTTGCGTAAGCGTTAATGCTGTTACGCAAATCATTTGATGGCTCGGCTTGCAGGTAGCAATGATTTATGTTCAGGATCTTATCAAACCTACCGGGGATGTGGAAGCCCAGGGCATCCATATCCAAGCGCTCGTCGTCGCGGCTCTCGCCGTCATATAACCAGCGTTTGTTGGAGAAAGTGTATTCCAGTTTGTTGCGGTAGTATCTATCAGCCGGGGAAGGGACTATGCTATCCATATGCCCTACCTCTATTTTAGCAATGCGGGTTAAAGCATCATGTACGGCTTTCTGCTTAAATTTCAGTTGGGCATCATAGGTCATGTGCTGCCATTTGCAGCCGCCGCAAACACCAAAATGTTCGCAAAATGCTTGTGTGCGGTATTCTGATGGTTGAATTAAGCGGGTAATTTTACCTTCGCCAAAGTTCTTTTTGCTTTTATAAACTTCAATATCTGCAATATCACCGGGGACGGCTTTTTCTATAAACAGCACAAAATCGTCGGCCTTGCCTACACCCTTGCCTTCTTCGGCAATATCAATAACCGTAACGTTCTCGAAAAACTTACTCTTTTTTGCAGATCTACTCATGAGGCTGCAAAGTTAAAGAAAGAAGCAAGAATCAAGATACAAGAATTAAGATTTAGATAGAGGCCGTGGCAAATTGCATTACAACACGATCTTTTGACCGGAAACCATTGGTAATAACTGAGAGTGGCTTAAGAAAAAAGCTTGCTGCCTACTTTAAAAACATCTCTAATAACTGATCAAATTCTACTTCGATAACAATATCAGTCATTTCAAATTGCTCATCAATAAGCTCCGAAAATTCGATTAGTTCCTGGCTCATAGCTGTATAAATTTATTATGCTAACATAATAAATTTATACCAAAAACCAAATGGGTATAGTGAAAAAATTAAATAGTTACCGCAGCCTTCACCAAATAAGGCAAGATCTCTTTTTGGAAGGATACAAAATTTTTGCGCACATCTGCATCACTTACAGAGGTGAAAGCGAAACTGAACACAATACTTTTACTGCATTTAATAAGGAAACGCAGGCGTTGCTGATAGGTATCGTGCTTTTTAACTCCGGGCAGTTGGGTAAATGATTGCATGAGCAGCTCTTCCAGCTCGTTTGACAGGTTCTTTAAAAAATCTTGCGAGTTAGTGCTTTCGCGGATAAAATCCCAGCCGATGAATTCATTGCAAACCGTGTACGATAACCGGCAGGTTTTCATGATAAGGTTGCTCAGGTGGGTTTCCTCATCCTGTTCGGGCGTGTTGGTATTAATTAATTCATTAACGCTCACCTTTATATAGTCCATCAGCAAAACGTGCAGAAGGGCTTCTTTACTGTCAAAATACTTATAAATAGTAGCCTTTGCAATCTTGGCTTTTTTGGCAATTTCGTTTACACTGGTTTTATGGTAACCGAATTTCCGGAACAGATCTTGTGCCGCCCGCTTTATACTATCTTTAATTTTATCGGCTTCCATCCTCAATTATACACAATTATCTCAAATTGTGTTGTATTCACGTTGTACGTCTTGAGCGATCTGGTTGCCGGTGCCTTAACCGGACTCCCATCTGTAAGGGAAAATTTCGCTCCGCTGCAAGGGTCAGTTACTGTAAAACCAGTATCATCTACGGTAACGGCACATTGTTTCTCGGGCTGATAGCTGCTGCAGCGGTCATAAGCTACATAACCATTAATGCCCCTATAAATTATGATGCCGGCAACACCTTGTCCGCTAATAATTATTGATCCTCCTATAGCATTCAGAGCTGCTGCATTAGGATCCGTTTTGGTAATCCGTAAATTTACCGGCACATTCGGCACAACATCACCTGTTTTCCCGCAGGAGAAAAACAGCATGCCTACCAATGCCAATATCATTACATACCTCATATAATTTCCGACTGGAACTGCTTTAAGAAACGAACATCGTTCTCAGAAAACAAACGCAGATCGCGGATCACATATTTTAAGTTGGCAATACGCTCCATACCCATACCAAAGGCAAAGCCGGTGTATTTTTTACTGTCGATGCCGCAGTTTTCCAAAACGTTAGGATCAACCATACCGCAGCCTAAAATTTCAACCCAGCCACTGTATTTACACATATTACAACCCGCACCTTTGCAAATGGTACAAGAGATATCCATCTCTGCAGATGGCTCTGTGAACGGGAAGTACGACGGGCGGAAACGTACCTGTGTACCATCGCCATAAAGCTCCTGCACAAAGTGGTAAAGCGTTTGTTTCAGATCAGAGAACGATACGTTTTCATCAACATACAAACCTTCTACCTGGTGAAAAAAGCAATGTGCACGGGCAGATATAGCCTCATTACGGTAAACGCGACCCGGCATAATAGCACGGAACGGTGGTTTGCCCTGCTCCATCATCCTCACCTGTACCGATGAGGTGTGTGTACGCAAAGCGATATCATCTGTACCCTCACCCTTGCGGATAAAGAAGGTGTCCTGCATATCGCGCGCCGGGTGCTCTTCAGGGAAATTCAATGCCGAGAAGTTATGCCAGTCGTCTTCAATCTCCGGGCCTTCTGCAACCACAAAGCCCAGGCGTTTAAAAATATCAATGATCTCGTTACGCACCAATGAAAGCGGGTGGCGCGAGCCAACCTCAAAACCATCGCCGGGAAGGGTAAGGTCTATTTCAGATTTCGGATTTACGGTTTCTGATGTAAGGCCTTCCTTTAGCTCATTATATTTTGCTTCGGCCAGTTGTTTAAACTGGTTAAGTACTTTACCAAAAACACGCTTCTCTTCGGGGCCAACGGTTTTAAATTCTTCAAAAAGATCTTTTATCAATCCTTTTGTCCCTAAAAATTTAATACGAAAAGCTTCTAGTTCATCAGCATTAGCCGGCGAAAAAGCGTTTATCTCGTTTGTATATTGATCTATCTGCGCTTGCATTTATATAACTTATTCAAAAAAATTCGATTACAAATATAACGGGTATTATTTAATCACCGCTAACTCCTTGCCCACCTTGGTAAATGCCGCAATAGCTTTATCTAAATGGTGCGTATCATGCGCTGCCGAGATCTGCACACGGATACGTGCCTTACCCTGCGGCACAACCGGGTAATAAAACCCGATAACGTAAATGCCTTCTTCCAGCATTTTGGCTGCAAACTCCTGTGCCAGCTTAGCATCATACAGCATAACCGGCACTATAGGGTGTACACCCGGTTTAATATCAAAACCGGCAGCGGTCATTTTTTCACGGAAATATTTGGTATTGGTTTCCAGTTTATCGCGCAGGTCGGTGGTTTCGCTTAGCATATCAAGCACAGCTATTGATGCACCGGTAATAGCAGGGGCCAATGTATTTGAGAACAAATACGGCCTTGAGCGTTGGCGCAACATATCAATGATCTCTTTACGGCCCGATGTAAACCCGCCCGATGCCCCGCCTAATGCTTTACCCAACGTACCGGTAATAATATCTATTTTACCCATTACATTATGGTGCTCATGCGTACCGCGGCCGGTTTTACCCATAAAGCCGCTGCAATGGCTCTCATCTATCATCACCAAAGCGTTGTACTGCTCGGCAAGTGCGCATATCTTATCAAGCTGGGCAATGGTGCCATCCATTGAAAAAGCACCATCGGTAACAATAATACGGTGGCGCAGATCTTGCGTAGCTTTCAGCTTTTCTTCCAGATCTGCCATGTCATCATGCTTATAGCGCTGGCGCTGTGCCTTACAAAGGCGAACCCCGTCAATAATAGATGCATGGTTCAACTCGTCAGATATAATGGCATCCTGCTCATTAAACAACGGCTCAAACACGCCGCCGTTGGCATCAAATGCAGCCGCGTATAAAATGGTATCTTCCGTTCCTAAAAACCCGGCTATCTTTTTTTCAAGTTCTTTATGTATATCCTGTGTACCGCAAATAAAACGTACGGATGACAGGCCGTAACCATGCGTATCCATAGTTGCTTTTGCAGCTTCAATCACTTTTGGATGGGCAGAAAGGCCCAGATAGTTGTTGGCGCAAAAGTTTATCACTTCTTTACCGCCCTGTACAGTTATATCAGCCCTTTGTGGCGAGGTAATAATTCTTTCCCTTTTATATAAGCCTGCATTTTCAATATCGGCAAGCTCCTGCTGTAAAACCGGCTGTAATGTTTTATACATATGAATAGATTTAAAGCGTCAAAATTAAACATTCAACCGCAATTGAACTGCTAATACGCAACATTTTTAATATATTACAGCTATTAACAAACATTTTAGCGTAAGAAAAGTATTAAATGTAGAAAATCAGATATGAGCAGAACTTTACTATTCATTTTTTTTATAATATCTACGTTTACTGTTTCGGCACAACAGTACATCTTGTCTGGGCGGGTTAGCGGGCAAAAAAACGAACCTGCACCTTTCACGTCTATCTATATACGCAACTCAACTTATGGCACCACTGCTAATGAGGAAGGCAGGTATATGTTTAAGCTTACCCCCGGCGTTTATAACATTGTTTACCGTTTGGTAGGCTACCGCGAAAAAATGATCCCGGTAACGATAACAGATCGTAACGACACGCTGGATGTGCAGCTTGATAATGAGATTTTCGAGTTAACAGATACGGCCAAATACAACAGCAAAACAGATAGCGGCATGGCCATTATGCGCAAAGTAATAGCAAACCGTCAAAAGCATATGAATGAGTATAAAACCTTCTCATGCGCGGTTTATATTAAAGGTGTGCAAAAGCTAACCAAAGCCCCTAAATCATTAATGGGCAGCGCGGTTATCCGCCAGCTGGACCTGGATTCAAACGGGCGCGGGATACTTTACCAATCAGAATCGCTTTCCCAATTCAATGTACAAACACCCAATAAATTTAAAGAGGTAACCATCGCCTCAAAAACAGCAGGGCAAAATCCGGCCTTTGGCTATACAAAAGCATCAGACCTGGAACTGAACCTGTACGATAACGTGATTAATATTAACGGCCTCAGCTCTCATGGCTTTGTATCGCCGGTGGCATCAAACGCGCTTTCTTATTACCATTACAAATATATGGGGTCTACCATATCAAACGGGCGTACCATCAGCAAGATACAACTGCTGCCTAAACATACCTATGACCCCGTGTTTAAAGGTAATATTTATATAGTACAGAGCGATTCGCGCCTTTACAGTGCCGACCTGATGCTAACCAATTATAATGATAACCTTAACCTGATAGATACGATACAAATAAGTCAGCAATATATACCTCTTCGTGACAGTATCTGGTTACCGGCATCAGTACAATATAGCTTTACAGGCGGTGTTTTCGGGTTTAAATTTTCCGGATACTATATAAGCATTTACAACAACTATAAGATAAACCAGAACTTTCCTGAAGGCTATTTTAATGGCGAAGTATTAAAAATTGATACTGCTGCCAATATTAAAAGCCCCGCTTATTGGAACAATATGCGCCAGGTACCTTTAACCGCCCAGGAAACCAGGGACTATAATAAAAAAGACAGTATTGCCGCCTATAAACAAACCGATGCTTATTTAGATGAGCTTCAGCATACCAAAAACAATATTAATTATCCCGGTTATTTAATTTTTGGTTACAACGCCAGTAACCGCAGTAATAAAGATTCGCTTTATGTGTTCCCTTTTTTACAAACGTTTTATTACAATACGGTTGAAGGTTTTGGTATTAACGCAAAGGTTAGATATACAAAAAAACTGGATGATTACCGTACATTCAGTGTTACACCTGCGGTACGCTATGGTTTCGTTAATAAATTGTTTAGTGCAAATATATTAACCGAGTATAAGAATGATCCATTTCACAACTCTAAATTTTGGGTAAGCTTCGGCAGCGATATACTTGATCTTAACAACGTAGGTACACGCTCTTTATACTTTAACACATTGAGTACCCTGCTGTACGAAAACAACTATGTAAAATATTATCGTTCGCAATATGGTGGCTTTGGCTACCAGCGCGAATTAGCAAATGGGGTATTATGGACAGGCAGTTTAAGTTATTCCAGCCGCTCGCAACTTTATAATAACGCTTACGGCCATATATTCAGCAGTAAAATAAGGGAATTTACTTCAAATAACCCTTTAGCGCCACCCGGTACACCGGCTAACGACAGGTCCTTTTTATTCCCGAAGAATCAGGCGTTTACTTTTAATACTGCGGTAACTTTTACATTTGATCAGCAATATATAACAAGGCCGACAGGCAAGTTTAACCTGCCATCAAAATACCCAACCCTTACCGTTAACTATCGCAAGGGGATAAAAAGTGTTTTCGGCTCTGATGTTGATTATGATTTTGCTTCGGCTGATATTTCTCAAAGTAATATCCGCATAGGTACTTCCGGATTTTCGTCCTTTAAATTAACCGGGGGCGATTATTTCAATAATAACACCCTTTATTTTATGGATTACTATCATTACTTAGGTAACCAGGGTACCACTTTTGACCCTACCTATATTGGCAGTTTCCACTTCCTGCCGTTTTATACTTACAGCACAAACGGCGCTTTTTTTGAAGCACATTACCAGCATAACTTTGCCGGTTCGGTGCTTGGTAAAATATCGTTTATCAGAAAGTTAAAGCTGGAAGAAATTATAGGTGCTAATTACTTAACCACAAAAGGCAACCCCAATTACAGAGAGCTCTATATTGGCCTCCAGCGCCTTATCTTCAGGGTTGACTATGGTGTATCATACGCCGGCAATAAAAAGTACATCCAGGGCTTCAGGATATTTTACGGGATAAGATAAATTACTTAAATGTTAAAAGCGATTTCTCTGCGAGGTGGGATAAAAACCATAATATTGTTGGCTATTTGGTTTATAGCTACTTATCACTCAATATATAGGTATTTTCCAGACCATTAATCTTCACAAAGCCATGCCTTCCAAGTATTTGGATGGATCGCAGATTCCCGGGGTCTGTATCGGCCATAATCGCCTGCAAACCTAACTGACCAAAACCATAAGCTAATACATGGGTTATTGCTTCGTGCATAAAGCCTTGACCCTGGTAATCGGGGTGCAATTCATAGCCTATTTCGGCCTGGTATTGTTCCGGTTCGAAATTCCGCAAGCCAATAGTACCCAATAACTTATCTTCGTTTTTGCGGGTAATTACCCAATAAAGGCCCTCGTTGTCATGCGTAATTTGGTTTACCTTTGCAATGAACTCCCGGACATCATTCAACGACTCCGGCAAGGGCCGGTCTAAAAAACGGTTCACACTCTCGTCTGTACGCAGGGCAAAAAGTTCATGAACATCGTCATCCTGTAATTGCCTTAACATCAGGCGTTGGGTTGTTATTGTTGGGAATGGCGTAAAATTGAGGTTAAGCATATCAGTATAAAATTAATGCCTGTTTAATTCATCATCAACCTGTTCTCCTCTGGTTTATTCAATTGAGGCTCATGAATCTCAATAATCAAAAGTAGGTTATTTTTATAGTTGATTGAAACGGGCATTATCTCCTGCTGCGTTAAGAAAACCACTTTGAAGTTTTTTAGCCAATATGGCGGGATTGAACGTTTGAGAATAGGTAGCCCCTGACGGGGCAAATGCTATTAAAAGCGATTCCCCTGTACTCTAAACTTTCAACTTTATACTTTTAACTCAAAACCTTATATTTGCGCCTCATTTAACACTGTTTGCAGCAGTATCAATGAATGCTATGACAAAATACAATACACTCCTTTACTATTGTTACGCAACAATAGCCGATGGCGAGCAATTTGCTGCCGATCATTTAAATTTCTGTAAAAGTTTAGGCTTAACCGGGCGCATTATTGTTGCTAACGAAGGCTTGAACGGTACCGTTTCCGGCACTGCCGAATCTTGTAAAACTTACATGGATACCGTTCATGCCGATGAGCGTTTTGCCGGCATCGATTTTAAGATCGACGAGGTTGAAGAGCCTTCGTTTGTTAAAATGCACGTGCGTTACAAATCAGAAATTGTACACTCCGGTCTGCGCGATCCTAACATGATCAACCCGCAAAAACAAACGGGTAAGCATTTGCATCCCAAAGAGTTTTTGGCCATGAAAGACCGCGATGATGTGGTAATATTGGATGTGCGCTCTAACTATGAGCACTCACTGGGCAAGTTCAAAAATGCCGTTACACTGGATATTGATAATTTTCGCGATTTCCCGGCCATGATCAATGAGCTGGCTCAATATAAAGACAAAAAAATACTAACTTATTGTACAGGCGGTATTAAATGCGAAAAAGCATCGGCCCTGTTACTGCATGAAGGTTTTAGCGATGTTTACCAGCTGCATGGCGGTATTATTAAATATGGCAAAGAAACCGGCGGCGAAGATTTTGAAGGCAAATGCTATGTGTTTGACAATCGCCTATCTGTTGATGTGAATAGTGTTAACCCTGTGGTTATTTCAAAATGCCTAAACTGCGGTACTACTACCCATAAAATGATAAACTGCGCTAACCCCGAGTGCAATGAGCATTTTACCCAGTGCGATGAGTGCGGTACAAAAATGGAAGGCTGTTGCAGCGATGCCTGTCAGGCCCATCCCCGTAAAAGGATTTATGACGGTACAGGTTACTATGTAAAAGTGCCTCAGCCGGTAAATACTGCTAAAAAAGAAATATTTAGTTAAACGAAACTACAGTTTTAAAGCAATTCCCTTTCTTTTTTCTACTGAAAGTTCAGGTATTTACATTCCATGCAACGCGCTAATTTACAGGATCATAATACACTAAGTAATTAGCTGTAATTCGTTTTCTTTTCGCCAAAGGCGAGAAAATGTATTACAATTGGTTTGGCATGTTGTATAAAATACACTATCTCCATTATCAATTTTGTTTCAAAAATTGATTTTATTAAAACATTCTTCATACAAATGTGTTAAATCCATCATAATAATGCCGGGGATATGTTTCGACATTAGAAAATCTATTATCCAAATACTTAACATTTAACCACTATGAAGAGAATTTCTACAATCTCAGGGTTGATGCTTTTGTTTTCCTTTTTTGTTAACACAGCTATAGCGCAAAACGTTGCCGTAAAGGGTAAAGTTACTGATGCCGCTACTGGCGAAAGCCTTATTGGCGTAAGTGTAGGCGTAAGAGGAACCGCAACCGGCGTCCAAACTGATGTAAATGGTGCCTATTCAATATCTGCACCATCAAACGCCACATTAACATTCAGTTATATTGGGTATACTGCCCAAGCCCTGCCGGTTAACGGTCAAACAACCTTAAATGTTCAATTAAAAAGCGAACCAAATGAGCTTAAACAGGTAGTTGTAATAGGTTATGGTACGCAGCGCAAGCGTGATGTTACCGGCGCTGTAGCCAGCGTAAACGGCGACCAGCTAACCAAGCAACCGGTACAAACCGCTACCCAGGCATTACAAGGTAAAGTTGCCGGTGTACAGGTACTATCATCAGGCCAGCCAAATGCGGCGCCTATATTGCGTATCCGTGGTACAGGATCTGTACTTGCCGGTGCAAACCCGCTGTATGTGGTTGACGGGGTATTAACTGATGACATCCGTAACATTAACAATGCAGATATAGTAAGTGTTGATGTTTTAAAAGATGCATCTGCTGCTATCTATGGTGTGCGTGGTGCTAACGGTGTGGTTATTATTACCACTAAAAAAGGTAAAAGCGGCCCTGCTGTTGTTAGCTATGATGCTAACGTAGGCTTCAGGGAAATTGCCAGCCAGATCCAGTTAGCTAACAGGCAGCAATATGTTGATTATTTAAACGTAGCCAACCCGGGTAAAATAGCAGCCGATGATAAATCGCCATTAACTATTCCGGGTACTACCAATTGGGCCGATGCCGTATCCCGTAAAGGTTTTTATACTAATCATAACATATCTGTTGCAGGCGGCGGCGATAAAAGCACTTATTTTATCAGCGCCAACTATTATGATGAGAATGGTGTTATTAAAACCAACAATTTTCAACGTTTTTCATTACGTGCCAATAATGATGTTAAAATATCAGATAAGCTAAAATTCAGCAATCAGTTGTCTTTAACCCGCGGTGCAGAGAGAGGTGTTCCTATTGCCGATATTTACGGTAACGTATATAGGGCTGCACCAATCATCCCTACAATATCAAACGGTTTGTATGGTAACGCATCAGCCTGGGGCAATGTAAGCAACCCGTTGCTGCAATTAGATAAAACCAATAATTTCACCCTTAACAACCGTGTGCAAGGTAATGTGGCAGCTGATTATAACCCGGTGAAATGGTTAACATTTCATTCCGCATTTAACCTTGATGCCCGTTTCAACAATCAAAAAAATTACGGATACCAGTTTAATAACGATGGTAGTACATTTACTGTGGGCGGTGGCAATCAGCGCCAGCCTAACAGCACGTTATTTGTACAGAACGATAATTCATACCAGTACCAATGGGACAACACGGTAACTTTCGACAGAACATTTAACAAACACCATTTTACAGTTTTAGGTGGTATTGTTACAGAAAAAGGACGTTCAAACTTTATCAACGGCTCACGTATTGATGTCCCACCTAATCAGGACCAGTGGTTTTTAGATCTGGGTAACCCCGATTTGAATGCGGTAGACAAAAACAGTGGTACATTGTTTACCCGCCAGTCATATATAGGCCGTATTAATTATGACTACGCCGGTAAATACCTGCTAACAGGCTCTATCCGTCGTGACGGCAGTTCTAAATTCAGCCAAAGATATGCCACATTCTATACTGTTGGTGCAGGTTGGGTAATTTCTGAAGAAGACTTCATGAAAGACGGCATTTTTGACCAGTTAAAACTTCGTGGCAGCTATGGTGAGTTGGGTAATGATAATATCGATCCGGCATTATTTATTGTAACAGGCTCGCCATATCAGCCTTATTACTTCAATAATGGCCAACTTGCAGCGGGGACGGTGATACAGGACATCAAAAACACTAACCTTAAATGGGAAACTACCAAGCAATTAGATATCGGATTGGATTTTGGCTTCCTGAACAACCGTTTAAGCGGTGAGTTTGATTACTATGATAAAAAAGTGAACAACGCTTTAACCTATATAACTCTTCCGGGTATATTAGGCGATCCTGATAACCGCTATATTACCAACGCAGCATCATACCAAAATAAAGGTGTTGAGTTTGCCCTGAGATGGAGGGATAACATTAACGATCATATTTCTTATAATGTTGGTGCTAACATTAGCTACAACAAAAACACTATTACGGGTTTAAATGGCGGCCAGGCGCTTAATGCAGGTGGCGCCAACTCGCAACCCATTACCCGTACAGACAATGGCCAGCCAATTGCAAGTTACTATGTGCTGAATGCTATTGGTGTATTTCAAAACCAGGCAGAGGTTGATGCAGCACCAACTTACGATGTTGGCGAGGCGAAACATATTGGCGGTTTAAAATATGCGGATACAAACGCTGATGGTAAAATTGACGCTAATGATCGCATTTTTGCAGGTTCATACCAGCCTAAATATTTTGGCGGTTTTAACTTTGGCATTAACTACTATAGCTTTGACCTTAGCGCCGATTTCTATGGCAACTGGGGCAACAAAATTTACAATGGTAAAAAGAATGCAAGGGGTAATGCAAATGATAATATTGAGGTCAGCTATGCTAACAGTCGCTTTACACCAACTAACCCATCATCAACCGACCCTGATGTAATTAGTCAAAGTACCCCGCCATCAACCTATTTTATTGAATCGGGCGCGTTTTTAAGGTTAAACAACTTAACTGTGGGTTATACTATACCCACTAACATGTTAAAACGTATAGGTATCTCCAAATTTAGAATGTATTTAACCTCGCAGAACCTATTTACTGCTAAACGCTACAGTGGCTCATCGCCGGAGTTGTTTAATACTGATATTTTAACATCAGGTATTGATGCTACCAACTATCCGGTAACACGCACTTTTGCATTTGGTGTAAATGTTCAATTTTAACGCTATTGTATTATGAAAAAGATATATAAGAAATATTCAACACTGCTATTTATTTGCGCAGCTGTTATAGCAAGTACTTTTAGTGCTTGTAAAAATTACCTGGATGTACAGCCACAGGGCCAAATAACCCAGGACCAGATAGCTACAGACCCGGCACAGGCCAAAAACCTGGTTACGGGCATCTACAATGTATTTTACATTGGCGGTTTTGATCCTGATATCGATAGTTTTCAGTTTGTAATCATGACCGATATTGCATCAGATGATGCGGACAAAGGTAGTGAGCCGCTGGATTATGGAGATGCGCTGCAAATTGATAACTTAACCACATCGGCTACAAACGGCGTAGTAAACAACGTTTGGACAGGTCACTATCAGGGTATTGCCCGTGCCAACCAGGCGTTAGATAAGTTAAACGCCGCCCAGTTTGATGCTGCTACAAAAAACGCGCTGATAGCCGAGGCCCGGTTTTTAAGGGCATATTTTTACTTTAACCTTGTGCGCCTTTATGGTGGTGTGCCTTTGCTTGATAAAGTACCATTGCCAAGTGAGGCTAATGACGACAAATACCAGACCCGTGCTACTGCAGATGATATTTATAAATTTATTGTTTCTGATCTTGATTTCGCGGCAGCTAACCTGCCGGATAAGGGGGCAACGGATGTTGGGCGTGCAACTAAAACTGCGGCACAGGCTTTAGAGGCCAAAGTATATCTATATATGAAAGATTACCAGAAAGCATATGAGCTTTCAAATGCTGTAATTACCAGCAATAAATATTCATTGGTGAACGATTACTCGCTTATATGGAGGCAAAAAGCGGTTAATGGCGATGGTGGCAATAACAATAATGAATCGATATTTGAGATACAGGCAGGTATTAACAAAAGCTGCACCGCGGGGATAAACCTGTATACTGTATCACAGGGCCCTCGTGCCGGTGGTAAAAGAGGCTGGGCAGATTTGGGTTTTGGCTTTAACAACCCATCACTAAGTTTGCTTAACGAGTATGAGCCTAATGATGTAAGGCGAGCTGCAACAGTACTTACTATTCAGCCAAACGGAACTGTATTATTTGACGGCTTCCGTATTCCAAGTCGCGATTCTGTTCAAAATGACCGCTATAGCTATAAAGCTTATCACAGCCGCACCGCCGAAGATAACTGCGGTGGTAATACAGACCGTTTACCAAAACAGGTCCGTATTTTACGTTATGCCGATATACTGCTGATAAACGCCGAGGCTGCCATACAAATTGGCAACACAGGTGCAGCAAATACAGCACTAACAGCAGTGCGTGCACGTGCTAAATTAGCCCCGGTTGCACCAACCCTGTTAAACGTATGGCATGAACGCCGTGTGGAAATGGCCGAAGAGCATGACCGTTTCTTTGACATAGTGCGCCAGGATGCCGTACAACCCGGCCGCGCAGCAGCAGCATTTGCGGCACATGGCAAAACATGGGTAGCCAGGGCGGCACTGTTCCCTATCCCGCAAACACAAATTGATTTAAGCGGGGGCCGTTTAAAACAAAACCCGGGATATTAATACAATAAACATTTACTTTGAATAAGTTTTAAGGTTGTCCGTCCGCATGGGCGGGCAACCTTTCTTATTTACCTGAAAAACCATTTCATGAAAAAAATATTCTTATCCGCATGCCTGTTAATGATAGCTGTTTGCGGTATGGCTCAAAAAAAAGGTGGAAAAGAAAGCGACGCCATTAAACCTGTTGGCATCATAAAAGGCCTTTCGGACAGTGCCTTGTTAGATGTGGTACAACGCCAAACCTTCCGGTATTTTTGGGATTTTGGGCATCCAAAAAGTGGCCTTGCGCGTGAACGCAGCAATGTGGCCTTTGATTATGGCAACGAAGTAGTTACTACCGGCGGCACAGGTTTTGGCATTATGGCTTTAATCGCAGCAGATCATCGTAAATTCATTCCCCATGACCAGGCTGTTAACCGTATGGTTAAGATCGTTGAATTTTTATACAAGGCCGATTCTTACCATGGCGCGTTTCCGCATTGGATGAATGGCGAGACCGGTAAAACCATCCGTTTTGGCCGCCGGGACGATGGTGCCGATATAGTTGAAACCGCATACCTGTTCCAGGGGTTATTATGTGCCCGCCAATACTTTACAGCTGATGACCCAAAAGAGCGTCGCATACGTGATATGATCAACTGGATGTGGGGCGAAATGGACTGGGCATGGTTTACCCGAGAAGGCAGGGATAACCTGTACTGGCACTGGAGCCCTAATTACGGCTGGGCCATGAACTTCCCTATCCGTGGTTTTAATGAGTGTTTAATTACCTATATCCTTGCCGAATCATCAGACCGCTCGCCGGTAAGTGCCGATATTTATGACAGGGGCTGGGCGCAAAGCGATTTTTTTAAAAATGGCAAAACGTTTTATGGTTATAAATTGCCGTTGGGTTTTGATTATGGCGGACCGCTTTTCTTTTCACAATACTCTTTCCTGGGTTTAAACCCCAAAGGCTTAAAAGATAAATATGCCGACTACTGGGAGCAAAATGTAAACCATACTTTAATAAACCGGGCGTATTGTATTGATAACCCCAAAAAGTTTAAAGGTTATGGCGAAAATTGCTGGGGACTAACAGCAAGCGATAACTTTGAAGGTTATAATGCCCATTCACCCACTAATGATCTTGGGGTGATCACGCCAACAGCCGCTTTATCAGCATTCCCCTACACGCCGGAATATTCTATGAAAGCGCTACGCCATTTTTATTATGACCTGGGCGATAAAATTTGGGGCGAATACGGTTTTACCGATGCCTTTAGCGAATCAAAAAACTGGTATGGCAAATCATACCTGGCAATTGATCAGGGGCCCATTATTGTAATGATAGAGAACCAACGCTCGGGCCTGTTATGGAAGTTATTCATGAGCTGCCCTGAAATTCAACGTGGCTTAAAAAAGCTTGATTTTCAAAGTCCGGCATTGAGTAAGAATTAATTTATTGAAGCATTTTTTTAGGTTGGCATCAAAAAAAAGCTAATTTGCGCTAATATTACCGCGGTATGTTCCATTACATGCTGCAATTATAACATCAACCTGAGAACAATGACCATAAAAAAAATAATAGTTTTAGGAATGCTGTGTGCCATGTACCTGACATTTCCTTTTTTAGCCCATGCACAAGTAAACGGAGCGTTTGACAGGGGGAGCTTCATCAGCAAAAAAGATACTCTTCCATACCGCATCCTTTTCCCTGAAAAGTTTGACCCTAAAAATAAATACCCGCTTATAATTGTACTGCATGGATCAGGCGAGCGCGGTACTAACAATGAAGCACAACTGGCTTACGGGCCGCAATTATTTTTGAATGATACTATCCGCACAAACTACCCGGCTATAGTGATATTTCCGCAGTGCCCTAAGGATAGCTACTGGAGCAATGTTGCTATTGACACAACAGGAGGCAAAAGAAAATTCAACTTTATTGAAGGCGGCGAACCAACCCGTGCTATGAGCGCATTAATGGGCATGGTTGACCAGTTTTTGGAAAAGCCCTATGTGGAGAAAAAACAAGTATACATAGGCGGCCTGTCAATGGGTGGCATGGGCACTTTAGAGATATTAAGACGCAAGCCAAACGTTTTTGCCGCGGCATTTGACATTTGCGGTGGCGATAATACCAACAACGTTAAAAAGTATGCTAAGAAAGTGCCGTTATGGATCTTTCACGGGGCAAAAGACAGCGTTGTACCTTTCACACATTCAGAAGCTGTGGTTAGCGCCCTTAAAGAAGCCGGAGCTACCCCAAAATTTACCGTGTACCCTAATGATGATCATAACAGCTGGAACGATGCCTTTGCCGAGCCGGAGCTGATACCATGGCTTTTCTCGTATAAAAAATAAAAGGTTATATTACTGATCGGTCGCCTGCTATTTCTGCATCGGTAGCGGTATCACCGCTTGCCGTTTGGCTGTCGGTTGCTCCGTATGTATCGGCATTAAGCGCTGTTGATGGCTCAGTATCGCTTAGGGTCTCTTGTATGCCATCCATATCTGCAATAGCACCATCCGCGCCATCTGTATTTACCACCTTGTCAGCCTCGTCTGCATTGGTTACTATACCCTGCTCTGCCTTATTGGTTTTCGGGCCGCCGTTTGGATCTTGTGCAGGAACCTTGTTTTCTGGAGTGCTCATAATTATCGCTTTTTAACAACAACATATGAAAAATAGGGTTGTTTACGAAAAGCTCACCCGGCTTACATCTAAACTTGATAGGAGGGCTTTTATTTTTTTATATTTCCCATACCGGCAGTTAAGTTGAAAGCTTAATACTACTTAGGTCGAAGTTATAAACTTCGACCAGTGGGGGATTAAATATTATATCGTTTTTTAAACCATACAGGAATAAAGTAAAGCTCTAATAGTAAAACTGAGATGATCCCCGTGAGGCAATACGAAATGGTTATTTTAAGCGATTTATAATAAGTACTCATACTGGCTTCATCATTGTATAAAACTCGCGATAAACAATAACCAACCAATAATGCAAAAAGACATTTTAATATCAAGTCGTTTTTTAGTTTGATAATATTAAATAGATAATAATAAACGATCACGCAAATTGCAAAGATCCAACTGTGAAAAATTAAAAAGTCGATAATATACAATCCTAAAAAATTAATCCTTTTTAAAGCATTTGTAAAGTTAATTACCATATCCCCTATAAAGCTAACAACAGATAAATTGATGCTTATAATTAATATCGAAAGGGCTAATCGTGCTATAAGATTTGATTTCATATTCCAACTGGTCGAAGTTTAGCTAAAGCTAAACTTCGACTTATAATTAAAAAAGCTTCCGGCTTAATTACGCAAGAAAACTCTTGCCACATTTTAGATCGAAGTTGGAAACTTCGACCAGTTAGGGTGGGGGATTATAATTGTTATGGCTGCGGTTTGCTATACCCATACAATAACAAATTTGGCATAAAGATGGTTCCCGGATCATCTTTAATCAGTTGAGACATGTAGCCCCAAATTTTTGCAGCTGCATCGTTTGGTGCATAAAACATCTTATCCCCCGGCTTTTCTGTACAGCCTTCCAAGTTATCAATTCCAAGATAAAACACAATTGGATGCTTATCAATTTTCATTTTCTTTGAAAACTGATGTCCTATCAAAAAATCAAATGCGGTTTTAATTTCATTGGGAGGGTTATTCACGAATTCAATTTTTATTATTTTGTTTTTGTTATCCGTTTTTACTTTTACAATCGCATACATCCATTCGCAGTTAGTTTTCAACTCATTCGGTAAATGAAAATTTCTTAATACGAATTGCGTAAAAGACTTAATTTCAGATGATGTTTGACTCTTACCTATAAAAGGGAGAATTACAAATAACAAGATGACGAATACCTTTTTTAACATATTTTAGGTTTTATGGTGTACATGGCTGGCCACTTGTTCCAGATTTATAAGCCGAATTGATATTTGATATGTTGTTTTTTTCCACTGTACTAAGACTATTATATAACGATCCAGCTTCACTCTGTAATCCTCCCCAAGCTAAAGCATTAGCATCGGATGCGGATAAATTGGGGTACATTGATTGTAATTGAGTAGACATTGAGTTTAAATAATTTCTCGCCATGTCCAAATGCTGGTTTACAATTGTTTGGCTGTAAGATAAATAAGCATGCAGTGCTTCATGTATTATTGTTGCAGTTACATATTCTTTAGACGAATTTGATAAAGAAGAATTTAATCTTATTGATACATTCATAAAGTCTATAATCTTTCGATTGGTTCCATCTGGTTGTTTTATCAAGTGTGATTTAATATTATCTACGGCAGCATCCCCATCTACATTAGGGCTCGAAAAAGTCTGAGGTAAGGCATCGGTGAAATCGATATTGAAATTTGTATTTTGATCAAAAACGGAATTCATTGTTTCATTTAAACTATATTGTATGTTAACGCTCCTCGACGCTTCCACCATTTTATGCAAACAGGGATCTTTTACTTGATTATCTATTTTAGGTGGCTCTTCTACCGGTGGCGGCTCTACAGGGCATCCCGCACCCGGATCACCGCCCTGCACTAATCTAATCATTTTTTTGCCGTTAATAGATTCTACCAATATAGGTGGGTTAGTTGGAGGGGTTCCCGGGGTGCCGGGAGGACAGGTGGGAGGAGTATACCCACCACCGCCGCCACCACCTGTCGCAGGAGTGCAATAAGTGTATTCTTCAGTATATATCAAAACCTCATCAGAACAAAACTCAACATCTGAATAGGTTACACATGTCTGCTCAAAATAACCAATAAGGATTGTTTCACAGTCGCCGGGTGCCGGCAGTAAAAAAACCTGCGGCCCGCCTGGCTTTGTAGCCTGGGTAACTGTTCTTTTACTCGTACGGGTTATTTTGCCATTTTCATATATATTACCATTAACAAAAAGCCCCTGCAACGTAGTGTAAAAAATATTACCGCTAAAATTTTGCGGTACACTCATATAATGTACATTAGTAATATTGCTTCCCGGTTCGCCGTGTACCTGCATTAAAGCGGCGCTCAAATCGCCGTTACGTTTATCCTTCAAAACCAGCAGCCGGGTTATACCATTAACATTGTTTTGAGTACCATCTGTAGTAAAAGCTATCTTTTTTACATATTTAGCGGGCACTTCTACCACGTAAAAATTGGTATCAACCGCAGTACGGGCGCTATCCCAAAGCGGTGTAAAATTGGCTATTTTACTCAAAAAAGAAGTTTCGGAGGTTAGCTTTATTTTTGTTGCCAACGTAGTTTTGTTGTTGCCAAACCATGCTTTGGCATCGCTAACAGCAAGATGAGAAGCGGTTTCAACTGAATTGGTTTGCTGCCCTATCAGCTTAGTATCCTTGCGGCAGCTATTTATAATTAATACCATTGTAAGCATAACAAGGGCGCAGCAAGCGGTTTTAATAAACCGGGTGAGTACAGTTTTTTTCATTGACTTGGTTTAGGTAGTTCTGTATACGATGTTGCAACATTAAATGTTACTATAAGGAAGGCTATTGGTTAATTATTATTTAAGTAAATAAATTAATAACAATACTTTCCTGCAAGCATATTAAGTGCAAGTTTACCATCCAAAACGGGAGTATGCAACACGTAGAACTACGCAATTTGCAATCAGGTATTTTTACTTTAAAAGCTTAGGGAGGAGGTTCTATTACTTCTTCAGGAAATGTTCAAATGTATCGCTCCTGATGCCCAGGCGCAATGTTTCAAGCGGGATAATATCTGCGGGAGCTATATTGCCCAGGCTTACGTTGGCGCCTATTAGTTTTATAAACCAAACCTGCTGTGCCTTTTGGGGAGCTTCCCAAATAATGGTTTCTTCGGGGATCTGGGTCAGGATCTCGTCTACCAAACCCTGCCTTACTTCGCCAGAATCGCGGTAAATGCCCACATTGCCGCTTTCGCGTGCTTCGGCAATCACCTTCCATGACCCGGCCTCAAGCTCGGCTTTCATCAGCTGGATCCATTTATAAGGGGCAAAGATCTTTTGCACGTCTTTAGAGCCTACTTCAGATATTACGGTGATCTGTTTACTTAACTTGCGGATATACTCGCATTTTACGTCGTGCTCAATAGTGATAGACCCGTCTGATACTTCGGCGTATTCCATCTGGTATTTGTCCAGGATGCGACAATAATCATCAAACTGCCCTCTAACTATCATGGCCTCAAACAAAGTGCCGCCAAAGTATACGGGCAAACCAGCTTCTTTGTATAATTTTAACTTGGCATCCAAATTCGGACTAACATAGGAGGTGGCCCAGCCTAACTTTACAACATCAGTATAACCAGCCCCCATTTCAATAAAATCTTCAACCTGCCTAAGGCTTAGCCCTTTATCCATAACCATAGTTAAACCGCTGTTACGTGGCTTGGCTGTGCGTTCCGGAAGATCATTGATTTGGTAGTTCATATAGTATGTTATAGGTTATAACTAAAAGTATTAACGCGGCAAATATCCGCTTTGCTGTGCAGATATGCAAACTTCAAATTGCACTGCACACATTATTTGACATTTAATGTACAAGATGCTTACATAACGGTTATTGCAAAAAAAATGTGCAGATGAGGAAGATGTGCGGATTTCAAATGTGCAGATATGCAGATGAGGAAGATGCTTGCATGATGGTTATTGCAAAAAAAATGTGCAGATGACTTTTTTCATCTGCACATCTGAAATCCGCACATCTGCACATCTCTTATTTCGTATATCTGTTTATAATATCAATGATGATCTTATTCTCCTGCAGCTGTGGCAGATAATCAAACAGGATATAATGTTTTTCAGGGTCTGATGACAGGGCCATCTCCAAATAGCTTAACGCTTCATTAAACTCTCCTTTAGCAAACAGATAGGCCACCATGCGGTAGTAAAGCTCTGCAGCATCGGGGTTGTTCTTTATCGCGTCAGATATTATACCAATAGCATCTGCCAGGCGTTGCTGCTCATACAATATGGAGGAATAATCCAGCCATGCATCAACATCCAACGGGTTCAGCTCCACCACTTTTTCGTAAGCCTGCTCGGCCTCGTGCATGTGGCCAAGCTTATATTCAGCATCGGCAATGGCAAACCAGTAATCGGCATTGGCAATATCAAGGTCAAGCGCTTTTTTGTAAAAGTGCAGGGCCTCAAAATACCGTTCTTCAAAATCAAGCGTAACACCAATACCAAACCAGGCATCAGACAGCTTAGGATCCATCTTCACAGATTTTTTGTAGAAAGACCGCGCTTCATCCATCTGCTCCAGTTTTTCGTAGCACTCGCCTATCGCGCAATAAGTATCGGCATTAGGTTGTTCATACTCAAACGTTTGGCGGTATACATCAATCGCTTCGGCATATTTCTCTAAATTAACCAGGGCGTTACCTTTGTTAAAATAGGCCGATGCAAAGCTGTCTTTTATCAGGATAGCATAATCGTACGCATCAATGGCTTTTTCAAACAGGCTCAGTTTAGTATAAGCGTTACCTAAGTTATACCATGCGGCATAGCTGTAAGGTTCGTTATCAATATAAGCCTGATAAAACTGAACACTTTCCTGCTGGTTATCTAAAACATCATAGCAAAACGCAAGCTCATAAAGCGCGTCCTGGTTTTCCATGTTTTGTTTAAGGCACAGCTTAAGGTAAGTAATTGCCGTATCATAATCGCCCATATTTTGGTAAACGTAGGCTATATGCAGTAAAATTTCGTCGGTTTCTTCGGCAAGGCCAAGTGCCTTTTCGTAGTTCTCCAGCGCCTCGGCATTACGCTCCATGCTCTCATAAAGGTTACCCCGTATAATGTATATGTCGGCATCTGATGCTTCCAGCATGGCTGCTTTATCAAGTGCCGCGAACGCCTCGCTCGCGCGATTGGTAACTACAAGCAATTGCGCCTGTTTTATTAAAAATACAGCAGCGAAAGGATGCTGATTACGTGCATATTCTGAAACCTGCAAGGCTTTAGCCGGATCGTTCTTTTCGATGTAGTAGTCAATGATGTTCTCAAACGCCTGTGCATCAAAAAAGTACTGATCATGATTGCGAATCATTTCTTCGTACCGTTCTACCGAAAACTTTGGATCTTCGGTAAAACCAAATTCAAATTCTTCTTCCATTCAAGTTTATTTGCAGAACACCCTATTTTCCCGGCGGATGTTTATCCGCAAGGCTTAAACAATGAGTTCAAATTACAATAATAAGCGTCTATAATGCAATTAAGTTTTCAACATACAAACATTATTAACACCGGTTAATACAAATAGCTGATAATAAATGAAAAGCATTTTTTAACCGGCAGCAGGTGAGTTGATTTATTTTGCCCTAAAGATTTTTACCTTTGACAAAAGTAACCATTATGAGCTTAGCAATAAAAGATATTCTTAATCATTTACATATTAACGACATAAATGACGCTTTTAGTACAGGCAGTACCTGGGGCAGCAGCCCAAATGCCGCTGTAAAAGACATCATATCGCCGGTTGATGGTAAAAAGATAGCTGCCGTAAAATTCGCGTCGGCCGGTGATTATAACACCGTAGTTGAAACCGCCGCCAAAGCTTTTAAAACATGGCGGCAGGTACCTGCGCCAAAGCGCGGGGAAATAGTACGCCAGATAGGTGATTCATTAAGGGCCAACAAAAAACAGCTGGGCACACTGGTATCATACGAAATGGGCAAAAGCCTGCAGGAAGGTTACGGCGAGGTGCAGGAGATGATTGATATCTGTGATTTTGCCGTTGGGCTAAGCAGGCAATTATACGGCCTAACCATGCACAGCGAACGCCCCGAGCACCGTATGTATGAGCAGTATCATCCGCTGGGGATTGTTGGTGTAATATCGGCGTTTAACTTCCCGGTAGCGGTTTGGAGCTGGAACGCCATGCTGGCCTGGGTTTGCGGCGATGTATGCATTTGGAAACCATCAGAAAAAACACCGTTAACCGCTATAGCCTGCCAGCACATTGCGCAGGAGGTTTTTAAACTTAATAATATTGATGAAGGGGTATCATGCCTGGTAATAGGCGACCGCAACATTGGTGAACTGATGGCCAATGATACCCGCGTACCCCTAATATCAGCCACCGGATCCACCCGGATGGGGAAGGCGGTGAGCGCGGCAGTTGGCGCACGTTTAGGAAAAAGCCTGTTAGAGCTGGGCGGCAATAACTCCATCATCATTACCGAAAATGCCGATTTGGATATGTCGCTTATTGGTGCTGTGTTTGGCGCAGTGGGCACTGCTGGTCAGCGTTGTACAAGTACCCGCAGGCTTATTATCCACGAAAGTGTTTATGAAGCTTTTAAACAGAAACTGGTTAGCGCCTACGCTCAGATTAAAATTGGCGACCCACTGGATGAGAACAACCACATGGGCCCACTGATAGATGTAGATGCGGTTACCTTATATTTAACCTCGATTGAGAAATGCAAGGCTGAGGGCGGCAGGTTTGTTGTTGAAGGCGGTAAGCTGGAGGGCGAAGCTTATGCATCCGGCTGTTATGTAAAGCCCTGCATTGCGGAAGTAGAGAACCAATATGCTATTGTTCAGCATGAAACATTCGCGCCTATTCTTTACCTGATAAAATACGCGAGTATTGAGGAGGCTATCGAACTGCAAAATGGTGTACCTCAGGGCTTATCATCGGCAATTATGACCAATAATCTGCGCGAAGCAGAAACATTTTTATCATACGCCGGTTCTGATTGCGGCATTGCCAACGTTAATATAGGTACATCAGGTGCCGAAATTGGCGGGGCGTTCGGCGGCGAAAAAGAAACCGGTGGTGGCCGTGAATCAGGTTCTGATGCATGGAAAGTTTATATGAGGCGGCAAACTAATACTATAAACTATTCAAAAACGTTGCCTTTAGCACAGGGTATTAAATTTGATCTGTAATTTTTTTAGATAAACTATTTTTTAACACATGCACAAAATTTGCAAATTTATAGCCGGGGCCGTTCTATCTGGCTTCGTACTCATCAATTATAGTTCAGTAGCGCAAACGGCGCCAAAATCAGCGGCGACAGCCGCGGCAATAGAACTTCCGAAGAACTGGCATACCATGGACCTCAAAACCGATGGTTATTTTGGCGTAAGCCTTAACCAGGCCTATTTGTTTGTAAAGGGCAAAAAAAGCAAACCGGTAGTAGTAGCCACTATTGATAGCGGCATTGATACCGCACAGGCGGATCTGAAACCCATACTGTGGGTGAATACGAAGGAAATTCCGGGTAACGGTATTGATGACGACAAGAATGGCTATGTTGACGATATACACGGCTGGGACTTTTTAGGTGGCCCGGGTGGCAAATGCAACTATACTGAAACCACCGAAGAGGTACGTGAGTTTAACCGCTTAAAAGAAAAATACGCTAATTTAACAGCTGCACCTGCCGGTAATGATAAAGAATATGCCTACTGGTTAAAGGTTAAGGAAACACATGATGCTACCGTAACCAAATCACAAGGCGAAATTCAACAACTGCAACCTGCAATGAACGCGTTAATGGTTACCAGCGGGTATATTAAAAGAGCGCTTAACTTAAAAACAGACGACTCGTTTAAAGTTACAGATCTTGCAAAGATCACAACCACTAACGACACCATAAACCGCAGCAAATATGTTTGGGAATCGGTTTTTCAGCAGGAAGGCGGTAGTTCTGATAATGCTAAGATCATAAAAGACCTGAGCGAATACCTGGCCAAATTAAATAACGATGTTAACCCTGATCTGGATGCCCGCAAACGCATAATTGGCGACGACCCAAATGTTAATGACGGCAAACCTTATGGTAATAACCTTTTAAAGTTTGCTGATGCATCGCACGGAACAGGTGTTGCGGGCTTAATTGGCGCGGTACGTAATAACAAATATGGCATAAATGGCATTGCTGATAACGTTAGGTTAATGGGCATTAAAGCCGTCCCTAATGGCGACGAGTATGATAAAGATATTGCTAACGCGATACATTACGCCGTTGATAATGGCGCGAAAGTGATCAATATGAGCTTTGGTAAAAAGCTATCGCCGCATAAAGCGTGGGTTGATGAGGCCTTTAAATATGCAGCCGCTAAAGATGTACTATTGGTACAGGCATCTGGTAACGACAACCAGGATGTAGATGCTAAACCGGAGTACCCGAATGACATGTTTGAGGATGGCTCGGCAACCGATGCGCCTAATGTGATAAGTGTTGGTGCTTCGGCAGAAAAACAGGATGAAAACCTTGCGGGCACTTTTAGCAATTACGGTAAAGCAAATGTGGATGTATTTGCACCGGGTGTAAAAGTTACTTCTATTGATATGGATGCTGAATTTAACACTGCGGATGGCACCAGCTTTGCATCGCCTATTACAGCTGGTATAGCAGCTTTAGTATTGGAGTACTACCCAAACCTGAGCGCGAAACAGTTGAAACAGGTTATAATGGAATCGGCAACGCCGCTAACCGGTACCATGGTATTAAAGCCAGGCAGCAAAACAGATAAGGTTGATTTTACCACTCTGTCAAAAACAGGCGGTGTAGTAAATGCTTACAAGGCATTGGTAGCAGCCAGCAAATTAAAAGGCGAAAGAAAACAAGTCAATTCTTCCTTATAAATGAGAGGGAATTGCAAAATACGGAGATTGTTTTAGTCAAAGATAATTGGGCTAAAGCCCCGTATTACCGCTTATTACCCGTTGACTTTAGTCAACGGCAATGAAAACAAAAAAGCCGGTCTGTTAAGGACCGGCTTTTTTGTTTTATATTAAAATTCGCGAAAATGATATGTACTGGGGTCATCCTGAGCTTGTCGAAGAACGTGCGCAAGGGCCTCTGCCCGCAATGGTTCGACAGGCTCACCATGACAAGACAAGCTCAGCATGACAAGACAAGCTCAGCATGACAAGACAAGCTCAGCATGACCCAAGCCTCAAACCTGTCATGGGCAATTAAAATATCGCTTCGGCTATTTTCTTGGTTGGGCCGGGGTTACCCATGGTATAAAAATGCAATACCGGCGCGCCAAATTTTACCAGTTCTTTGCATTGGTTTATCATCCATTCAATACCTACATCTTTCACATTCTTTTCTTCTTTACAGTCATGAATAGCATCACTTAATGCTTCCGGAATATCTATATGGAATGTTTTAGAAAGGTTAACCAACTGCTTTGATGTAGTGATAGGTTTCAATCCCGGAATAATTGGCACATTGATACCCGCTGCACGGCAGTTATTCACAAAATCGAAATACTTTTGATTATCAAAAAACATCTGCGTAACAACGAAGCCCGCACCCATATCAACCTTTTGTTTTAGATATTTAAAGTCGGTTTTTAGGTTTGGCGCCTCAAAATGCTTTTCGGGATAACCGGCAACACCTATACAAAAATCTGTCTGGTAAACGCCTTCATGGTTCTCATGCAGGTAAATACCTTTATTCATGTTAACCACCTGCTGTAAAAGATCAGTAGCATAGCAATGGCCATTAGGTGTAGGCACAAATGAAGAATCGCCCCGGCGGGCATCACCACGTAATACCAGCACATTATCGATACCTAAAAATTGTAGATCTACCAAACCATTCTCGGTCTCATCCTTAGTAAAACCACCGCACAATAAATGCGGAACGGTATCTACCTTATACTTATTCATGATAGCCGCGCAGATAGCAATTGTGCCAGGGCGTTTGCGATAAGCAAGCTTCTCCAGCAATCCGGTTTCATGCTGTTTATAAATATAATCTTCGCGCAGCGATGTCACATCAATAAACGGCGGCTTAAACTCCATCAGCGGGTCAATAGCATCATAAATACCCTGTATGCTCTGCCCCTTTAATGGCGGTATCAATTCAAAGGAAAATAAGGTTTTGCCGTTGGCATTAGCAATGTGTTCTGTAATTTTCATTTAGGTTTATCTCTATCGCGTCATTGCGAGGAACGAAGCAATCTCAAAACTGTGCATATCAAATATGCCTATCGGGAGATTGCTTCGTTCCTCGCAATGACGCTTTATTATTTTTATGTATTCTTTCTAATAATTTATATTCGGCCCAAGCCATCTTTCTATTATTTTATAATCATGTTATTGCGAGCGATAGCGTGGCAATCTCGTCGCATGCTAAGCGTTCATGCATTGGCGACGAGATTGCCGCGTCGTTCCTCCTCGCAATGACATTTATTTTATGCCTGATCTAATAATTTATATTCGGCCCAAGCCATCTTTCTACTGTTTCAAGCGACATGTTTTTTCTCTTCGCATAATCTTCTACCTGATCTTTGCTGATCTTGCCCAAACCAAAATAACGGGCCTCGGGGTGTGCAAAGTAGAAACCGCTTACAGATGCTGCCGGCATCATGGCCAAACTTTCGGTAAGGTGCATGTGGGCGTTGTCTTCGGCCTTTAGTATTTCAAACAAGGTTGTCTTTTCGGTATGATCCGGACAAGCAGGATAACCCGGTGCCGGGCGGATCCCCTGGTATTCTTCTTTGATCAGCTCATCGGTATCCAATTGTTCAGCTTTAGCATAACCCCAGTATTCCTTACGTACCAGTTCGTGCATTTTTTCGGCAAATGCTTCGGCAAGGCGGTCGGCAAGGGCTTTAGCCATAATGCTGTTATAATCGTCATGGTCTTTTTCAAACTCCGCCACCAATTCATCGCAACCAATACCGGTAGTTACCGCGAAACCGCCCCAGTAATCAGGCACTCCGCTTTCCTTTGGAGCAATAAAATCCGACAGGGCATAATACGGCTCACCTTTCACTTTCTCTGCCTGCTGGCGAAGCGTATGTATACGGGTAAGCAAATGCTGGCGGGTATCATCAGTATAGATCTCAATATCATCGCCTACGCTGTTTGCAGGCCAAAAGCCTATAACACCGTTTGCACGCAGTAATTTCTCGTCTACTATTTTCTTTAACAATGCCTGTGCATCGTCATAAAGCTTTTTAGCTTCAACGCCCACATATTTGTCATTAAATATCTTAGGATAACTGCCACGCAATTCCCAGGTGTGGAAGAAAGGTGTCCAGTCAATATATGGCACCAGCTCCTCTAACGGATAAGCTTCAAATACCTTTGTACCTACCAGCGTTGGCTTAGACGGTACAGAACCATTCAGGTTAATCTGGCATTTTTGCCCGCGTGCTTCCTCAATGCTTACAAATCGTTTGTCGCTTTTTTTATTGGCATGTGCCTCACGGGCTTTTGCGTATTCGTCTTTAATCCCCTGTATGTAGCCATCCCGGTTATCTTTATTCATCAGGCTGCTGCAAACTGTTACACTGCGCGATGCATCCAGTACGTGTATGGCAGGGCCTGAATAATTTGGCGCCACCTTTACCGCCGCATGGATCCGCGATGTTGTTGCACCACCAATAATTAACGGAATGGTGAATCCCTGGCGCTCCATTTCTTTAGCAAAATGTACCATTTCATCTAATGATGGGGTGATCAATCCGCTCAGGCCAATAATATCAACATCATGCTTTTTAGCTTCTTCAATAATGCGTTGGGCGGGTACCATTACACCAAGGTCTATCACCTCAAAGTTGTTACAGGCCAATACAACGCCAACTATATTTTTACCAATATCATGTACATCACCCTTAACGGTGGCCATTAATATTTTTCCTGCATTGGCACGGCTACCGCTGCTGTCTTCTCCGGCATCAATAACACGTTGTTTTTCCAGCTCAATAAATGGCAGCAAATAAGCCACCGCTTTTTTCATTACACGTGCGGATTTTACTACCTGCGGTAAAAACATTTTCCCGGCGCCAAACAGGTCACCTACTACGTTCATCCCATCCATCAGCGGGCCTTCAATTACCTCTAAAGGTTTGGCAAACTTTTGGCGGGCTTCTTCTACGTCATCATCAAGGTATTCTATAATACCTTTTACCAGCGCGTGCGATAAGCGTTTTTCAACCGGATCTTTGCGCCATTCTTCATCACGCACAATCTCTTTACCCTTACTTTTTATGGTATCGGCAAACTCAACAAGCCGTTCTGTGGCATCATCGCGGCGGTTCAGTAAAACATCCTCAACAAGTTCCAGCAGGTTCTTAGGGATCTCTTCATAAACCTCCAACATACCCGCGTTTACAATGCCCATATCTAAACCGGCACCAATAGCGTGATACAAAAATGCCGAGTGCATAGCCTCGCGCACGGTGTTATTCCCCCTAAAGGAGAACGAGATATTACTTACACCACCGCTTACTTTAGCGTATGGCAGGTTTTGTTTTATCCAGCGGGTAGCCTCAATAAAATCTACCGCGTAGTTATTATGTTCTTCGAGCCCGGTTGCAACGGTCAGGATATTGGGGTCGAAGATGATATCCTGCGGAGGGAAACCAACCTTATCAACCAGTATGCGGTAGGAGCGTTCGCAGATCTCTTTACGGCGCTCCAATGAATCGGCCTGGCCGGTTTCATCAAAAGCCATTACAACCGCGGCAGCACCGTAGCTTAAGATCTTTTTAGCATATTCAATAAATTTCTCTTCGCCCTCTTTAAGGGAAATGGAGTTTACAATCCCCTTCCCTTGCAGGCATTTTAGCCCGGCCTCAATCACCGTCCATTTAGATGAGTCGATCATGATAGGCAACTTGGCAATATCAGGCTCCGATGCAACCAGGTTCAGGAATTTCACCATCACCGCTTCCGAATCAATCATCCCCTCATCCATGTTTATATCGATGACCTGGGCACCACCTTCTACCTGTTGCAGGGCAACGGCAAGGGCGGCTTCGTAATCTTCGGCTAATATTAGTTTAGAGAATTTTGGCGACCCGGTAATATTGGTACGCTCACCTATGTTGGCAAAGTTAGTTTCGGGGGTTAAGGTAATGGCTTCTAATCCGCTCAGGCGTAAATAAGGCTCAATTACAGGTTTTTTGCGGGGCTGATATTTGGCAGCTTTATCCGCAATGCATTTAATATGCTCCGGCGTGGTGCCGCAACAACCACCTACAATATTTACCAACCCTGCTTTTATAAAATCATCAACCTGGTGGGCGGTTTCATGCGGCGTTTCGTCATAGGCGCCAAACTCGTTAGGCAGGCCCGCGTTAGGGTAGGCCGATATAAATACATCAGCTTTTTGAGAAAGTTCCTCCAGGTGGGGCCTCATTTCTTTTGCACCCAAAGCACAGTTTAACCCTACCGACAGCAAATTGGCATGGCGGATAGAGTTCCAGAATGCCTCAACCGTTTGCCCCGAAAGGGTACGGCCGGATGCATCAGTAATAGTACCCGAGATCATGACAGGCAGATGGATGCCGGTTTCGTTCGCGTAACGGTTTATGGCAAATAGCGCCGCCTTGGCGTTAAGCGTATCAAATATGGTTTCTACCAGTAACAAATCCGACCCACCATCAACCAAACCCCTTACCTGCTCGTAGTAAGCTTCACTCAGATCATCAAAAGTAACGGCACGGTAACCCGGGTCGTTCACATCTGGCGATAAGGAGGCCGTACGGTTAGTTGGACCAACAGCACCGGCTACAAAGCGGGGTTTATCCGGGTTATTTTTAGTGTATTCGGTAGCAACTTCTTTGGCTATGCGGGCACCTTCGTAACTCAACTCGTAAGCCAGTTCTTCCAGGTGATAATCGGCCAGCGAAATGCGTTGCGTGCTGAAAGTATTTGTTTCAATAATATCTGCACCGGCATCCAAATACTCGGCGTGGATGGCTTTTATAACATCCGGGCGCGTAATATTCAGCAGGTCATTATTGCCTTTAAGATCTGATGCATGGTCACGAAAACGCTCTCCGCGGAAATCTTCCTCGGTGAGTTCGTACCGTTGTATCATGGTGCCCATTGCACCGTCAATAACCAGGATGCGTTTCTCTAATTCTTTTTTAATATCCATTTTTTCAGTTGGCCGTTGCCAGTTACCAGTGGGCAGTTAAATAAATACTCAGATACAGCAAAACACCGCAAACTGCTTACTCAAAACTGCAAACTGTATAATAGCTTATCTCGAAAAGTCGGGTATATGGTTGACTTTCACTTATCTGTCCCAGGCCATTCATTTGGCCGGAGTAGAATGTAGCACCTTGTTAAGTAACAGGTTGCTAAGACATCGCAGGGTCTAATCCCTCCGTCTTTCTCCATAAGCGACACAAAGATGAGTAATAATGTTGTAAAGTGCAAGCCAATACTACATCATTACAATTGTACTATAAACAAAAAAGCCGCTCCTAACAGAGCGGCTTTTCATAAAGACTTTTAAATTATCTTCTGTTACCGCCAAATACGCGCAGCAACATCAGGAAAAGGTTAATAAAATCAAGATACAAGGTCAATGCACCCATGATAGCCATTTTTGAGGCCGTTGCATCGCCATACTCTAAGCCTGCGCCAATGCGTTTTAGCTTTTGCACATCATAAGCGGTTAAGCCCACAAACACGGCAACACCTACGTAGCTGATGATCAGGTCAAGGCCACTGCTGTGCAGTATTAGTAAATTTAATACACTTGCTATAATGATGCCTACTAATAGCATGATCATGATTGAACCAAACTTGGTTAGGTCCTGATGTGTGATGTATCCTCCTACAGCCATTACACCAAACACAACGGCAGTTGTGATAAACACACTTGATATGGTACCTACTGAATAAGCAAAAAATATGTAGCTTAAACTTATACCCATCAAAGCAGAAAACGCCACGAACATCAATACTAACCCAATAAATGGCAGCTTGTTAAAGCCTACCCTAAAAAGTAATACAAAAATTAATGGGGAGAACATTACAACTGTTCCCATGATGTTATTTCTCCCGGTAGCCGGATCACGCAATAGTGATGACAACTCCGGATTGAAGGCGAATATATATGAACATACAGCCGAAAGGCCTAACGCAACAAACATCCATACAAATACATTTGCTATGAACCTTCGGGACGCATCGGCATTTTCAACATAACTTACGTCTTCGTAGACGTAATCAGTGGTTTTAGTTTCCATTTTTATAAAGAATTATTTTTATACGAATATAGGGGTTTTAGCTTGAAAACGTTGCAGGGGTTATATTTGTTGTAAGAATTATAAAGCTTACAAACGGATGTGAATTTAAGCCTTAATTCAGCCGTTTCTGTAGTTGTTCTTCTACCCTTTTAAATACCTGCAGGGGTTTTAAAGAACGCCAGTTAAGTTCATCCAGTTGGCCGCCAAAGTTTATGTAGTAATCAATATTGCTTTTCTTAAACTCGCCAATAACATGATCCTGGAAATTTATGCCGGCTATCCAGCCATCTTCCACCTCCTGAAACCATTCTTCATAATAGCTATCGTCAGAGAAATGGAAGTTCAGCACATTCTCGCCTATCAGTATATACTTATTTATGCCCTGATCTATCATCAGCTCAAAAAGCTCCCGCTTCATCAGCATAATGTCGTTATTAATGGCATCGTTCCATTCTCCAATAAATTCTATAATGCTGTAACCACGGTCATAATCAACGTATAAAATTTTAAGATATAACGTGTTCGAGCCAAATGAATCCCACTGCGGGTGCAGCAAATAGTTATATATCTGCTTATCATACTCAAACTCGTTATACTGTGTGGCATAAAAAGGCGAAAACTCATCCTCAGATGCTATATAGTCATCCCTCCACCTGTAATATGGTTCTATTTCGTGCATAGTTCTTTATAATGTGCAAATATGCAATTGTGCAGCGGAACTGCGCATTTTGCTGCATATCTACTGTTATTTAATTCATTGTATTTAATTTGCACATCTCCCGCATTTGCACAGCTATTTATGAAACGCTTCAACCGCTTTCCTAACACTTCCGTTCTCTCTAAGCAACCTGGCCGACTCCTGTTCATCTAAACCGGTTTCGCTCATTACCATGTGGGTGCCGCGGTCAATCAATTTATTATTGCTTAACTGCATATCAATCATTTTATTACCTTTTACACGGCCCAGCTGTATCATTACGGCAGTGCTTAGCATATTCAAAACCAGCTTTTGCGCGGTACCTGCTTTCATACGGGTAGATCCGGTTAAAAACTCGGGGCCGGTAATCACTTCAACTGCATATTTAGCTTCGGCTGCAATGGGGCTGCCGCTGTTGCAAACTATACAACCGGTGATAACGTTATTTTCATTTGCCGCTTTTAAGCCGCCAATTACATAAGGCGTTGTACCTGATGCGGCAATACCTACCACCACATCTTTGTCGTTAATATTAAACTCGGCAAGGTCTTTCCAGGCCTGCTCGGTATCATCCTCTGCAAATTCAACCGCTTTACGAATAGCGCTGTCGCCGCCCGCTATAATGCCAATCACCCAGTCAAAAGGCACCCCAAACGTTGGCGGGCATTCTGATGCATCAACAACACCCAGCCTGCCGCTGGTACCGGCGCCTATGTAAAATAGCCTGCCGCCGTTACGCATGCGTTCGGCTGTAATGGTTGCCAGCGCTTCTATCTTCGGCAGGGCTTTTTCAACCGCTGCGGGCACTGTTTTATCCTCGTTATTTATGTTTTGGAGCAACTCCTTTACTGACATGTTTTCGAGGCCGGTATAGTTTGAATCCTTTTCGGTAGTTCTATCCATTTAATTCAAATATTTTTTAACAAAATTGAATAAAAAACATCAAAGCAAAGAACATGATATAAATTATCGGTAATACCCGGTAATGTTTAAATTTGCAAGGCGATATAGAGATGAAAAGAACTGCGGGTATTATTTTCCGGACATTAATACTGATCCTTATTGGGGTAACAATTGGATTGCTGATAAGTGACAATAATTTTTCAACACACCCCCTTGGCTTTAATTTATCAAAGGACAATGGTAAACTGTCAAAAGTGCTTTACCTGGTCACCAATAAATATGTAGACTCCATAAATACCGACAGCATTGAAGGGATTACAGTTAACGATATGCTGCAAAACCTTGATCCGCATTCGGTTTACCTGCCCGCGCAACAGGCCCGCTCAATTAACGAAAGATTAGAGGGTGGCTTTAACGGCATTGGTTTAGAATACCAGCTGCTGCGCGATACCATTGTTATTACCCTTATATACCCTAACGGACCGGCAGCCAAAGCAGGCCTTGAAACCGGCGACAAGGTGATAACTGTTGATGGCAAACCATTTTCGGGCACTAAGCTTACCGTAAACCGCATCAGTAAAAGCTTTAGGGGCGATAAAGACACCCGCATTACGCTTGGCATATCAAAAAACCATGGCCCTGTGAAGGATTACCTTATTAAACGCGGCCGCGTTGACCTGAGTAGTGTAGATGCCGCCTACCTGGCCGGTGATAAAACCGGGTATGTTAAAATAAGCAAGTTTGCATCACAAACTGATACCGATTTTAGAAGCGCGCTATTTAAATTAAAGGCCGAAGGCATGCAAAAACTGGTGCTTGACCTGCGCGGAAACGGCGGCGGATATTTAAACACTGCTACCGCCCTGGCCGATGAATTTTTGCCAAAGGGAGATTTAATTGTTTACACTTTAGGTGTACATGAACCACGTACAGATTATTTCGCGACAGATTCAGGGAGTTATGAAAAAGGTAAGCTAACCGTTATTATAGATGAATATTCGGCATCTGCCAGTGAGATATTGGCCGGGGCTTTACAAGATCTGGACAGGGCCACTATAGTGGGCAGGCGTTCATTTGGTAAAGGGTTGGTACAGCAGCAGTTTCCGTTTGGCGATGGCACGGCGGTAAATTTAACTGTTGCCAGGTATTACACCCCATCCGGCAGGTCAATACAAAAATCATATAAGAACGGTGTTAGCAGTTACCGTAATGAACTGGCAGACCGTGTACGCAAAGGGGAACTGTTAACAGAAAGCAGTAATTTAAGCGACAGCGTTTTTTTAAAGGGCTCTGCTTTTCATACTACCAGCGGCCGTAAGGTTTTTAGTTTTGGCGGCATAATGCCCGATGTTTTTGTACCCGCAGATACCACTCAAAACACACGGGTTATCAGCGACCTGTATAACGAGCAATTATTTACAGGCTATGTAATAGACAAGCTTCAGCCGCAGTTAAAAAAGTTTAATACTTCTTATGATTTTATTAAACAATTCGCTGTAAGTGACGAAGCTTTTGGTGATTTTGTTATTTACGCGTCGCAAAAAGTAAAGCAGATGGATTTGAATGAGCTGCGCATATCACGGGAGACCATCAAAACGCTTTTAAAAGCAAATGCCGCGCGCTTTAAATGGGGCACTAATGCTTATTATTACGTGATGAACGAGAACGACAGCACGTTTAAAACTGCCCTGCAGCAGTAATTATAAAGCCACACTCATGCCGGTAGTGAAGTACATATTTATACTTACCGGTAATTTACCAATTGGTTTTTGCTGCCCGGTTATCACTTTTACCGCCGAACGCTGTAAGGCATCATCTTTTTGATAACAGGCCAATAGCGCACCGCTTTTTTCTATTCCCGGCAAGCCGGCAATGGAATAAGGATTGGCAAAAACACTTATTACCGAATTTGGCCTGGCTGCCAGGTCAGCAATCAGCAGTTTTACATCGCTGCTATAATCCAGCTTACTTGCCGGGCGCAGGCGGGTATCATGTATGCCTACAAAAACCTGATCATACTGTTTTAGAGCGGCCAGGATGTTGTTTAGCTCGGGTACAGGAGTATTCTTCCCTACCACAAATAAGTTGCTGTTTGGGTACCATTTAAAAAGCTCACGCTGGAAAGTAGTTTGCCCGGTTACACCAATGCTGATAATAGCAGTTCGCTTCATTGGGTCCTGCCTTAATACGCGGCTATCTCCCTTTATCATAGTTACCGCGGCATCGCTTAGTTGCTGTATCAGTTCGGCAGCGGCCGGGCGGTTTAGGTCCTGCACCAGGTTTGCCGGCGAGATCTCCTTGTAATTATTTAAGCCGGCCCAGTATTTTGCTGCCAGCATCTTTTTTACTTTCGCCTCAAATTCCTCTTTTGATATTTTGCCTTTCCGTACTGCCTTGCGGATCAGCTTCTCGGCATTCTTTGAGTTTTCTGATAGTTCAATCAGGTCATTCCCCGCCAAAAATGCGTGCAAATCGGCCTCTCCATTTGGGAAATACTTGGTTACCCCTTTCATTTCCATAGCATCAGAAGCTACCAGTCCTCTAAACCTCAGCGAATCTTTCAGTACCCCGGTTACAATGGGCCTTGATAACGTTGATGCTAAGTTTTTTGTAGTATCAAGCGCCGGTATATTCATGTGCGCTATCATAACGCCGCCTATGCCCGCGTTGATGGCTTCGCGGAACGGGTATTCTTCTAATGAATCTAATCTTTCGCGGCTAAAAGAAAGCTGCGGCAAATCAAAGTGCGAATCAACGTTGGTATCGCCATGGCCGGGAAAGTGTTTGGCTATGGTAATTAATCCGGCATCCTGCATGCCGGTAAAATACGCTATGCCTTTTCTGGCAACGTTATATTTATTATCGCCAAATGAGCGGTAGTTTATAACCGGGTTATCCGGGTTGTTATTTACATCAAACACGGGCCCAAAGTTTATTTGCACGCCCAGGCGCTTAAAGTCATAAGCCACCATCTGGCCCATTTTATAGATCAGGTTGTTATCCTGTATAGCGCCCAGGGTCATTTGGTACGGGTATGATACGGTCGAGTCCAGGCGCATGCCCAAGCCCCATTCGCCATCCATGGCAATCATCAGGGGCACCCTTGATTGTTTTTGATAAATATTGGTAAGGTTAGCCTGCCTTACCGGGCCGCCCTGAAAAAACACAAGGCCGCCTACATGCTCATGCTCTATCACTTTCCCTACCGAATCTTCATAGGCCTTGCCCCTGTTGGTATGCGCCCTTATAAAAAACAATTGTGCAACGCGCTGCTTGCGGTTTAATTTTTCATAAACAGAATCTACCCAATTGTTTTGCCCATTAAGGGTATTTATAAGACTGGTTTTTTGTGCCAGGGTATTTTTGGCAAGAAAACTGATAGTAAGTAGCAAGATAATAGTAAAGATCTTTTTCGGCTGCATAATGTTTCAAATGTAGCTTAAATCTATTTTTTACCAATATTGTTTTATGCTGATTTTAATTTTAACACTATCCAAAATAAACCTTATCACAAAAAAGCACTCTATGGGTTTATAAAATTAAACACAATGAAAAAAATTCTCTTTTTAGCTATAGGCTTATTTATTGCCGGTTCGGTAAGCGCGCAGCGCGTTTATGATGGCCCCCGTCGCAGTCACCGCCGGGTTGTAAGGCGCGCCGCGCCAGATCAACAAAGGCAGCGCATGTATGATGATTTTTACCGGCCAAAAGTTGGTATAGCAGGCGGTTTAAATATTTCAAACACGGTTGATGCGTACAATGCTGACTTTAGCACCACCAGTATGAGCGGCGCCCATGTAGGTTTAACCTTTGAGGTACCGTTAATATATCCTTTATCATTTGCACCCGAAGTTTTGTTTTCGCAAAAAGGTTATAAAGCCGAAACCGGTGATGGCACTTTTAGACAAAAGACCAATTATATTGATATACCATTGCTTGCAAAATTTCGTGTAACACGTGGGTTTAATATAGTAGCCGGCCCGCAGCTTACCTTTTTAACATCAACCCGTAACACTTTTGATAACGGCTTTAACACTGTTTATATTGATCATTATAATAACCGGGGCGACAGGAGTTATGTTGCAGGTGTTTTGGGCGTAGGTTTTGATATTAACCCTAATGTTGAACTGAGAGGCCGGTACGCGATAGACCTTGGACACAATAACGGAGACCTGAATTCAAACCTGCCCGATTTTAGGAACCAGGTTTTTCAGATAGGTATAGGGTTTAAGTTTCAATAAAGCGAAACACCCCTTTTCCCCTTTATTAATAGTTTAAAAAGCTGTAGCGTTGCTACAGCTTTTTGCGTATAGAGCAATACGGAGTAATTTATTTCTATATTTGCCGTTATTGGTATGTATAGTTACAGTAATTACATCTACTTATTTATTTAATTATGATATCAGTAATTATATCTTCTATCAACCCGGAGCAGTTAAGCAGAATAAGCAAAAATATTGAGGATACAATTGGTACGCCCTATGAGTTAATAGCTACTGATAACAGGGGAAGTGATAAAGGAATATGCCAGGTTTATAATGAGGCTGCTGCTAAAGCCCGCTATGAGATACTGTGTTTTATTCATGAAGACATTATTATAAAAACCGACAACTGGGGTAAAGGGCTTGCATCATTGTTTAAGCAGGACCCTAAGCTGGGGCTTGTAGGCGTTGCCGGAACAGGCTATGTACCTTTATCGCCGGCAAACTTTGGGCCTGTTGGCATTGATACCCGGTATATTAATATTATACAGGGCTTTAAATTTAAAAAGAAGAAGCAAACACTTCATTACCGGAACCCTAATAACGAAAAGCTGGCTTATGTTGCCTGCCTTGATGGCGTATGGCTCACCACAACAAAAAGCGTTTTTGCCGAATTTAAATTTGATGAAAAAACTTTTAAAAAGTTCCATTGCTATGATATGGATCTTTCCTTATCGGTAGGTACCAAATACAAACTAGCCGTTACCTATGATTTACTGATAGAGCATTTATCAGAAGGAAGATATGACAAGGAATGGCTGGAAGAGAATATGAATATTTTTAATAAGTGGAACGATGTTTTGCCATTAAATAAACAAAACCTTTCCCCTGAGGAGGTTTTCAAGGCAGAAAAATTATCATTTAAATTCTTTGTCAATCAGCTTGTTGAATTTAAACTCCCTTTAAGCATAGCATTAAACATGCTATCTAAAAACAACAGGTTTTATTTTTTAAGTAAGTTGTTATTCTTAAAACTGCGGTTTTACATTTTCAAGAAAAAGCTGGCATAGGGGTACAACTACCTGATAGCGTAATACCTGCTTTAAATTTCATACATAACCCGTACTTATTCTGATGCAAAGGCCTGCATATCTATAAGCTTTTTATAAAGCCCGTTTTGCAGTAATAATTCCTGGTGGGTGCCTTGTTCGGCTACCTGGCCATTCTCCAGTACAAATATCAGGTCGGCATTTTGTATAGTGCTTAACCGGTGTGCAATAATCAATGATGTGCGGTTTTTCATCAGGTTATTAAGCGCATCCTGAACCAGCTTTTCAGATTCGGTATCTAATGCCGAAGTAGCCTCATCCAGCAGCATTATGGGCGGATTACTTAAAACAGCCCTGGCTATACAAATGCGCTGCCTTTGCCCGCCCGAAAGTTTTGTACCGCGGTCGCCCACATTTGTGCTATATCCATTCTCGGTCTCTAAAATAAAATTGTGCGCGTTAGCTATCCGTGCAGCGGCTTCTACTTCGGCAGGCTGTGCATTTTCTTTACCAAAAGCGATGTTGTTATAAATAGTATCATTAAACAATACCGATTCCTGGTTTACCACGCCCATTAACGCCCGTAAAGAATGCGCGGTAACGTGCTTTATGTCTTTACCATCAATAGTTATCATACCCTGCTGCGGGTCCATAAAGCGCGGTATCAGATCCATCATGGTTGATTTGCCACCGCCGGACGGGCCAACCAATGCCACTGTTTTTCCCTTAGGCACCGTAATATTGATATTTGATAGCACCTGCTTTTCCTGGTAAGCAAATGATACGTTCTCAAAACAAATAGCGTTGTTAAAATCAGTGATCTCAACAGCATCAGGCGCATCGGTTATTAAAGGCTTTTCATCAATCAGCGCCAATACCCGCTCACCCGCTGCTATGCCCGAATGTATATTACTGAACGAATCTGTAATGGCTTTGGCAGGGCGCATTAACTGCGAGAACAAGGCGATGTAGGCAACAAAATGCCCCGGATCAAGCTCTGAAGAATTATTGAAGATCATGTAACCCCCATAAAGCATTATAAATGATACCATCATAATGGAAAGGGTTTCTGATACTGGCGAAGCTAATTGCTGGCGTTTGGCAATTGACCTTGAAATTTTAGAATAACGTATGTTTTCGTTGTTAAAACGTTCTTTAATAAAATCGGTAGCGTTAAAGGCTTTTACAATTCTAATACCTGATAAGGCTTCATCCAAATAGCTGATCATATTACTGTATGATTCCTGCCCGGCTATGGCCTGTGATTTTAGGCGCTTAACAATGCGCGATATAATGAAACCTGAAACGGGTATAACCAGTAACGAGATCAGCGTAAGCTTTACCGAGATCATGAACAAGGCTACCAGGAATGCTATGAGCTGAAACGGCTCTTTAAAAACAACTTGCAGGGTACTGGTTACCGAAAACTGCACCACCTGCACATCTGATGCTACTTTTGTTAAAATATCACCTTTACGTTCATTATTAAAGTACCCAAGGTGCAGGTTCATTACATTGTTAAAAACGGTTTTACGTAAATTTAACAGGGTATGCACCCGCAGGTTTTCCATTATGCGTTGCGATAGATAGCGGAAAAAGTTACCAATTATAACGGAAGTTACAATTACGGCGCATACAAATTTGAGGGCCGTCCAGCGGTCATAGTGAACCAGAAAAAACTGGAGGTAATATTTGAACCAGCCGGATAGATCAAGCAACGACGGTTTTTTCAACTCCTGCACGGCTGTTTTTGCGGCATGTACCGCCTGCCCCCCGGCACCATCAATATTAAATAGTGTGGTAAGCAGGGGCCCTAACAGTACAATTACACTTGTACTGAAAATAACATATATTATAGTGCAGATAATATATGGTATAGCAAATTTTTCAATTGGCTTTGCGAACGATAATAATCTGAAATAGGTTTTCATTTAACCCTCAAAGTTAGTGTTAATTATTTTTAAGCTAATTGCATACTTGCAGGTTAGTTACCGGGCTTCTCTATCTTTCGTGAATACTTTATGGCAAAATTCAATTTTGATAGTCCTTTTCTTTCCTTTAGATCTGGAAAAAGCTGCCGGTAATAACTATTAACTATTCTTATAAGTGGCATTGAGATAGTGTTGGTAAACTTTAAATTATATGCCCTGTTAAGATCAGTGATAAATTTTTTGTCGGGCCCGTTTAAGCCTTTGTACCTGGTAAAATTACCAATCATTACCGAAACGGTATTCGACAAGATCCTTTTCAACTTTTGTTTATCATTGTTCATGTCCTTTTGAATCACCGAACTTTCATGCAAACGGTACCGGGTTAAACGCTCATTTAAATAAATTAGCTTGTTATTATACAGCGCTATAAAACCCATCCACCAGTCATAAAAACCAGCATCCGGAAAAGGCAATATATGCTGCAGAAACTCCCGTTCCATTAAACAGGTATGCCCGGTAACAACATTCATCAGCAATAAACTGCGATAATCCCTGTTATCGTGGTTATATGTACTTAACAGCTTGTTAGTGGTAGCACTCCCATCGGCCGTTATAAGCACCGAGTTTGAAAATATGAGCCAGTTATTGCCAATATTATCTACCAGCTTTTGAATTTTATCAGCTTCCCAAATATCATCCTGATCGCTTATTGCTATGTAGCTGCCCGTTGTTAACCGCAATGCCCGTTCAAAATTCTTATTGTACCCTAAATTGGTTCCATTTTCATAAACCTTAATGCGGTCATCCTTAGCGGCAAAGCTTTTTGCTATCTCAATAGTTGCATCAGCAGAACGGTCATCAACAACTATTATTTCAAGGTTGCGGTATGTTTGGTTAATAATGCTATCTAACTGTTCGGTTAAAAACCTTTCACCATTGTAAGTGCAAAGCGCTATTGATACTAATACGGGCGTCATAAATATTGATTTAGGCCGGCATCACACCAGGTTTTCTTTTGCTCAAGCGCCTTGTTAAACATTATATCATTTTGTGAAAGGCCTGTACGTGATTTCTCGGGGTGGTAGTTATGGTATACTATACCTCCGAATTTAATGATGCGCTTGGCTATCCCGCTGTAAATAAGCCTTACAGCAACTTCGTTGTCTTCGCGGCCCCAGCCTATAAATTCTTCGTTATAGCCATTTACCTTTATAAGATCGGCGCGCCAAAAAGCCATGTTGCAGCCCCGCAAATAAAGAATATCATCTATTTTATATCTTTCGGAAAGATACCCGCGCAAAAAAGCCGACCGGTAACCATTCAACTTATTAGTTACTTCTTTGTTAAAAAGACTAACATTGGTTTTACCTGTTTGCAAAATATGTGCAGAATAGCTTTTACCCAGCATTACCCTGCTGCCGCTAACAAATGTTCCCTTTTTGGCAAATGCCGAATGGTCTGCAATAAACATGGGGTGCAATATCAGGTCGCCATCAATCTGGATGATATACTCTTTGGATGCGGCCGCTATTGCCTTGTTCCTTATTCTTGAAAGCTGGAAACCTTCATCGGGCTGCCAAACATGAATTAGCGGTACCGGAAAATCTTTTTGGAAATGCTCTACAAGTAACCGGGTCTCTTCGGTAGAACCATCATCGGCTACTAAAACCTCATCCGGTAATACTTTTTGAGATTTAACGCTCAGCAGGCATACATTAAGGGCTTGCGGCCAGTTATAGGTTGATATGATTAATGATGTGGTGATATTGTTCTTCTTCATCAATTGCTTACTTGCCCGTATCCGTTCTTAGTTTGTTGTATATTTTGTTCTTTAACTCTTTCAACCGTTTGGCGCTGACCGGGCTCGTTATCCTTATTACTTACTTTATGGTATAAATGATACTGTACAGCACAAAGTTTTATAATTTTTTTAATAATACCCGCATTAATGAACCGCGCGGCCAGTTCTTCATCCTCATGCCCCCAGCCCTGCAAATCGTTATCGTATCCGTTTATTCTTATAAAATCGGCTTTCCAAAATGCAAGGTTACTTCCCCGCACACTATTTGATGACATTTTTTTGCGTGCGCCAAGTGCCCTTAAAGCAAATAATCGTAATGCATTGTTGCGGTGTTTTATCCCTGTTGACAACCACGAGATATTAATATCCTTATTATCCAAAACCTCCTTTGTGCGTTCGGGCGTTAGCATGGCGCGCGTTCCCCTTACAAAAGCACCAGGCTCTGCCGATGCCAAATGGTCGGCTATAAAGTGTTTATCAAGTATCACATCGCCGTCTACCTGGACTATATAATCATACTTACTTTTATGAACACCCTTGTTCAAAACAATGGTTTTGCGAAAACCCATATCCTCATGCCATACATGATGAACCGGCACCGGGAATTTCTCAGCGTAGCGGGCTATAAGCTGCCTGGTTTCTCCGGCCGAGCCATCATCTGCTATGATCACTTCATCAGGTAGGTGCTTTTGTGCCAAAACACTTAACAGGCAAACTTCAAGCGCCCCTGGCCAGTTATAAGTAGATATAATAAGAGAGCACTTCATTTAAAGGCAAAGATAATAAATGCTATGGCTTTGTTATTCGGGTACGGATGCTTGCCGCGCGTAATAGCTAAAACTGCATTAATAAACATTATATTACCTTATGTTATTATAAATTTATTCATTTGTAATACAATGTTAACGTAGTATCTGATATAAGGCAATTAATGATAAGCAGCGATATTAACTTCAGGCAGGTTGCACGTGCATTAACTATTGTTGAGAATGATCTTAAAGGGGCAAACGCGCTTTTAAAAAGCCTTGCCTTCAATAACGATGTACCTATTATAGGTATAACCGGCCCGCCGGGCGCAGGCAAAAGCACCCTGGTGAACGCTATTATTAGCAACTTACTGCAACAGGGCAAAAAAATAGCCGTATTGGCCATTGACCCAACATCGCCGTTTAACTTTGGTTCTTTACTGGGCGATAGGATCCGCATGGCATCACACTTTAACCATCCCGATGTTTTTATACGCTCATTGGCTACACGCGGTTCATTGGGTGGCCTTTCTGCAAAAACCATTGAAATGGCCGATGTGCTGCGCGCCTCGGGCTTTGATCATGTAATAATTGAAACTGTAGGCGTTGGCCAGTCTGAAGTGGAAATTGCCGGCCTTGCCGATATCACCTTTGTAATGCTGGTGCCCGAAGCCGGCGATGAGATCCAGAACATAAAATCGGGATTGATGGAGGTTGCTGACGCTTTTATTATTAACAAAGCCGACAGGGATGGCGCCGACCTTTTTATAAACAACCTCAAAAAGATCATCAGGCAAAATAATAAACAGCTGCCTGTATTTAAAGCGATAGCCTCCAAAAACACGGGGATTGATGAGATAACTGATTTTATACTATCGCACCCAAAAATGAAGAACAGCCGGAGAGAGTTGTTGCTTACCCAAAAAGCATACCATATCATACAACAAAAAATGATGGCCGGCATCAACAAAAAAAAGCTTCAGCAAGATATTGCCAAAGCTTTAACTAAACCAGGATTTAACCTTTACAGTTTTATCGAAGGATACCCCCCGCCCCCCTGAAGGGGGAGTTTTGAAGAGCATAAATCATCCTATTCGGTTCCCCCTTCAGGGGGGTTAGGGGGTTAATTCATTATTTCCTCAATATGCTCCGCCTCAATTGGGATACCGGCCATCAGGTCGCGGTTGCCATCTTTGGTTATGAGTATATTATTCTCTAAACGGATGCCCAGGCCTTCTTCTGGTATGTATATGCCCGGTTCGCAGGTAAGAATGTTACCCACTTCAAAAGGCTTGTAACGGCTGGCAAAGTCATGCACATCTAAACCCAGGTGGTGCGATGTGCCGTGCATAAAGTACTTCTTATATAAAGGTGCCTTAGGGTCTTGCTTATCAACCTCGTGTTTTTTCAATAAACCAAGGTCAATCAATTCGCCGGTCATTATCCTGCCCACCTCTTCATGGTATTCATTCCAAACCGTACCGGCAACTATCATTTGGGTTGCTGCACGCATTACCCTAAGCACAGCATCGTAAACCTGGCGCTGGCGTTTGGTAAAGCGGCCATTTACCGGGATAGACCGGCTCATATCAGCATTATAATTAGCGTATTCGGCGGCCCAGTCAAATAATATCACATCACCATCATTACAAACCTGGTTATTCTCAACATAATGCAGCACTATAGCGTTCTTGCCTGATGCTATTATTGGGTTGTAAGCATGGCCTGTGGCGCGCTGCCTTAAAAATTCGTGGCTTATTTCGGCCTCTATCTCATACTCGGTAACGCCCGGCTTTACAAATTTAAGTACACGTATAAAAGCGTCGCGGGTAATATCACAGGCTTTTTGCGTAAGCTCAATCTCTATATCTGATTTTACCACCCGCAGATCGCGCAGTACTAATGCCGACCGCTCATAATGATGTAAAGGATATTTTTGGCGAAGGCTCTCAAACATTCTTAAATCGCGATACGGCACAGTATGGCTATAGCGGTCATTCTCGTTTGTATTTATATATATATTATCGGCATAATTTATTATTGAATGCAAAATAGCATCATATTCGCTGAGCCAATATATACTTTCAATGCCTGATGCCTTCCGTGCTTCCTCTTTAGTATACTTGTGCCCCTCCCAAATTGCTATCAAATCGCTGGTTTGTCTTAAAAAGAGTACTTCTTTGTATTGCTGATTAGGACAATCTGGGTACAAAAGCAGAACACTTTGCTCCTGATCTATACCCGTGAGGTAAAAAAAGTCGGGATTTTGCTTAAAAAGGAAATTTTGGTCTCCGTTTCTCGGAAACTCATCATTTGAGTGAAAAATGGCTATAGAATTGGCTTTTATTCGCGAAACGAAACTTTTTCTATTATTTGTAAATAAGCGCTCATTAACAGGTAGATATTTCATATTTATAAAATATTAATTTTTATAAAAACAATTTATTTTGATTATTTGTAGTAGATATTATAAAAATTGGAACAAAGTTTGGTATTGGTTCAAACATAATTACTAATTTTGAAAAAAATCACAATTAAATCGTTTAATCTTAAAACTATGAATTATTCTACATTAAAGAAATCAGCAGCATTATCGTTTGCGTCTTTGATGGTAGCGGGAATGGTTAGTGCTCAAACAGACAGTACTAAAACAACTACTACCACAACGTCAGACACGACGAAAGTATCTTCTGAAGCAACTACCGCCAAGGTATTTGGTGGCAGAGGACAGTACAGAACCTTTAGCATTGGTATCAACGGAGGTGTAACATCACCAGTTGTTGCTCTTGGTGGTTCTAATGACTTTACTAAAAAACAAATATCTTACGGATACGGTTTATCTTTAAGATCACAGTTAGCCCATTCATTTGGCTTACAACTTGATTTACGCGGTGGCCGTTTAAAAGGTAACATGGACAACGAACCTGCTGTAGGCGGTGTACGTGCCGGTGTTGCTAGCTTCCAAACAGATTTTTACCAGGCTACTTTAAGCGGTGTTGTTAACGTTGCTACTATCGACTTCTTACGTCGCGAAAACTCTGTTAACTTCTTCGTTAACGCTGGTGCTGGTTTAGCATTCTACAACCCAGGTATTGCTACTACCCCAGGTGGTGACATTACTAAATTCACTAACTCTGATGGTGGCAAACACTACGTTAAAGAATTAGTTATCCCAGTTGGTGCTGGTGTTAAATTCAAATTATCTGATGTAACTGCATTAAACTTAGGTTACACCATGAACTTTATTGATGGTGATAACTTAGATGGTTTAAACTTCCAGTATCCAACAAAAGATAAATACTCTTATGCTTATGCTGGTTTAGAATTCACTTTAGGTTCAAAATCAAAACCGAACCTGGATTGGGTTAACCCAGTTGCTATGATGTATGACGAACTGTATGATGCAGCTTTACGTCAGGAAGTTGAAGCTCTTAAAGGCCGTGTAACTAACGTTGAAAACGCAGTTACTGATCTTAAGAAAGATTCTGATGGTGATGGTGTATCTGATCAATTTGACAAATGCCCTAACACTCCTGCTGGTAGCGTTGTTGATGGTTCTGGTTGCGTTATCGTATTCCCTAAACCTGATTCAACTGCAACTCCTGCAGCTACAGCTTACTCTAACATCCAGTTTGAATTTGATAGTTCAGTTTTGAGAACTTCTTCTTACCCTGTGTTAGATGCAACTTCAGCTGACTTACGTTCATCTGGTGCAACTGTTGAGATTGATGGTTACGCTTCATCTGAAGGTACTGCTGCTCACAACATGTCATTATCACGTGACCGTGCTAACTCTGTAAAAACTTACTTAGTTAACTCAGGTGTTACAGCATCTAAATTGAAAGTAAAAGGCTTTGGTGAAACCAACCCTATTGCTGACAACTCTACAGAAGAAGGTCGCGTACTTAACCGTCGTGTATCATTCAAAAAAAGATAATATTTATTAAATAATATTTCTGCGAAAGCCCTCCGAATAACTCGGGGGGTTTTCTTTTTTTATTAGTTTTGTATTATGTATTTTTTCAGAAAGAAAGACCCTAACAGGCCAACCAATTTTAATCTTAAAGTAATGCATATTATAAATGCCATTGCAATAAGTATGTTCTTGCTGGGAATAATCTATAAGCTTATTGATTGGTTCATTTTAAAAAAATAATCATCATTAGCTACCTTAAAACAATTCAATACTACCAATGAAAACGATCATCAATACTAATAATGCCCCTGCCCCTATAGGCCCCTACAGCCAGGCCGTTGCCACCGGAAACCTCATCTTTATATCAGGCCAGATACCAATGGATGCTGCAACCGGCGAGATCATTTCAAGCGATGTTAAAGCCGAAACCAAAAAGGTGATGGAAAACATTGAAGCCATTTTAACTGAAGCAGGCAGCGGCTTTGACCAGATCATAAAATCAAGCATCTTTTTAACCGATATGCAAAGCTTTGCCCAGGTGAACGAAGTGTACGGCTCATACTTTACAGCTAACTTCCCTGCGCGCGAAACCGTACAGGTATCGGCCCTGCCAAAAGGTGTTAATGTAGAGATCTCTGTAATTGCTTTAAAGTCCTGATTGTATATAAAAATTGAACAACCAGCAGTTTCAAACACCCATTGAGTATTTAAAAGGGGTGGGCCTTCAACGAGCCGAGGTCCTTAAAAAAGAACTGCAAATATTCAACTTCGGAGATCTGCTTAAACACTTTCCTTACAAGTATATTGACCGTACCCGGTTTTATAAAATTAAGGATGTACAGCCCGATATGCCATACGTACAAGTATTGGCGCGCATAACCCACAAAGAAATTATTGGCGAAAAACATACCAAACGGTTAGTTGCCCAGGCTAAAGACGATACCGGTATAATTGAGCTGGTATGGTTTCAGGGAATTAAATGGGTGGAGAAAACACTTATCCCCGGTAAAGTGTATGTTATTTTTGGCCGGCCGGGCTTTTTTAACAACAAGGCCCAAATGGCCCATCCCGAGATGGAGCTATATTCGGCAGCAGCAATTAAGCAAAAGGGAAACCTTACCCTGCAGCCCGCCTATAACTCTACTAAAAAATTAGAGCAGTTTACTTTAGATAGCAAAGGCCTCTCCAAACTGATAGCAGGCCTGCTGGAGCAGCATGCTAAAGATATTCATGAAAACTTACCGACATACATAATTAACCGTTTCAAACTGGCGGGCCGTGCCGAAAGTTACCGGAATATTCATTTCCCTAATGATGCCAATCAATTAAAAGAGGCAACATACCGGTTAAAATTTGAAGAACTGTTCCTTCTGCAGCTAAAGCTATTGAAGAGCAAATTACAGCGCGTTCAAAAATTCAAGGGCAATATCTTTGAATCTGTTGGCACCTGCTTTAATGAATTTTATCATCATAAATTACCTTTTGCATTAACCGGCGCGCAAAAGCGGGTTCTTAAAGAAATTAGACTGGATACCCAGCGCGGTGTACAAATGAACCGCCTGCTGCAGGGCGATGTTGGCAGCGGCAAAACGGTTGTTGCTTTAATGAGCATGCTGATAGCTATTGATAATGGTTTCCAAACCTGCATTATGGCACCAACAGAAATTTTGGCCAATCAGCATTACCAAACCATAAAAGACCTGGTTGGCGATGGCTTTATTGAAGTGGCATTACTAACCGGATCGGTGCCTAACAAAGCACGCAAGGTAATTCATGAAAAACTTGAAGACGGCAGCCTGAACATACTGATAGGCACCCATGCGCTTATTGAAGATAAGGTGCAATACAAAAACCTGGGGCTGGTTGTAATTGATGAGCAGCACCGTTTTGGTGTTGAGCAGCGAGCAAAGCTTTGGCGCAAGAACATTGTACCGCCGCATATACTGGTAATGACGGCAACACCTATCCCCCGTACATTGGCCATGACCTTATACGGCGACCTGGATGTATCTGTAATTGATGAATTGCCGGTTGGCCGTATACCCATACAAACCCTCCATTTTTATGAAGCGCAACGCCTGCGGGTGTTTGGTTTTATGAAACAGGAAATTGCCAAAGGCCGGCAGATATATGTGGTTTATCCACTAATAAAAGAAAGTGAAACGCTTGATCTGAAGAACCTGATGGATGGCACAGAGGTGATGGGACGCGAGTTTCCGTTACCGCAATACCGTATTAGTATTGTACATGGCAAGTTAAAGCCTGCCGAAAAAGCATTTGAAATGGAACGCTTTATTAAAGGCGAAACGCAGATAATGGTGGCTACTACTGTTATTGAGGTAGGCGTTAATGTGCCCAATGCCTCCGTAATGATCATTGAAAATGCCGAACGTTTTGGTTTATCGCAATTGCACCAGCTACGCGGCAGGGTTGGCCGTGGCGCCGAGCAATCATTTTGTATTTTAATGAGCAATCACAAATTAAGCAGCGATGGCCGTATACGTTTAAATACTATGGTTAAAACCAACAATGGTTTTGAAATAGCCGAAATTGATATGCAGCTGCGCGGCCCCGGCAATATTGAGGGTACCCAGCAAAGTGGTGTTTTAGACCTGAAAGTAGCCGACCTTACAACAGACCAGGAAATTTTACAACAGGCCCGTAACTGTGTCATAGAGATCTTTGATAAAGACCCGCAACTGGCCCTGCCCGAAAACCAGATCCTAAACCGGGCATTCCAAACAAAAAATGCAGGTTTAAGCTGGGATAAGATCTCCTGATGGGTGATTTTTAAAGTACAAATACTACATTTGTTTTATAGCACTTGATCATACTATAAATCCCGGAGGGATTAAATGTTGGTAGTATCACCACAAGTGTTCGGAAGATGAAAAGAAGCGGCGGGTTGTGCGATTCCCCTCTTGAGAGGGGTGGAGGGGTGTGTCCTTTGCATTTGAATAACACACCCCTGCAGCCGCACTATCAACGCTCCCCCTCTCAAGAGGGGAATTTGTTAGCAATACCAATCTTCCGAACACTTGTGGGTAATCACCGGCATATTTTGCTCCAAACGAATCGATTAATTTAACACTAACTACACATCATGAAAAAAACCTTACTCCTTATCACTTTCCTATTTGCAGCCTTTACGTTAAAAGCCCAGGATTCGTTAATGATCCGTAAGTTTTTTGATGAGGCGTTGGTTAATGGCCAATGTTATGAAAACCTGCGTTACCTGTGTAAAAACATAGGGTCGCGGTTAAGCGGATCTGAGGGTGCACAAAAATCTGTAGACTGGAGCAAGAAGCTCATGGAAGGCTATGGCTTTGATAAGGTTTATTTACAGGAAGTAATGGTACCGCACTGGGTACGCGGCGCCAAAGAGCAGGCATATATTATTGATGGCAAAACCCGCATCCCGGTAGCTATTGCGGCCCTGGGCATGTCTGTTGCTACACCAAAAGGAGGCATCACCGCTAATGTAATTGAAGTAAAAAGCTTAAAAGAGCTTGAAACTTTAGGCGAGAGCGTTATAAAAGGAAAGATCGTTTTCTTTAACCGCGCGTTCGACCCCCGCTTTATTGAAACCGGCCAGGCTTATGGCGCAGCCGGCGATCAGCGTTTTGCGGGCCCTGCTGCAGCCGCCAAATATGGTGCGGTGGGTGTAATTGTACGCTCATTAACACAGGCGCTTGACAACTACCCGCACACTGGTGCAACCGGTTATGATCCAAAAGGGAATAACATCCCGGCGGCCGCCATATCAACCATAGCAGCCAATAAGTTGAGCACCATGTTGAAGCTGCGTAAACTGCCGCTTATTAAATTCTACTTTAAACAAAATTGCCAGCACCTGCCTGATGCAAAATCATACAACGTTGTTGGCGAAATAACAGGCACACAAAACCCAAACAAATTCATTACCGTTGGCGGTCACCTTGATTCATGGGACCTGGCCGAAGGCGCGCATGATGATGGCACGGGTGTGATGCAGTCTGCCGAGGTTTTAAGAATTTTTAAAGCGACGGGCTATCGTCCAAAAAACTCAGTAAGAGCGGTGTTTTTTATGAACGAAGAGAACGGTCATAAAGGCGGTATAAAATATGCGGAACTGGCAGCTGCAAATAAAGAAGAACACATTGCCGCCATTGAAACAGACGAAGGTGGTTTTACCCCGCGTGGTTTCAGCTTTGCCGGTGTAACGCCCGCATTCCTGAAACAGGTTAACCAAAATTGGAAAAAATTATTTGAACCTTACGAAGCCGACAGATTGGTGGCAGGTGGCGGCGGTACCGATATTGGTCCGTTAAAAGAAACCGTACCGTCAATTATTTTGATAGGCTTCCGTCCGGATTCACAACGTTATTTTGATATCCACCATACACCAAATGATGTGTTCGAAAATGTTAATAAACGCGAGCTGGAATTAGGTGCCGGATCAATTGCCGCGCTGATTTATCTGATAGATCAGCACGGGTTGTAATCCATACAATAACGAGAAGCATTATTGTGCTTCTTAAAGTTTTTTAGAGGAAATTAGAGATTTTTAGAGCCCTTTTAATCCTGCATTTTTAGGTAGAGGGTTACTATTTTCAAAATAAAATATTAATAAAAAAAGTGCCAGAACCAGAAAGTATCAGCCCCCGGATAGATTCATTTGCAGCCCTTAAATACAAGGACTTCCGTTCATACGTAGGTATGCGTTTTTGCTTCACGTTTGCTTATCAAATGCAGGCGGTTATTATTGGTTTTTACATTTATCATCTTACTAAAAGTGCCTTTGCATTGGGGTTGGTTGGCCTATGCGAAGCTATCCCCGCGGTAGGTATTGCCCTATACGGAGGCTACATCGCCGATAAATCTGAGAAGCGAAAAATGCTCCTGCTGATCTTTATCGGGGTTTTTATATCATCGTTTGTAATGTTTTTGGTCACTACTAAAAACGCCGGGAACTACATACATGCCAGCTGGGTAGTACCCATCATATACATAATGATATTTGCCAATGGTGTTGCCCGCGCCTTTTACGGGCCGGCCACATTTGTAATATATACGCAAAGTGTACCTAAAGAAATATACCCAAATGCCAGCACCTGGAGCAGTTCAAGCTGGCAAATAGCATCTATCCTTGGCCCTGCAGCCGGCGGTTTGATCTATGGGTTTTTCGGTATATCGGTAACGTTCGTTGTCATATTGATATTCCTGGCTATATCACTCATTTTAATATACTTACTGCGGTCGTACCCGCCGGTATTTATCCCCAAAGAAAGTATCTGGAAAAGCCTGTCAGAAGGGATCCATTTTGTGTTCAACAATAAAATGATGATCGGCGCTATGAGCCTTGACCTGTTTTCGGTTTTCTTTGGCGGGGCTGTAGCCCTGCTGCCTGTATTTGCCAACGAAATATTAAAAGTTGGTGCCGAAGGTTTGGGTATTATGCGTGCTACTACCTCATTAGGTGCGGTTTTAACCATGCTGGCTATGGCAAGGTTTTCGCCAATGGGTAAACCATGGCGTAATTTACTCATAGCAGTAACCGGTTTCGGCGTGTCAATCATCTGCTTTGGGTTATCGCGCAGCTTTTATTTATCGCTTTTGTTTTTATTTACCGAAGGGGCGTTTGATAGCATTAGTGTAATTATTCGTGGTACCATTATGCAGCTTTTAACGCCAGATCACATGCGCGGGCGGGTGTCAGCAGTTAACTCAATGTTCATAGGTTCATCAAATGAAATTGGCGCTTTTGAATCTGGTACAGCAGCCAGAATTTTAGGGACTGTACCTGCGGTTATATTTGGCGGCAGCATGACCTTGATAATTGTGACCATCACCTATCTTAAAACTAAAAAGCTTATACCCTTATCATTACATCAAATACAGTTACCATCACCCGATAAAGAAGGCTAATGGCTTAATCTTGTACAATTGTAGTTTTATACTGCAATTACTATATATTTAAGCCTACTAATTAACTATAATTAAGAATTGGCAACATGTATAAATAACTTCCGGGTTTATGCATTGCATTTTACGCTTTTATGCCTAATATGTGTTTTCCCTTTTCTAATATCGGCCCAGGAGAAAATCAAACCTGTATACAATCCCAAGCTCTTTTCAACTATCAAAACCCTGCCTCAGGGTCAGCGGGTAGAAGCCGCCAGGATCATTTATAAGGCTAATTGCAGGCAAATGAGTGAGGCAGATGCAATAAATTGCCTTAATGACCTCTCTCAATTAGCAAATCATATCAATGATATTCAACTGGAGTGTGCCGTATATGATATGCGTGCCGATTTTTACTCGGTTAACAGAGGGTGCAATGAATTAAGCACTAAATACTTTGATGATGCCATCCTGTTTGCAAAAGAACATCATCTTGATGTGGAGGTGGGAATTTATATGCACCGCAAAGCTATCTATTATTTTGTGTATAAGCTTAATACAGCCGCATGCCGCTATTTTCTGCTCTCACAGGATGTGTTCCGCAGTGTAGGATATGAAAATGTGCCAAACATTGGCGGGCTGTTTTCTGAAACTGCAGATTTTTATTATTCACTGGGTGATTTTGCAAATGCACGCAATAATCTCCGTAGCGCTCTAAAATACCAGAAGCCATCATCCAGGAACAGGATAAATATCTTAAACACTATTGGGTTAACTTACCGTGATGCCGGCCAATATTCTGTAGCTACAAAGTATTTTGACAAGGCCCTGGATATGGCAAACTCGCGCAAGGATAGTGTATGGATAACTATTACATCGGGCAATATTGGTTCAATATATTTTTTGCAGCACAATTATAATAAGGCTCTACCACTGGTTGAAGCTGATTATCAGAATTCCTTAAAATATAACCAGCTATTAAATGCCTCTATTGCATTACTAAGATTGGTAAGAATAAGCATTGATACCGATGATCTTAAAAAAGCGGCACAACAACTTAATACCGCAGATAAGCTACTTACAAATACAAACGAAAATGTACTAACCTATCGTGTTGAATATTATGAATTGAAGGCATTATTAAGTGAACAGTTGGGCAATGTTAAGCAAGCAGTACTTTATCGCAAAAAATTTGAATTGTTAAGGGATAGTGTTGCCAAACGCGATAATATAGCAGCCATTGAAAGAGTACGTTTACAATGGGAAACGGATAAAAGCCATGCAGAATTAAACAAAATAAAAACAATTGCCGAAATTGAAAAATACAAGCAGAACACTATAATAATTGTGCTGCTACTTTTAATTATTATAAGCGTATTAATATATAACCGGCAAAGATTAAAGGCCAAAAAAGATAGGGAGTTATTGGCATTAGAAAAACGGCGTGTAGATGATGAGTTAAAAAACGCCACACTTGCCTTACATGGCTATACCGAAAACCTGATGCAGAAAAACATTTTAATAGAAGGCTTTAAAGCCGAAGTTGAAAGGTTAAAACTGAAATTTGACGATGCAGATGGTGCCGCCATTTTAAATAAAATGATGCAGGCACACATCATGACAGACGAGAACTGGAGTGAATTTAAAAAGCTCTTCACAAAAGCACACCCTACATTCTTTTATAACCTCCGTAATAAATTCGGCCATTTAACCAGTACCGACGTAAGGCTGCTTGCCTTATTAAAGCTGCGCCTTAATAACCGTGAAATTGCCGGTATGCTGGGTATTACTACCGATGGCGTTAAAAAAGCCAAGCAACGTTTGCGAAAAAAAATGGATCTGCCACAAGTTATTGAATTGGAAGACATTTTAGCCCAGTTATAGCATTCTATACCTATAAATCGTTATTTGTCTCGTTTTTGTCCCCCCTTAAAATTCTTCCAGGGATATTATATCCACCATATTTGTTGTTTATAACCTATTAACCTTATGCAAAAACTGTATGTCTACATTGTGGAAGACAACCCTTTAACTGCTTTTGCGTTAAGGCATATCATTACCACTATTGGGCATCACATTTGCGGAGTAGCAGAGTGTTATGATAAGGCTGTAAAAGATCTGCATGTATTAAAGGCAGATCTGGTGATAACGGATATTATGATAAAAGGCAGTGAAACAGGAATAGATCTGGCCCGGTATATTAATGATCATTTGCACATCCCTTTTATTTTTCAATCATCCGTTACATCCATAGAGAAGATAAGGCTGGCCAATCTGACCAGTCCAAGTGCTTTTTTATCCAAACCGGTTAGCCGGCGGGCTATAGTTAATGCCCTTAAAATGATACCTGTTCAATATTAACGAATGTCAAAAAAACTTTTAAATGTTACATAAACCCTAATGGAAACAAAAAAGCAATTAAAAAAATGCCCCCATTGTAATAAAGGAGTATTACGCAACCGGGCTAAAAGACCGCTAATATTAAAGGCAACATTGTTTTGGTTACCTATAAAAAGGTATGAATGCAGCTATTGCTATAAAAAATCATACATATACGGTTCTGTATTTGAACACATTGATAAAGCTGATGATAACAACTTTGACGACGAGGTTCCTAAAAAGATGGGTACTGAAATATTAAAAGAAGTTAAAGCCAAACTTAACGGCGAGGCCAAAAACTAAACGCATACTATCAACTACCTGATAGTATAATTGCCGTAGTGTTTGGGTAGGCCTGGTACAAAACATAGCTCCCCTTATCTCCTGATATAACTATTGGTTTAAACACCCGGGTTTTATTGCCTTGTGTTACTTTAACCGACTTCCATTTTTGGGGTACATAAGTTTTAAGCGTTAACGGCACATTGTACATGCTTTTATCAAGCGTATGGTTAAGGTTAATAGTAATCGCTTTGCCCTTTTGAATTGATTGTACCTTGGCGTTTTGCCGCTCGCGAATATAGCGGGTAACATTACCAAAGGTAGCTACCCAAAGCCCATCTTTTGCTTTAATATACTTAAAGTAATCGTCAAGTTGCTGGTGCGATAAAGCCTCCCAGCCTATGCCATCAACCCCATGGAAAGTAAGCACCAGCCATGTATTGTTTTTATTGGCAGTAGTATCAACCCAGGCTTTCATCATAGGCATAGGTGTTTTGGTTGTAGCCCCCCGCTGAAACTGTATATATTCTTTATCGGTATTACCGGGGTTATTCCTATCAGACCGGCTTATCTCTTTTAACCAGGGCTCGGGCATTCTATTACGCAGGGCAGGATAAACTTTGTAGGCATATTGCATAACCCGTTCATTCTCGGTACCAAAAGGCCCTTCTCCGCTAAACGTATATTTAGGCCCTAATTGCTTCAAAATATCAGCTTTACTTTTTTCAAGTTCATACATCATATTGGGCTCATCCATTATGGCTAATCGCGGGTGAGTGATCATATGACTGGCAAACTCGTGCCCTTGCGCTGCATATTTGCGTATATCATTCCAGGTAGTCCCATGCGCATCCATGTATTCGGTATTATGTTGTATGCCCGGCCTAAACTCACCTTTTCTCACTTTCAAATAAAGTTCGTCAATTAGTTTACATGCTTCATCAACTTTACCGGCATCAACCAATGCCCCCGCGTTATAGTGATAATCAAGCGGACCAATCAGGCCTAAATATCCCGCTGCCGAAGCACGTTCAAAAAGATTATTCTTAGTGGTTGGGATTGTAGCTGTTTCATTGATGATATCCTTAACCGGCCGCCCTATAAACTTACCATGATATTGCGAACCCGGTATTTGCCCTGTGATAATGAAAAAAGTAGCAGGCAATTTTAAATTATTCAATACCGGTATTGCCTGTTTAAACTGGTTAATGGAACCATCATCAAATGTTATTGATACCGCGCCTTTTTTGCCATACTGCCATTGGGTAATTTCAGTTTTGCCTATAATCTGGGCATTACTGCTAACAAATGATGTTACAGCTAAAGCAGCTAAAAGTAATTTCTTCATGGGTTGAGGTAAAATTGGTAATGGCTAATATACGATTTACAATTTCATAATAAATAATTTCTATAACTAAATGAATATTCACTTATATTTGCACCAATTTCAATTAAATGCGCACCAGGAATATAGATAAGGTACAACTTGTAAAGCAAAAAGCAATTGAGCTGATTGTTAAAAACGGACTGGAAGGCTTCAGTATGAATAAGTTGGCCAGGGTCTGCAACATTTCTGTAGCAACGTTGTACATATATTATAAAGATCGCGATGATTTGATTATAAAAGTGGCCATTGAAGAAGGCCGCTTAATGGGCGATGCCATGATAAAAGATTTTGACCCGGAATTACCATTTGAGCAGGGCTTGCGCAAACAATGGGAAAACCGTTATCAATATATGATAGCAAACCCTATCATGGCTTTATTTTTTGATCAGCTGCGCAGTTCATCCTATCAGCAGGAATTTCTCTCATCTTTCCTGAAAGGTTTTCAGGTAGTTGTGGGCAAGTTTATGCACAATGTAATTGAACGCGGCGAAATTGATGCAATGCCCTTTGAGGTATACTGGTCTGTTGCGTTTGCCCCGTTGTATAACCTTATCCGCTTTGAAACTGAGGGACAAAGCATGGGGGGCAAACCCTTTAAAATGACCGACGAGATTTTATGGAAAACTTTTGACCTGGTAGTAAAAGCACTAAAAAAGCAATGAGAAATATGACGGATAACTTTGATCACATATTGCTATTTAAAACCAACGTAAGCTGCCCCGGCGATAAGCTGTTTCTGCATGCTGTGCTGGATTGCAATACAGATATTGAACAATGGACCGTAGACCTGGAGGATGAGGATTGCGTGCTCCGGATCATATCATACACTTTAACACATAAGCAAATAATTGAATTATTAAACCATCATGGCCATGCATGCTGTGAATTAATCTAAGCCCCAATGCAACAACAAGAATCGGTACCATTTACCGGCTACCAAAAATTTGTAATATTTATTTTAGCTATTACCCAGTTTACCGTGATACTGGATTTTATGGTGATGTCGCCACTTGGCGATATGCTCATGAAATCGTTAAACCTGAAACCATCGGCATTTGGTTTCGCGGTATCGGCCTATGCCTTCAGCGCGGGCATTTCGGGCCTGCTTACAGCCGGCTTCGCTGATCGGTTCGACCGTAAAAAACTGCTGTTATTTTTTTACATAGGTTTTATAGGCGGTACCATTTGCTGCGGATTAGCACATACCTACGCCATACTGGTAGCGGCCCGTATCATAACCGGTTTATTTGGCGGTGTAATTGGCTCCATATCTATGGCCATAATAACAGATCTGTTTGCTTTACAGCAACGTGGCCGGGTTATGGGCTTTATACAAATGGGCTTTGGTGGCAGCCAGGTTTTGGGCATACCAATTGGCTTATACTTAGCCAACGCCTGGGGATGGGAGGCACCGTTTTGGATGGTGGCAACATTAAGCATAATTATAGCATTACTGATAGCGGCAAAGCTGCAACCCGTTACGCAGCACCTGGCGCTGCAAAATGATAAGTCGGCGTTTGTACACCTTTGGCATACGGTTGCTAAAGGCGATTATCGCATTGGCTTTGCGGCTACAGCCCTGCTATCAATAGGTGGTTTTATGATGATGCCTTTTGGCAGCGCATTCGCTATTAATAACCTGGGGTTAACCAATCAGCAGTTACCTATGCTGTTCATGGTATCGGGCGTAAGTTCATTAATTATTATGCCATTGATAGGTAAGCTGAGTGATAAGATAGATAAGTTTAAAATATTCGCGGTAGCATCTGTTTGGATGATGATCATGTGCGTGGTTTATACCAACCTGGGTGTAACACCACTTATATTGGTTATGGCGCTTAACATTTTAATGATGATGGGCATTATGAGCCGTATGATACCGTCTTCGGCATTAACCAGCGCCATACCCGAAATGGCCGATCGCGGTGCTTTCATGAGCATTAACTCATCATTGCAGCAAATTGCAGGTGGTGTAGCAGCAGCCGTTGCCGGGATGATAGTATCTCAAAAAGGCAAAGGCACACCGCTGGAGAATTATAATGTGGTTGGTTACGTAATTATAGGGATATCAATATTGAGCATCTTACTAATGATGCGGGTAAATAACCTCACCAAAAAGAAAATGAATAATAAAAAGGTGGTAATACCTGAAGAAGCAGTAATAGGTGGAGAGTTTTAAATTATTATTATATAAGAGCATCACTTTTTATTTTGATGTTACTTTGTTAAATAATAATTACTTTGTACAAAAAGTATTTGACAACCACCAGCTCAACAATCTATATGAACGGGATGTTTTCTTTGATTATGGGAATGTAACGATGAAAGCATATCATTCTATTTGCTTAATAATTTTATGCCTCGCTGCGTGTAAACAGCCTGATAAAACCCGTATTGTAAAAAAACCAGTACAAATTAGTAAATCAACTCCTGTAATAGTTACAAACGATAATATATATAGCACAGTTATTAATTTCCCCAAAGACACAAATTACATTGCAGAAGTTTTAACTACAGAAGGGGTCGCTCATAACGAAGAGGTAGATCCGCAATTAGCAGATCATGAATGGATGGGGATTTTCAAATCAGACAGCGGCTACTATATCAGCGACACAAAAATAAAAATATCTCATGCACACGATGAAATAGTAGATGAAAAGGAAATCGAAAAAACCGGTTGGCGAGTGGAGTCACAAATTAAAGACAGTGCTGTTCTTCTTATTTCAAACCTCAATTACTTGAAGCCCCGGCCTATCAAATCTTTTAGGTTCGGGAAGAACTTTGTTCTGCCTGGTTACAGTAATACATTTAATTATAACGATGTTTCTTACACGCTTTATGCAACAGGCCAGCAATTGCGCAACTCGAAACCGGAGGAAATCTATAATATATCACACTACAAATTATATATAAAAGCGACGATTGAGGGAAAAAGTTACAATCAACTTTTGGTTTATATAGATGGGTTTGATGATGCTATGGTTGACATAATATTTGCAGGAGATATTGATGGAGATAGCCGACCGGATTTTATCATCAATACGACAAATGATTATAATTTAATAAGACCAACGCTTTACTTATCGAAACCTGCAGAAAAAAATCAACTATTAAAAGTAGTTGGTTTGCATAATTATGTTGGGTGTTAGGCCCTATCTCTCCAACATCCCTATAACATCCTCTTCCGTTCCGCTAAACGGTCCCGATGTTTCAATTTTCAAACCTGCCATAGCGGCGGCAAATTCGCCGGCTTGTTGTATGCCTGCGCCTTTTGCACGCTTATACAGGTAGCCAGCCATATAAGTATCACCACAGCCGGTGGCATCAACTACTGCAACGGGTTTATACGCCGGTATATCGTAAAAAACACCATCGGCATAAATTACAGAGCCTAAGCTGCCAAGGGTAACTACTACTTCTTTAACACCCCAGTCGGCCAGCATTTTTGCGCCATCATGGATCTCGGCATGGCCGGTTAATACCTCCAGCTCATTTTCGTTAACTTTCAATATATCTACATATTGCAGGGCATCTTTTTTATCGGCCCAGTCAATAGCATGTACATCATTATCAACTACCTCACGTAAATAGCCCTGCGCATCTACAGATACCTGCGCCCTCCCGCTCAATGCCCTAATTAATTCAGTCGACATATCATCTGCCAGCAAAGCACCCAAATGGAACACTTTGGCATCTATATCCAGCAGGTCGGCAATGGTAAAGGCGTCAGCTTTTTGCAGTACGCGTTGGGTGCGGTGGTCCTGGTTTTCGGCATAAATATTTTCAAAATAAACAGAGTGGGCGCTTGGCAAGGCTTTCACTTCAATGCCTTTAGCACGCAGCTTAGCAACTTCCTGCATTTCAGTTTCGGCAAGGGCCGTTACCAGTTTGTATTGCACCGGCATGTTACTTATAGCGTTACTAAAATAAAACGCGGTGCCCCCCGCCATGTGCTTAATCGCAGCAGCGGTTACTATCTTATCTAAGGTGATGTGCCCTATGCAACAAATATCATACATGAATTTCCATAATAGGTTAGCTTGCAAATGTAATATAGCCTGCCTATTATTTAATATATAATTAATGTAATATTATTAAGCAGGCAAATAAGGCCCATTTTTTGCCAAAAAGTTGTGGTTTAAACATACTTATTATGTGTAGAAAACAATCGTACTAAGCTGAAATAAATACTGAACTTTACAATAAACTTAACAACCGGCTAACCTTAACTAATTATTACGCACCTAAATTTACTAACCGGCTGTTAAGTATGCCATTCTCTCAAATTATTAACCTTTTAAAAATTAAATCATGGACCCAAATGCAAACGCACTTAACTGGTTTGAAATTCCAGCAACAGACATTGAAAGAGCTCAACGCTTTTATGAAGGCATTTTTGATATGGAAATGACGCCAATGCCAGGTATGCCGGACATGAAAATGGTTGGCTTTCCTATTAACATGGATAGCCTTAAAGTTTCAGGTGCTTTAGTTGCCAGCGAGTATCATCAGCCATCTGCCGAAGGCACACTTATTTATTTGAACGCTAATCCGACAATACAGGTAGTAATTGACCGTGTAGAAAATTTTGGAGGAAAGATTGTTCTGCCGCGTACAGAAATAACCCCCGAATATGGTTATATGGCCTTCTTTATTGATACCGAAGGTAACAGGGTTGGGTTGCACGCACAGGCATAATTTACTTCATTTATATTATTACATTATATAGCCCGTTTATGCGGGCTATTTTTTTGCAATACCAGTGTGTCAACTAATTGTTACGGGTTAATGTATAAACCTTTAGCTATTATTTTTACATTAGCCATTATCAATACATTAAGCTTACTCATGAAGCAAAAACATCTACCTAAAATATTACTAACATATAGCCTGCTACTGATTTTTACCTTACAAGTAATCAATACAAAAGCACAGGCCCCGGCACAAGCTAATGACCCTTACTTAGGCATTATCCCGGCACCCGCATCTATCAAAAAAGTTCCGGGTACATTTGTTTTTAGTCAGCTTACGCAGATAAAAGCAGATCTGCCAAAAGGTAAATTTGCAGCGTTGCTTCGGGATTTCCTCTTAAATAACAGGCATTTTAACAACCGGATCTCCAAATATAATCCGAGGCTTAAATCGGCTAAAGGCACAATTTTAACCATTACCTCAGTAGGTGCTAACAAACTACCAAAAGAGGGCTATAAGCTTACCATCACTCCACGCCGTGTAACTATTGTTGGTAAAGATGCAGGCTTGTTTTACGGCATACAAACCTTTATGCAACTGTTCCCGGTTGAAGTTTCGGGCACAGAGAAACTGCCTTGTGTAACTATTGAAGATGCACCCAGGTTTGGTTATAGGGGGATGATGCTGGATGTTTCCCGCCATTTTTTTACTGTACCACAGGTTAAAAAAGTAATTGAGCTGATGGCTACCTACAAGCTGAATAATTTTCACTGGCATTTGGTTGACGGGCAGGGCTGGCGCATTGAGATCAAAAAGTATCCGAAGTTGACAGAAGTTGGTGGTTTTAGGCAACAGACCATGTTTGGTAATAACCGCGACTGGCCTGATGGCGTTTCATACGGCGGCTACTATACACAGCAGGATATTAAAGATGTAGTAAAATTTGCTGCGGATAGATTTATTAATGTAGTGCCAGAAATTGAGATGCCCGCACACTCTGATGCTGCATTACGCGCTTACCCTGAATTAAGATGTGAGCCACCTGCCGATACCAAAATACCATCGCGTGGAATAAACAGTATTTACTGCCCTACCGAAGAAACATTTACCTTTTTAGAAAATGTACTCACCGAAGTGATGGCTCTTTTCCCAAGCAAATATATTCACATTGGTGGCGACGAGGCTGGGAAACAACCCTGGAAAGAATCGGCATTTGTACAGAACCTGATAAAGGAAAAGGATTTGAAGGATGAGAAAGGCGTACAAAGCTATTTCATACAACGTATGGAAAAATTCATCAACTCAAAAGGCCGCAGCATTATTGGCTGGGACGAAATACTGGAAGGCGGCCTTGCACCAAACGCAACCGTAATGAGCTGGACCGGCGAAGAAGGTGGTATAGCAGCGGCACATCAGCATCATAATGTGATAATGACACCGCAAACTACCGGGAATTATTTTGACCATTATCAAAGTGGTTCGCCGCAAGAGCCTGTATCGTTTGGCAGATACGCGGTTTTAAAGGAAACTTATGAGTACGACCCGGTATCAAAAGAATTGACACCAGATGAGCAAAAGTACGTCATCGGCACACAAGGCAATCTGTGGACAGAATACGTACCAACTGTAGCCAAATTGCAGTACCAGATATTACCCCGCTTGTTTGCCCTGAGCGAAGTTGCCTGGAGCAAACCCGAGAATAAAGATTATAATAACTTTGCCAATGTAAGGCTGGCCAATCATTTTGCCCGGTTAGATAAAATGAATTATAACTATCGCGTGCCTACCGCCTTACCTGTTATTGATACTATGGTAATAGGTTCGCAGTTTACTTACGCGCCGGTATCTGTTGTGCCTGGGGCCAGAATATATTACACCTTAAATGACCGCGATCCGCTGGATACCGACCTGGAGTATACATCGCCAATAACATTTAATATCCCTGAAAACGAAAAGAGGGAATTTAAAACAAGGGTGATAACCCCATCAGGCAGGAGAAGTATAGCTACAAGGGTTTTAATGTATAACCGGCCATTAATACCTGCAACAAATTATACAGCTAATAAACCGGGGCTGACTTACAAGTTATTTAAAGCCAAATTTAACCGGGCCGATCAGTTGGATTATCAGTCTACAAGAGATTCGGCAATAGTTGATAAATTAAACGTTGAACAATTAAAAAAGGATAACTCAAATTTTGGTGTGATTTATAATGGCTATATCAGCATACCCACTGATGGTTCTTATAACTTCAGCCTTGCATCTTATAAAGACACACAATTACTTATTGATGGTGAAGAGATCAATGAAACCGAAAGTATAGTACCGCTTGCCAAAGGTTATCACAAAATAAGAGTAAAATACATTTACAATGCACCGGTGCAAACGGCCGGTGGCAGGGTAAGGCAAACACCGTTACGTGTATTTGTTACAGACCCTTTAACACAGGCAAAAAAAGAAATAGACGGGGTAAGTTGGTACAACTAAAGTTGGATTGTACTACCCCACATAAAGGAGCGAATAATAAAGATAACCGGACGTTGCGGTTTATAAGCCAATAGAAACCATGGTAACAAAATGGAATAAATGCAATTAAGAAGTAAGCCCCTTTATTTAAGGGGCTTACTTTTATTTTATTAAACTAATCAGCATATAAGCATTCTCGTTCTGTCGTAATTTTAAGCGGCTCCTTTTATCAAACTTAAGGAAAGGCCGGGCAGGCTTAACCGGATTTTCTCCGTCAGCTTTTCCACTATCGTTTTTACTGTCCTTACGGTATTTTGCCAGGTTAATAAGTAATACACTTAACAAGATGATCACCAAACCACCTATCTGTAAACCGGATATATGCTCCCGGGCAAACAGCACACCCAGCAATACGGCAATAACGGGGTTAACATATGCATGTGTGCTTACCTGTGTAGCCGGCCTAACCTGCAATAACCATACATAAGCTGTAAACGCGGCTATTGATCCAAACAATATTAAGTAGATAATAGCCGCCCATGATTGCGCAGGCACTTTGGTAATATCAAAGCCTTTAAATTCATTATGGATAATGCCTGCAGGCAAAAAGGCAATGCCGGCAATGATCATTTGCCAGGCGGTATTAAGGCGGGCAGGGCCGCTGCTGGCATGGTGCTTAGAATATAATGACCCCGCAGACCACAGCGCCGGGCCGAACACTAACAGCACCACTCCCCAAAACTTAGCCGGGCTGTACGTTTCATGCAGGGTTTTGCTTACCTGTTCGCCAAAAAGCAATATTACACCGGCAAAACCTATTATTAAACCAATAATGGTTGCCTTGCTTTTAAGGTTTACATTCCAGTTGCCTTTATCTAATACAACAAACCATATTGGGCCTGATGATACCATGATAGCAACCATGGCACTTGGCAATACCTGTTCTACCCATATCACTATCCCTGTTGCAAGGGTTAGCATTAGTAAACCACTCACACCCGAATTAATGATATCTTTCTTTACAAATATTTTATCGCCTTTTAAGGCACACCAACCCAGCATTAATAAGCCGGCGGTAGTATACCTGAAAGCGCCCATCAGCATTGGCGGGAAACCATGTATAGCCATCTGGATAAAAAAATAGGTTGAGCCCCATACAATATACACTGTAGCAAATGCTATAAGTACTAATAATACAGGTATTTTTTGTTGTTCAATGCTTTTCATTTTGTTGTGATTTTTGCAGTAAAGAATCTATGCTCCATTTAAAACCGGGCTGTATAGCCAGCAGGAAACTCGCCGCACTTACAGTAAATACAGAATAGCCAATGGGCGATTCAATTCCAAAGGAAATGGCCATTGCCAGCGCAAATAAAAAGCTTAGTACACCACTCCCGACAGCGGCCATACGTGTAAACAATCCAATAAGTAATAATATACCAAATACAGCCTCAGCAATAGTAGCCATAACAGCGAATACCGGCACCCGGGCGGCAGGTATAAATGCCAGGGTTTGGCGGGTATATTCTGTAAAGTGTGCCCAGTCGCCCCAGCCTACATGGGGTTGCCCATGCGCACCTAAAAATCCAAGTCGATCTGCAACTTCCCAAAGATAACCCAAAGCCAGGGTTACTCTAAGCATTAATACAGGGGCCACATAATTTTTAACAGATTGCATATTTTTTATTTGCTGATATAAAATTACAAATACATTGGCCTATCTTTATAGGCCAGAAATAACAAACAAAGTAGTCCAGTATGCAATTCACTACAGCGCTTTTAACAATTGATAAAAACCACCAGATCCCTGTATATCTTCAGATAGCAAATGGCCTGATTGGGTACATACAACAAGGTAAGTTAAAACCGGCAACGCCTTTGCCCAGCAGCCGGATAATGGCATCCGCATTAAATGTGCACCGTAATACGGTGGTAGCCGCTTATGATGAGCTGTATGCGCAAAGCTGGGTTGATGTTTTCCCCAGGAAGGGGATCTTTGTGGCTGCCAATCTGCCCGATGTGTCGTCAAGGCCGATAAATAAAGATATGCTGCCTAATACGTATCCATCAAAAACTTTTTTTGAGGTTGACGATAATAAAGTATCATACATAAGTATGTATAAAGAAAAGGCGGGGCATAATCTTACCTTTACTACCGGCATGCCCGATACAAGGCTTGCCCCGGTTGAGTTAATGGTGCGTGAATATCGCCGTTTTGCCGGCTATCATTTTACACAGAGATATTTAATGTACGGCCCCGAACAGGGCTCATTAAATTTGCGCACCGAACTTTCCCGCTTCCTGGGCGAAACACGGGGCCTGCAGGTTACCGCCGAGGAAGTTATTATAACCAAGGGGGCACAAATGGCTATTTACCTGGCAGCACAGATCCTTTTGTCGAAAAATGATATAGTGATAGCAGCAGACCCCGGTTACTCGGGCGCCAATGAAGTATTTTTACATGCGGGCGCTCAATTGGAACTGGTACCGGTTGATGAGCATGGTATGGATATTAACGCGGTGGAGGCGATCTGCAAAAAGAAAAAGATAAAGCTGTTATATGTGATACCTCATCATCATATGCCTACAACGGTAACTTTAAGCTCTGAAAGGCGTATGCAATTATTGGAGCTGGCTCGTAAATATCGTTTTGCCATACTGGAAGATGATTACGATTATGATTTCCACTACAGCTGTACCCCTATTTTACCGCTTGCCAGTGCAGATTATTATGGTAGTGTTATTTATGTTGGTTCGTTTGGTAAAACCATTGCGCCGGGTATCCGTATTGGTTTTATGGTTGCGCCCAAAAACTTAATTACCCAGGCAACAAGGCTACGCAGATTAATAGACCGGCAGGGTGAGCAGCTAATGGAAGAAGCCCTTGCCAACCTTTTAAAGAACGGCGATATTGGCCGCCACCTTAAAAAGGCAAATAAGATATATAACGAAAGGCGCGATGTACTTTGTAAATTGCTGCAGGATAAATTGGGCGATAGTGTAAGCTTTAAGATCCCTGATGGCGGCTTTGCTATATGGCTAAAATATTTAAATGGAGTTAACTCTACCCGGGTAGCCGAAGTAGCTGCAACCATGGGCCTTAGCATAACTGATGGCGCCGACTATTATTTTGACAATACCTACCAGCACCCATACATACGACTGGGGTTTGCATCTTTAAACATTAACGAACTTGAACAGGCGATTGATATTTTAGCCCGTGCAATAAAGAAAGTATCTTAATGCGGGTATTTCAAATGCTTATAGCTAATACCTGCATCATTATAATTTTAGCTTAATTCTTTTTTCCATTCTCAACCCGTTTAACTTCTTCACGACGATCTTTTTTAAAGTCGAAATTGTTAAAATCATTTGTTTGAGGAAGATCTACCGTAAAACTATCCATCTGGTCAATTTCAATGGTAATATCATCTGCCAACAGATCAATAATATGACCACCCTTCTGCTTATCATCAGACAGGAAATGAAAATGATAGCCGGTGATGTTTGGCCCATCCATAAACGCGGGAATGCGGTAACCAACCAGCGTACCTTTGATATTGTTAAAAGTAAAAAACTTTTGCAGCGGTAACATATCGGCAAGGGGAATATATGGCTTCTTTGTAACCGGCGGGAAGGCCCGTGTTTTTATCGTATTAAATGCTCCTTTAATACGAATAGCATATATACCATTTTGGTTGGGCATAACGCTATCCAGATAAGAGTAAAGCTTATCTTTAGTTAACTGAACTTTGGTTTTAAAGGTTTTATCAGTACGGAAAAAGTTCACTACAGAAAAGGGGGTAAGCTCAGTATCTTTTACCTCAAATGTTTTGCCGGTGTGTTGCGTTTGGTAGACCCTGCCATCCAAAACAAGCAGTTCGCCATCCAGTTTATCAGGTGCGCCTAAGCCAAAATCGCCGTGCTGCTTTAATTTACTGTATGGATAATAAGCGTCATATAATCCGCCTATAAATGCGGTGGCATGGCCGGCAGTAAAAAGAGTGTTTTGTTGAGGTAATTTCTTTTGTGCATAGCTGCCAAAACTACAAAGGCATAGTGCTGCCAACAAGCAATAATAAAATTTGTAACAGGCCATAGGTTAAGTTTGTATAAATATACACCAATATTGCTAAATGATGTATTGACTATCAGGAATCAGTCTTATAAACAGGCTGATTAAAATACACAGCGCTAATTTTTAAACGAAATGGTGAAGACAGCTCCTTCATTTGGCTTGCTGTTTAAAGAGATGTGCCCGCCCAAACTGGTAATATGGTTATAAACAAGGTACAGCCCAATACCCTTACTATCAGGATGATCATTGAATTTTTGGTTAAACCCAAACAACTTGCCTTTTACTTTATCCATATCAAAGCCCACACCATTATCGGCAATAATCAATTGCTTAATCCCTTTAACTTTAGCAGACCGGATACTAATAACCGGCGGAATACCAGGCTGCGTATATTTAATGGAATTGGTGATCAGGTTAAGAAATATACTTTCCAGGTAAGCCTTATTGAAGTTGATCTTATCAAACGCGGCAAAATCTATACTGATAGTCGCTTTTGAATCTTTAATTAGGGCACCGAGTGAGTGCAGCACCATCTTTAAGCATTTATCCAACTCAATTTCTCCGGTTTGCACAGTTAACCCCTCGTTTGCGGCAAAGGCGTCAACATAAGTATTCAGGGTGTCTTTAAGACTTTCAGTAGCGGCTTTTAAAATGTCAATAAACTCCAGCGTTTCGGTGTCCTTAATTTTAGATGTATTAAGCATCTTAAAAACCATAAGTAAATTATTAACTGGCGACCGCAGATCATGCGATGTAATATAGCTAAGCTGCTTTTGGTCGTTATTAATTTTAGTAAGGCTTTCAATTAGCTGTATACGGTCTTCTTCTATTTTCTTTTTATGAGTAATATCTTTAGCAATGGCATAAACGATTTGTTCGGCCTCTACAGGCATTGCTGTCCATGACAACCAAACTATTTCTCCATTCTTTTTTACGTATCTATTCTCATAGTTTAAAAGAGGGATATCGTTTTTAAGATTCTCGCGGTGTCTTGATGTTATGTCGCGGTCTTTATAATAAATAAACTCATTTATTGGGCGGGCATACAATTCCTCGTTACTATATCCCAACAATTGAGAAACAGCCGGATTTATCTTTTTAAAATAACCATCATAACCGGAAATGCATAACAGGTCGGGGGTTAATTCAAAAAAACGATCTAAGCTATATGTTGTCAAAATCTCTTCCAGATAATTCACGTTCTCCTATACGTTACAACATGAACTTTTGTTGCAACTATTGCCCAGCGGTAGGGATAAAGCTTCCTCTGGGTTAAAACCCGTAAGCATTGCTTACGGGTTTTTCCAAATTTAGCGATCTTATAAATTATAAATTACTTATTTGTGTAATAAGTAAGACCAGCCGGGTTAAAATAAATTTCAGGAAGTTTTGTTGCAGGATCTGTAACCGGTAGCGTAGGCCTTGCGGTAGCCTTTAGTGTTATGGTAGTACTCGGTACGGCATAATCAGAAGCAAGCCCTCTTCCCACCAGGGTATAGTATCTGCCCGGCGCTACCGGAATTGCGGCAGTAACCGTTCCAAATTTGGTTGTTGCACCAGCTAAATACATCTGAAAGACAAAGTTGGTAGTACTTGATGAATTAACATCAACCGGTATAAAATCTGTCACGTTGCTATAAGTGGTGGCGGTTGCTACAGTTTTGGTTGTTGCCGTACCACCGGTTAAGGTATAGGTAACAGATAGGTCAAGCGCTGCACCATTCGGTATCATATGCGCAAAGCGGATGTATGCCTTATTAGCAACAGGCTCAGGAAATTTATCCTCTACAATTTTAGCAGTTAACCCTGTAGTTGCCGAGCCCGGCAGGCCCATTGCAAAAACGGAATAAGCAGAACCATCAGCTGTGGCCTGACTAATATTGCCAATTACAACGCTATTAGGTATGGTTTGGGGGCTTATTAACCGGGGTGTGGGTGTTGAGGCTACAAACTGCACAGATGTGGTACCTGATGGTACATTTAAATAGTTACTGCCCGGGAATACAGATAAATAAGCAAAGCCCGTGGTTATTGATGTGACGATCCCATTATCTGTTACCGGGTAAATGGTTGAGGCAGATACCTTTTGACTGTTGACAAAACCATCAAGTGCCGGCACTCCGGGTGCAGCATGTATCAGCTTTATTTGCGTGCCTTTAACAGTATCCCCTAATTGTGTTATATTATTTTTTGTACAGCCGGCCATGATCATTAGCAGACCGAAAGCAATGAATATTGTTCTTTTCATGTTTTGTTTAATTGCTATGGTAAAATAAACCATGGTTTTGTTGTGTGATAATCAGCATTTAGCGCGCCAATAAGCTTTAAAGCCGGTACGTTCCAGATATATTCTGAATTATAACGAGGCCTTAATAAATACACCTGTTTACCGGCATTATCAGGGTAAATAGTAGTTGGTTTTACATAGCCCTGGAAAATATTAGTATCATATTGATACCTGCGTTCATCAGCCCAAACCTCCGGTGCGCCCCATACAAATAATGCAATAAACTTTTGCTGCAATATATCACTCAATTGCAAAGCTGCACCGCTTTGTTTAACACATGGCCCTGCTAAATATGCAGCCTTGGCAGTTGCGGATATATAGTTTTGCGGGCCTACTGCTGTGTTCCCAATAGGTGGGTTACTTACAAAATCAAGACTGCCGGTTATACCGTTTTTATAATAAGTATAAGCACCACTAAGGTCCCCTTTTTTATATAAGGCTTCAGCCACAAAGAACTGCACTTCGGAATAGGTCATTAATACTCCGCGTGAGTTATCATTAAAAATATATTTTGGCGTTCCGGCACCTGCTGTAGTAAGATCTGTTTTAGCGCCTGCCATAATGGGAATCAATAGATTTGCATCTGCCGCATTCGGGTCGCCCAAAGGCGCTAAAACGCCTCGGTAAACGCCATCTTTGCTTGGAGCAAGCAATAAGGGCAAGCGCGGATCTAAGGTGTTGTTAGGTGTTGCTGAACCGGTAAATATGCGCCCATCCAATAATCTTACCATAAAATCTGACTGGCGGAAACTTGGAAGATTAGCACGAGTTGGCCCCCAAAAATTTGAATCGCCAGATTGTGAGCCGGTGTTTTGCACACTGGCATTATCGGCGTTGCTTACAAATGAGCTGTCGGCATATTTCTTAACAGCATCAGCATTAAAAGTTGATTTATTACTTAAATGCAAAGCATTTTGAGCAAGTATGGCGTACACAAACTTTATCCATTTAGAACGGTCACCATAGTACATATAATCCCCTTTAGCTAACGTTGGCGAAAGCGTAAGCCCATCAGTATTTTTAGCTAAATTCAAATAGTTTAATGCTATTTGGCAATCCTTAACTACTTCGGCATAAACATAATCAGGGCTGTCATAATTAAAAGTAAGCTTTGTTGGGTCATAGGCTTCTTTAACAACCATATTGTTATACTCATCAGCACCGTTCTGCCATCCCCAGGCACGTAGCGCCCATGCAACGCCTATGTAGTCGTATTTTTTTGTAGCTGTTGCATCTTCCAGCATTAGGTTAACGTTTTGGCCAAGGCTAAAATAAACAGTCCGCCACATTTCGCCGCCCGAGTCACTACCGGGTATATACCCTTCCTGGTCCCAAACATTATTTGCTGTAGCTGCACCCCATATTTGAGCATACTGACCTATGTAACGGCTATCATACCAATTCCCACGGGCCATACCGGCCAGCATTGGCGGCAATAAAGTACTTGCATCTACACTGGTTGGCGCATTGGGGTTAGTATTTATATCAACATATTTTTTACAACTGCTTGCAAAGCTTAATGTAAGCATAGCAGTTAGCGTGTATATTATTTTTTTCATGAGTGGTATGCTTATAATTTAACTCTTAAACCAAACGAAATTGTACGTGGGCTGGCCAATGTACCGTAATCAAAACCGGCAGACCCCGAGCCCCTTGTTGAAGAGTTATTACCATTTACATCCGGGTCGGCACCAGAGTAGTTGGTAATCAGGAACACTTCTGTAGCGGTAGCGAAAACACTTGCGCCTTTAAACACTTTTTGGCGGGCAATTAAACTTTGCGGCACTGTATAGCTCAAGGTAATATCCCTCATTCTTAACCAATTAATGTTATGCTCCACAAAATCAGATTCAACTGCACTGGTATAATAAGTATTTTGATAATAAGGGGTAACCTGTATAGTATTTACAGTTGGGTTAGCCGAGTTCTCGTTACCATCTTTTAATACACCCTGGATAATGCGGGGCTGCATCCTATCCAATGTACGGGCACTTAAACCGTAACGGGTAAGGAAAAGTTCATTGCCATTAAATACGTCTCCGCCTTTACGTATATCTAACAGAAATGAAAGGTTAAACGCTTTATAGTTAAACGAGTTTCCAAAACCAATTGTAAACTTTGGCTGCCGGTCTCCTGTGGTAATAAATGTGTTATTTGAGATAGGTAAGCCGCTGCTTGGATCAACCAATACCTGGCCATTGTTATTGCGTGCATAGCTAAATGTAGCAATATTAGTTAAGCTGCTGCCCGGGAATAAACTGGCACGCGCGTTAGCGTAAATCCAGGTATCGGAATTGTAATATTCGGGCAAATCGCCCAGGTTAATTACTTTACCACGGTTAAGGGTGAAGTTTACAAAAGTATTCCAGGTAAAGTTTTGGGTTTTAACAGGTATACCCGTTAATTGGGCCTCAACACCACGATTTCTGATCTCGCCGCCATTAACAAGCTCCAGGATATAGCCCGATGCATAGCTGATGCGCGGATCAAAGATCTGGTCAGTAGCCCTGTATTGGTAAAAACTGAACTCTGCACCTAAGCGCCCATCAAAAAACTGAAGATCAGCACCAAAATCTATCTGGTAATCTTTCTCGGGCCTCAGGTTTGGATTGTTCCCGGTAACATCATATGCAAAACCGCCCCCCGTGGTAGCCTGTTGTATAACACTTGATTTGATCTTGTAAGGTGCAAACGGATCTTTACCCACACCTGCATAAGAGAACCTTATTTTACCATATGATAATACCTTACTATCCTTTAAGGCGGGCAATTGTGTAAAAATAAAACCTGCCCCTGCCGATGGATAAAAGTAAGTGTTGTTATTTGTTCCGGATAAGCGGGATGAATAATCATTCCTACCAGTGGCATTAAACGTAAACATTTCTTTGTAAACGATACCTAACCGGGCTATCTGGCCAATACGGCGGGTTTCAAAAAAGTTGCTTGAGTTACGCTGGGTAGTTGGCGTAGTGTTATTTATAGTGTTAAAATCGGGCTGTAAAAATTTCTCGCCATATGAGCCATTGATCACATCACGGTTATCATAAATCTCGGCACCCACAGCAAGAGTAGTACGGAAATCACCAAAATTCTTTTTTACTGTAGCGAAGAAAGAGCCGTTGGTTAATAGGTTATTGTCATTATAGTTATCAATAATACCACCTGATGATATACCACTGGTTGATGCAAAACTATTTAATGCCGAATTTTGATAAGATGAGCTATACTGGCTTAGAAGATTGTTACCATTTGTAGTGTAAAAATCAACTCCCACCAAAGCACGCAAATTTATCCAGCTTGCCGGGTCATAAGAAAGGTCTATATTGGCAACCATACGGTTGGTTTTATCACGACTGACGTTCTTATTCGCATCCCACAAAGGGTTGTCAAAATCAATGCTGTTATCACCCAATAATGTAGTAGGTGGTATTAATGTTCTTCTGCTGCCATCAGGATTCAGATAGTTACGTACATCATCATTAGTTGGCCATGCCAGTGTGTTAATATAGGTGCCCGAATTTCCTTTGTTGAGTTTACGGTTATCTATGTTAAAATAGTTGAAAGATGCACTACTGGTTAGTTTGGGTGAAAGCTTTGCCGTACCTGCAAAACGTAAAGATATTTTATCGTTATAAGCTACAGGCAATACGCCTCCTGTATGGCGGTAACCACCCGATATACGGTAAGTAGCCGTTTCATTACCACCCTCAAGCGCCAGGTTATGCTCTTGTGAGTACCCTGTTTGAAAGATGTTTTTGATGTTATCAAAAGTTGGCGTCCCGGCCGCGTAAGCGGGGCCAAAAGCTGTTCTTACCAAAGGGTTGGTATATCCACTGGTACCCGGCCCAAAAGTGCTTTGCACACTTGGATAACGGTAAGCATCAGAGTAACTAAAGTTATTATCATACGTAACGGCACCGTTGCCACTTTTACCTTTTTTAGTAGTAATAACAATAGCACCACCTGCTGCATCAGAGCCGTAAACGGCAGCAGCATCAGCACCTTTTAATACGGTGATATTCTCAATATCATCAGGATTAATATCGGCAATACGATTGGTAAAATCCTGCCTGCGGTTATCACCATTAGAGGTAAGTGAGCTTTGGCTTAAGGCATCGTTAGTAACACGGATACCATCTATCACAAATAAAGGCTGGTTACTGCTGCCAATTGAAGTAATACCACGCAATACTATAGATGCCGATGCACCCGGCTGGCCGCTTGTACTGGTAATTGTAGCACCGGCAACACGGCCCTGTAATGCGGTTACAAAGTTTTCCCGGTGTGTTTCTTGTACCGCCGAGCCTTTTATAACCTGTACAGATGAAGTAAGGTCACGCCGTTCCTGCTTCACACCAAAGCCCGTAACTACAGCTTCCTGCAAGTTTCTGACGCTTGATTGCAGTGTTACATCAATAACACTTTGTGAACCTATCAGGCGCTCTACTGTGGTACTGCTGATGAACGAAAAAACCAGGGTTTGCCCGGTAGCAGCATTGATGGAGTACTTTCCGTTAGCATCAGTACTTACTGCTGTGGTGGTACCTTTAATTTTTACGGTAACACCCGGTAATGGAAGGTTGTCATCGGTTGAGATCACTGTTCCGGTTATCGTTTTGGTTTGCGCCATAAGCTGCATGGCACAACAATTAACCAGAAGAAAAAATAATAGTAGAATTTTCCTCATACAAACTTGTTTTAGAATAAAAAAATAAATAAAATGTAATATCAGGAAACAATTTTTAATTAACAATTATAAATTATCAGCATATTATTTTGATATTTCCTTTATATATGAAATATTAATTGTGATTATCACTATCTACCTCAAATTCACTATAAAGCAACAATGGCTTAATGTATTTTTCTTTAAACAACAAAGCCGCTTACATATGTAAGCGGCTTTGTTGCCTTGTAAAAAATTCGTTACGAAGGTATCTACCCTATTTAAGCCGGTTTATTTTCATTGGAAACATAGGCTGCCCAAAGTTCATCAAGTGTTTTGCCGGTCAGTTTTTTCCAGCTATCATCTTTATAAGTATGGCTGCGTAGTTGACTATCAAGTTTCTGAACAATTCCCTTTTTTACATCTTTTTCTACCCATACTAAAAAACGGGCAGTAATGCGGTAGGCATTGTCATAATGATGGGTAGGCTTTAATGCAGGGAGTGTCCATTTTGCAGTTGCATTATCAACTCCATAAACATATCGTACATAGTCGGCAATACCCTCGGTAAGCCAACCGGGACCAGCATTATCACCATAATCCTGCACTATATGCATTACTTCATGTGTAACAACATCCAAATCGGTTGGTTGCTTCAACATCCATTTTGGGTTATAGCGAACAGTACCATCGGCCGTTGCCGCCACTCCTTTATAGTTAGGATCAATTATAAAAACCACCTTTCGCAGTGTTTTTTTGTTAAATGCCTTTGCCTCTTCAGGATAAACTTTAAAAAAGGCATCTTCCATACGCTGCTTAACAGCATCGCCTTGTTTTACAAAAGTGCTATCTAAATTAACAAAGATAAGGGTGTAGTTACCTTTGGTTATAGAATCACGTGATATAAACTTACCTACCGTTTTCCAATCTCCCTGCTGCGCGTTTGCATGTATGCCTATGAACAGGCTTATAATTAATATGAGTTTTTTCATTTGCTTTATAAGGCGTTTTTTGAATTTCAAAAATGCCTCTTATTATTCTTTAGTGCAAATGTGAGATAGATTTGTTACCTGACAGTTTAAAATTCTCTTTGATAGCATTAGTAGATTGAAAAAGCCGGCCATTAATATTTCTTGTCTTTTTTATCCTTGTTAAAACTGAACATCCTTGAAATGGTAAAGCCTAAACGGAACTGGCCTTTACCCCAATCAGATTGCGTGTTAGCCAGATAGCTTGATTCGCTGATTGCTTTGGCATTTGAGAATACGATGGTAAACACGTGTCCGCCGGTTTCTATCTCCAATCCTACACCCAATGGGTCATAAAAAGCATCGGCACCGGTAGCATTGTTCCTGAATGATGAGAATGGATGCGCATAATCTACCACAATAGCCATGCGCTTGTTAACCTTTAAGCGGCCTGCAACTCCCAATGCAAACATATCTTTTTCATTGCCGAATACATATGGGAACACCGAGTTATGGCGTACAAAGGTTGGCGATATTTGTAACGAAAAAGCCGATGAGAATTTACGGGCTATAATAGCCTGCCCTACATACGCAAACCTATCGCCAAAGGTTGGGAAAGCTATGTCATCAGTATAGGCCTTAACGCCGGCCTTACCCAGCAAGGTAATAGCTATAGGTGAGGAATTATCAGAAGTTTGATGTAACACTGCATATTTTAAGCCCAGATCTATTTGCTGTGCAAACTTGCTGCGGCCGAACAAAATATCAAGGTTATTGCTTACACCATATTCAAAGCCTATGTAAATATCGCTTGAGTTATCTAACCCAAAAAAGGTTTTGCCCCCACCCTGTGAACCGGCCAGATCACCAAAGCGGTGGATCACCAAAAAATTAAGATTGTTCTTTTTAACAGTTTCGGTGGTTGAACCCAAAATTAACCGGGTAGATTTAAATGTGGCTATAACGGGTTCATCTTTTGGCTCACTTTTATTCAGGGCATTCATTAATGAATCAGTTGCTGTGGTGTCTGCTGCCGGCTTGGTTTGTGCCCATAAGCTTGTGCTTATAGCAGTTATTAATAAAAATGATGCGAATTTTTTCATGATAATATATTATTAGGTTTTGGTTTACTTAGCCGCGGTATAGGTTGCCGAAACATTCATTTTAATACTTTCGGCAATGTTTTTAAATACCAGCTGGGGTATATCTATTTTATGATCAACACACTTAACCATAAACTCTGATGCCATACTAACAGCCCCATTGGCAATTGTTACCGTACCCTGAATGGTTCGTGGCCGTATTACGCCATGCACATCAAGATTACCGGTTACTGTAATAGGGTACGTGCCATTCTTTGTAATATCTATCCGCTCCTGTACTTTTCCTTTAAAGGATGCACGCGGATATTTATCACTCTCCATGTAATTTTCATTAAAATGCTCTTGCATTCTTGACTTTGCAAATTGGAAAGAGCTAATGGCTACACTGAAGGCAATATCACCTGTGGCTGCATTATAAACCGATGTTCCTGAGGTTGTTGAGGCTTTGATATCCTCAATTGGCGCACTTGAGAACAAGTCGATCTTTACGTTTTTACAGGCATAGAGATCCTGGCTTGCCTGGTTTTGGATGCTTAACCAGGCAAGTAAAATAATACCGATGTACTTCATGTTACTTTGGTTTAGAAAAAGAATTAAAATTATAATTAAACCCTACAGCAATACCCGCCGACTGGAGGCTTACCTGACTGTATCCAACCGCCGCAAGCGGGATTTTCATATATGGCTGTACACTCAAACTCATCTTTGAATTAAGTTGACGTTCAAAATTCACATTCACGTTAGCTATACTTAGCAAATAGTTTTTACTGTTTTTAACCTGATAGCTTTGCGGCCCAGCATTTGGTGTGCTGTACGTGTACTTATACTTTTCGTACAGCATAAAGTAAGATGATAACCCAGTACCAACTGATATTTTATTGCGTTGTTTCTTATAAACCTGGTAACCCACATTTATAGGTATATCAATCATCCGGCAATCTGCGGTTACACTTATTGGATCCTCCTTAAAGTTGTAAGCAGTTGTGTAATTTTGAAAGCCGGTGGCGTAAGGTTTTATTGAATATATAGCACCGGTTGATATAGTGAATTTTTTGATCCCTACAGAAAGTTGTACCCCAAAATTGCTGCCCAGCTTGCTTTCGCTTCCAAATGAATTTACGCCATTCAGATCTGACGACGCTATAACACCAATGGCAAACTGAGGGCGACCGGCAAACGACTTCGTAATTTTCTTTTTAGGTGCCTTATTTGTTTCGGGTGCTGCTGTTACCGCTTTTTCTGGGGCTGCGTTCGCTGCAATTTGCTGTGTATCATTATCCTTTGTAATAACCCCTCTCTTACCTGATGTATCCGGAGAAGCATTTTTTGTTACAGCCGGAGGATTAACTTTCGCTAAAGCAGGTGATGAATCATTTATAGTTTTGCCTTGCGCATTGCCTGCATTAGCCGGTGGGTTAAATATTAACCCGTTATTTTTACCGGGCTTGCCTGTATCTGTATTCGCTAAATTATTAAACTGCGTTTTAGGAGCAATCCCTTCCTGCGGGTTTGCGTCCCGAAGCTTTTTTGTATGTTCTTTAATTGTGTCAGGTGCTGTATTTACAGCTTCCTGCTGTTGTGAACGTGCTGTAGTATCGGGCATGGCGTTAGGCACCTGTTTTACAGCAACCTGCTGTTTTACCGGTTTATTAACAACTACCGCGGGTTTAAAAAACCACCATCCAAATATTAATAATAGCATTGCGGCAATGCTGCTTATAATAGGCAACCACATAATACGACGGGGCTTTTTATCTTTATCAAGCATTTGCTCGAGAGCATCCCAATCCTCATCGTTATAAGAAAACTGACGGGCAGGGTCTTCCAGTCGCTTTTTAAAAATGTCATCTATTTTATCTTTATCCTGCTCGTTCTTCATTTTCTTATACCATTACTAAAAAAGGCATTTTTTATATCCGAGCCGCACATAGCCACTATTGAATTATAATCCATACCCCTATTATAATTTGTATTGTTGTTAGCAGCTTCATCTGCTTTTAATATCATGTACTTTAATTTTTGTCGTGCTTTGTGCAAATTTGATTTTGATGTACCCGCGCTAATGTTCAGCATATCGCCAATTTCCTCATGTGAGTACCCGTCAATAGCAAAAAGATTAAATACCGTACGGTAAGCCTGCGGCAGCTGTTGTACCATTGCCAGCAGATCTTCGTAATTTAAATTTCTGTCAACCAGTTCGCCATCCGTTAAATGTTCGGCTTTGTCCAGGTCTTCAGTATAGGCCATTTTTAAATTGGCCCGGTAATAATCAATAGACACATTCATCATAATACGGCCAAGCCATGCTTTAAATGGCCTTTGTGTATCAAACCTGTCTATATGATTAAAAACTTTAAAAAAACCCTGGTTCATGACCTCGGCAGCTTCGCTCCGGTTACTAGCATAACGCAAGCATATCCCCATAGAAAATCCATAAAATGCTTTATATAGCATCTTTTGTGATTTTCTATCCTGTTTTACACAGCCATCAATCAGTTGATGTAGTTCTTCTTCGCCCATATGGGGTATAAAATCATTAATTTACCTACAAACCAGCCCTTTCTTTAAGCATCACGTTATTTACCTATTAAAGGTTGCCTGCCCTAACAATAAAAAATTACATATTTACCAATACTCTGTAAATCAGCATTTTAAATTTACCAACATTAGCAATCTTTAACAATGAAGTTAATTGAATTAAATATATAACACAACTCTTTGCTTAAACAGTTCCAGCTCATTAATTATCCATCGAAATTATTTTGGCCATATCTTGTATGGGAGGCAACCTTAAAGCATAATTGAACGATATACCTAATAAACGCATTTGTAAAACCGGATGTTAGATAACGCAAATACAATTCTCCAATGGTACCTGTCTCTATAGTTATTATTACCAAAAACGAAGCTGCATTAATTGCCCACTGCCTTGAGATGGCATTATTAATTACTGATGATATTGTAATAGTTGATAATGGCAGTACAGATGAAACATTAAATATTGTGAAGCAATATGGCTGCCGGTTCTATCATAAAAACTGGGGCGGGTATGGTGCCAATAAAAACAAGGGGATTGAACTGGCCCGTTATAACTGGATATTAAGTATTGATGCCGATGAAGTACCTGATATGGAACTGGTACTGGCCCTGTATGATCTTGACCTGCGTGATCCTAATATTGTTTACGACATTAAATTCAGATCGTTCTTTGGAAAGAAGCTGATACGCCATGGCAGTTGGGGGCGAGACCATCATCTCCGTTTATTTAACCGCACCCTTGTAAAATGGTCAGAACCGGAGGTACATGAAACACTGATCCTACCTGCTGATATCCAAATAAAAAAACTAACCGGAAACATTAACCATTACTCGGTGCAAAATATTAATGAATGCAATAGCAAAGCCATTCATTATGCCCGCTTAAGTGCAAAACAGTATATGATAAGCGGGAAAAAAGCTACTTTTTCTAAACTGTATTTCTCAGCCGCTTTTGGCTTTGTAAAAAACTATCTGTTCCGCTTAGGTTTTTTGGATGGGGCTGAAGGATTTAACATTGCCCTAATGATTTATAAAAACACCCGATTAAAATATGCCTACCTGAAGTTATGTGAGAAGGGCGAATTCATTGCCGATAACTCGCAGGTAAAGAGTAATAATTTAATTGTTGAATTAACCAATTGAAAAACAACCTGCTCAAAAATCTATCGGCTAATACTATACAATTAGTAATTAATCAGTTATCGGGCCTGGTTATTTTTTACATCTTATCTTCCGGGCTTGATAAAAATAGCTTTGGGCAACTTAACCTGGCCCTGGCTATATTACTGGTAGTTTTTAACTTACTAAGTTTGGGTATTGACCATGTTGCTATACGCAAAATAGCTTCAGGATATCCGTCTCATTCTATACTCTCGCTTTACCTGTTCCATGTATTAATAACCGGTATTCTGTTTTACGGTGTATTGTTGACCGGGAGCTTTTTCTTTAACCTGCAAAACGGATTGTACCCTCTCTTGCTATTAATAGGTTTAGGTAAATTAATGATCTATTTTTCAACGCCATTTAAGCAATTAGTCAGCGGATTGGAGCAGTTCAGGACCTTGGCTTTTATGCTGATCGTATCCAACGTGGTACGCGGCATAGCTTTAACGGTTCTTGTTTTACTCCACATCTTATCCCTGCAAACCACTATCATTATATTTATTGCAGGTGATATACTTGAACTGGCCTTTTGTATTTGGCTGTTTAAACGCTCTACCCAGGTACCGGTAAGTGTTAGCTATAACAAAATAGCTTATATAGCTTTACTACGCGAAGCCTTGCCACAAATGGGTGTTGCATTAATCACATCGGCGATGGCCCGGTTCGATTGGATATTTATTGGCTTTATGGTATCGGCTATTAAATTGGCTGAATATAGTTTTGCTTATAAGGTATTTGAAATGTCAACCCTGCCTTTACTCGCTATTGCCCCTATATTATTGCCCTGGTTTACCAAACTATTTAAACATACGGTTACCGATACCAGCAATCTCAACCTCCTACTCAAAGCCGAAATGATCATCGCCGCCTTAACAATATTATTACTAAACATACTTTGGGTACCGGTTATTGATGCGTTAACAGCAGGCAAATATGGCACTGTTAATGTAAATACGACATTCATCCTTACTCTTTGCATCCCCTTTTTATATCTAAATAATTTTTTGTGGACAATAAACTTCGCATTGGGCCGCACAAAAATGATCCTGACCGGGTTTATAATTACCCTAATAGTAAACGTTGGTTTGGATATTTTACTGATCCCCTTTTTTAAGAATGAGGGCGCGGCCGCGGCCTTCTTAATAGCAAGTATAGTACAGGGGATATTCTATTTATATAAAACTCAAATAGCTGGCTTTAATGGCATTTTGTTGAACTTATTTGTTTGTACAGTGTGCGCTGTACTAAGCCTCATTTTGGCAAAAACATACATTTTAAACTACTACCTATCATTAGGCATTGCAGTAATTTTATTCTTTGTACTCCTATTTCTCACCATTCAAATCCGGCTTGCTGATATTAAAGGTATTCGCAAACTACTTGCCGTATAATTATCTGTATAATCCATCTGTTGAAGGCAACCATTCCAATTTTCAGCCCGTATTGTTTTTAGAGATGAGAGGGGGAAGATTTCAATTCTGGTAACCACCGCTTTACAGCTTATTTATCCCGATAATTAAAACAATAAATAAGGTATGGCTATTAGCCTTGCAAGTTTCAATATTAAAAAGTGGAAAAATTACGCCGACTGGAAACTGTTGGTTCTGCTACTGCTATTTTTAAATGTAAAGCTCGCTATTAAGATCCCTGCTATAGCACTTGTCTACTTATTACAGTTCGATTTTAAATTTGGCTTCGGGCTAAAAAATTCAAGATTACCACTTTTTTATTTGCTTATAATCGTATTGGCACTTACAGGCTTTGTCATTAACCAGGGCTATCAAAATACCAATTACATTATTGTTTTTTTAACGGGCATATTCTTTTGGCTATTGTGTATCCTGGCCATTCACCAGGTAAAACTATCGGTTGAAAAACAAACCACCGAAACCCTGCATCGTACGCTCTTGGTGTTTTTTATAATCAATTCAATATGCTCTGCCTTAAATCTGTTAAGCATCGTTTGGGAAACCGGTGCTGTTAACCCATATCTATATCAGGGCCAATATCAAAAATACTTTATAAGTACCGGCGACTATATTAAGGGTGTAACGTTTGATACCTCTACAACCAATGCTGTTATCAATGCTATTGGCGTGATCTACTTTTTGGTAAGAAAAAAATCGGTTATGCTGTTGGTTTGCATGGCTACTTTAATACTAAGCGGAAGCAACATCCTTAACATTGTTTTATTGCTGATTATGGCAATTATGTTCGCCTTTAAAAGTACCCGCGAGCAAAAAAGCATGATAATTATTTGCTTGATGATGCTGGTTGTTTTTATGGCAAAGATCTCACCTCAAAACAACCAGTATGTTGATGAAACGCTTACCAATATATTCGAGAAATATCCTAAGCATCATATTCAGGCACAGGTAAAAGAAATCCCTATTGTTGACCGGCCCGATTCTGTACTCACCCCAGATCAGCATAAAGAAAAAATAGCAACCCTTTACCTGGATAGCCTGAGCCATGCAGCATACCTGAAAGAAAACGGAGGCAAACCCAAACCGGTTGATGAAACGATTGTAAAAACCGATGAGGGCCGGATACTGATCCCTCAGGCTAACATCCATTCGGCATCATATCAAAGCATAAAAGTTCCGTTGGCGGCGCAACACCCGCTTATCACATTTATTGATCATCATAAAAGTTTACTCCCTTTTTCTGCAAAAAACATTCCTGTGCCAACATTACCGGGTAAAGCTATAGGCTTGCTGCAAACAGGTAAATTCATGCTTCAAAATCCGGGTAAGATCTTATTGGGCGATGGTATAGGCAACTTCTCATCCAAACTGGCATTTCGCGCAACCGGGCTGGGTTTTGCAGGTGGCTTTCCGAAAAAATATACTTACATCAACCGGGAATTTATGCTTAACCACCTGGATCTGTACCTGAATTTTTTTAGTAAAAACACGGGGTATCATTCTTTAACTAACAGTCCGTTTTCTGTTTATGACCAGCTATGGGCCGAATATGGTTTACTGGGCCTACTCGCATTTGCAGTTTGTTATCTGTGGTTTTTTGCCCGCCACTATCAAAAGCTCACTTATGGAATACCAGTCCTCCTGCTTGTAATGGCCGTGTTGTTTATTGATTACTGGTTTGAACAATTATCTATCTTAATATTTTTTGAATTGATAATGCTGCTCAATATTAAAGAAACAAGTGAGAACAATTTGGAGGGCCTGCAACATGCTTAACCCAAAGATCACCGTTTTAATGCCTGCCTATAATACGGGTAAGTATATTCACGAGGCTATCAGTTCGGTGCTTGAGCAAACCTTTACTGATTTTGAATTATTGATAATAAACGATGGCTCAACGGATGATACGCTTGATGTTATTAACTCTTTTACCGACGCCCGTATCAGAGTAATTAATCAGGATAACAAAGGAATTGCAATTGCTTTAAATAATGGCTTAAACCATGCCCGCGCCCCATATATAGCCCGTTTTGATGCTGATGATGTTTGCTACCCAAACAGGCTGCAGGTGCAATATGATTTTATAACTGCGCACCCTGATTACTCAATCATAGGCTCCGCTTGTGATTATGCTGATGTGAATGGTGAGTATGTCTTCACTTACCAGCCGGCGGCGCATAGTAATAATGAAATTCAACAGTTAGGTTATAAAACCTGCCCGTTCATCCATTCGGGTGTATTTTATAAAAAAGATGTAGTATTAAACGCTGGAGGTTATAACGAACATGCCTACACCTTTGAGGATCATTTTCTTTGGGCTAATATCCTTAAACATGAAAAGGCTTGTAACCTGCAGCAGTCACTTATAAAAGTGAGGTGGAACCCCGAATCAATCACCATTGATGAAAAATGGCGCACTAATACCTTCCGTAAAATAAAATATGCCACGCTTAATAAACTGACCATTACCGAAGCCGACGGTATCAGATTAAGGCAAATAGGTAAGCAGCAGCATTCATCAAGGATAAAAGAAGGTGCTTATTATGCCTTGTTGGGTAAAAAATATTTATGGAATAATTACCAGCCAGTGAAGGCAAGAAAGAATCTGCTGAAGACTTTATCTATCAGTCCGTTTCATATAAAGAATTACTTTTTACTTGTATTATCTTTTTTGCCCGAAAAAGCGGTCCGCAGTTTTTACCACTCAACCAAACCCAATTACAAGCCAAATAAAGTAAAGCTTTCTGCACCATTATTAACCAGTGAGGGGTTAACCTATGGCAACTAATAAAATTAAAATATTTGTTGATGCCCACGTTTTTGATAAAGAATTTCAGGGTGCACAAACGTTTATCCGCGAGCTGTATACCCGGTTACTTGCAGACCACCCCGATCTGGATATTTATTTTGGTGCAAGCAATACGGCCAACATCAGCACCATATTTCCAGATCTGCCTAAGGCCAATATTCTACCTTACAAAAAAAGAGGCATAGGCCTGCTGCGTTTTGTTTTTGACATACCCGCACTCATCAAAAAACACCAATTTAATTTTGCACATTTCCAGTATGTCGCCCCAAAAAACAGTCCCGGCTGTAAGTATGTGGTTACAATGCATGATGTATTGTTTAATGATTTTAAGCAGGATTTTTCTTACCTGTACCGTATTAGCCGGAATTTACTTTTTGGCAACAGCATTAAGCGCGCGCATATTAAAACCACCGTATCAGTTTATTCACAGCAACGCATTTGCAGCTATTACAACATACCAGAGACTGACTTACACGTTATTCAAAACGGGGTAAATGATACCCTAACCCAGTTCCACAGCTCAAAAAAAGAAGCGGTTGAAATAGTAGCGCAAAAGTTTGGCGTACGAAATTTCATCCTTTATACCAGCCGGGTTGAGCCGCGGAAGAACCAATTGCTGTTATTTAACAAATACTTAAAGCTTGAACTCTATAAACGGGGAATCGCCCTGGTTTTTATTGGTAAAGAATCTATTAAAATTCCGGCCTTAACTCAATTGATAAAAGGGTTAAGTGATGAGCAAAAAAAACTATTTTATTGGATTAAGCAGGTAGACCAGCCAGATCTTGCAGCTTTTTACCGGGCATGCAGATTGTTTGTTTATCCATCAAAGGCAGAAGGATTTGGTATACCTCCGTTAGAGGCCGCTATTTGCAAAGCCCCGGTGCTGTGTTCGTCAGCAACGGCCATGCAAAGCTTTCATTTTTTTGAACCATACATGTTTGATCCGGTTAATGAAAAGGACCTGGAACGGAAACTTTCACTCATGATCCACTCCCCCCCGTCCGATTCCTTTACTGCAAAAGTGGCCAAACAGGTACAGCAGCAATACAACTGGGAAAAAAGCAGCAATATATTTTACAACCTGATACAATCAAATTATAACTCATGAAACTAAAAATAGCAATTTTAGGCACGCGGGGCATCCCTAATTATTATGGCGGCTTTGAGCATATTTCTGAATATGTATCAGAAGGGCTGGTTAAAAAAGGACACTCTGTTACAGTTTACAACTCCCATAATCATCCCTATACTGCCGATGACTGGAACGGGGTTGAAATTGTGCATTGTTACGACCCGGAATATTTGGTAGGCACAGCCGGGCAGTTTGCTTATGATTTTAACTGCCTTATGGATGCCCGCAAAAGAAATTTTGATGTATTGATTTTGATGGGCTACACCAGCAGTTCGGTATGGGGGAACCTGTACCCAAAAAACAGCGCCATTATTACCAATATGGATGGACTGGAATGGAAACGCTCTAAATATTCTAAGCCCGTTCAACGCTTTTTACGCTATGCAGAAAAGCTTGCAGTAAAACATAGTCAGTTTTATATATCAGATTCAAGGGTAATAAAACTTTATTTGAAGGATAAGTACAATATTACAAGCAGATATATTCCGTATGGTGCTGACTTATTCTCTGATCACGAAAGGGAACAGCTTGATAAAACCGAAGTATTAAAAGAGGACTACTTTTTATTAATGGCCCGTATGGAGCCCGAAAATAATATTGAGGCCATTTTAGAAGGTTTTAGCAACAGTAACTCTAAAAAAAGCTTTAAGGTTTTGGGCGATACCGGTAACCGTTTCGGCAAGTTCATCACTAATAAATTTGAGCGGGACAATCGTATTCAATTTAAGGGGGCCATTTTTGACAATTCGGCAGTGCGATCATTGCAAAATAACTCCTACCTGTACTTTCACGGGCATAGTGTGGGCGGTACCAACCCATCATTGTTAGAAGCCATGGCAAGCGAAGCGCTGATTGCCGCGCATAATAATCCTTTTAATAAATCGGTACTAAATACGGATGCCTTTTACTTTAACAATTCCACCGAAGTGCGCGATCTGGTTGAGAACGTTCAGCGCCATGACATGGAGAAAACTATGGTGAAGAACAACCTGCATAAAATTCAATTTCAGTTTAATTGGGACAGGATAATTGACGAATACGAGGAATTTATACTGGAGTGCCATCAAAAGAACGTTTATGAAAAAGTTATTCCTCATAACCGATAGTACAGCCAATAAGGTAAGCTATTTTCATGTGATGCTGTTGTTGTTAAGCTTACCTTTTGATAGGTTTTACAGCCACCTGATATTGATAAGCTTAGCCATTCATACCCTTATAAACTTAAATAAGAAGGATATAAAACCGGTATTTACGCTTACTAATTTAATGTTGCAATCGGTGTTTTTTGTGACAGTGATAGGCACACTTTATACTATCAATAAAACCCAGGCCTTTAATGAATGGTCGCGGCAGGTTGTTATACTGCTTGTTCCAATTATCTTTTGCCTGAATACGCTCGATCTTAAAAAATACAGAAATAATCTTTTACTGGTATTTGCATTGGGCTGTACCGCTACCATTTTATACTTGTATCTCCAGGTGTTCATCACCATTAAATATTATCACTTCCCGGTATCGACTGTGTTTTCATCTGCTTTTACCAACCACAATTTTTCGGAACCGATTGATATACACGCCACCTTTTTTTCTATGCAGATAGCGGTGGCGCTTGTTTACTTACTATATGCTTTAGTTAAAGAGACGGCAACAACCGCAAAAATACTTTACTTGTTTTGCAGTGCTGTACTTATGGCAGGCATTCTTCAATTAAGTTCAAAATCAGTATTTGCGGGCTTGCTGATAATTCTAAATGTGGCGTTACCCTACTTTTTGTTAACCGGTAGGGCCAGAATTAAATATATAACCGTGGCTGCTTCAATATCAGTATTGATAATAGCGGGCATTTATAGCATGGGTAATTTCAAAAAACATTACATAACCGACCTGAAAAAAGATTTGAGCAAAGCATCCGCCAATGAACTAACCGACCCGCGACTTGCCCGCTGGGAAGTTGCTTTACAGCTTGCCGCACAAGCACCTTTGATTGGGCACGGCTCAGGTTCAGAGATCCAGTTGTTAAAAGAACGCTTCTTTCAGCATAAATTTTACCGGTCATACCTGCATGGGCTAAACGCCCATAACCAGTTCATTAGTTTTTTTATAAAGACAGGAATTTGGGGCGTGCTCGTTTATCTCGTAATACTATTCTTTGGTTTCAGGATGGCCCTATCAAAGAACGATCTGCTGCTCTTCAGCTTTATGGTGATCATAACAGCTGTTTCGTTCTCTGAAAATTATCTTGATGTGGATAAGGGTGTATTCTTTTATGCCATGTTTTTTTCATTATTCATTTTTTCTTACAACTTGAAAAACAACGATTTAAATGAAAAAATAGCTACGTAAATAATTTTAACACAGGCAACCAAAAAGGCTTTTGTCTCGTCATCATTATATACAAACAGCACAAAATAAAGTATATCAAAAAACTATTCCGTTGTTAAAGATCAAAAGAAATATATTAGCCGCACTCGCCTATTTTGATATGTTTGATTATCCCTTAACATACGGCGAGATATTTTTATTCCTTGAAAATAAATACTGTCAAAGCGACTTTAACGATGCGGTTAATTGCCTGATCAGCAGCAGCACAATATTTCAGTTTGATAAATTTTATTCGCTTAAAAACGATCCTAACATTGCTACAAGGCGTAATAAAGGGAACGCAAAAGCCGCCGAGCTTATAAATAAAGCCAGGGATGTTGGTCGATTGCTTATCAAGTTTCCGTACGTACGGGGCGTGGGTATCTCCGGGTCACTATCAAAATGCTACGCGGATGATAAATCTGATATCGACCTGTTCATCATTACCGAAAAAAACCGCCTTTGGATAGCTCGTACCATAATGCATTGCTTTAAAAAGCTTACCTTTTTAATTAACAAGCAGCATCACTACTGTATGAACTATTACATTGATGAGCAACAACTGCAGATAGTTGAAAAAAATATTTATACAGCCATTGAAATTGATACACTAATACCATTAGAGGGCGACACAGTATTTGAGCAATTTTATGCAGCAAATGTTTGGACACGTGGTTTATTACCTAACAGAACATTACGCTTGTCCACTGCTAAACCATTGAGAAAACACTTGATTAAAAGCTGGATTGAAAGTTTATTTAACAATCGCACCGGTAACTGGCTCGATGATACTTTAATGAAAATAACTGCTAACAGGTGGCATAAAAAAACTTTAATGAAAAAGCTGAACATGAGGGGTACCGTAATGGGAATGGCAGCCAGCAAGCATTGCGCGAAACCCGATCCGGTGAACTTTCAAACCCGGCTCATCAACAGATATCAATACAAGTTGAACTCACTTTTCCATGAAACTGAGGATAAGATTGCCCAGTGATCAATCCTTCTTTTTTAAGCTGATGATATAATAGTCACCAATATTTCTCCAGGGCCAGGCGCTCTTCAATTTCTCCTCGGCATATACTAAACACCTGTAAGCGATAGGATGCTTTTCAGCGAAACCTTCTATATATGATGGTGGGACTATTGTACACAAACCTTCGGTATTTATTATATCAAACCCCGCCTTTAAATGTTTTTTAATATAGGTTGAATTGTAGTACCAGCATTTAAAATGCACACCTTCTACATGCGCTGCCCTGCCACCTCCGCTAAAAAATCTGCGGAAAGCTGTTCTAAACTTCCCTTTAAATAATAACAGCGTTTCCCATAAGCAAAACTTGGGTAGTATCACTAACGTGACCATTCCACCGGGATTCAGTAAGTCCGAAAATGAGTTCAGCACTTTATCCAGTTCGCCGGTACAATTTAATCCTGCAAAATTAGAGAAGATAAGGTCGTACGGGCCCTTTTTCTTCAATTGTTGCAATTGGGTGTAAGAGCATATCTCGGTACTTATCATTTGCTGCATTCCGTTTTGAACTGCTTTTTGCTTCAACTCATTTTGCATGCCTTTTGAGATATCTGTTGCATGTACTTTGAAACCTTGCCGGGCAAAAAATAGGGCATCCTCACCGGTCCCGCTGTTTAGCTCTAATATATGGTTGCCTGGTTTAAGGGATCTTAGTATATGCTCACGCACCCTTTTACGTTTGTAATTGATAATGGTATTATCAGAATACAACGCATCAAAAACACCCGACTGCCTGCTGAAGGCTGTTTCGGCAAATTGCTCGTTCAGGTTTGCGGCTGTTTCCATTATATCGCCCTTTCTAAACTGTTTAACTTTAGTTTTTCTATATAAGTGAGCGGCGTATAATAAAACACGGACAGTGCTTTTTTCAGGCTGCCTTTAGTAACAGAAAAAGGGTTAGTCACCAGCTTTACCAAACTATTTTTAGCCAGATGCTTGTGATAATTTTGGTGCACATAGCTATGCAACTGTTTATAGTAAGGTGCGGGGAAGGTATTGGTAAACATTAAAGCCATCTCGTCGGAGTCCGTCCAATTGGTTTTCTTTTTCAGTTCTGCTTTTACCTTTTCATAAAAACCTGTTCCTGGTAATGGATAGGAGACGGATATCCCAATCTCAAAGGGCAGCAATTTATTGATCATATCAATAGTTAATCTGATATCTTCTTTTGTTTCGCCCGGGTATCCAAACTGGATAAAGAAAGAAGGCTTGATATCATGTTTTTTCATCAGGCCTGTAGCGGTATGTATTTGTTGAATCGTGATGCCCTTATCCATCGCATCCAATACTTTTTGTGAACCGCTTTCCGCACCTATCCAAACGTTTTCACAACCTGATTGGGCAAGTGCTTTTACCAATTCTTCCTCGGTTAGCAAATCAGCCCGTGATTGTATTTTAAACCGTATGCCTATTTTCTCCTGCTGTAACAGCTGGGAAAATTCGAGCACCCAACCGGGCTTTAAGCCGAATATATCGTCACAGAACCAAATATGATCTATATTATAATTTTGCTTTAACAGCCTTATTTCACCAACAACATGCTGCGGACTTCGGGAATTATATCTGTTGCCATAAATAGGCTTGGCACACCAATTACATTTAAATGGGCATCCACGTGTAGTGCCAATATTAATAGAGAAATACCCGGCATGCTTTAGCCAGGTCTGTTTGTAAGTATCAATATCTACCAGATCCCATGCAGGTAAGGGCAAGCTGTCCAGATCTTTTAAAACCGGCCGGGCAAGCGTTTTTATTATCTTTTGCTCGCCCATGTAAGCCAGGCCCATTATACTATTAAAATCAGTTCCACCATTTTTAATATGGTTGGTTAATTCTAAAAGCGTGTGCTCTGCTTCACCCAATATTACAAAATCAGCTCCTTCTGCAAGGTATTCTGCGTACCGGTCGGTAGAGTCGGAACTGGAAACAATTACCGTACAACCACGTGCCCTGGCCAGCTTGCACATTTTAAATGCAGCTTCGCGCATATTTGTGAGGCACATTTTAGTGAGGTAGTTAAAGCCATCATCATATATCACAAAAAAATTGGGCTGATGTGCTTCTATTGCTGGTATCACTTCATTGGGGTCGCTTACAAACATGGTGTCAAACAAGGCTACATTGTATCCCTCCTGCCTCATCAACGCGGCTGCATATATAGTACCCAAAGGCGCATAGGGTTGCCCCAACGACCATTGCTTAGGGTCGAAACGTAAAAAGTAGGAATGCGTAAACAGTATATTGTTCATACGTTAATTCAAGTTAGTTAACGGCGACAAATTCAATGAGCATACACATTTTACACAGGTAGCATTAGTACCCATGTTTAGTTCTTTTCGGAAAGTTATCGCCTTTTCACTGTTTAAAATATCAGCAAATTCATTATCGCGGATATTGCCTATTGCCTCATGAAAAAAACACGGCCTTACGCTACCATCGGCCTCAATCACAGCAGATACCCAAGGCGCATTACATTTCTTAAACGGAAAATCATTCCGCCCATAAAATGCAGCATAATAATGATAGATATCCTGGATCTTCCCCTGCGATTCAGCGATAAAGTGGTTTGTAAAATCGGCCTTGTTTGCAATTATCCGGTTTATTCCCTCCTGCAGTTCTGCCAGTTCATTCTCTGAGGGCAATATCTCATGCTGTTTTGGTTCGCTCCAGGCGGTTTGGCGGTTAAATGCATGGCTGCTTACATCTGCAGGTAAAAAGCTTACCTGGTTTATTCCCATTCCCCTTGCTGCTTCAATAATAGCCTGCCAGTTCCTGAAATTTAACCGGTGGATAACCGTACGCGCGGTAATCCTGTAATCTGGGTTTATTGAACGGATGTACTCTACCCCGTTCTTCAATTTATTAAATGCCCCCGGAATATCACGGATGGCATCGTGCAGTGGCTGGTCGCCATCTAAGGATACGATCAGGTCATCAACATGCTCCAGGATCTGTAAAGCGTTCCGTTCTAATGACAATCCTGTTGAAAGGAGCGTGATTTTTATATGTTGCTTTTTAAGGATGCGGCATAATTGAAAGAAGTTGGCATTTAGCAAAGCTTCCCCGCCAGACATTACCACTTGTTTAGTATCAAACTTTTTAAGGGCAGTAAGCAAACCAGTAATATCATGCTCGGTTAGCTGCTTTAAATTTTTATTGTCCTTCCAAATATCACACATTACACAGCGACAGTTACAGGCGCTATGAGGCATTAAAATAACTATAGGCAGCGCATATATCCTGCTTGTTTGCAGGGTGCGGTAACGCTTGTAGGTATGATATAAGCTTTGCGATGCCATTTTATTTCTTCTTTATGCTGATCCAGTAAAACGGATTACCTTTTAGCAACTTGTTTATGATAGTATTAGGATTAGCCAGTATTTGGTGATCAAATCCTTTCAGATCGTCCAACAGGTGATGAAAATAATAAGCGGCCAATTCCGGGCAGCCCATTTTTGTATAATAAACAAGCGTACGTTCTTTAGCGCTATCTATATTTGAATGATTATAAAAGTTTGTATCTATTAAGTGAATTTCTCCACCAGCAGACAGGCAATTCAAAGCATGGTTAAGTATCTGTTTTAGCGATGGAAAGTATTGAACTGAAGCAGCGAATATGATAACATCAAAACGCAGATCTTTAAATCGTTCGGCATTAAAATCTTCACAAAAAAACTGCAGGTTATTTTTGTGAAACACTCTTTTAGCCTGATCTATTTCTACACGATTTATATCCTGCCCAATTACATTAGCGCCTTTTATTTTTGCTAATTGTGCCGATAACCAGCCATTGCCGCAACCAATCTCCAGGATATTTAAAGCACGTTTCTTTTTACTGAGATAGCCAATTAACCTATTTGCCGAGTGTTTCCTGATCTTCCATTCGTTGTAGTGTACATGCAAGGCATCAATATTTGGCAACTGCGTTACCTGTTCATCAGTATAAAGCCTTTGCTCCTGCTTCCTTAAGGTAATGTACAGCCGCTCAAAGTCCCGGATGGGACTTTCTACTGGTAATATGGCGGTATTATTTAAGGTCATGATCAAGCTGATATCAGTTAAAAACCTTGTATCTCTGGTTGCCTGTAGCGCCAAACCTTTTGCAATAGCTTTATCTCGTAAGGGTATTGATAAAGGTTTACCTTGTATCGGAAATTGGCTACCAACTTTATGGCCATCCGTTTAAGCGCATTCAACCTTATATCTGTAACTGTAGGGTAAACTCCGTTAAGTACTGTCTCAAAGTTCCTTATCTTATCAATCATTTCGGGTGTAAGCCAGGGAGTAAGCGGGTTCTTGTGCAGGTCAAAATTTTCCCATGCAGGGCTTATCCAGTCCTCCAATGTTTCAGGAAACTTAAAGCCGCTCGCTAACACTTGTTTAAATAGTTCAGATCCTTCGGTAGGCACCGGGCTATATACATAAATTACTATTTCGGTTTTAGGATTAACCACCTTTATTTTTTTAATAAAATTTATCTCAAAATCTATTTGTGCCTGCACTTGTTGCGGTGTTGGTGCAGGGGTGCCCAATACAAATGAATATTCGGGGATAATGTCAAACTTCTTCAACCGTTCCGCAAACTCTATGATCTGCTCTCCGGTTTGGGTGCCGCCTTTGTCCATTTGTTCCAAAATGGCGTTATTGCCACTCTCTGCGCCAAAGAATATGATCTTGCATCCCGATTCACGTATGGCTGCTAAAGACGAATCCTTAAATTTATGCATGGTATCAATACGCGCCATTCCCCACCAGGTCATGTTTTCGGGTTTAATAAGCCTTGCAAACTCAACCGCGCGCTTTTCAGATACGAAGAAGTTGTTATCATGAAATTCAATAGCATCAGCACCCCATTTATCCTTAATGTATTTTACATCGTTATAAACTGTTTGGGCAGATTTTGCTTTCCACCTGGCTTCATAAATTGGCACTACAGCACAAAATGAGCAGGTGAACGGGCAACCTATGCTTGAATGATAAGCCATTGTTTTTTTTCCCAGATAGGTTTTACCCAAATATTTGGTGATGGGATAAAAATTGGCCAGCTTATCATAAGGCAAAGCAGGTAACGAATCCTGGTCTATCAGATCTTCTTTAATTGTTTTGGTTATTCTGCCATCGGGCGCCTGGTAAATCAAATTTTTGATAAACTCAAATGGCGCGCCTGTTTCCAGCGCATCTATTAGTTGTGGAAAAGCGTGATCGCCAGGGCCGTTAATAATAAAATCTACATAGCCGGAAAACAGCACCGCGTTAGGTTGGTTCGAGGGAAAATATCCGCCCCATATCATTTTGGTATGAGGGAACTTTTGCTTTACAAACTTTGCTATGGTAATGGCCTGTTTTAACTGCGGGCCGGGCATTACTGTAAATCCGAGATATTTAACCTCACCCGTGTTAAGGTATTGTTCTATTTTTTTTATTGGATCGGCTTCGCAATTCCCGTCAACAATAATCCATTCATACTTGCCTTCAATAGAGGCAGCAATATTTAAAATAGAATTAGGTATCCGGTACTTATTCTCTGCGCTTTTAGGGTTAAACAATAATACTTTGCTCATGCACTTGCTTCCTTAATCTTGATCTTTAAAAATCCCCTTCATGGTGATGGATAAAACCATCACCATGTAAACCGTTTGGGAGGGGATAACCCATAAACTTACTATCAATCACAATACATCACCATCACATTAATAAATACGCCGCCAGATGCGTGGGAGTTGCCTACCATTATAAATAAAAACAGCGCTGGCAACCTTTACTAATGGCATACCGTAATTATTTATACACATCCTATTTAAACTCACTAAACCGTGATAGATATTTTTAAAAATTATGTTAAACAGCACTTCTTCCACTCGCCCATAAAGGAAAAAGGATCTGTTGAAGCTTACGATATCTGGTCGGTGAACTATGACGACCAGCCCGGTAACCTGATGCTTGATCTGGATGATACCTTGTTCTCTAATTTATTGCAAGGCTTAAATCTGGCCAAAAAGCAGGTAGCTGATATTGGCTGCGGCACAGGCAGGCACTGGAGTAAACTGTTAACGCATAAACCCAAAAGCCTCACTGGTTTTGATGTATCTGCTGGGATGCTGAAACGATTGGAACAGAAATATCCTGAAGCGCAAACCTACCAGATCATAGATAACTTATTTACTGATGTGCCCGACCAAAGCTATGATGTTATTATATCAACTTTAACCGTCGCCCACATTAAAAATATTGAAGAAGCTCTGCAGGCGTGGTGCCGTATTTTGAAACCAGGTGGCGATATTATCATTACCGATTTTCATCCCGGTACGCTGGCTTATGGTGGTAAGCGGACTTTTAAACACCATAATACACAAATAGCAGTACAAAACTATGTACACCAGTTAATAGACATTAAAGAGATCATGTCAAATAACAATTTCACATTGGTAACCCAGGAAGAAGTGAAAATTGATGAAACGGTAAAACATTATTATGCCAACCAAAATGCCATGCATGTGTATGAAAGCTATAAAGGTTTCCCCATTATTTATGGGCTGCATTTCAAAAAGATAAAATGATACTGAATAATGTATGCATAGCGGATAGTGATAAAAAGGTGAACATCAGGATAAGCAGGGGTAAAATTGCCCAGATTTCGGACGCTCCCCTTACAGATGAGAACTGCCCGCAGCTTATGTTTATTAATGCCATTATCTTTCCCGGATTGATCAATTCACATGACCATCTTGATTTTAACCTTTTCCCCAAATTAGGTAATAAAACGTACCCCAGCTACACCGAATGGGGTAAACACATTCATAAAACTTATGCAGATGAGATAGCAGCTATTCTTAAAATACCTAAAGAACTGCGGGAGCGCTGGGGCATGTATAAAAACCTGCTATGTGGTGTAACAACGGTGGTTAACCACGGTGAGCGGTCAGGCATGAGGAATGCCCTCATTAACATATTTGAAAAACCACAGAGCATTCACTCAATTCAGTTTGAGAAGGAGTGGAAGAAGAAGCTGAATAACCCCCTTCAAATTAATAAACCCGCAGTAATACATATTGGTGAAGGTACCAATGCGGCTGCCCGCAATGAAGTTAACAAACTGCTTAAATGGAACTTGCTGAACCGAAAACTGATAGGCATTCACGGCGTGGCGCTTACTCCCACACAAGCTAAATCATTTAAAGCGATAGTATGGTGCCCGCAGTCAAACTATTTTTTGTTGGATGCTACCGCAAAAGCTAATCACTTGAAAAAATTCACACAGATATTATTCGGTACCGACTCCACCCTTACCGGCAGTTGGGATATTTGGGATCATATCCGCATGGCCCGCAAAACGCAAATGCTTACCGATGAGGAACTATATCAGTCGCTAACAACAAAAGCAGCGGTTGTATGGCAACTCAATACCGGCAACATACAAGAAGGATTTGATGCCGATCTGATTATTGCCAGGGCAAAAACCAGTACCCCCGGCCTAACTTCATTTTATGATACAAGGCCCGATGATATTTTATTGGTGATGCACCGCGGCAATATCCGGCTGTTTGATGAATCTATCTATCATCAGCTTGACGGAAACAATTTGTACAACTTCAATAAAATACACATAGGCAACAGCATTAAATATGTGCAGGGCGATATAACCGGCTTAATTGCCCAAATAAAGCAGTACAAACCTGATGCGGATATCCCGGTGTATATATCATCAGAACCCGCAGCCTGATCTATGAGCATACTTAAAAAACTCTATAGCAGATCATCCCGTAAAGCGCATCATCTTTTTGGTGATGCGATGCACTTTGTGGGCACCGATAACAATATTTACAGTCAAGCCCGTGGCAGCAGGATTATGGTTTACCACGGTATTTGCCAGGATGCACCTACCCGTTTTAATACTTTATTTATTACTAAAGCAACCTTCGAAGAGCATTTAAAGGTTTATAAAAAACATTTCAATATTATTACGTTAGCTGATTTTTATGACCGGCGTTTTAGTAACGATAAGTTCAATATCTGCCTCACATTTGATGATGGCTTTGCCAATAACTACCATTACGTTTTGCCCTTATTGGAGCAATATCAACTCCCGGCAACCTTTTTTGTGACCGCCATAAACGCCGCCGGTTATGATATTTTATGGAACGATTTTTTAAGTATTGCAGGAAAATTAGGCCCTGCAGAGTTCACATTTAAAAATGAAATTTACTACAAGAACCACTATAATAAATATGTAAGCTTTAAGGGTGTTGCGCTTGCTGAACGGTTACGGCATGGCAGCTTTGATGAAAAAGCAGAATTACTTCATGTGCTGGATAAATTAACAAGTTTTCACCGGGACAAACAACATCCGGATTACTGGCTGCAAATGACCGGGGAACAGATCAAAGCATTATCCGCATCGCAGTACGCCACCATCGGCTCACATGGTTATTATCACAATGATCTTTCGCTGATTGATACGGCATCTGCCGAAAAGGAAGTGGTTCAATCAAAAAACTATTTGGAAAACTTAACCGGCAAAGAGATCAACAGTATTGCTTTTCCCTACGGTGCATATAATGCCGATGTATTGAACATTGCCCAAAAAACCGGGTACAAACAGCTGCTTGCCACAGAATTTAATATCCCGCAGGACCAGAGTGAACCAGCCTTGAGAGAACGGCTAACTATTAACCCTTTTATATCAACAACAAACCAAATGTATGCTACTATCAGGGGAGAATATTATTAATGGTTACCGGATAAAACGGCTAAATTATGACCGGCTAAAGGATATGGCGCAGCTGTATGAAGCCGTTTATGGCAAGCCATTGGCGGCTGATTATTATGCCCGCAAGTATGATACGGCTTACACTAAAGTGATGTACACAGGCTTTCTGGCGTATAATGCTAACGATCTGCCTGTTGCATATTATGGCGTTATCCCCTGTTTTATCCGGTATGATTATGAACCGGTTTTAGCCGCGCAATCTGCTGATACCATGACCCATCCCGGTCATCGCAATAAAGGGCTGTTTGTTTTACTGGCTAACCTAACTTATGATCTTTGCCGCAACAAGGGCATTAAATTACTCTTTGGTTTCCCTAATCAAAACTCACTGCCGGGCCTTGCAAACAAGCTCGGGTGGCAGGTAGTTGGCCATTTAGATCGCTTTACCATCCCTGTTACTACGGTTCCATTAGAGCGGATGGCAGCAAATTCCAGTGTACTTAAAGGCCTTTATAAAGCTTATATAAAACAGGTGTTAAAAAAATTGGTTTTACCACAGCAGGGTATCCCTAATTCAGTATTTAATGAAGAATATAATGGGGTTTACCGTGCCGATGACTACCTGCAATACAAAACTTATAACACTACCTGTACAATTAAAATTGGTGAAGCAACAGTTTGGTTTAAAATTCAAAACGGGTTTATCGTTGGTGATATAAATGGCTTTGATAATGACTTTGATAAAGTAATAAAAACGTTAACCCAACTGGCAAAAAAACTTGGGTTGCAAAAGCTGCAGTTCCAGGCGAGCCCATATACCAAACTATACGCGTTGTTGAAAAAGCGTAGTGAGCCTATCCCCGCTTTTCCTGTCCTCATAAAAGACCTTGGGTTGGGCACAGATTTAACAAACATTGAGTTCACATTTGCTGATATTGATATTTTTTAACCTATAAAGCACCTGTAAATGAGATACGTTTTTGCCAGTTATGTTTACACCAAAGAATTTAACGAGCCATTGGCCTGGTTGAAACGTATCAATGCTTACGCTGGCATTTTAGAGGCACTGGCCAAGAAAAACGAGGTGATCAGCATTGAACAGATCAACTATGAAGGGATGCTTTTAAACCAAAATGTACGATATCGGTTCGTGCGCTTTTCTGACAAAAATTCACGCTTTTTTCCGAAAAAACTTAATAATTATATAAAAGCGCAACAGCCTCAAATAGTGGTTATTCAAGGCCTGCATTTTCCACTGCAGGTTATTCAACTGCGGTTGGTTTTGGGGCGGCGGGTAAAAATAATTGTTCAAAATCATGCCGAAAAACCTTTCTCCGGATTCAAAAAAGTTTTGCAAAAAATTGCTGACCGCTGTGTGGACGCCTACCTGTTTGCATCGTACCCCATGGGGATGGAATGGGTAGCAAATGGCAACCTGGCATCGGCTGCAAAAATTCATGAGGTAATGGAAGTCTCCTCCGTTTTTTACCCTATAGACCGCAAATATGCACGAAAAAAAACAGGCGTTATTGGCGATAAAATATTTTTATGGGTGGGCCGCCTTAATGCAAATAAAGACCCGGTAACAGTGGTGAAAGCTTTTCTCAAATTCGCCGAAAAGGAACCCGGTGCCAGGCTTTATATGATATACCATACTGATGAATTATTAACGATCATACAGGCGTTGCTGGCATCTAAGCCCGAATGGGGGAAATCTGTTATTTTAATAGGCAAAATCCCTCACGCCGACCTGCTATATTGGTTCAATAGCGCTGATTTTATAGTTTCAGGTTCGCATTATGAGGGTAGTGGCGCGGCGGTTTGCGAGGCCATGTCATGTGGCTGTGTGCCCATTGTTACGGATATTCTTTCTTTCCGGATGATAACTGATAGTGGCAAATGCGGCATTTTGTATGAGCCGGGTAATGAAAAGGCTTTGCTCTCCGCCTTAAAGCAAACCTTAAAAATAAATGTTGAGGCCAAACGAAAGCTTACCCTCCAATATTTTAAAACGAATTTATCTTTTGAAGCTATAGCTCAAAAAATTCAACTAATAGCGGCTTCGTTGTAACCAAAAAGTTTCATCATGGCTTTTCCATTATAGGCAATGGGGTATGGCAGCACAGGTTTATGATCTGGCTGAGGCATATCTAGAATCGTTTCTACTTTTTGCAGCATATCATCTTCGTTAATTGCGATGTGCCAATTAGGTATGGGTGCATCCATCGGTTTTACAAAACTAACCACACTTGCACCTGCATACAGCGCTTCCAGGCATACGGCGCCAAAACCTTCATAGACTGATGTATGCAATAGCAACTTTGACCGTTGCATTAAAGCCAACGCTTCATGGTGTGGTAACTCTCCAACAAGCTTTATATTTTCTTCAAGCCCCAGCGTTTTAATAATAGCTAACAAACGCTCGCACTCTGGGCCTTTACCACAAATAACCGCTTGAATGTTGTAGCGCGACTCTTTGATAAGGCTCACCATCTTTACAAAAACATCAAATTGCTTTAACGGAATCAACGAGCCTACTCCTAAAATATCAATGCCTCTTTCCTTCGCCCCTTCGCCAAACAGGGTTGTATCTACCCCTACCGGGATAACATGTGCCGGACTTACGCCATAGTTTTTACTGTATTCTTTTACTATAAAGTCTGATAGCGCAATCAGTTCATCCGCTTTGGGTTTCATCTGTTGGGCATATTTATTACCGGCTTTAGCATCTTGCCCCAAGATCCAGCATAAATGTTTTATTCCTTTTAGCTTAGCGAACCGGCTCCCAATAAGAGCGCACTCATCCAGCCAAAAACTTAATAAACCTATTATCTGATATTGCTTGTTCAGGTTGCGCAAATACCGTACAACCTTTAACCAGGTTACTTGCCGATATATTTTGCCCTTCCCTTTACCCCCAAAAGCTACAACTTCGATCCCATTCCATAAATATCTGCCTGCAAAAAATGGATACTGAAATGTAAGTACGATTACTTTAAGCTGGGGATGCGTTTGCTGTAAAGTTCTTACAAAAACCTGCTGCGGCGGTATGCAGGTGCTATCGTTCTCATCGGCAGGAAAACCTGGGGTGAGTATAATTAACGTTTTGGGCAGATCAGTTTGCATCGGGTAAAATAATTTTATTACAAAAATTTAAGCTTGCTGTGTTGTGCGTTATAAATAGCACCATTTTACCTTGCTCCGTAAGCAGCTTCAACCGGGTAAGTATCATGTGTTCTGCTTCGGTATCCATTTCGTTGAAAGGTTCATCTAATATTAACAGGTCAAAATCATGATATAGGGCACGTGCAAGCATTATTCGTTGCCGTTGCCCGCCGCTTATGTTTTTACCATTTTCTGTGATCTGCTTGTTTATTCCGTCGGTATATTCATTAAATATACCGTCAATGCCACAAATACTTATCGCTTCAGCTAACTTCTCTGCATCATAATCATCATCTGAAAGGGTTATATTTTTAAGGATAGAATCATTTATAAAAAACGCCTGCTGCTTTACATAAGATATTTTTGGCCAGTATTGCTGCCGCTCAATGGCGTTTACAACTTTGTTATTTATTAAAACAGCTCCGCTCTGCTGTTCTAAAAACCCCAACAATAGGTTTACAATGGTGGTTTTACCTAAACCCGACTTACCTGAGATACCTGCAAAATCGCCCGCGGTAATTTCAAAACTGCAGTTATGCAAAATTTCCTGATTTTTAAATTTGAAATCTATCCGGTCGAATTTTATGGAGGAGATATATTCAGTTACTGCTGTTTTAGGCGATGCGCTTGTAACCGCCGGTAAAAGGTCTGTAAGCGTAAAATTGTAAGCCTTAATTTGGCCAGAGCTATTTAAGATCTTAACTATCCCGGGGATGATCTTATAAGAAGCGGCCATAAAAACGCCAATATTGAGCAGATCGATACCTGGTGCATTTGCCGACCAATTATTTAAAGCAATAAGGATGAAGAAACCCAGGATAGCAAACACTTCTATTAATCTTGATGGCAAACCCTGCAATGTTTGCTGGGTAGCAATATTCTTATTCAGCTTGTTTTGATAAGTGTAATAACGGTTCACAAAAAAATTGTCCTTGTTGTAAATATTACTCTCTGTAAACCCTGATAATGATTCCTGTAAATACTGAATAACTTTTGCGCTTGTGGCTTTTGTATCAGCCCTGATACTTTTCAACTTCCTTCTTACAAACCAGGCCAGTAAAATTACAGGTGGCAGCAGCAATATAAAAAGCAGTAAAAACAATGACGGATGATAAAAAAGGATAGCAACGATCGTGAAAAATATCAGCACCGTTTGTGATATTACCTGCTGTACGTTGGTTAAAATGTAAGTGCTAAACTCAATTGGCTGTTGGCTTATTTTACGGATCTGTATAGATGAATCAACATTAATATACTCAAGGTACCCCGCTTTTAGATACTGCCTGATGTTCCTGTCTGACAAACGCGAGGCCACCCGGTAAAAGAAAAAGTTTTGTGACCTGGAGATAAAATACCCCAGCCAGTTTTTTAACCCAAACAGTAAAGAAAATCCACCAATAAGCAGCAGGGAGTTCTCGTTAAAAAAACGGTCAAGGAATGAATTAGCATTTGATGCACCATTCTTTGTATAAAAATTGATCACCAGCAGCATCAATCCCAGAAAAGCAATATCCAGGATGCCAATAATCAGGTCGAGCACTATCAAAGAAGCCAGCTTTTGCCTCTCCTTCTTATCGAGTATCCTTGAAATAGCCGCGTAAATGTTATTCAAAACTTAATTGTTATAAGTATGAAAAGATTACGGTTAAAACCCCTGTTTAGTTGCCTTGGGCTAACAACAATAAAGCCACCTTACTGTGTAAAGCGGCTTTATAAATATATCGTCAATAAAAAAACAGGCGATATGGTATTATATCAGCTTATCCGGAGTAATAGGCATCTCTCTAATTCGTTTTCCGGTGGCGTTATACACCGCGTTGGCTACTGCAGGTGCAACACCAATTAATGAAATCTCTCCTATACCTTTTGTGCCGACAGGGTTAATTATGGGGTCGGGTTTATCAATAAATATTGCCTCAATTTGTGGTATATCAGCATTAACAGGTACATGATAATCGGCAAAGTTACCATTAACATACCGGCCAAAACGGTCGTCAAAAACCGCTTCTTCTGTCATGGCCATACCAATACCGCCAACAGCCCCGCCAATCATTTGGCTGCTTGCTGTTTTGTTACTTACAATTTTGCCAGAATCTACAACTGCTACTAGTTTCTTAATTTTAACAACACCTGTTAACGGATGAACATATACCTGCACAAAATGAGCGGAAAAAGAATACATGGAGTATTTTTTAGCATCCTCACCACCTTGCGATTCTTTGGTTAACTCCACAAACGGCAGGTTTAGCTGTTTTAAAACATTGGCATAATCTATTGCATCAGTACTATTTTCCGGCTTGCCTGAAAGGCTGTAAAGTTTTTGTTTAAGCGCAAGGCAAGCATCATGCACCGCAGACCCAACTGATGATACCGTTGCCGACCCTCCCTGTGTTGGAGCAGTTGGAAATGCAGAATTACCCAGTTCAAAAGTTATTCTTTCTGCCGGGATACCCAGTTTATCCGCCGCTATTAATACCATAGCTGTGGCCGTACCCGGGCCAATGTCACTTGTAGCACTCTGTATATTTATAGTACCGTTTGGAAGCAGCTTTATTTTAGCTGATGTTTTAGAGCGATATGCCCCAAAGGCACCGCATCCTATGCCGTAACCAACCAACCATTCGCCGTCTTTATTTGCACCTGGCGTTGCAGAACGCTTTTCCCAGCCTATCCGCTCGGCACCTTTTTGATAACATTCTTTAAGATGCTTGCTTGACCATGGCAGATTAAGTTCGGGATTGATATCCGCATAGTTTTTAAGCCGGAGTTCGATAGGATCTATTTTTAACAAATAAGATAACTCATCTAAGGCAGATTCTAACCCGAATGCTCCCGTTGCCTCACCCGGCCCCCGCATAGGCGCAGGCACACCAACATTGAGCGGTACAATTTTGTACCGTGTATTAACGTTTGGGCTGGCATATAAAAACCTGGAAACATTAACCGACCGCTCTGTAAACTCTTCGTAAATAGCAGACTGGGAATGAGATTCATGAGTAATACCAACCAATTTACCATCGGGCGTGGCACCTATTCCAATTTTTTGAATAGTTAAAGGGCGGTAACCAACCAGGGTGAACATTTGCTCGCGGGTAAGCGTTAATTTAACCGGGCGTTTAACCACTTGTGCCGCCTGCACTGCTGCTACCTCATGCGGCCAGGTACGTAATGATGAACCAAATGCACCGCCAACAAATCTTGAATTGATCTGCACGTTTGCCGGTTCAATATCAAAAGCAGTGGCAATAGCCCTTTGAGAGCTAACAACCCCTTGCGATTTGGTATAAAGTGTAACTTTACCATCACCATCCCAAAACGCTGTAGTTACATGTAATTCCATTGGGTTATGCATTTCTGATGGCAGCGTATACTCCTGCTCAACTTTTACAGGCGCGTTCTTATAAGCATCTGCTTCGCCACGTACATAATCTTTATGGGTTGGGTTTGCCGGACTAACACCTTTATCTATATTTTTATGAAAATTGGTTTCAAACTTCTCTGGTTGATAGGTAGCCTTAATTAAACTAGCGGCAAAGGTTGCCCTCTCAAATGTTTCGGCTACAACCAAGGCAATGGGTTGGCCGTTAAAATACACCTTGTTATCATTAAATAATTTCAATCCTTTAACCGGTTTGGCTGCGTTTGGCTGGTAACCCGGCACTTTTGGCGCGTTAAACGGAGTTATAACAGTAATTACGCCCGGTGCGCGCAAGGCCGCTTTAGTATCAATTGCTGTTACAGTCCCGCTGGTTATTGTTGCAGGGACTAACACACCGTATGTTAAATTATTTACATGATACTCGCCTGAATAGGTAGCCCCGCCTGTAACTTTTAATCTGCCGTCAACCCGGCTTAAAGAATCTCCAATTGTATCTTTCTTCATTGCAATGCCTGTTAATATTGATCGCGTTTAATTAATTTATGCAGGTACTAAACCAGAAGCTATTTTTAAAGCTTGTATAATAGCATTGGGCGCCAGTTTTAGTTTAAACTTATTATACTCATAAGCCTTTGCGCCTTGCATAGCTATTTGCGCAGCCTGTTTAAAGGTTTCTTCGTTAACAGGTTTACCCTTTAAAAATGTTTCTGCCGATGATAAGCGCCATGGTTTATGTGCTACGCCCCCCATGGCCAGCCTAACATCATGAATAGTATTACCTTGAATATTTAAAGCTGCCGCAACCGAAACTAGCGCAAAAGCATAAGATGTACGGTCGCGAATTTTCAAATAATGAATATTTTTAGTGAAAGGAGATGAAGGCAGGTCTATGGCTGTGATCAGCTCGCCCTTTTTCAAAGTATTATCAAGTTCCGGATGATCACCTGGTAAACGGTGAAAATCAGCAAATTTAATGGTTCTCGCCCCTTTTGCCCCGCTGATATGTACTGTTGCATCCAGCGCGGTTAAAGCCACATTCATATCGCTTGGGTTTACTGCAATACAGCTATCGCTTGCGCCAAATAAAGCATGCATGCGGTTATAACCTGCAATAGCACCGCAACCGCTGCCTGGTACACGCTTATTGCACGGCATAGCTGTATCAAAAAAGTATGGGCAACGTGTACGCTGCATCATGTTGCCGCCCACGGTTGCCATGTTTCTTAACTGCGGTGACGCACCCGCGTTAATTGCAAGTGACAATAACGGAAAGTTCGTTTTGATCAGGCTGCTTTCTGCTACATCGGTATTGGTAGCCAATGCGCCTATTTTTACGCCTGTTGGTGTTTTATCGATGCTTTTTAAAGGCAGGTTTGTAATATCAACCAGTTTATTGGGTACAACCAGCCCCATTTTCATCATATCAATAAGGTTGGTACCACCTGCCAAATAGTATGCATTAACCGGGTCTTTAGCTAAAGACTTGATAGCTCCGGATGCTTCTGAGGGTCTTATGTATTGGAACTGATTCATGACTGGCCTCCATTTTTAACTTCTTTTATAGCATTCACAATGTTAGGGTAAGCACCGCACCTGCAAATGTTGCCGCTCATAAACTCTCTTATCTCACCTTCAGAATTGGCGTGGCCTTCTTTTATAATAGCCACTGCCGACATAATTTGCCCGGATGTGCAGTACCCGCACTGAAAACCATCATGTTTAATAAAGGCCTCTTGCATAGGGTGCAACTGATCGCCGTTTGCCAACCCCTCAATGGTAGTTATCTTTTTCCCCTGGTTGCTTATAGCAAGGCTTAAGCAGGAGTTTACACGGATACCGTTAACATGAACGGTACACGCGCCGCATTGTCCGCGGTCGCATCCTTTTTTGGTGCCTGTTAAATGCAGTTCTTCACGCAGTACATCTAAAAGAGTAACCCTGGGTTCAACCTTAAGATTATGCTTAACGCCATTTACTTCAAGCTGGAGAGACATTTTTTCAAAAACATCGGCCAGTTTTTCGTCCCATTGGTTATCCGCGGCTTTAACGGCCACTCCGGGAGTTAATGCAATCGCTGTTAAAAAGGATGACTTCTTTAAAAAATCACGACGATTACCATTCAAAATGTTATCGCTATCTGGCTCAGTACAAGGTTTCTTTGTGGCCATATCTGAAATATTATTGGTGATACTAATGAATTACCGCTATTCTTATAATAACTAAAATCCTTTGTTGATGTTTTGCCTGTTTATAAAAGACTTATGTACACAGAGCATTAAGCTTATATTATTAGGCAAGATATGATATTGTAATCTATTTATGCTTATGCAAAACAATTGTTACGATATCCCGGGAAAAATGTGATTAGGTGATTAAATTCAATTATCACAAATCAAAATTATTTTCGGCGTTGAATGAATATGCCAAAAATTGCTCATGGTGGGATAGAGAAACAGGCAGCTGCATTTGGTTTTGGCCATCTGATATCAGCGGAATTCCATGCACACTTTTATCTACCTGTAGTTTTCTGTTATTGAAAAGACTATCCAGTTTATCTAATAAAAATATCCTCACAGCTGCCGATTGGCTTGCGGGGTCAGTATCGGCTATCGTTTTCATCCCCCAATAAACGTTCTCAAAAGATTTAGAATTATTAACTATAGAATGTATAGTATCCGGATAAGTGACTGATTGCGAATGCAGGATACTACTATCGTAACTTATCAGTCCAGTCCATGCACCTTTATTTAGCCCCCGGGCTTCCAGTTGCGATGAACCAAGGCTTTCAGTTAATGGCTGTTCAGGTTTTCGCAGATTGTTTACAATGAACCGGGTTGGGGAAAAAACAAGTTCAGGGTTAAGTCTTTGAAGATATTTATAGGCCGATTCCTTGATGGACCATAATAACCAAACATAAATTTCAAAAGATATTGCATCAGCATATGCCTGGTGGTATTGCGCTATCTCTTTTTCAGAAAGTATTTTTTTGTAGAATGCCGGCTGTTTTGTTCGTACAGTGTTTATAGCAGCAATAGATACAATATCGTTGCCGGCACTTATCATTGTTTTTGACCAAGCTTTTCGCTTATCACATCAATACAGTTACCCACGTTTACCATTTTATCGGCAGAATCATAATCAATTTCAATATCGTACTTTGCTTCCGCATCTATAATGATATCGACAAGATTTGCAGAGTTGATCTTCAGGTCTCTTATAAGATCTGTATTATCATCAATACCTTCCAGCATTTCTTTATTAGTTGTATAAGGCGAAATAACCTTTTTTAGTTCGCTTAAAATTTCTTGTCTTGTCATTATTCTTATTTGTATTTACTTAGTATTAAACAGGAGTTTACATCTCCAAAACCAAAATTTGCTTTTGCTACAATGTTAACTTCTTTTTTTATCATTTTAACGGGCAAGCTGTTTAAACTTACCAAATTTGCTATTTCGGGGTTGGGGTCTTCTAAATTAATATTAGGATGCACAAACCCGTGTACTATTTGTAATATGGAGGCTACCGTTTCAATTGACCCTGCTGCACTAAGCGAGTGGCCTATCATTGATTTTAACGAATTTGTTAACGGAAAATCATCTCCTGCCCTGTTAAGTGCCTGGGTCCAGTTTTGTATCTCCTGCCTGTCGGCATTGGTAGCTGTTAAATGCCCGCTTATTAAATCTATCTGATCTGCGCTAATTCCCGAACTTTCCATTGACTCATTAATGCACCTGATAACACCGGTTGAATTAGCAGCCGTCATGGTGCCGCCCAGCCTTTGCCCGCCAGAGTTGCTTGATCCGCCTAAAACCTCAGCATAAATATGAGCATTACGCGCTAAAGCAAAATCAAGGTCTTCTAAAACCAATGCGCCTGCGCCCGAGCCCGGTACAAACCCGCCGGCTGTAATACTCATTGGCCTCGATGCCTGTTCTGAATGATCATTAAACTTACGCGATAATACCCGCATGCTATCAAAAGCGCCATACACATAGGTATCAACATGCTCGGCGCTGCCTACCAGCATACGCTTTGCATACCCATGCTTAATATACTCATAACCCATTAGTATAGCCTGGGTGCCGGTTGCACACGCGGCAGAGTTAGTAATTACTTTATTACCTAATCCTAACCTGCCCGATATATAGGAGGTAACCCCGCTGTTCATGGCCTGTTCAACAACGCGCGAGCCTAACTTTTTTGCTTCCTTGTTATCAACCCTGGCTATAACATTCTTCATGGCTTCGGTATCGGCAATACTGTTGCCAAAAACACAACCGGTTTCCCAGCGTGGTTCATCTGTATCATATTCCATGCCCGAGTCTGCCCAGGCATCAAGCGCTGCCGATAAACCGTAACCTATATTGGTACCTTTTAAGCCATGAAAGGTAACCTCAGAAATGTAGTTTCTTAAGCTGTTCCAGTCAAAGGCAGGCATACCAGCAACCTGGCAGCTAAAATTCAATTCCCTATAGTGCGGAATAAATTTTATGCCTGATATACCATTTTGTATAGCATGTAAAAAAGCCGGAACTCCTATACCATTTGGCGATACAACACCTAAACCGGTAACTACAACACGCTTACTCATTTTTAATAGCGATTTTTTTAATTATCCCTGAAAAAGTGCCTTTAGCTACCAGCTCTCCCTCACTATCCAGCATCTCAACATAACATTTAAGCTTACCGAACCTAAAATATTGCTTTTTAGATATTACAGTAACTTTTTGACCAGGTAAAACCATTTTATAAAAAGAAACATCTGTTGATGTTAGCAGCGGAAAAAGAGAATCGTCACTATTAAAACTATGATCGGTTTCTTTGAGTATTAAAAATATGCCCAATACCACCAGGCCTATCTGGGCCATAATTTCAGTAATAATAACACCCGGTGTAACCGGATTACCTTCAAAATGATCCTCATAAAAAAATGAGTCCTGTTTTAACGTATATTCTCCCTTTACCTCATCTTCATTTAAAAAGGCAATATGATCTACAAAACGAAAAGACGATTTATATGGTAAATGGTTTAATATGTGATTGATCATTTGTGCTATACAATTAATTTAGTTGCAATGTTCTCCACCATCCACATGTATTAATGATCCGTTTATCCAAAAGGCTTCATCAGTACATAAGAGGTAAATAACATTGGCTACGTCTCCGGGCTTTGTCATTCTGCCCAAAGGGTTTCTTTTTATACCTGCTTCAATTAATTTTTCACTTCCGGGTATCTTCTTTAATGATGGCGTTTCTGTAACGCCGGCTTGTATCACATTTGTTTTTAACCCAAACGGACTAAATTCAACTGCCATATATTTTGATAAACTTTCTAATGATGCTTTTGCTATTGATATAGCGGCGTAGCTTTCCCAGTATTTATGAGCGCCTTCGCTTGTTAAACCAATTATCCTTCCATCAGCATGAAAAAGTTCTTCTTTTAGCAACAACCTTGTCCAGTCAAGCAAACTGTTTGACATAGCATAGGTAGTCATTTGTATATCTTCGATTGATAACGTGTTATAAGTATCATCCTTCATATCTTTCCCTGCAAGGGGTTTTAAATTACCCCGTGCAATACTATGCAGCAGCAGCTTTACTGAGTGTTTATCAATAAGAGGTGTAATTTTTTGTATGAATAGTTCCCTGCCGGCAGCATCAAGCGCATTTATGTTGTAGGGCAATATATCAACCAGGTGTGTTTCTGCAATATTTAAAAGTTTTTTCAGCAGGGGCTTTTCTGAAGCAGCGGGTTCACGGTAAAGCAAGGCTATGTTCATGCCATGTTTGGCAAGTTTTTCAACAGCAGCCAGGCCAAATCCGCTTGATCCGCCTAAAACAATTGCCCATAAACCTTTAAATTGTAAGTTTTTATCCATTAACACGCTTTTAAACCTTCTTAGCTTTTACCTGTCCTTTATATGTTAAAATTAACTGACAAAACGGCTTAACTAAAAATTGCAACCCCAAAGTAAGTGAAAGTATATGAAATATAATGTATAGTTTACATATATTATACAACTATTGGGCAAATAAGTTGTAGTCATTATTATTTAACAGTAATATAGTTTATAAGCATATTGTACTTTTTAGGTTGTTATGGTATTAATAATTAATTTATGTTTGATAACTATGAAAAATGTGTTTAAGTGGAAAGCAGTATTTATTGCTGTTTTGTTAATGAGTGCAGGCTTTGCAAGAGTAGGCTATGCGCAGCAAAAATTTGAAAAGGCAGCCTTTTACGCCGTTATGGATACAGGCGATGTTACGGCACTAAATGATCAGATTGAAATTGTTAAAGGTTCATCACAAACTAATAAAGAAGGCTATGAAGGTGCTTTATTAATGCGCAAAGCGGGTAAGGTGCATGGCCCCAAAAAGAAGCTTGGCCTTTTTAAAGAAGGGCGTATTAAGCTGGAAACCGCAATAATGGCCGATACAGATAATACCGAATTACGCTTTTTACGCCTTGCTATAGAGGAAAATGCCCCGAAAATAGTTAAATACCGTGGCGACATTGAAAAGGATAAATTAATTATTAAAAAGAATTTTAAAACCCTGTCACAGGCAGTACAGCATGCTATTATTGACTACTGTAAGAAATCAAAAGTATTGCATGCCGAAGATTTTTAACCCCGCTCAAGAGATAGTTTTTAACTTTGCAATGGATGAATAAAAAGATCTTAGCTATTTATTATACGCAATCGGGCCAGATGGGAGAGATCATTGATGCGTTTACTGCCCCGCTTATTGAAGCAGGTGTATCTGTTGAAAAAGTTTCAGTAAAACCTGCGGCTAATTATGATTTCCCTTGGACAGGCAAGCGCTTTTTTTCGGTTATGCCATCATGCGTTTTAGGGGTACCTGCACCGCTTGAGCCATTGAATTTAAAAGAAGCTAAATACGATCTGATAATTTTGGGTTACCAGCCCTGGTTCTTATCGCCAAGTATCCCAACTAATTCTTTGCTGCAAACAGATGAGTTTAAGGCGGTATTGAAAAACACCCCGGTTATTACTATCAGCGCAGCCCGTAACATGTGGATAAACGCCTTTGTACGTGTAAAAAAAATGCTGAATGATGCGGGTGCGAATTTGGTTGGCAATATAGCCCTGGTTGATAAACACCCTAACGCCGTAAGTTTTATAACTATTTTTTACTGGATGTTATCTGGTAAAAAAGAACGTTACCTCAATATTTTCCCTAAGCCGGGAGTTGCAGAGCAGGACATTAAAAATACTAAAACCTATGGCCAAATAGTTAATAAACATTTGGCATTAGGCAACTGGAGCGAAATGCAAAACGAATTAATAAAACAAAAAGCAGTTGAAATTAATTATACGCTCATGTTTACAGAAGCGAGGGCAAAACCAATTTTTGCAGTATGGGCGAAATTTATAGCCGGGCGTAAAAATCAAACGCCCTGGCTTTGCGTATTTAAATATTACCTTTTTATCGCGTTATTTTTGGGCGCGCCCATCCTCATCACTTTAGATGCTGTGTTTCTGAAACCATTTTCATCCAATAGGATAAAAAGAAAAAAATTGACCTATTTACAAGTTACTAATTAATATTATACATGTCTAACGTTTATATTAACCATACTGCTGCCTATTTCCCAAATGAGCCCATTTCAAATGATGAAATGGAACAGTATCTGGGCTATATTGATAACAGGCCGTCGAAATCTAAAAAGATTGTACTCCGTAACAACGGAATTATAAACAGGTATTACGCGCTTACTAAAGACCGCAAATCAACCCATACAAATGCCCAAATGACTGCCCTGGCAGTAAGGGAATTGTTTGATAATGATGCCGATAAATTAAAAGAAATTGAATTGCTTGCCTGCGGCACTTCATCTCCGGATCAAATGATGCCAAGCCACGGTGTGATGACACATGGCTGGCTGCCGGAGGCCGGTGGCATTGAAGTTGTATCGCCATCCGGGGTTTGCTGCGCTGGCATGCATGCTTTAAAATATGCTTATCTGGCCATAAAATCTGGCGAAATTAAAACGGCTGTAGCAACGGGTTCAGAAAGGTTTTCGGGGCTTTTAGTTTCAGAAGTTTTTGAAGAAGAAGCGCAAAAGCTAAAAGAAATGGAAGAGAATCCTTTCATCGCTTTTTCAAAAGATTTTTTAAGATGGATGCTATCTGACGGTGCATCGGCATTTTTAATGACCGATAAACCAAATGAGAATGGGTTATCGTTACGGGTGGAATGGATAGAAGGTGTGTCATACGCCAATGAAATGGCCACCTGTATGTACATGGGTGGCGAAAAGCAAGCCGATGGAACATTAAAAGGCTTTATGGATTACACGCCCGAAGAGATCATGACCAAATCTATCTTCAGTGTAAAACAGGATATTACTTTATTAAGTGATAACATTGTTCCGCTTGGTGGTAAAAAGATCAAAGAAATATTTGAAAAGAAAGGCCTTACCGTTGATGACATCGACTACTTTTTGCCGCATATATCAAGTAACTTTTTCAAAAGCAAGATCTATGATATGATACAGGAGTACGGTGGTGGCATCCCTTATGAAAAATGGTTTATAAATTTATATACCGTTGGCAATGTAGGCGCCGCATCTGTTTACCTGATGATTGATGAGCTGTTTAAAAGCGGAAAATTAAAAAAAGGCGAAAAAATATTGTTGCTTGTTCCTGAAAGCGCACGCTTTTCATACATGTATGCAATGCTTACTGTTTGCTAATGGAGATATAATCCATGAAAAAGGACGAAATACCACAGGACCTGAGTGCGCTTGGCAAAATAACCAAAGAGGTTTGTTATGCAACAGACAATTCCGGTAAATACACTACTGAATTAAGCACCGGTTGGGATGTTAAGATAGATGCGCTTGACCTTGCCTGGAGTGATATTGAAAAACGTATTGCCGCAGCTAAACAGAAGGTACTGAATAAGGAGGCCAGCCCTATTTATTTTTTCATGGAATACAGGTTGATGGATCTGAGCATTTTGGCAGATTATACCGGCTTTTGGCAATGGCAAATTAAAAGGCACCTAAAGCCCGAAGTGTTTAGCCAACTGTCAGACAAAAAACTACAAAAATACGCCGAGGCGTTTAACACAACTACAGAGGATCTTAAAAATATGACTGTGCATGAAGATTGAGTTTGAACACCGTCAGGCTGCACATTGTGAATCGGGCGTTACAAGTAACTTATTAAGGGTGAGCTCTAACGGTAAAATAACCGAGCCGCTTGCATTTGGTATTGGCGCGGGCCTGTTTTTTGCGCATATTCCTTTTATTAAAATAAACAACGGCCCTGCTATAGCTTTCAGGACACTGCCGGGGCATATATTTAACCGCACCTGCAAATCTTTAAATATCCCGATTATCAGGAAAAAGTTTTTCTCAAAAGAAAAGGCTGAACTGTTTTTGCAGGAATGCCTTGATAATGGCAAACCTGTGGGCTGCCAGGTTGGGGTATATTACCTTCCCTACTTCCCAAAGGAATACCGGTTTCATTTTAATGCCCACAATTTGATTGTTTATGGGCATGAGGACGATAAATACCTGATAAGCGATCCTATTATGGAAAATGCTACCACTCTTGGCCATTATGAACTGGAAAGAGTGCGTTTTGCAAAAGGGGCCCTTGCACCTAAAGGCCATATCTATTTCCCAAAAGCTGAGGCCGAAATTACCGACGACCAGATAAGACTGGCTATTAAAAAAGGCATTAAAAAGAATGTATATAATATGCTCAGCATTCCGGGGAGTTTTGCCGGGGTGAGTGGCATTAAAAATACAGGTATCAAAATAAAAAAATGGCGCGATAAGCTTGGTTTAGAGAAAGCCGGACTTTATCTTGCCCAGTTAGTACGCATGCAGGAAGAAATTGGCACAGGTGGTGGCGGGTTCCGCTACATTTACGGTGCTTTTTTGCAGGAGGCAGATGTTTACCTGCCAGGCAACCAATTGGCAGACATATCAGGTATATTTACTAAGGCCGGTGATATGTGGCGCACATCGGCAGTGCACGCGGCCGGAATTTTTAAAGGCCGTTTAGGTAGTCAGCAAGATTTTAACACAATGGGCGACTATTTAATAGAGATTGCCGAAGTGGAGAAAAAAGCTTTTGAAACGCTAAAGAAAATAAAATGGTAAGCCAGTTAGCTATCGATGTTGAAAATATAGGGTTCCGTTATCCCGGCAACGGCGAAATGTCATTCTCTCAGCTTAATCTAAAGATAGCCAGGGGTGTGCGCTTTGGTTTATTTGGCCCTAATGGTGCCGGTAAAACAACACTGATTAGCCTCATGACCGGGCTGCTTTCTGCAGATGAGGGGCATATTAAGCTTTTAGGGCAGGAAATAGTTAAACACAAAAGCGGGATAAATAAGTTATTTGGCTTTGTTCCGCAGGATTTTTCTTTTTATCACGAATTGAGCCCGGTAGAGAACCTTGAATTTTTTGGCGCCTGGAGCGGATTAGATAAACAAACCATTAAAACACGAACCGATGAACTGCTGACCATTTTGGGCTTGAATGATGTCCGGAACAAACAGGTTCAAAAATTCTCTGGTGGTATGAAGCGCCGGGTAAACCTGGCTATAGGTGTAATACACGAGCCGGATATATTATTTTTAGATGAACCCACCGTAGGGGTTGATGTACAAACAGGGCATGCAATAATTGATTACCTGCTTCAGCTAAATAAAAAAGGGACAACATTAATATATACCTCGCATCAGTTAAGCGAAGCCGAAGGCTTATGTGAGCAGGTAGCATTAATTGATGGCGGTAAAATAATTGCGCAAGACCACCTGGATGCTTTACTTAAAAGCCACAACTACGCTAATCTGGAAGAGTTGTTTTTAAATTTAACCGGGAAGGAGTACAGGAACTGATGTTTAAATTAATAGCAACCATCATAAAAGATGTCAGGATCCTGCTGCGTGATAAGGTAGGCATTTCTCTTATGTTTATTATGCCTATAATACTGGTGGTTGTGGTTACCAGCATTCAAAACAGCACCTTTCAGCTGGTTAATAAAAACAAATTGTCCATTATTATAAATAACAGTGATACCGGGCAAGCCAGCAAACAGCTTATAAAAGCTATTGATAAAATAGGCATGTTTAAGGCATCGCAAGTATCGGGCGATAAAACCGAACAGCAGATTGCCGAAGCCATGCATCAGCATGATGCTATGCTGGGGATAATTATACCTTCAAATTTTTCATCAAAAGTAACGGCGAAGTCTAAAAGTATTGCGGGCAAAGCCTTAACTAGTTTTGGCCTGCAAAGCGATACGGTTAAAAATGTTGGCGATGTTGACCCGCTTACGGTTTATTATAACCCTGTTTTACAGGACAACATCAGGCTATCTGTACAGGGGGCGTTGCGCAGCGCGATGCAATTGGTTCAAAGCCGCGAAACGCTAAGAAGCCTGTACTTCTCCATCAACGAAAAGCAGCTGCCCGAGAACCTGGAGAATGAAATGCTGAACAATAAAACAACTATTAACGAGATCCCGGTATCAAAAGACGGAACGCGTACCACACCTAATGCTACCCAGCACAATGTACCCGCCTGGACAATCTTTGCCATGTTCTTTGTTATCATGTCATTAGGTGGCAGCGTGGTTAGAGAAAAGGTTAGCGGCAGCTTTATCAGGTTAAAAACCCTGCCCACAAGTTACCTTGTAGGTTTACTTTCAAAGCAGATCACTTATCTTGCTGTAACCATGCTGCAAGCAGCCGTTATATTCTCTATCGGGATATGGCTGTTCCCATTTTTTGGGTTGCCGGCACTTAATTTACCTTCAGATATATTGGCTTTAATAATTGTAACGGTGGTTTGCGGCTGGTGTGCGGTTAGCTATGCCATGTGTGTAGGTGTATTTGCACAAACCCAGGAACAGGCAAACGGCTTTGGCGCGGTATCAATAGTGATACTGGCTTGTATTGGCGGCTTAATGGTGCCAAGCTTTGCCATGCAGGGCTTTTTTAAATCAGCAGCTAATCTGTCGCCTATGCATTGGTGCCTGCAGGCATATTACTCGCTTTTTTTGGAAGGCGGAAAACTTAAAGATGTTATAAACAATATTATACCTTTGCTTATTATTACCATACTGCTTCAATTGGTCACTTACGTTGGCTTAAAAAGAAAGAATTTAATTTAATAACCTTAATGGAAACTACCGAACTTAAAGAGCAACTAAAACGCCAGATCATACAATTTTTAAATTTAACAGACCTTACCCCCGCAGATATTAAAGACGATGAGCCCTTATTTGGTGATGGCTTAGGTTTGGATTCTATTGATTCGCTGGAGTTAATAGTGTTGTTAAAAAAGGAGTACGGTATTGATATTAAAGACCCAAGAGAAGGGCGTAAGGTATTAATAGATGTGGCTACAATGGCCGACTATATTCAAGCGAACGCGACAAAATAAGAACCTATATTTTTATATAAACCGCCTGCAATTTAAAGTAGGTAACCTCATTAGTAAGCAGTTTGGCATTTACATTTATGCTGCCTTCTTCGGTTATTTTATAGCTTATAGTAAGGTTTGCCGTTAGGTTATTAGCCGGCGTTATCATGCTGATGAATTTGATATTGGCTGCCTTTTGCAGCAAAACAGGCATGTGTAAAGCCACCTCCAAAACATCTTTAACTAATTGCAGCATACAAGCACCCGGCACAACAGGCTGGCCGGGAAAATGACCTTCAAAAATATTGCTGTTTTGATTAATGCTCAGGCTTGCCATTATCTGACCTGCATCATGCTGCAGCTCTTCAATTTTAAATATCCCGCTGTTTACTTCAGGCATAATTAAATTGATGAAACCAGCATTAAAGAATGGTACTTACTCTGGTAGTGATTATAGAATAGCACTTTTTTAGGGGCCTTATCATTTACTTTATTTTGAATGATCACAGCAGGCACCTCTCCTGTTTTTATAATATTAGCTGCCAGCCATAATCCAAATGATGACGAGGTTGGATATTCGCCACACAGGTGTTTATAGTTAGCTATAGCGGCGTCTTTGAACAGGGACTGCTCTAAACCTTTATAAATTTTATCGTTGGTAGTATCACCGTTTTTGCCGGTTATTATCAGGTCAATATCAGTTATATCTAAAGAGTTATCTTTCAAGAACGCTTCAATTGATGCCTCCAGGTTTTGGGGATTGTAAAGTGTTTTTATAGCGGTAAGTTCGGCCCAATTATCCGTTGATGGCTTATCGGTAAGCAAGAAAAATGCAGCTCCCTCCCCGCCAATCGTCCCTTTTGAATCGGTTTCAAATAACGACAGGTTTGAGAGCGGAAAACGTTTATATAAGCCCAGCCGTGTTAAAACTGTAAAGCTGGTATCAACCATTTCCTCTGTGCCGCCTACCAATATATTATCAGCCTCCTGCTCTTTCAAAAGCATTACAGCATCAAACAAGGCACTCTCAAAAGACATGCCCTTGTGTACAAACGTGTTGTTATAGCTATGACATTTAAGCATCAAGGCTATTTGCGCGGCCACCGTATTATGGGTTGATTGGATGAATGCGGTTGGTGGCAACAGTTCTTCATGCTCTTCTACAATACGGGTTAAAAACGTAATGGTATCCTCCATACAGCCAAAAGCCGTACCGGTAATGATTGCTCCGGGCATTTCGGTATTACCCATTGCCAGGCATTCTTTAGCGGCAGCCACCCCCATTTTAATTACATGGCTCATCCTCCTTATTTGTTTCGGGTCGATGAATAGTTTATAATCGGGCTCAATGGTTTTTAAACGGGTGCCGTTATATTCTATAATATCCTGTAAAAAAGGTTGTTTACCAAAGGTATTTTGGGCAGATATGCAGGCAGATGAACGGATATATGCTTTCATATTAAACCGCCGAAAATATTAATGATGTACAATTACCGCCAAAGCCAAATGAATTAGACATTATATGGTTAACCGGCTGATCTGTTAAGAATTTCTTTTCAGGTTCAAATGAAAGCTCATTCATGCGGGTTTCAAATCGCAGATTGGGGTAAATAATTTTATGCTTGATCGCCAGCGCAGAAAAAACCGCTTCGACACCACCGCTTGCACCTAAAGTATGCCCGGTAAATGATTTGGTAGAACTCATAGGCGGATATACCGGGTCAAAAACCCTTTTAACAGCTGTACCTTCTGCGCTGTCGTTGTTTGGTGTGCCCGTTCCGTGTAAATTAATATAGCTGATGTCAGACGGTTGCAATCCGCTCTTCTTTAGTGCACCCTGCATAGCCAGGTAAGAGCCTGTTCCGTCTGGGGATGATGCTGTTTGATGGTAGGCATCATTACTGTTGTTGTAGCCGCTTAATTTGCAGTACATAGGCTTGTTTAGCGTTTTAGCCACCTTATCAGATACTAAAACAACATACCCTGCACCTTCGCCGAGGTTTAAGCCTTTACGGTTCTCGTCAAAAGGTTTGCAAAACGCTTCGTCCAGTATCATTAGGGTATTAAAGCCGTTTAAGGTAAATTTAGTAAGGGCATCTGCACCGCCGGCAATAACAACATCCAAAACATCATTTCTGATAAGCCTTGCGCCATAAAATACAGCGTTGGCCGATGATGAACAAGCCGTGCTTATTGTGGTCATGAAATCGCTGATGCCCAACTTATCGGCAACCGTTTCTGTCATACTGCCACATTCATGGTCATACACGTTCTTCAACTTGCCCTTGGTATTATCGGCCAGGAACTTAACAAAAAAGTCTTCGCTCCTGTCCATCCCCCCAACGGTATTAGCCGAAACTAAACCAGTGCGTAATGCTTTAAAATTGGATATACCGGCATCTGCTAATGCCTCTTGTGCAGCCATTAAGCTTAATAACGCCGTGCGGCTGTTATGTTCTCTGAGGCCGGTTAGTTCTATCAGTTCTTTATCAGTCAGCTTCACTTCTGCTACCGGAAGTTTGCCCTGATGTATCGTATCAAGCAAGGTAATACCAGCCATGCCAGCCTTTTCATTTTTAAACGCCGCCAGATGCTCGGCCACATTGTTACCAATAGCCGATATAACGCCTAATCCTGCAATATAAACTGTTGAATCCGTACTCAATGCTGTATTAATTAATCGTATTAAATATCCTGTTCATATTATCGGGAGAAAACGCTACGTGCGCTCCTGCATTATTCTTTTCAATCAAAAACAATGCTGCTTTATAATCTTCTCCCAAAACATCAACCCAGCCGCAGATACAGGCTTGCAAAATATCTCTTTCTAAAAGATAATTTACCTGTGAATAAATAAATTCCGCGTCAAATTTATCCTGAATAAAAAAAGCATGCTCACCTTTAAAATTATTCCTGATGCAAATTTCTCCAATTACTATATTGGGTAATGTGTACACAAAAACTGAGGGACTCGGGATATCGCTGATGGTATTGTAGTATTTTAGATCGTTATCTAAACTGGAGTTGGTATTGGCTAAGATTAGTCCTGTTTCTTCAGGTTTGTACTTTCCTTTTACAAATGTATCATTTAATAGCACTTCCGCATTAAGCCAGCCCAGTTTACTTAGGTTATCCATTTTATAAAATTTAGGATAACTAAACTTAAACCCTTGATATACCGATAACAAAAAGTCCGGCAAATTAGCACCGGGGTTTTCAAACACCATTTGCTCATTCTTGCAAACTACGCCATTGCTGATCGTACAACTCCCCGTTATGTATTTATCTGTGTTCACCTTATCCTCAAAAATATTTATTATCTGCCAAATATCACAGCGGCATTACACCCGCCAAAGCCCGAAGCTGTTTTAATGAAATTGTCTGCATTGACCTCAGTATTCGATGAGCAAACATTTACTGCGTTTGTTACGCCGTTTGCCTGGTAACCGTACGTAGGTAATACAACCCCTTGTTTTAAAGATTGTATGGAGATAATGGATTCTATTAACCCGGCAGCGCCCAATGTGTGCCCATAATTGCCTTTCAGGCTGTTTAACGGAACATTTTGCAGCCCGGCAATTGTTATAGCATTAGCTTCCATTTCGTCATTAAAAACAGTTGCTGTACCATGTGCCGAAATAAAACCAATATCCGCAGCTTGCTTACCGGCATCTTTTAAAGCATTGTTTATGGCAAAAGCCAATTCTTCGCCGGTACGTGACGGCCCCGAAATATGGTTGGCATCATTACTTACCGAACCTCCTAAAACTTTAATGTTTTGATCGTATTCTTTTCTGGTTGATAAAATAACCGTCCCTGCACCTTCGCCCAGGTTCAAACCATCGCGCGATTGATCAAACGGTTTACATACTTCCTTACTCAATGCCTGGAACGACTGAAAACCTGAAACTATAAATTTGGAAATAACATCGGCACCCACAATCACCGCGTTTTCATATTGCCCTGTCCTTAATAAACGCATCCCGGTAATAATAGCCAACACGCCCGAAATACAGGCATTAGAAATTATTACCGGCTGGTTTTTAAAACCAAAATGTGCTGCAATTAATTTAGCTGAGGTCGATAAGGATATTCTATCGTTTAATTCAGGCGTTTTGTCTTCTGTTTCCAGCAAACCTATATTGCCTTTTGTGGATGAAAGGATAAGCACTGTTTCCTCGTTGCCGATAGTGATCCCACCATCCTGCAATGCGCCGTCAACAGATGCTATTAACAGGCGCTCAAAGCGGGTATATTTTTTATTAGGGTCCTGATAAAAATCTTCATCCTTATCAAATAACGAAGCAAAAATAGGTTGATTAGCGATAGCCGCATTGCTGTGTTGCTTTACTGCGGTTTCACCCGCTTTTAAGGCCGAAAAGTTATCTGCAGAGGTTTTACCCAAAGGAGATATAATGTTATCGGCAACAACATAAACATCAGGAATCGCTTTTTCGCTTGCACCACTCATACTATCCTTTTGTTATTTGCCTTCAAAAACTTTCATTTCGCAACTGGCTATTAATGTATCATTAAGCCAAACCTTGCCGGTAAGTACAGTAACGTTAAACACCTTGTCTTCTATATTTATTTCAGTCAACAGTTCATCGTCAATTTTCGGCAGCCCGTAAACTTCAAAATTTTTTACGCTGCCTATATATCCGTTTTCAACAGGCTTATTTTCTGTGTGAGCTAAATATCCTGCTCTTAATGCCGCGGTTTGTGCTATGTTCTCCATTAAACCCGCCTCCTGAAAAAAGCCATTCTTAACCATTATGTTGTCGGATTTAATAACAAAGCTGCTTCTTGTTATTGTTTCGTCAACAAGCAACAATTTACCTACCATCACAAAGGGGTGCTTTTGGGGGATAAGTGAAGTTATATCGTTAACCGGCAATTGCATACATCAGGAATATAAGCCACCGTTTACTGATAACACCTGCCCGGTGATGTATGATGCCTCCGGCGATGCAAGGAAAGCCGCGGCATGTGCAACTTCTTCGGGTTTACCGAAGCGTTTTACGGGTATTAAAGACTTCAGTTCTTTTTCATCGAGATCTTCAGTCATATCGGTTTTAATAAATCCGGGGGCTAAGGCGTTAACCGTTATTCCCTGCCTGCCAATTTCCTGTGCTAATGCTTTTGTAGCGCCAATTACACCTGCTTTAGCTGCAGAATAATTAGTTTGCCCGGCCAAGCCTTTTAAACCTGATAATGATACCACATTAACAATACGCCCACATTTGCGGGTAAGCATTCCGGTTAGTACTAAACGCGTAACATGAAAAAAGCTGTCCAGGTTAGTTTTTAGCACATTATCCCACTGGTCTTCTTCCATCCAGGCCATCAGGCTATCGTCACGAATACCTGCATTGTTTACCAGTACTTCAATATACTTTTCTTCATTATTGGTTATCCATTCACCCAATACCTGCTTTATCTGGTTTTTATCGGCCACATCAAACTGCAGCAGTTCGCCATTGCTACCGGCTTCTTTAACAAGTTCAAGGGTTTTCTCGGCTTCTGCTGTATTGCTTTTATAATTTATTAAAATATAATAGCCTAAAGCAGCCATTTTAATGCAAATAGCTCTGCCTATCCCTCTCGATCCGCCGGTAATTAATGCACATTTCATTTAGTAAAAGCGCTGATATGTTCGGTGTTTTCTAAAAACTCTTTGATCTTAGCCAGATCTTTATATTTAGGTTGGTCTTCTATGAATTTTGGGAAGATCTGCCTAACCTCGTCGTACAATGATTTTGATACTGCTGATAACCTATCCTGGCAACCTAAATAATCAATTGCCTGTAGTATGGTCATAAGGTGTATGCCCAGTACTTCAAAAGAGTTATCTATAACCCTTTTTGTCATTAACGCAGCGTTGCAGCCCATGCTTACAATATCCTGGTTATCATTATTGTTAGGAATGCTGTGCACATACATTGGGAACGACAATGTTTGATTTTCGGCCACGGTTGAGGTGGCTGTAAACTGCATACCCTGCATACCAAAATTAAACCCGAGCACACCTAAATTTACAAATGGCGGCAGCTTTTGGTTAAGCCTGCTGTTCAGCAGGTAGTTTAACTGCCTTTCGGCAAGCATGGATAGCTTGGTGATAGCAATCTTTAGCTTATCCATTTCAAGCGAAACATAATCGCCGTGGAAATTACCCCCATGAAAAATGTTTTGATTTATATGATCGATAACCGGGTTATCGTTAACGGAATTCAATTCGTTTACAACAACATTCTCGGCTTGCTCAATGGTATCATAAATAGGGCCTAATACTTGGGTTACGCAACGCAGGGAATAATACTCCTGTACTTTATCTTCAAAAATTTCCTGATCAAGATTATCGGGATTGTACAAATGCTCGGACCTGTCGCGGATCATGTTACTGTCCTTTAAAATATCGCGCATTACAGCAGCAATTTTATTTTGCCCTTTATGATGCTTTACAATATTTAATTCAAGCGAGTAATGATCATCAAATGCCTCAACAATTTCATTGATCATAGCCGAGAATAGAACCGACCAGTTCAACAGTTTTTGAGCCTGTATAATATTGATCATACCAATGCCCGTCATAGCCGATGTGCCGTTTAAAATGGCAAGGCCCTCGCGGATATGGATAGACAGTGGTTTTATATTGAATTTGTTAAATATTTCAATAGTAGGGTAAATGTTATCTTCAAATATCACTTCACCCTCGCCGATGAGTATCAAGCCAAGGTGGGCTAATTGCACCAGATCGCCGCTGGCGCCTACGCCACCATGCTCATATATACACGGACAAATATCTAAATTGATCAATTCTTTCAGCAGCTCAACAACCTCATTATGTACACCGGAGTATGCTTGCATAAAGCTATTCAGGCGGGCAATCATCAATGCTTTTGATAATTGTGCCGGCATTAGTTTACCACTGCCGGATGAATGGCTGCGGATTAAGTTATATTGAAGCTGTAATATATTCTCTTCGGTTACCTTGTATTGCGCCATTGGCCCAAAACCGGTATTGATACCGTAAATTAATTTATTGGACGAGAACTGTTTAAGAAATTCAAAGTTGGTGTTAACCTTTTGTAAGGCAGCTTCATCTAAAGCCACCTTCTTTTGTTTAAATATTAGTTCCGAGAAATCGTGTAGGGAAAGTGTATTTTGTCCAACAAGTATCATGGGCAGATCAGAAGTTCTATCAAAGGTGAATATTAATCAGCTAAAGTATAAAATATATACAAAAACAGACTAATGTAAACAGTAATATCCGCCGGTTTAAGCTCTTTTATCTATAAATTTAATTGGCTTACGGCTTGCCTCGCTGAATTGTATTTTTTGGATCTCCTCAACCGTAACATATTTAATGTGCGGACTTACCCTAAGCCTTGCTTGCAGATAGGCCCTTATCCGGTGGTCGCACTCTTCATTATCTTCTGCCGGTACCAAATAAAGCAATACCTGGTCAAGCCCAATTTCATTTGAGTATACCTCAATCACAAAATCAAGAATTTCTTCGCGCTCATTTAGCAGATCAAATAATGCAGGCGGATAAAGTGTGGTGCCTTTAAATTTAATCATTTGTTTTTTACGGCCTATGATAGATGATAAGCGCAAACTTGTTCGGCCACATTCGCAGGGCTCGTCAAAAAACATACAGATATCGCCGGTTTTATAGCGGAGAAGCGGCATCCCCTCAACACCCAATGTGGTAATGGTAACCTCGCCGGGGGTGTATGGCGCAACGGGCTGGTTGTTTTCATCAAGCAGTTCAACTATCAGTAATTCCGGTTGATAATGCCCGCCTTTACCTTGCGCGCACTCTGTAAACGCGGTTTGCATTTCGGTACTGGCATAGGTGGAGAACAGTTGAATATCCCACGCCTCTGTGATCTTTTTACCTAAAATATTCAAGCTAAAATCTGTATTGCGGATATTCTCGCCTATACAAATAGCTTTTTTAACAGATGTTTGGTTGATATCTATACCGGTTTCTTTTGCAAATTGTATCAGCTTTAATATAAAAGACGGAACAGCAACAATTGCGGTGGGCTTTAGCCGCTTTATAGTTTCCCATTGCAAGGCAGGTACCCCGGGGCCTAAACGTACCATACCGGCCCCCAGCTTACGTATACCCGAGTAATAGGCAATACCAGCCATAAACTGCCTGTCGAGGGTGAGCATCAACTGGTAAATATCATGTTTGGTACCTTCGGCACATAAAAAGGAATTATACTCATTGTAGGCAAGTCGGTTCAGGTCATTTTCAGTCAGTGCAATAGTTACCGGGCTGCCTAATGTACCCGAGGTTGACATGTATTCAATAACATCTACAGCAGGTATACATAAAAAATCATCATTTTGCCGCTGCAGGTCGTCTTTAGTAGTAACAGGTATCAGGGAAAGATCAGCAACGGACTTTATCTCGTTAATATTTACCTGGTGTTTGCTGAAAAGTTCTTTATAAAAAGGAGAATGTTTGGAAAGGTAAACCAGCAGTTCTTTTAATTTTTTCTCCTGTATCACCTCTATATCGCCTGCTTTATCTCTAATAAACTCCATTATTTTTCAATTATTACTACTGCCGACGCTACTGATTTTAGATGTGTTAAAGAAACTAAAATATTGCCGAAATGCATAGCACCGATGATGTTCGCCGTCTCGCCGGAAAATGATAATCCGGGCTTGCCGTTTTCAGTATGTGTTACTTCAACCTCATTAAAAGATGTCCCTTCCAGCCACCCGGTCCCCAGTGCCTTAAAAAAAGCTTCTTTGGCAGCAAACCGGGCAGCGTAATATTCAAATTTGTTTTTCTTTTGCTCACAATAAGCAATTTCGTTATTTGAAAATATCAACTCCCTGAAACCGCCGTCCTTACCAATTTTTTCCGCGATCCGCTCAACCTCTATCATATCAATACCAAGCCCTATAACCATAATGTAAGCTTATTGTTTAGCTTTAACCCACTCCCAAATTTAACAAAAAAGCCATGCGGGGCATTATAAATGTATTACTTGTTTGAGGGTGAGCTATATTCAAAACATCCTAATGGCTCAATTGTAACGTATATCAGTTATTATGGTTAAACAGCAATTATTCTTAGTCGCGTTTTTGAGTATTACATTTACCGCTATGGCACAATCGGTTAAACCTGTAAAGTTTAAAGATCTTGTGTTTGACAACATCACCAAGACAAAAGATCTGAGCTATAGCGACAATTCGGCAAATAAAGAAAAATCACATTTGTTTGATCTATATCAACCGGCGGGCGACAGTTCTACAGGCAGGCCCATGATCATTTGGATGCACGGCGGCGGTTTTAAATTCGGTTCAAAAAACGCAACAGGCATTGAACTATGGAGCGAAACTTTTGCTAAACGCGGATATGTATGCGCAGCTATTAACTATAGTTTAAGCAAGAATAACCCCATTTTCCATTTTGATGAACTATTAAAAAGCACCTATTACGCCGTACAGGATGCACGGGCAGCGGTAACTTATTTTCAAAAGAATTACAAGTTGTATAATATTGATCCTGATAAGATCATTCTGGCGGGTAACTCTGCAGGTGGCATGATTGCTTTACAGGCAGCTTATAGCAGTAATGCCGAACTCTCAAAACTGGCTGGTTTGCCTGATACCGTAACCGGAGCCAAATCAACCCAGATCCTTAAAGTAGCGGGCGTTATAAATTATTGGGGAGGTATATTCGATTTAAACTGGTTAAAGAACAGCCATGTACCCATAGTTACTATACATGGCGGCAGTGATGGTATAGTACCACTAACCCATAAAGATGCACCATTGTACGGGAGCCTGTCAATTCATGAAAGGGCTGATGAGCTGAAGATCCCTAACGGCTTCAAGATATTTGACGGTTACTCACACGAATTGCAGAAGCACTTTAACCCCATATTTGGAGTAAGCGGTAAAACAAAAGAACGCTGGTTACAGGCAGGCCAATACACGGCTAACTTTTTGTACGCCACTGTACTTAAGTAATGTTTAAAGTTATTTAAGATAGGTCATGATATCTTTAAGCTCAAACTCGGGACTCGCTGCAAATAGCTGTTTGAGCATGTACATATGCGTAGCACCGTATATGACCAATATCCGGTCGTTTTTACTGGTAACTATGCGTTGCACATTTGAATAAATGCGAACATTCCGGTTAAAATAACGGGTAATAAAACCATCGGCTCCTATAGGTTCGGCATTGGTACCCCGCTTGGTAGTAACAAGCCAGCGGCCTATTGATTTAGCCTGCTTTGGGGGCGAATTTAAATATTCCAGATATTTATTCAGGGGAAGAAAGAAGGCCAGTGAATCCTGATGGCTTTTTTCTGCATCGTATGCTTTATCCCAATATGTAAATGACGAATCGGCCTGGTCTTTGTATTTTTCAAAAGTAAGTATAGAATCTGCTTTACTTAGTTTAAAGCGGAAAGCCTGCGCATTTACCGCATATAGTTTTTCAAGTTGCAGCATCTTTGCCAGGCGAAAACCCAGTTGAATGGTTTCATCTGCAGGTTTAAAATATTTACCGGTAAGCGGTTTACCAGCACAATATTCATGATATAAAGAATCATAATATTGCTGCAGGTTGGGCGAAACTTCAATGGCAATTTTGGTAGGTTTAAATGCCGCCAGTTTTTTAGTCAGGTTTTTTATTTGCTGTTGCCTCCCGGCAGATAACATATCTAAGCTCAAGTTAGCAGGTGTAGTGTTTGCATCAACCTGTTCACCTGCAAAATGAAATATGCCTAATAGTAGTACCTGTGGCTTAGGTTTATCTTGTTCAAAAATTTCTTGTTGCCGCTTGTCCGCCCTCCCAATTGACATTTTTTGAGCTAAGGCCACATCTGAAATAAATACAATAAGCAAAAAAAGGGAAAGGTTCTTTATAAGCATATAGGCGTTAATTAAACAAAACACAGTTAGCAGGCTTAAACCGAAAAGCCCAATATGCCCTATAAGACACTCCACGAATTAAGATGTGACACTTTAGTAAGTGAATTTCAACTTTATAGAAGAGGTTTACAGTTAATACCCTCCCTATTTGGTTAATAAGAGAGAACATACTTAAACATTATCTAACTTTTTGAGTTATAGTAACACATAACTAAATAATAACTAACTTACCAATATGAAAGCGATACGAATTTACGTGATTGCGGCATGTATAATAGCCAGCACCACATTTGCGGATGCAACACTGGTAATTGCCGAACCTGTTGCAGCACCTTTTCAAAGCCTGCCAAAACCGCCGCCACCGCCACCCGATCCTTTACATTTATTTAGTAAAAAACGCACCACACACCGGCGTGTAACCAAGCGTAAACGCAGTACTTTGCGCATAAAACTACCGCCGCATCCGCCTGCTCCACCGCGCCCAAAACTTCCTTAATATAATATAACAAAGGCCTGCAATATTGATTTGCAGGCCTTTGTTTATGCTCCCTTCCTGTGAAGCCTTACTTAAATTAATGTTTCTAAAATGCGTACACCGCGGCGATCAAAAATTGAGATGCCTGTTTAGTGGCACCGCCATTATTTTTGATGAACTGGCTGGTTGAACCATTATCCAACCTTGCTTCAGGTATTAGCGTCAATGGACCAGCCTTTACGTTTGCTGTTAAAGTAAATGCTGTAATAGATTCGCCCGCAGGTGGGCCGGCAGTGGTGAAACCGCCATTTTTTGTTTTGAAATACTCGCCTCTTAAACCTAACACTACATCTTTTGAAACGGCTAGTTGCGGATATAACGCCATGCCTTCGAACCCGCCTTTTATTGCGTCAGGAGCTGAGAATGTTGCACCGTTTAAGCCTAGTTTAAAGGCATCGGTAATTTGATAAGCAGTTGTCAGGTCTACAATAGTGCCGGATGTTTTGCCGCTTAACAAGTTTATATAAGCTGTCCAGCCTTTTATTGGGTTTACAAATAGTTGCGCGCCGAATGTGGATACGTCCCTTGCAGACTGATAATTGTTCCAGGTGTCATTAAAAATACCCGCCATCAGGCTTACCTTACCCGTAAATGCATAGGTGGCTTTTAAACCCGCATTTTGGAACGGCCCATTTGTGAACAGGTACGAGGTTGAATAGTTAAAATTACCAACCGGAGATATAACTTCATAACCCACAAAGGTGGCCATGTAACCGGCAGTCAGGTTTAACTTATCTGTGACATCATACCCCATGTACAAGATTTGAATATGGAACGACTGACCGTTGGTGCCATTATTAGGAATTGACTGCCCTTCGCCACGCGGACCAAAAGAGAGTTCGCCCACAAATGAGGCTTTGCTTACCTTCTTTTTCATAGCCAGATCTATCATGCCTATAGAAAATGAGTTTTGATCTGTAGCAAAACTGGTAGGTATGTTTGAGCCGCCTGCAGCATTCCTGAATTTTGAAAAATCGTATTTGTAATAAGCATCTACCGACCCGGATATAATTAAAGGGTTTTCGGTGGATTTGGTAGTATCCTGCGCTTTGGCAGATATTGCAGCTAAAAATATTGCTGATGATATAAGGAGTTTTTTCATTTTTTGGGTTGATTATATACTGATAAGGTCATCCCGAATTTATTTCGGGATCTCATGCAATGCTTTCTACCTTGCTTGAGGGATGCTGAAACAAGTTCAGCATGACACTTTTTTTGTTAACCACAGAAAACACAAAGCCTTTGAGTTTTAATTCTCTGTGGTTTTCTCTCTGTGTTCTCTGTGGTTTATCTATTATTTTTTTAATGCGTCTAAGGCTACATTCAATTTTAATACGTTCACTTTTGCCGGTCCAAACATGCTTAAAAGCGGTGCTTCGGTATGTGCTGTAACTAAGTCGGTAACTTGCTGTACAGGTAGTTTGCGGTTATCGGCAATACGTTTGATCTGCATTTTGGCCGCAGACGGTGAAATATCCGGATCGAGGCCACTGCCTGATGCGGTTACCATTTCGGCAGGGATATCGGCACGTTTCAGATAGGGATGGTATTTAAGAAGGGTATCAATACGGCTGCTTACATCTTTCAGGTAATCCGGATTGCTTGGACCTTTGTTTGAGCCTGCAGACCCAGCCGCATTGTAGCCAACAGCCGATGGCCTGCCCCAAAAGTATTTTGGCTGGGTAAAGCTTTGGCCTATGTTGGCATAACCAACCACCTTGCCATTTACCACAATGGTTTCGCCATTGCCATGGCCTTTTGATAGTTTACCAGCAAGGGATATGGCTACCGGGTATATTACGCACAGTATTACGGTTAATACCAATGTAATACGTATGGATTTTATGATGTTAGATTTCATGATTATTATTAATTAGAAGAATAGGGAAATAAGAAGGTCAATTAATTTGATGCCTATAAATGGCGCGATAACACCGCCCAAACCATATATGAGCAGGTTGCGCCTTAGCAACGCGCTTGCACCAATTGGCTTGTATTCCACACCTTTTAGTGCCAGTGGTATCAGCATCGGAATAATGATCGCGTTAAATATCACTGCTGATAGAATAGCGCTTTCCGGGCTATGCAAACGCATTATATTAATACTCTGCAAGGCCGGAATAGAGGCTATAAACAGTGCCGGTACTATGGCAAAGTATTTAGCCACGTCGTTCGCTATAGAGAAGGTTGTAAGTGTACCCCGGGTAATCAATAATTGTTTACCTATCTCCACTATCTCAATCAGCTTGGTTGGGTCGTTATCCAAATCAACCATGTTACCGGCTTCTTTGGCAGCCTGGGTGCCGCTGTTCATGGCTACACCAACATCTGCCTGGGCAAGGGCCGGGGCATCGTTTGTTCCATCGCCCATCATGGCTACCAGGCGACCGTTTTGCTGCTCATGTTTAATGTAGTTCATTTTATCCTCGGGCTTAGCCTCGGCAATAAAATCATCAACACCAGCCTTTTCGGCAATAAACTTTGCGGTAAGGGGGTTATCTCCGGTTACCATTACGGTTTTGATACCCATTTTGCGCAGGCGCTCAAACCGTTCGGCAATGCCGGGTTTAATAATGTCCTGCAATTCAATCGTACCTAAAACCACTTCATTTTGTGAAACTACAAGCGGCGTCCCCCCGTTTGATGCAATGATCTTTACACGCTCTTCTACATCGGCAGAGAACTTATTGCCCGCGTTTACTGATAGGTTACGTATAGCATCAAAAGCACCCTTACGGATCCGTAAACCATCGGTAGTATTAATACCACTTGAGCGGGTTTCGGCCGTAAACTTGATGAACTCAGGTGCCTCACCCAAACCCTCTCCAAAGGAGAGGGCTTTATTTTTTTCAATCAGCTTGTGAAGTTCCCTGTCAACCCCCTCTCCTCTGGAGAGGGTCGGGGTGAGGCTAAGTTCAATAATTGATTTGCCTTCGGGTGTTTCATCGGAGAGTGAAGACAATACCGCGGCTTTTATCAAATCTTCGGGCAATACGCCGGGTGCCGGCCAAAACTGAGTGGCCTTACGGTTACCAATGGTAATGGTACCGGTTTTATCTAAAAGCAATACATCAATATCGCCTGCGGTTTCAACTGCTTTACCAGATTTGGTTATTACGTTGGCACGTAATGCCCTGTCCATCCCAGCAATACCAATGGCCGATAAAAGGCCACCGATAGTTGTGGGAATTAAACAAACGAAAAGTGATATTAACGCGGCTATGGTTATAGGTGTATTAGCGTAATCTGCAAAAGGTTTCAGTGTAACACAAACAATAATAAAGATCAGCGTAAAACTGGCCAGCAGGATAGTCAGTGCTATTTCGTTAGGTGTTTTCTGGCGTGATGCACCTTCCACCAATGCTATCATCTTATCCAGAAAGCTTTCGCCCGGCTCGGTAGTTACTTTAACTTTTATTTTGTCTGATAATACTTTTGTACCACCTGTAACGGATGATTTATCGCCGCCTGCTTCCCGGATAACCGGGGCCGATTCGCCTGTTATGGCAGATTCGTCAATGGTGGCCAAACCTTCAATGATCTCACCATCGGTAGGGATAGTATCGCCCGCCTCACAAACAAATACATCACCTTTTCTTAGCTCATTAGATGATTTGCTGACGATGGTTCCATCGCTTTGCAGAACGTTGGCGGGTGTTTCTTCACGGGTTTTACGCAAGCTATCGGCCTGTGCTTTACCACGTGCTTCGGCAATGGCCTCGGCAAAATTGGCAAACAACAGGGTTAGCAGCAGTACAATAAATATGATAAAGTTATATGCGAATGAACCCTGGCCGCTATGCAAAAAGCTGTAAACGCTCATGTAAAGCATAATGGCGGTACCTACTTCCACGGTAAACATTACCGGGTTACGCATCATTACTTTGGGGTTTAGTTTTGTGAACGACTCCTTCAGCGCGGTTTGCACCAAAGCAGGTTCGAATAATTTATTTGATTTTTTTGTCATGATATAGATTACTTAGGCATTGAAAAGAACTCTGCAATAGGGCCCAAAGCCAAAGCAGGGAAATAGGATAATGCATTCAAAACAAGTATTACAGCGAACGTCATCAGCCCAAAGGTTACGGTATCGGTCTTGAGCGTTCCGGCTGATTCAGGGATGTATTTCTTTTGAGCCAGCAAACCTGCAATAGCCACCGGGCCAATAATTGGCAGGAACCTGCCCAGTATCATTACAATACCTGTGCTTACATTCCAAAAGATATTATTATCGCCCAACCCTTCAAAGCCGGAGCCGTTGTTGGCGTTAGAGGAGGTCATTTCATACAGCATTTCTGAAAAGCCATGAAAACCGGGATTATTCAGCCATGCAGATGGTTTAACAGCCCAGTCGGCATTACCATGATTGGTAAATACATAGGCGGCTATTGCTGTACCCGCCATAATCAGAAACGGGCTTAACAGGGTAATTAAAGCGGCTATTTTTACTTCGCGGGCCTCTACCTTGTGACCTAAAAACTCCGGGGTCCGGCCAACCATTAAACCTGATATAAATACGGCGATGATGAGGTAGATAAAGTAATTTAATACACCTACACCGCAGCCACCGAAGAAACCGTTGATCATCATGCCCAACAGCTGCCATAAGCCGGTAAGGGCCATGGTACTGTCGTGCATGCCGTTAACCGAGCCGGTTGATACGATGGTGGTGAAGGTACTCCAAAAGGCTGTCGCGGTTGGCCCAATGCGTGCTTCTTTACCTTCCATAGCCCCGGTTGGCTGGGCTATGCCCATTTTAGCAATGGCAGAGTTACCGCCCGTTTCGCTGCCAATGCTTGGGATGAGTAATAGCAAAGCGCCAATCATCATTACCCCAAAAATTACCCAGCCCAGTTTTTTTCTGCGGATAAAATATCCGAAGCATAATACCATAGCTATTGGGATGATCATTTGAGAAACGATCTCAGTAATGTTAGTAAGGTAGTTGGGGTTTTCCAGCGGGTGTGCCGAGTTGGCACCAAACCAGCCGCCACCGTTTGTACCCAGGTGCTTAATAGCGATCATCTGTGCAGCGGGGCCGCGTGATACGTTTACGGTATCGCCTTGCAGGGAAATGAACTGATCTTTACCGGCGTAGCTGCTTGGTGTACCGTTAAAGGTTAATATTAAGGCAACTACTATAGATAAAGGCAACAATAAACGTGTTATAGCCTTCAAAAAGTAGTTCCAGAAGTTACCAATATCGTTTGTGGTTTTATCGCGGAAGGCTTTGAATAAACCTACAGCGCAGGCGATACCGGTTGCTGCACTCACAAAATGCAAAAACATGAATATGAAATGCTGTATCAAGTAGCTGGCACCGCTTTCGCCGCTGTAATGCTGCAGGTTACAGTTCACCACAAAGCTGATGATGGTGTTGAAAGCCAGATCGGCCGTCATGCCGGGGTTACCGTCGGGGTTTAGGGGCAGCTTATCCTGGTTCATCAGCACAAAAAAGCCGTAAACCAGCCAAAGCAGGTTAATGCACATCATGGCTTTTAAAAATTGTTTCCAATTCATCGGCTCGTTAGGATTGATGCCGGACAGCTTATAAATGCCGTTTTCCAAAGGCTTCATAAAATCTGTCCAAACCTTTTCGCCGGCAAACATCTTTGCCAGGTACTTGCCCAGCGGTATGCCAATTACGAGCATTAAGGCAAACGAGGCAATGATTCCAAATAGTTCTGTGTTCATTGTGTTAGATTAAAAATTTTCGGGTTTAAGCAGTACGTATACCATGTATAGGAAAACTGCAATGGAAATAATAAATAGTGCGATCATGATGATTAGATTTTTTCGAACCAGTCGATTGATTTAAAAATGAACCACCAGCTAATAAGCATGGCCAAAAAAAGAAGTAGTGTGATCATTGTGTTTGTATTTTGACCAGGAATAGCCAAAGGGCTGCCAACAAAACAGCTTTCTTTTTAACACACTGATAATGAGAGAAATCCTTTTAATCATAAATAATTACAAAAGCCCGCTAAACAAAAAACCCTACCAAAATGGAAGGGTCTTTTTATCAGTATGGAAAGGATAATGCTATATTATATTTTTAATAGCTGAAGCCTGGTGGGGCTTTAATTTATGATAATATCACCAAGTCGGTTTCTGTTGCTGCAATTTTGTTGAGCAGCTCTTTAAATATGGCCGTTTTGAGTATCACCTGCCATAAATTTAAATGAGGCTTACCAATACAAATGGTAGTTACCTCTTTTTCTTCGGCCACCTTCATAATGGTTTGGGTAATGGCGTCGCTTTTAAGCCTTACCACTTCGGCACCAAGTTCTGTTGCCAATTTTAAATTATTAATGAGGTGGCGTTGTTTATCAAGTTTGATACGATCAAGGCTTTCGCTGCTGCTTTGCACATATAACACAATCCATGGCGACCGGTAATAAGAGGCGAGCCGGGCAGTTTTACGGATCACTATCCGCGCTGTTTCGGCATTGGAGGATATGCAGGCCAGAAATTTTTCGGGCCTGAGTTTAATCTGTTTCGGTACCTCTATATCAATCTTACGCTCTACATGATGGGCCACTTCTTTTAGTGCCAGCTCCCGCAGCTGCAGGATTTTATCACTTTGGAAAAAGTTTTGCAGGGCGCGTTCTATCTTAGCCTTCTCGTAAATTTTTCCCTCCCTTAACCGGTCTACAAGTTCATCGGCAGTAAGGTCAATGTTTACCACTTCATCTGCAAGGTCAAGGATCTTATCGGGGATGCGCTCTGTAATGGCAATGCCGGTTATTTGTTCTACATCTTCATTAAGGCTTTCCAGGTGCTGTATGTTAACCGCGGTAATTACACTTATGCCGGCTTCCAAAATGTCCAGCACATCCTGCCAGCGTTTACTGTTTTTACTGCCCTCTATGTTGGTGTGGGCCAACTCATCAACTATAACCACTTCCGGATGTCGGTTTAATATGGCTTGCAGATCCATTTCCTCCAGTTCTTTGCCTTTGTAAAATGTTTTACGCCGGGCAATAACAGGTAGGCCATCAACCAGGGCGTGAGTTTCTGAACGGTTATGGGTTTCTATATAGCCAACCTGGATGCCGATACCATTACGTTGCAATGCATGTGCTTCTTGCAGCATACGGTATGTTTTACCCACCCCGGCGCTCATGCCAATATAGATCTTCAGCTTGCCCCGCCTGGATTTTTTAACCAGCTCTATGAAGTTTTTTACGGAATTATCTTTATGCTGTTCTTCCTCTGCCATAATTTACTCGCCGGCATGTTTATGCCATTAATAACTTAAAGGTAATTGATTAATAAACTATTCTAATGCTATACGAGGCATTGCCCCTGATTTGCTTAATCGGGATATGCCAAAAGAGTGCCACAACCACACCACCCAATGCAATTACCTGATAATCAAAAGAATATATATTATCTTATAAAGGAAAATTCTTTACGCCCTTTCATTTTGGTAGGGTTAAATTTTCATAATTTTAGAATCAGGCCGCAGGGTGACCAAAATATTTGCATTTAAACACGGGCAACCCTTTGTATCCGGAATTTTTCCAGACGAAAAGATTTCCGGCTAATGACTGTTGCGCCAATTCTTCTTCAGTGAGCCCCTTTTTAGCGGTTGTTATATAAAGGTCTTGAAAATTGTCACCTCCAAAAGTACATGAAGTTACATTAGCTACCGGTAATGGAATTGAAAACAACTTCTCACTTGTTAATGGATCCCATCGGGTAAGCTGCCAACCTCCCCAGTGGGCTATCCAGAGCATGCCCTCTGCGTCAATAGTCATCCCATCAGGGTAACCGTCCTTCTCATCAATTGTTATTACTGTTCTTGGATTTGTGATGATTCCGCTGCTTTTTTCATAATCGTAAGCCACTACTTTTAAAGTTGGCGTATCAATGTAATAAAACGTTTGATGGTCAAGGCTCCAGGCCATTCCGTTTGATATAGTAGTATGCTCTATCTTTTTTGCGACCTGATTGTTCATATCTAAAACATACAGGCTACCGGCATCAGGTAATTCATCAATAGACATGCTTCCAACCCAAAACCGTCCTTCCGGATCACACTTACCATCATTAAAACGATTACCCGGTAAATGAGATTCGGGATTTGAAAAGAGATTCAATTCACCTGTTTCCCGTTTTACAATTGCCAGGCCTTCTTTTATGGCAGCCAAAAAATCGCCATTTGTGCAGATTGCAATGGCGCCTACCATACTGTTAACGTTTATTGTTTTAAAGAAACCAGTTGCCGGGTTAAGCTCATGAATATCTCCATTAATAATATCAACCCAGCAAATAGTGTTAGTTTTCTCATCCCATACAGGGCCTTCACCTAATAAACATGAATGTTTATTAGCAACTTCTACCATTGTTCTATGTGTTTAATTTTATAAAACCACCATCTATAGGGTAATCGCAACCTGTTATGAAAGCAGCCTCGTCAGAGCATAGATAGAGCATTAAAGCCGCTATTTCATCTGGTTGGCCCATACGACCGATGGGCTGGGTTTTGGATAGCTTATCAAACATTTCCTTTTCCTGGCCGGGGTACGTTTTGGCTAAAAAACCATCTACAAAAGGGGTATGTACCCTTGCCGGCGAAATACAGTTACACCTGATGTTATCTGCTAAATAATCTTTTGCAACGGATAAGGTCATGCCTACTACAGCGCCCTTTGAAGTTGAGTAGGCAAACCTATCTGCTAAACCAACAGACGATGCAATAGATGCCAGGTTGCATATTACCCCGCCACCTTGTTTCATTACGGGTAAAACCGCATGCAGGCAATTGTAAACGCCTTTAACGTTTACCGAAAGCACCCTGTCAAAATCCTCTTCGCTGGTGGTATCGGCCTTACCTATATGCGCAATACCGGCATTATTTATCAGAATATTAATTTGACCGAATTGCGCTTTTATAGCATCTACTACCTCATTTACATTATCCTGCTTTGCTACATTACATTTAAAGAACCAGGCTTCGTGCCCGGCAGCTTTTATTTCATCTGTAACTGCATTACCACCGGTTTCGTCAAAATCAACAATACATACTTTAGCACCTTGTTTTGCGAAAAGCATAGAAACAGCCCTTCCAATTCCGCTTCCGCCACCCGTTACTAATGCCACTTTATTTTTTAAACTAAACATATATTCAATTTTATTTAAGTCCTTCGGGTAAAACACTAACAGAGGTCCATCCCCCATCAACAATTAAGCTTTGACCGGTTATCTGCTTAGCCTCGTCTGATACCAGGAACAGCGCGGTATTCGCTATATCAGTAACGTAAGCCGGGCGGCCCATTGGGGTTATGTTTGACCAAATCCGTTCGTAATCGGCCTCTTCCATAGTGCGTTCAGTTAGCGTTGCACCGGGTGCAACCGTATTTACATTGATTTTGTAGGAAGAAAGCTCTATCACCAGATTTTTAGCCAGCATTTCTAAAGCGGCTTTTGTCATGGCATAGGCGGCCAGGCTTTTTAAAGCCTGGTGGCCAACGGCCGAGGAGGTAAACAAAATTGAACCACCCTTACCTTGCTGCTTCATTTGCTTTGCAGCAGCCTGCGCTAAAAAGAAAGAACCGCCAAGGTTAACATCCATTACCTTTGAAAATGATTCTTTACTGTAAGTTAAAAAATCGCCATATAAAGTGATCCCCGCGTTAGCAATCACAATATCTAACTGGCCGTACAGATCAACAGCCGTATCAACCATTTTATTTATAAAGGCCAGATCGCTGGAGTCGCCAACCATGGCTAAACAATTACCACCATGGTTTTCATTGATAAAGGTCTCCGCTTTGGTAGCCAAATCAGCATCAATATCATTTAAAATAACTGTGGCCCCCTTTTCTGAAAGCATTTTGCATATCTCAAAGCCAATACCCTGACCAGCCCCCGTAACTATTGCTATTTTACTCTTAAAATTCATTCCTGTTTTATTAATGTGAATCTCTGATCACTTTACTACCCGAGCTACCCTTTAAAAAGTCAAGGTCTGCACCCAAATGTGCCTGATCTACATGTGTTTGATACAAGTGTACATATCCCCGTTGCGCAATATGAGTATTGTTAACAAATTTTTCCTTACGGGCTGCAATTTCTTCATCACTTAATTGAACATTTAGCTGCCCTGCCTTGTAATCAAGTACAATAACATCACCGTTTTGTACTATGGCAAGCGTACCGCCAACAGCAGCCTCCGGCGAAACATGTAATATTACAGTGCCAAAGCCGGTGCCGCTCATTCGCCCGTCTGATATGCGGACCATATCAGTCACCCCTATATCCATCAGCTTTTTGGGGATAAGCATGTTGCCTACCTCGGGCATACCCGGATATCCACGGGGGCCTACATTTTTTAATACTAATACGGAACTCTCTTCAACATCAAGTTCCGGATCATTTATCCGTTTGTTAAAATCTTCAATATTTTCAAAAACCACGGCCTTACCTGTATGCTGCAATAAATGGCTGCTTGCTGCCGATGGTTTTAAAACCGCTCCATTCTCACATAAATTACCCCTCAGTACAGCTATCCCCGCCACCGGGTTAAAGGGTTCATCAAGCGTGGCAATCAGGTCACGGTTATAACATTCGCTGTTTTCATAGTTTCGCAACATTGGCTGCCCGCTTACGGTGATGGTATCACTATGCAATTTGCCATGTAGTTCTTTCATTAGCGCAGGCAAACCACCGGCATAAAAGAAATCTTCCATAAAATATTTGCCTGATGGCTGCAGGTTGGCCAATAAAGAAATTTGCCTCGCTGTTGTATTAAAGTCATCCATAGTTAAATCAACTCCAATACGGGCCGCAATAGCCAGCAGGTGTATGATAAAATTGGTTGAACCACCTATAGCGGCATTAACAATAATAGCATTTTCAAATGCCTCTTTGGTAAGAATGTCCGTTAATTTAAGGTCTTCCCTAACCATATCTACAATTCGGTTACCCGAAAGATGGGCTAAAACTTTCCGGCGGGAATCGGCAGCAGGGATAGCCGCATTTTGAGGTAATGACAGACCAAGCGATTCTACCATACAAGCCATAGAAGACGCCGTGCCCATTACGGCGCAATGCCCCTGACTGCGGGCCAGGCAGGCTTCAGCAGTATACATGTCTTCATCATTCATTTGCCCTGTTTGATGGTCGGCAAAAAAACGCCATATATCAGATGTGCCAATATCTTTTCCCCGAAACTTTCCGGTAAGCATTGACCCGCCGGAAACCACTATGGTTGGAATATTTACACTACATGCACCCATTATTAAAGCGGGTGTTGTTTTATCACATCCGCAAAGTAAAACCACGCCATCAAGCGGATTAGCCCTTATAGATTCTTCCACATCCATGCTTACCAGGTTACGGTAAAGCATAGCAGTAGGTTTCATCAAGGTTTCGCCCAATGACATCACAGGGAATTCAACCGGGAAGCCGCCCGCCTCAAATATTCCATTCTTTACAGATTGGGCTAATTCTTTAAAGTGTGCATTACAGGGTGTTAGTTCGCTCCACGTATTACAAATACCTATAATAGGTTTGCCTTTAAACTCATGCTCGGGTATACCCTGGTTTTTCATCCAGGCACGATAAATAAATCCGTCTTTCCCTTTACGGCCAAACCAACCGCTGCTCCTTAATTCTTTCTCCTGCATTTTACAAATTCATAATTTAACACCAACAGCAGTGTTACCGTTGCAGGCGATTCTATTTATTCACAATTCCCCGGGCACAAATACCGCCCAATATTAATTGCTTTTTTGGTTACTTAGGTTTATTTCTTTAAGCAGAAAGCGTAGCACTTTTAGCTATTACTGTTATGCTTACAATTGGCAAGTTATCAGGTTTATCTTACATACCCCAGTCAATTGTAAAATCCATCGAATTTAAAAAATGATAATCAAATCTAAGAACTGTACCGACAATTAAAGCCTGCTGTAATAAAAAAGCCGGACTTGAATAAGCCCGGCTTCGTTTTAAGATAGAAGTCTTATAATCGCATTATCTTTATGTTTTTGAGCCATATTTTTTGCCCATGATGCTGAAACATAATGTGCCCGCTTGCAGATTTTGCAAAGTTGGGGTTATCCTTATACTTACTATGATTGATTAAATCATTTAGCTTTTCTGATCCCAGATCATATTCCACAACTTTTACACCATTAAGCCATTGCTCAACGTGGCCTTTGTTAACCAACAGCCTTGAGGTATTAAATTCGCCAACAGGCTTAAGATGTTTATTTTGCGGAGCGATAAGGTCATATAACGAACCAGCAGAACGCCTGGGTTCATGGTCATTAAAATCAATATCATCCAATAGTTGCATTTCAAAATTATCAAGCCAGTTGGGGCTATTGCCATTACCAGATTCATGACTTGAATTTTCCTGCACATTATAAAAAACCCCACCATTACCGGCTTTAGATACGGCCCATTCCAACGTCAAATCAAAATTAGTGTAGGTCTCCTTCGTTAAAAAATCAACATTAGGGACACCTGTTTGGGCAACCAATGCACCGTCCTCTATCTTCCATGCTCCAAAAGGAAAAGAGTCCATCTTATAACCCCTTAACTCTTTTACAGATTTCCCTGTAAATAAGTCCTGCCACTTATTGGCTTGCTGTGCAAAGACCATATTGCCCAGGCAAAATACAGTTATCAGTAAAAAAAATAGTTTTTTCATGGCTGCTGTTAAATGTTAACCAGGTTCTTTTTTATGTAATTAACACTTTGGGCAATACTATCGTAAGGATCACCGGGGCATTTATCCTCTTCTACAAAGAAATATTTTAAGCCGGATTTATTGGCGTGTTTAAATATTGTCTTAAAATCAATAACGCCATTCCCCACCTCTGTAAACATACGCTGAGGGGTTTTATCCATATCCTTTATATGCCATAAAGGGAACCTGCCGGGGTTTTCATTTATCAAAGCAATAGGATCCTGGTTGGCTTTGCTAACCCAATACATATCCATTTCCATTTTCACCAGCTCTTTATCTGTATTGGCCAATAATATCTCATAAGGGAACTTTCCGTCCTGTTTTTCAAACTCAAAATCGTGGTTATGATAACAAAATTGCACACCTGCCTTTTTACAGGTTTCGGCTGCTTTGTTAAAATCATCGGCCACCTTTTTATAATGGTCAAGAGAACCCCGTTCCGGTACAGAAAGGAATGCACAAACCATATATTTCACACCCGTTGCAGCCGCATCATCAACCGCTTTATCCCAGCCATTTAATATAGTCCCGCTCTGTGCCACCCCGTTTATTTTTTCTTCGCCAAGGCGATAATGGCAACTTGGCATTATCAATCCGTTTTGCTTTAATAACGCCATGAAGTCTTTTGCCTCAACATTATTAAATTTTCCGGCACCAGAATAGGTTCCTTCTACCGAAGTATAGCCGGTTTGCGCGACTTTGGCCAACGTAGCAGCCGGATCTTTTTGCATGTAATCTCTAACTGTATACAGCTGCAGGCCTATGTATCTTTGTTTATAAGCAAATAAATCAGGAGCCACTAAAACCCCAGCAGAAAGCAATGCGGAAGTTTTAAGAAACGATCTTCTTGAAGTCATAATATTAAAGGTTAAGAATTGGTTTAATGTTTCAGTACTGCAGGTTAAAACTTATCATCATTAACCTCTATCCAAATGTTATCCGGGTCTTGCAAATAAACTTGTTTAACACCATCGGGCCTTAGCTGCGGAGATTTAGAATCGCCTTTCCAGTTGCCGTATTTAACATGTAACTGATCCAGGTGTTTTGAAAAATCCTGAAGGTTGTTTACCGAGTAAGAAAAATGCGAATTAATATCATGCTGGGTTACTTCGGCCGCGCCCTCTATTAAATGAAGCTGGCTATGCTCGCCTGTTCTCAACCATACATGCTTGCCATCATGAAATGGCTCAGGGATCTCCTTAAGCTGCATTACATTCTTATAAAAATCCGCGCTTTTTTTAAGGTCTTTTACATATAATGCAACGTGGTTGGCCTTAACGCCGTTTTGTGCAAGCGCACTTATTGCACTACCTGCTATTAAAAACAATAATAAGAAACTAACGATAATTGGTTTTTTGATCATGATATTAATATTTGATTGAATATCCCTTAGTATTAAAGGAGTTTGGAAACATAATTGTAATCGTATTCGACACTTGACAGCGGTGTACCGCTATATTCTTCCTGCTCTACAAAAAAGTGCTTTAAGCCCGATTTTTTTGCGCTACCTAAAAGCTCTTTAATATTAACGCCTCCCTTGCCAAATTCCGTACTTTGTTTCAGCTTCAGGTCCATATCTTTTAGATGCCACAGCGGGAAACGGCCCGGATATTTATTAAAATAATACTGAGGATCGGCGCCTGTAGCAATTACCCAACCCAGATCAAGCTCCATTTTAACCAGATTTGGATCAGTATGGTCTAATAAAACATCATACAATGTTTGCTCGCCCTCTTTTTCAAATTCATACTCATGGTTATGGTATCCAAAAGTAATCCCGGCCTTTTTACAATCTTCTGCAGCTTTCTGGAATACCTCTGCACTGCGCTGATAATTTGCTACAGTTTGTCCATTGGTTGGCAGTACAGAACAAATGAGGTAAGACTGACCGGCTTCGGCTGCCTGATCTACTGATTTTTGCCAGTCGTTATCAATTTGCACATGCCCGCTTACCAGGCTAATCCCTAAATCGCCGGTTATGCTTTTGATCTCTTTTGGTGTTAAACCATAGTAATTGCCCTTTTGGCTCTTTGCAGATTCTATTTCGTTATACCCGATTTTTGCTAACTGCTTTAACGTTCCGGCAGCGTCTGCAAGCATATCTTTTCTAACTGAATAAAGCTGTAGTCCTATTTTTTTGCCTTTCTTACTATCCGCCTTTAAAAGTTCAGGAACAAGAACCGCGCTCGCGGCTAAAGTACCCCAGGTTTTCAGGAAGTTCCGCCTGGTATTTTTATTTGATATCATATTGGTTATTTAGTTGATTCGCCGGTGTTGGTATTACTGATAAAAGCTATATGCTTACTATCCGGAGACCATGAAGGGGTATTCATAGATCCCTGACCACCATAAAAGTAAGCAAGTACTTTGGGTTTACCCCCGCCAATTGGCAATAAGCGAATATATACGTGTTTATACGGAGGGTGAATACCCGGCTCAACTTCTTCTTTAAGGAAAGTTAAATACACCATCCATTTGCCATCCGGAGATATATGGGCAAACCAATTATTGAAGTCATCATTGGTTACCTGCTCCTGGTCGCTGCCATCAGGTTTCATCCTCCATATCTGCATTAAACCGGACCTTACCGAATTAAAATAAATATATTTTCCATCGGGTGTATACTCCGGGCCGTCATCCAATCCTTTTGTGTTTGTTAAACGCACTTCGGGGCCGCCTGCAGCAGGCACTTTATAAACATCATACTCTCCTCCTCTTTCGCCGCAAAACACCAGGTCTTTCCCATCCGGGGACCAGCCGTGCATATAAGAAGGGCCTTTAGGGGTAATTTGCTTAGGCGTACCGCCGGTTACAGGCACTGTGTAAATAATAGAGCCGCCCAATTCCTTTACCCCGCTGCTTAGCGCGATCATTTTGCCATCAAAAGATAGCACGTGGTCGTTATTATTATTCTTGACATTACCTGTATTTAACAACGCTGCTTTACGGGTAGCTAAATCAAACTTGTATAAAACGCCTTTGCTGCTGTTAAATATGAGGCTCTTGTTATCGGTTGTCCAGTTGGGGGCTTGTATAGAATAAGGCACGGTATAAATAACTTCCCTGTTACCTGTAGCCACTTCCATCACTTCCAGATTACTGCCCAGGGTCATTTGCGTTCTTTGATCTGCAATGCCGGGGTAAGGTACCGTAATGCTCACGTCACGGAATACACCTGTTTCTGTCACATCGGCATTATGAGAGCCTACAAATAAACCCACATACACTTCATCACCAAGGTCCAGATCAGCCACTTGTTCGGTTACAAATGGTTCGCCAATTTTGGCAACACGCATGGTATAAGTATTACCCTTCCTTTCCAGCTGGATAATGTTGGCATGGGTTATTTTTGATTTAATCTCTTCTGTTGTTGCCCCGGCAGTTCTCCTGTATTGCAATGAGGTAAGTCCGTCGCCATGCTCAACAGCGTTGATATGTGCAGATTTGTCGTCTAATGACTTACGAACCATCCAGCCCACTTTACGGTGATCTTCAACACCGTTCCAGCCCACAAATTCGGCACGGGTATACAGGATAAAATCACCCTTCATTTTTCTATATACATAATGGAATTCATCCCGATCAAACCAAACATTGTAGCCTGCGCCGGATATTAAATATTGTTGTGTTTGAGGCACGTAAATTCCGGACCCTGGTTTCGTTTTGGCGCCAACATCTACCTGGCCATCAAAAATGCCTATCTTTTTTTGCTGCGCCGAAGAAGACAAGCTTGCTAACACTATTAAAAAAACAACACAGGAACTAAGCACTTTAATTTTTCTCATTTTTTTAAAAGATTTATTTGCCCCGCCACTATTTAATTACAAAGCCCGCCATTTTATGGCATGCCCAATTCTGAATACTTATATTGCGGGTATTATAATTTGGTTATAAGCATCAAATTTAATTTTCGCCCTGAATGATAGGTAATTTCGCATTACATCATTACTACATCATGCCTGGGATTAGATATTTAAGGAGCAGACAGCCAATTAGATTAAATGAAACTGTTGGAAATAAAATGAGAATAAGGTGGTTGTTGATCTTTATATTGATTAACTGTAGCAGCATCTATGGTCAAAACCCAATTGGCCTTACCAATATTACTTCGTACCTGAGGCGTGATTATAATGGAGGGTTACAAAACAGAACTATAGTTCAGGGTAAAGACGGCATCTTATACTTTGCCAACAGTGAAGGCCTGCTGAGTTTTGACGGCACCTACTGGAAATTATATCCGCTGCCCAACAGAACAATAGTAAGGTCTGTAGCGATAGGAATTGATCAGAAAATATATGTGGGTGGCCAGAGTGAATTTGGCTATTTTTCGCCGGATAAAAATGGAAATTTAGCCTATACTTCACTAAAGAAGCTGCTAAAAGGAAATGCTGATGGATTTAAAGACATCTGGAACATTGTACCTTACGGCGATCAACTCTTTTTTAGGTCGCAAAGCCATATTTTTAGCCTTGAAGGTCAGTCTTTAACAGATTATCAGCCCGGTTCACAATGGCAGTTTTTGGGATCATGCAACGGTGAGCTCATAGCGCAGGATGCCGGCAAAGGGTTGTTGAAGTTTTCATCAGGAAAATGGGTGCCTTTATCCATTATAAATTCCATGCCTGCAGGCTATACAGTCACCTCCCTGCTGGCTATCGGTAAAGACAGCATTTTGGTAACCACATTAAAAAATGGCCTGTTTATTTTATCACATCAAAAGTTAAGTGCTTTTCATTTTAAAGCTGCCAATCCATTCTTAAATCAATTGATATTAAGCGCCATTTTAATTGATGATAACCATATTGCTATAGGTACACAAATGGCAGGGGTATACATTATTGATAAACAAGGCCAGGTCACACAATCGCTTACCCGAAAAGAAGGCCTTCAAAATAATACCATACTTGGGTTATTTTTAGATAAGGACCATAACTTATGGATGGGGCTTGACGATGGAATTGATTTTAACGCGTACAACAGCGCTATCAAACATATTTATCCCGAAAGATTAAATGAAGGGACGGGATACAGTGCCATTCTTCACAATCAAACATTATACATTGGCACATCCAACGGGTTATACCAGCTTCCAGTAGGCAAGAATACCGACTTAAGTAAAGCTACCGGGCAATTTAGGATGGTAGAAAATACAAAAGGCCCTTGCTGGGGACTCTATGAGATTAATCATGATCTATTAATGGCCCATCACGAAGGAGCATTTCAAATAAAAAATGATAATGCTATTCCTATTGATACCCGCTTTGGCTATTGGAATTTCACCGCTTTTGATAAAAACCCGCCGGCTTCAGTGCTTATAGCGGGTAATTACAACGGGCTTGATCTTATTAACTTCGACAATAACACTTACAGATCAAAACAGAATATTAGTTTTTCCGAATCAGCACGATCAGTAATACTTGAAAATAAAATTGCCTGGGTTGCCCACAACTACAAGGGCATATTTAAAATAGATTTGAGTTTGCCGGAGCATCCGGTTACCAAATTATACACTGATAAAAACGGCTTGCCTTCTAAATTAAAAAACCGCTTGTTCAGGATAAAAAATCGGACCGTAGTAGCAACAGAAAAAGGTATTTATGAATATAACAACAGCACCGACAGGTTTGAGCCATCGGCTTATTTCAAAAAGATCTTCAAACAAAATGATGTAAGATATTTAAAGGAAGACTCACAAGGTAATGTCTGGTTTATTGAAGAAAAGAAACTTGGTGTCGTTGACTTTTCAGGCCAAAAACCGCAGACAACCTATTTCCCGGAGCTTAATGGTAACCTGGTGAGTGACTTTGAAAACATTTACCCATTAAATGAAGAAAACATTTTAGTAGGTGCGGAAAAAGGATTTTATCATATCAATTACAAGCGATATAAGGGCAACAAAGAACACATTACCGTTCTCTTAAGAACAGTTAAGGCCTCGGGAAGTACAGATAGTATTTTAAATGGGGGATATCTGGTTATCGACACAAAAAAAGCATTAACGGAGCTCAGCAGCAAACAAAACAATCTCCACTTTGAGTTCAGCTCACCATCGTTTCAAAACCAGTTGAATATTGAATACAGCTACTATTTAGAAAAATTTGATGCGCAATGGTCTAATTGGTCAAAAAAGACGGAAAGGGATTTCACCAATTTACCTGCAGGCAATTACAAGTTTCAAATTAAAGCCCGGAGTAACCTGGGCAATGAATCACAGATAGTAAGTTATTCATTTATAATTCTTCCGCCCTGGTACCTTACAAAATGGGCTTATGCTGTATATGCCCTGCTGTTTATAACTTTTAATTATCTGTTTTACCGCGGACTTAAAAAGAAATTCATTCGTCAAAAAATCAAATTCAAGGAAGAGCAAAAGCGGTTAAATTATCTTCACCAGCTGGAACTGGAAAAATCCGAAAAAGAGATCATCGCTTTAAAAAACGAAAAGCTGGAATCTGAAATAATTGGTAAAAATTCTGAATTAGCCTCTGTAGCTATGCATATGCTGCAAAAGAGTGAGCTGCTATCAAAAATAAAAGAAGAGCTGGTTCATTTACGGAATGCGGACAACGACATGCCTTCAGAGGAATTAAAAAGGCTGATCAGGATAATAAACCAGGAAAGTAAAATGGATAAAGACTGGGAGCAGTTTGCTGTTTACTTTGACAATACGCAAAGCGACTTTTTGAAAGCCGTAAGAGAAACACACCCGCTGTTAAGTAATCATGAGCTTAAATTATGCGCCTATTTAAGAATGAACTTATCAAGTAAAGAAATTGCCCAGCTTTTAAATATCTCTGTAAGAGGGGTGGAGATAGGCCGTTATAGGTTAAGGAAAAAGCTTGCACTCCCCAAGGAAATGAACCTTAATAATTACTTTGCCAATTTTTATACATAACACAAACATTGCTGCTTCCCTTGTTAGGGGAAGCAGCAATGTGGTAGTATTACTTTTTGTTAGCAGCCCGCACAGGGGTTACTTCGGCAAGTTTAATGGCGCTGGCTTTATTGCCAAAACTATTACGCACATAGGTTAGCACGTCGGCAATTTCCTGATCCTTTAAAAAATCATGTGCGGGCATTGTGTTTGAATAGTATTCACCGTTTATCTCTACATCTTCGCTAAATCCTTTAAGGACTATATTGATGAGCCTGTTTTTATCGCCCAATACATATTGAGTTTTTATAAGCGGTGGGTTTAAGCGCTGCACTCCTCCACCATCAGCCTGGTGGCAGGTTAAACAATATTGCACATACACTTTCTGGCCTGCCAGTACTGATGCATTCATACTACTGTTTTTAACCGGCTTGGCAGCAGTTTTTGATTTGGGCTTAGTTTGCGCGGTGCCAATTAAAAATATGCACATTAAACTGGCAAACACTGGTATTGATAATTTAAACTTCATTTTATTTTTTATAGCTTATTTTGTAAACACTTCCTTTAGCATCGTCAGTTACATATAACGAACCATCCGGCCCTTGTGCCAATCCGCAAGGGCGGTGTTCTGCATGGCCACTTGCCGTATTTTCTGGAGAGCCTGAAAATCCATTGGCAAAAACTTCCCACTGGCCGTCGGGCTTGCCATTTTTAAACGGCTGAAAAACCACAAAATAACCTGCCTGTGGCTCGGGTGCGCGGTTCCATGAACCATGGAAAGCAATAAAAGCACCATTTTTATATTTTTCAGGAAACTGATTGCCGGTATAAAACAGTAAACCATTGGGGGCAAGGTGGCCCGGATAAGCAGCAACCGGATCAATATATTTAGGATCAGCCTCTTTTTTGCCGTCACCGCCATATTCAGGGCCTAATATTTTTTTATGCTGCTCGTGGTCGTAATACATATATGGCCAGCCTGCATTATCTCCTTTTTTTAAGGCATACATGCATTCCGCAGGGAAAATAGCCGATTGTTTTTCGCTGTAATACTGCGGAAATAATCCGTGTAGCTGGTCGCGGCCATGCTGCATTACAAATAGTTGATTATCCTGCTGGTTCCAGTCAAGTCCAACCACATTTCTTAAACCGGTAGCATATCTAACACCATCGGCATAGGTTTGGTTCAGTTTATTGGCTTTAAATTGCCATATACCACCTGCCGAGTCAAGGATGGGGCAGCCTTTTTTATCCTTATCAAACTCGCTGCAAATATTTGAGTAAGCACCCACATTCACATAGATGTTACCATCGTTATCAAGCGTAATAGATTTTGAATTATGGGCACGGCGATTAAGCAGTTTGGTAACTATTGTTTCTGGCTGATCCGGGTTGATCACCTCGTTATCTGCATTTAGTTTATAACGGTAAACATCTGTATTTGACGAAGCATACAGGTAGCCGTTTTTTATAGCGATGCCTGTGCCTCCGTAATTGCCAAAGCTGGTTTTCACTTCGGCCTTACCTGCATTTTCACGCAGCATCAATATGCCTTTACCATTCTTTGGCCTGTCAAGCTTTACATATATATCGCCTTTCGGGCTTACGGTTATGTGGCGTGCACCACCCATATTTTCGGCAATAACAGCTGCGTTAAAACCCGCCGGCAGTGTTAAGCCGGCATTAGCCAACTCCGGGCTGCCCTTTTCATGAACTCCCTTTATCATTTTAAATGAGAGCAGCCCGATCATTAAAAAGCCCGATACAAGGCCAATAATGCCTATTCTTTTATTCATAATGTTTAATTTAAACGTGTAAATAATATGCAATTATAATAGCAAAAAGTTAGCGATAATGGTTTTTGCCAAAACTCAAATTTAGATGTTGATCTTATACCTCTGTAATGCAACATTACTTCATTACTACTTCATGCTGAAATATAATCATCTTACTGATAGTTAAAGCTCCAGTTTTAAATTATTAAGATGATTAGAAATTATTGCTATTTCATCCGGGGTAAGAGCGGTATTTAATGCTTTGGCATTATCAACGGCCTGCTCTTTATTCCTTGCACCAACAAGCGCAATGGTAATACCGGGCTGTTCCAACGTCCATAATATAACAAGCTGACTAAGTGTTATGCCTTTTTCATCTGCTATTGGCTTTATCAAATTTAAAAATTCATTGGTCTTCCTTAAATTTTCATCTTTAAAAAATGGCACATCCTTACGATGGTCTCCGGCTGCAAACTGATAGCCAGGCTTCATTTTACCAGATAAAAGGCCACGCTCTAAAGGGCTGTAAGCTAGTATTGATTTTTGGTGATTAAGACAGTATGGTATTAATTCATTTTCAATAGAACGTTTTACCATGCTATACGGAACCTGGTTTGATGCAAGGCCGACGTACTTTTCTGCTTCGGCCATTTGAGCGGCATTATAATTACATACCCCGGCATAGCGCACTTTACCTTGTTCTATGAGCCTTGAAACAGCTTCCATCGTTTCTGAAATAGGGGTCGTAGAATCGGGCCAGTGAATTTGATATAAATCAATATAATCTGTTCCCAACCTTTTTAAACTGTCTTCGCATTCTTTAATGACACTTTCTTTTCCGGCATATTTATAAATGTCAATTTCTTCTCCGTTATTCTTTTTACTGTGGAAACCAAAATCTCCCTTTTTAAGATCCCAGCGCATACCATACTTCGTTAAAATTTGGAAACTGTCACGCGGCAGGCCTTTAATCGCCTCTCCAACTATCTCTTCGCTTGTACCTTGCCCGTATATTGGCGCTGTATCTATAGAAGTAACCCCAAGGGAGTAAGATGCCCTGATAGCATCAATAGCCTCCTGCCGCTCAGTGCCTCCCCACATCCATCCACCGGCAGCCCAGGCACCAAAAGTGACTTCTGAAAGCCATAAATCTGTGTTTTCTAATTTGCGATATTTCATTTTATACTTTCTTTTGAATAGATTTTGTAGTAAATTTATTACAGATATAACACGGATAAGTAAATCCTACCTGCTACTTTAGCCACAAAAGAACAGTTATTGGTCATTCAGACCAAGTATTAAACAAGTAATTAGTCCCTCATTAAAAAGTTAGTATGGCAGAAAGAAAACTAAGTTCCAGCAATTTTCATAATCAATCATTCCTGGAAGAAAAATGTGCGCTCACTGAATTAATTAATATATTGAGTAAAAGATGGATGACTGAAGTGCTTTTCAGCATAGAAGAAGGGCATTCACGTTTTACCAGCCTAAAAGAAGATCTTGAATTTATAAGCGATCATATCCTTGCCGACCGGCTGAAATTTTTAGAACAGCATGAGCTTATCAGTAAAAGCTATATTCCGGGTAATCCCCCAAGAACAGAGTACGCCCTTACCGATAAAGGAACGGAGCTTAGCGACCTGATGGATGGTTTATGCAAGTTCGCAGAGAATAAAATGAATTTTTAATAGGTTGTAAACCGTATCATACAATCCATATTTACGAGCTAACTAATTTATTAGCCGCCGGGCTTTCTTTTTTTATGGCTTAATAAATATACTTTTACCGGCATATACTTGCCTTTATAGTAAGTATATGTACCCAATTATTATTCACCCGAAAATTATTTTATGAGAGTTTCATTAGTTCGTATTGCCCTATCTTGCTGCTTATTTATACTTGTGCTTGTTAATAATACAGCCACATTTGCAAGTGCAGTTGCTCCAAATTATTATCAGATTAAAATATATCATTTTAAAACGCAGGCACAGGAAGATAAAATTGAACAATATCTACAGCAGGCTTATGTACCGGCAATGCATAGGGCAGGTGTTAAAAACGTAGGTGTTTTTAAACCGGTTGTACAGCAGGATACAAACAGAATGATCTATGTTTTTACGCCTTTTTCTTCTCTGCAAAAGTTATCAGGTAATGCCAATAAACTACAAGCCGATTCAAAATATTTAGCGGATGGTAAAGAATATATTGATGCAGATTATAAAGATGCACCTTATACCCGTATTGAGACAATTATATTAGAAGCTTTCCCGGGCATGCCCGGCACATCGGTGCCTAATCTTACAGCAAATAAATCAGAAAGAGTTTATGAGTTACGCAGTTATGAAAGCGCTACAGAAAAATATAACATCAATAAGGTAAAGATGTTCAATATCGGCGATGAGATCAATCTTTTTAAAAGATTAGGGTTCAACGCTGTTTTTTATGGTGAAGTAATTGCCGGAAGCCATATGCCTAATTTAATGTATATGACCACATTTAACAGTAAGGAAGACAGGGACAAACATTGGGATGCATTTGGTAAGGATGCTTATTGGAAAGAATTAGTAGCAAAGCCAGAATATCAGCACAATGTTTCACACGCCGATATAATCTTCATTCGCCCGGTCGCTTATTCCGATTTTTAACATTAACACATATGACCGATTATAAGATAGAAGCCGCAAAAGCAGCACTAAGTTTAATAAAAACCGGTCAAACAATTGGTTTGGGAGCAGGGTCAACAGTTGCTCATTTAATTAACCTCATCAGCCAAAAAACTGATCTGGCTGATTCGTTAATTTTCACTTCGTCATCCTTTAAAACCACATCCAATTTATTAGAACATGGGTTAAGGGTACAATCACCCGCCCAGCTAAAGCACCTGGATGTATATTTTGATGGATGCGACCAGTTTGACAAGGAGCTTAATGCCCTAAAAAGCGGCGGCGGAATCCATACTACCGAAAAGATCCTGGCCTCAATGGCCAATGAGTTTATCTTAATGGGTGATGAAGGGAAGTTTGCAGAGCAACTTGATACAACTTACCCCCTGGTAATTGAGGTTCTGCCCCAGGCAATACAGGTGGTACTTCTCAGGCTGGCCACAGATCATCCGCAAGCTAAGGTAAACTTACGGATGAGTACTCAAAAAGATGGCGCGGTTATCTCCGAAAACGGCAACTTGCTGGCCGATATACATTTTGATAAAACCATAGCGCCCGACATATTAAACATCCAAATAAAAATGATCCCGGGCATTGTTGACCACTCCTTATTTTACCGGATGGCTACCAAGGCAGTTATTGCCGGCGATAAGGGTATTCGTACTATTTACCCGAATTATAATACTTAAGCATTGCATGGTTACCGCTCAGATCCTATAAAACGGAATTAGCCAACAATAATTGAATGTTCTACATTGGTTTGTTTTAGAAAATATTCATCATGAGATACAACTAAGAGCGTTCCCTTGTATTCATTAATGGCAGCGGTTAAAATTTCTATGTTCTGAATATCCAGGTTATTTGTCGGTTCATCTAATACAATCATGTCCGGGGCCTTATTGCTTATTGTTAAAGAACAAAGCATCAGTCGCATTTTCTCTCCACCACTAAGCGCCCTGCAAGGTTTGTCCCAATATTCTTTTGTAAACAAAAACCGGTTTAAGCGAATTTTGATATCATGCTCTTGCAATACCCCCGAATTAAATTGTTGCGCCTGTTCGTAAACGGTAAGGCTGTTATCAATTAACGAATAGTCCTGGTCAATATAAATGGCCCTGACATCTGCCCTGTAAATGGTTCCTGACAGTGGTTCAAGCTCTCCTAAGATCATTTTTATTAGGGTTGTTTTGCCGGATCCGTTTGGCCCCTTAACCACAATCCGTTCGCCACTTGTTATTTGAAAACTTAAGGCTGGTTTCCAAAGCAATTGATCGCCATATCCAAAATTAACGTCTTTTGCAGTAATCAATATCTTTCCTTTATGAAGTGCGGAATTATCGAAATCCATCTTCATTTTATCAATGCCAGGCAATTCTTTACGCAACTCGGTTAGTTCCTGAGAGATCGCACCCACTTTTTCGGCATGGACACCCTTCATCCGCGAAGTACTTTTCTCCGCATTGTTTCTGAATGTGTTCATTGAGATGGTAGGAAGCCCGGCCTTTTCCTGTTTCTTCTTTCCACGGGCATCAAGCTTTTGTTGCCGTTCCAAAGACTCCTTTTCTGTTTCTTTCGCTTTACGGAACGCTTTTTCTTTGCTCCTTAAATCCTGATTTAAAGCATCACTTTCAATCATTTTCTGTTCCGCGTAAAAATCATAATTACCGCCATAGATAGTTATACCGCGTTTGCTGAGCTCATATACGGCATCAAGGAGGTTTAACAATGTCCTGTCATGGCTTACCACCACTAAAGTGTTGGCAGTGAGCTTTATATAATCATAAAGAATACTCCTGCTCAGTGTATCTAAATGGTTGCTTGGTTCATCCAATAAAACTATCTGAGGACGGTGAATAATTATTCCCGCCAAAAAAACCTTAGTTTTTTGCCCGCCACTGAGGGTTTCCATTTTTTGGGAAAGGTTCAATCCATCAAGCTTCCAGTGCGCAAAAGCTTCTTTGCACTGTTCCTCAATCGCCCAGTCATCGTCAAGCAATGTCAAATTTTCATCTGTTACATTGCCATCAAGAATTTCTTTTAATGCGGTTAGCTTGCCCTCAATCTGAAGAGCCTGAGCAATACTATAATCATTAAACTGGCCAAAAATCTGCGGCACATAATAAGGCTTCGAATCAGCTTTTACAAGTCCGTTCGTAGGGTATAAGTTTCCGGCTAAAATTTTTAAAAGGGTAGATTTCCCTGTACCGTTGTTGCCTATCAGGGCAATTTTATCTTGTTTGTTGATGGTGAGATTTATATCAGCAAACAATAAATCTCTGTTGGGATGTATGTAAGTAACACCTTGAAGAATAAGCATAATTTCCTTCTTTAAAGAGTGAATAATTGCAGGAGCCTACGCTATGCGGGTCCTGTTTATTTTTCCTGAAAGAAATTATTTATTACATAAATGTGCCTTTTTGATTACCTGGGCAATGATAAGGAAAAAATTACAAACAGCAAATTTCAGCTTATGGCAGATGCTATCATCATACAAACCACCATCCGAAAAATCTCTAAAAACCTCTAAAAATCTCTATATATTTCTTAAAATTAATTGTCTGCTCTATTAAATATTGAAAACCACTAGCAGACAATTATCGGGTTAACCTACTAATGACATTTGCAAAAAAAATACCGATATCCCTACCACAAAACCGACTAAAGCTAACCACCCAATTTTTTTCAGGTACCACATAAAATCAATTTGCTCAATCCCCATCACGGCAACACCAGCCGCCGTGCCAATGATAACAGCACTGCCACCGGTGCCGGTAGTTAACGCCAGAAATTCCCAAAACGGATGGTCGGTTGGGTAGGTGGATAAATCATACATCCCCTGTGATGCTGCAACAAGGGGCACATTATCAACTATTGCAGAAAGTAAACCCAATGCAATGCCAATTAAGTAATCATCTTTTAAAGTGTTACTGAGAAAACCAGCCAGCTCTTTGAGTAATCCAAATGACTGTAAGGCAGATACGGCTAATAATATCCCCAGAAAAAATAAAATGCTCGGCGTATCAACCTTCTGCAATGCCCTGGCAACAGTAAATCGTTCTGCCTCTTCCTCGTCTTTGGTTTTATGGATGATAGTAATAATTACCCACATTAAACCCAAAGCAAGTAACATGCCCATAAACGGTGGTAAATGAGTTACCGTTTTAAATACCGGAACAAATAATAAAAAGCCAACGCCCGCAAAAAGAATTATTTTACCATTCTTTTTTTCCATTGGTGTACAAACAGATACCGGCATGGCTGCAATTGTCTTTCCTCTGAAGCGATAAGCAACAATTAAAGCAGGAATAACGCTGGCAGCAAGGCTTGGCAATATCAATTGTTTCATGATATTCAATGCGGTGATCTGGCCTCCAATCCAAAGCATGGTAGTGGTTACATCGCCTAATGGCGACCAGGCACCGCCCGCATTAGCAGCAATCACAATCATACCTGCAAACCAAAGCCTGTCTTCCTTCGCACTTAATATTTTTGAGCACAGGGATGTCATGACTATTGCTGTTGTTAAATTATCAAGTAGTGCAGAAAGGAAAAAAGCAAGTGCGGTAATGATCAGCAGCAATTTTGCTTTACTGGTAGTTTTTACCTTTTGTGTGATGATGTCGAACCCATCGTGAGAGTCAATTAGCTCCACAATTGTCATAGCGCCCAGTAAAAAAAACAGGATCGAAGCTATCTCTCCCAAATGATGCAGGAGCTCTTCACTTACCGAATGTGTGGACTCGCTTTGCAGAATGTAGATTGTCCAGCAAAGTACCCCTGTGATTAAAGCTGAAGCAGCCTTATTTAATTTTAACGGATGCTCAAAGGCTATACCTATATAGCCAAGAATAAAAATTACAATAAGGAGTATACTCATAATTAGCTATTACCGAAATACTTAATATAAAGCTTAGTGATCAAACTTTGGGTACGCGTACTTTTAAATAGATTGTTTTCAAATTTATCATTTTAAAATTGGCAACATATCTGTTTTGATCGTTTACTTACACTTTATATTTCCAATATTCCTATGGGGTCGTATCATAAGTAAAAAGCAAAACCTGGTAAAAAAAGAAAATTTGGTGTCAATCTCCCTTTGTGCAAAATCTTAATGCCCTTTGTGGTTAAATTTAACTACAAAGGGCATTAAGGGTACTAAGAATACTAAGTCAAATAAATCAGTTCCAACCGGGCGTTTATTTAGGCGGGCATAGTTGCATAAATGTCACTATACTGCTTGCCTCATATGATTGGATATCTCCGGTTGGGCAATGAATTGCATAATTCCTGAATGTAAGGCCTCTTTGGGTATCGCGGTTGTTCCAGCCTGTGTTGATATTGGTTCTAATCCAATCTAAATACTGGCTTTGGCCTCCATCATTTATTAGCTGCATCATGTACTGCGCAAAAATGGCTTTCAGAACGCCCTGTTCATTAAAATCGCCCTCGGCCGGCAAAATACCATTTGTGCCCATTTTATTTTTGGTGTAATCGGCGGCTAATTTGGCATCAGCAAGGTAAGCGTTATCCTTAGTCTCCTTGTACAGCATAACAGCAGCACCTATTGCTGTACCCTGATTGTAAGTATAATCTTCATATCCCGGCGGGTTGTTACCTATTTTGTGATCTGCCACGCGGCCGCTCGCAGCATCAAATAAATTGCTCTTGGACCAGGCATATATTGATTTCGCCTTCTCCAGGTAGCTTGCATCACCGGTTATTTTATACAAGCGCATAGCTGCAATAACCGTTGGATAGTTTATGCAGGCATTTTTACCACTGTGCTTAAAATCCCAAAACATACCCCCGTTAACGCTGTCATATGATCCGTTCCATACACGGTTAAACCCGGCAATAGCCTTTTGCAAGTACACGTCATTACCGGTTAGCTGATTGGCACGTGCCAGGGCAATTACCCACCACATCATATCATCATAAATAAACCAGGTTGTGGTATTATCCCAGTTATAACCATCGTATTGATTATAGTTACCCTGGTAAATATCACTGATCATTTTAAGCTGCGCCTGATCTTTTGTACGCTCATACACGTTCATGGCCATGTCCCAATAAACCGCCTGTGTCCATATGGCAGCTACGCCGTTTTGACGGGTGCTGCTATAATATAACTTAGCAGTTGGGTTATAAAAATACTTGTTAAAAGCAGTGTAGGCGGCTGTAGCATCGGCCGCGGTAAATGCAGGGTCGCCCGGCTGTGTATTATCCGGTGGCTTGGTAACCGGCTTTGTACCGTCAGTACCTTTACTGCAACCCGCCGCCGTTATAAAAAGGCTTGCTAAAAGGACGTAAAATGTTTTTCTCATAGGTAGATGTGTTTATTTTTCGTTAGATAAAGAGTACGGAGCATTTGACGGAGCAATACCCTTTTGCAGATTTGGCCGGGCCGACATATTGAAATTAAGCGTAGCTCCTTTCAATAAAGCGGAATGGCTAAGCCAGTTTTGTGTATATGGCTTACCGTTTACATTTAAACTATTTACGTACCTGTTTTGGGCGCTGTTATTGGCCGCGCTGATATTTATAGTTTTACCATTCTCCAGCTTAACGGTTATCTTCTTAAAAAGCGGCGCACCTATTACATACTGATCGCTGGCGGGAGTTACGGGATAAAAACCCATTGATGAGAAAACGTACCAGGCAGATGTTTGGCCATTATCCTCATCGCCGCAGTAGCCATCAGGTGTGGGCTTGTACATTTTGTCCATTACATCGCGCACGTGCTGCTGCGTTTTCCATGGCTGGCCGGCATAATTGTACAGATACGTCATATGTTGTATTGGCTGGTTACCGTGCGCATACTGGCCCATACCGGCTATCTGCATCTCGCGGATCTCGTGGATAACAGAATGGTAGTAGCTATCATCAAACACCGGCGGAAGTATAAACACCGAATCGAGCTTGGCAACAAATTTTTTGTTACCGCCCATCAAATCAATAAGTCCCTGTACATCATGAAACACACTCCAGGTATAATGCCAGCTATTGCCTTCGGTAAAAGCATCGCCCCACTTAAAGGGGTTAAACGGACTTTGAAATTTACCGTCCTTGTTTTTGCCGCGCATTAAACCGGTAGTTGGGTCAAAAAGGTTCTTATAGTTCATACTCCGTTTGCGGTAAACATCTGTTTCGGCTGCCGGGCGGTTTAAAGCCTTGCCTAACTTGTAAATGGCAAAATCGTCATAAGCATATTCCAGCGTACGGGCTGCATTTTCATTTATCTTAACATCGTACGGCACGTAACCTAATGTGTTATAAAATTCAACCCCTCGCCTGCCTGCAGCCTTTGGGCCTGTATTATTGGCCCCGTGCAGTAAGGCCTGGTAAAGTGTATTGATATCATACCCACGGCCACCTTTAAGGTAGGCTTCGGCCACAACGGATGCCGAGTTATTGCCCACCATTACATCGGCGTATCCGGGGCTGCTCCATTCGGGCAGCCAGCCGCCTTCTTTATAATCGTTAACCAGGCCTGCCTGCATCTCTTTGCTGATAGACGGATATACGAGGTTAAGGAATGGGTAAAGCGCCCTGAAGGTGTCCCAAAAGCCGGTGCCCGCAAACATATAGCCCGGCAGCACCTTGCCATTGTACGGACTGTAATGAACTATCTGATTTTTTCCATCCAACTCATACATTTTATTCGGGAAGAAAAGCATACGATAAAGGCAGGAATAAAAAGTGCGGATTTGATCTACCGTACCGCCTTCAACAGCCATACGGCTTAACGTTTTATTCCAGGTTGCTCTGGCATTTTCTTTAATCGCATCAAAGCTTTGTTTACCTAACTCACGCTGCAGGTTAAGCTCCGCCTGTTCAATGCTGATGAATGACGATGCTACACGCAGGTTCACCACTTCGCCTTTTTTGGTTTTAAAGCTGATGACCGCGCCGGCATGGTTGCCTGTGTATTCTAATTTACCGTCATCAACATCTTTATCATGCCATGCCGAAGCCTTTTGAAAAGGTTTATCAATATAAATAACAAAGTAATTTTTAAAATTACCCGGTACTGCGCCGCTATTGCGGGTGCTGTAACCTACTATCTTATTTTCGCCGGGAATCACTTTAATATATGATCCTTTGTCAAAGGCATCTATCACAATGTGTGAGCTATCACTTTTAGGGAAGGTGAACCTAAAGCTTGCTGCCCTTTCGGTTGGTGCTATTTCGGTTGTAACATCATAATCTGCCAGGTAAACGCTGTAGTAATAAGGTTTAGCAACTTCTGTTTTGTGAGAGAACCAGCTGCCCCGCTCTGCTTCATCAACCCTTATCTTACCCGTTTCCGGGAAGATGGAGAACTGGCCATAATCATTCATCCATGGAGATGGCTGGTGGGTTTGTTTAAAGCCTACTATTTTGTCGGCATTGTAAGTATACTGCCAGCCGCTGCCCATTTTACCGGTTTGCGGCGTCCAAAAGTTCATGCCCCAGGGCAAGGCTATAGCAGGGTAGGTGTTCCCGTTACTAAGTGAGGGTTTTGAATCGGTCCCCATCAACGGGTTAGCCAGGTCTGCAAGGTTGGTGGTATTAATTTGTGCCGATGCAAGCACCGGTAAAAAAGCAAGTAACGCTAAGAATTTTTTCATTAAAATATTTGTTATAAATGAGCCATGACTTTATCCAGCTTTACTACGCATACACGGGAACCACCCATGTATGGTAGCAATAGCTATCTTAAACCAACTCAATTCTCACCAACTTAAGTTAACCTTAACACCTTCGGGGTTATTTGCAAACCCAAGGTATACTGTTTTTGAAGAGGCATCCCATGATGTTTTAACATCTGTAAGCGCTTGCCCGTTAGCGTCTGTAACCTTCGTTACTTTAGGCTGGGCAGGCAGCAAAACACGCATGCTATTCAGCGTTTTAATTGGGCTCTTTACAATAAACGAATAAGTTTTTCCTTCTATTTTTTCGTCAGATGCCCTTGCAGCTGCTGCTAAAACCTGCGGCTTTGTTTTATCGGGCACCCTGTTTACATTATATAAAAGTGCCTGTTCGCCGGGGTTGATGGTCTTTTCTGCAAGTACCGGCAGTTGCGGGTCAAAAAGATCTATAACAGGGCCTTTAATAACATATGGCTTTGTTTCCGGGTTCTCGTCAAGTACAGCAATAACATCATAAGGGCCGCGCTCCAGGTAAAGGCTGTTTTTAAACATTAGCTTACCTGCTTTGGCATCGTTCTCATAGCCTTGCTTTACAATGTCAACGAATTTTGAATCGGCATTGGCATCAAGCACATATTCTTTTGGGTTTTGCCTTACCACATAAACCGTTCCTTTACCAACGTTATATTTTTCTTTGGCTGGAGATGGGTAGATATTCAATAATTTGAACAGATGCTGCGAAGGGGCAGTAAATTTGTTCCCTTTGGTATTCCACCATTCCATTACCGATTGGTAAGGATCATCATCGCGGCCACAATAAATAAGTACACCGCCCTGTTTAACCCACTTTGCCAGTGCAGCATGCACCTCTGGTGTTACCGGTTTCATATTGGAGTAACTTACTACCAAAACCTTTATATTTTTTAACGAAGTTGCGTACGACAGGTTTTCCATGTGCACTGTTTGCACCGGTACACCACGTTTCAGCAACGGCAGTGTTTGGCCATAAAAGTTTGAGAATTGCGGATCTTCAAACCCGTTATGCGTAGGAAAGCGTTGGAACATTAATGAATTACTCATGAGTACACCAATACCGTTCACACCCGTAACCGCGCCTTTTGTGGCGGGCATGCTGTTTAGGGCATTTACCATTATTTGCATCTGGGTGGAGTAGTACTGAGGTATCAGCACCTTCTCGTTACTATTGGCCACCTTGTATGGGTGCGTATAGATCCGTTCGGGCCACGGCATTACTTCGTAATCTGCAACCATCGGGTATAAAAGCTTGGCTGTAAATGTTGCCTGGTAATTCTTTTTGTAGTCGCTCCAGTCGCGCGGCCAGTCTTCTATCGGGTCGGTCAGGAAAAACATTTTACGGCCTGTTGGAGCTGTCATGGATACCATGGAGCCATATTCAAGAAACGCGTTCTCAAATACGCGTTCTTTTTCTTTGCCATTAAAGTATGTTGGTTCGCGCGAGGTACCCGTCCATACCTGGGCAATGTAACCGTCAATACCCGGCAGGGATGCAAGGCTTGCTTCGGGACTAACAATTTTCCATGACGAATAATTTACCAGCGAATGTGTGGCAATAAACACCTTAATATTCATGCCTTTGCTTTTACCGTAAGCTTTGGCATAATTTGATGTCTCTTTAATAGCTTCGTAATACAGGTGATATTTTAACTTGCTGGACAGGTACGTGTTCTCTGCCGATTCGTGCTGTGGTTTCCAGGGGAAGCCGTAATATTTCTGCCATTCTTCTTTGAAGGGGGCGCTGTACCCTGCCCTTGCCCAAAACTCGGGCTCTTCTAAAAATATATTGGTTATCCCGGCATCTATTACCCGCTTAATTACAGCGGTTTTCATGTACTCGATAAATGATTTTACCGGCACTACATAAGGCATATCCTTACCATGAAAAATGGTATCACCCTTTTGAGTAACCTGCCCCACACCCAGATGGTTTATGCCATCCCATTTGCCTAAAAAGTAGTCTTTATAATCGCCCCAGGCAATCCCTGTCATAAAATGTGTTTGGTAACCGTGATCGCGCCATGATTTTACACGCTGCTCAAAGGTCATCCCTTTACGGTCATTAACGCCATATACTATGGCAATGTCAGATCGTACATCAATTTCGGGCATCCAGGGACTACTGGTTTGAAACGCGGTTTTCTCTTTGCTTTTTGCAGCCGGTGTACTCTGTGCATAAACGCCTAAAGAAAGCGCTGACAAGCAGCAGGATAGTAAAATGTTTTTCATAGGTATTTGTAGATAAACCTGCTTAAGCACCTTTTAAAACAGATACTTAAGCAGGTTGGTATAGTGTATTAAGGAACGGTTACCGTTTTAACATCGGTATAATTATAATATTTAAGTCCGTAATTAGTACGGGCGCCTACCCTTATAAAATATTCTCTTTGTGTTGGCAGCGGCCCGCCTTTTGTAGTAAGGGTAATAGTTTGGCCTAATTGAGCGTTAGCGGCTGATCCGTTATAGTCTATCTGAGGCGAATAACGGTTATCAAAGTTATTATTGCCAACAAACTTATTTGAGTTTATAAACAAATGCACATCCGTAATATCCTGCTGAAATGCCGGGTCGGTAGTGCCGCGGGTCATTTTAAAGCTGGCCGTTACCGTACCATCTGCATTTTTAACAGGCTCGCCCACCCACTCAATCCTCAGGAATGGCTCAACCGAAAAGTTAACGGTTGTTGTTCCTTTAATTTCAACGGTCTGGCTCTTGTCAACAATGGTGGCGCCGGTTGCATCTGTTTGTACCAGCGGTACAAAGGCACCTTCGGCACTTATTTTATTGGTACCCTTAAATAGTTTGGTATAATTAAAAGTACCATCCTGCATTGAAGCAATATAAAATGGTGTTGGGTTATCGCTCCAGCTGGTTTCAAGCAGTTTAATCCGGGTACCACCGCCGCCATTTTCAGTTTGCAGTGTTTTACTTGTACCGGCATCAATTACGCTGCCATTAAGAGTTTCATTGGGCTGTTCGTAATTATCTAACTTTTTGCATGAGCTGCCGGCAACAGCAACCAGGCAAACAGCAATTACATATATTATCTTTTTCATTGTTGTATAATTAATAACCTGGGTTTTGAATTAACTTTTGACTTTTTTGGATCTCTCCGTTTGGTATTTCTTCGTAATACCAGCGTACATCAAATGTGTAACGGATGTTTCTTTCGTCGGTACGGGCATCAAAGAAGTACTTTTTATCGTTTGCAGAATAGAAAGGCATCAACACCCTGTAAATGGTTGAATTTTGCTCGCGGTCTGCAGTTCTCCATCTGCGCATATCCCACCATATTTTGTTTTCAAAGCCAAGTTCTTTCCTTCTTTCGTTGCGGATAACATCAACGCTACCTATGGCCGCGGCGCTGGTTAACATATCGGCACCTGCTCTTTCGCGGATCTGGTTTATCGCGGTAAAAGCTTCCTGCAGATAGCTCTTATCATTCTGGCCTAAAGCATTTAACTCATAAGCTGCTTCGGCGCGGTTTAATAATACTTCGGCGTAACGTATTTCTATCCAGGTTTGGTCTGAACGGTTTTCAAGTACTTCAGAGGTTGGCTTATCAGGCACCAGGTATTTGCGCACCGAGAAACCTGAGATTGCGCACGTGCCATCGCCTGTAAAAATACCGCTTAAGCCTGCCGGGTTCATTGTTGTACCGTCTGGCAATTTATACGGTGACTGATTAGCATTAGATGACTGTACGATATTAGTAGTAGGATAATTTGCTGCTGAGCCTGCCGGTAAAAGCGGACTTATTCCGCCAGCCGACGCGCCTGTATAAATACCACGACGGATCTCTATACTCTGGCCCTTGAACTGATCACCAGGCAGGATAACTGTTGCCCGTAAACGTGGTTCGGCATTGGCAAACAAATCCATAGTAGTATTGTACAGATCATATTTGCCGCCTGTCATGGTTTTAATGGTACCATCAGCGTTTTTAGGCAGGCCATCAAACAGTTCAACAAAGTTAAGCGTAGGGTTAACTTCTGATGAATAGCCATTGGCGCCCATTAGCTGGCGCGGCACATTATATGAATCATATCCATGAACTGATTCAGGGTAGTGATACTCGCGTACAAAAATATTTTCGGTGCTTGCAGCATCAAAAAACATGTTAACAAAGTTTTGATACTGGGCATCTTTATCGCCGGCTGCCCACACTTTTTTGTAAAGGGTATATTTACCATCTAACAATACGGCAGCATCATAAGCCGCTTTAAAGTAAGTAACAGCTTTTGTAGATGGGATACCACACACTCTGTTTCCTGCTCCATCAACAAGGTTTATCTGGTTATACTTAGCTATTGAACCCGCATACAGCATTGCCCTTGATTTAAAGGCTGCCGCTACATACTTGTTTGCACGGCCTGCCTGGTTTGTTTCAGACATGTTTGCATATGCAAAATCAAGGTCCTGCGCTATGTAGTCATATACCGCATCTTCTGAGGAACGGGCAATATTCAGGTCGTCTACATTAGAGGTTGGAAACTCCAGCACCTTGTCAACAATTGGCACACCGCCATAACGTTTCACGAGGGCAAAATAAGTAGCGGCGCGTATAAAGCGGGCCTCACCTAACCAGGAATTAACTTGTGCCGGGGTGTAGGTAGCTGCGTATTTAGGCATGTTATCTAAAAAGTAGTTAACATCCCTTATCAGCTTGTAACAATCGCTCCATGGCGACTCATTCACATTCTCCTGCATAGCGCCCCGTTGGTCGCGGCTTAATGCCTCGCCGGTGACGGCAGGGAACGGACTGATGATCCAAAAGAAGTTCAAACCCCTTTCAGGAGAATACCTAAAATCTTCTATTGGTAATTCGGCATATATACGGGCCATATAAGCTTGTATACCACCGGTGCTTGTAAAAACGTCTTTATCCTGTATAATATTTATAGGAGGTACGTCGAGCTTTTTACAGGCTGTTGTCCAGCATGTTAAAAGGCAGATGAATATATATATGATCTTTTTCATGATGTTGATTTTATAGCTTAACATTTACGCCTAATGAATACGTTTTATTAAGTGGATACAGGTAACCATAGGTGCTTGACGGGTGTTCGGGATCAAGGTATTTTACCCCGGTAAAGGTTAGGAGGTTATACCCATTCATAAATATCCTTACGCCTTTTATGCCTAATTTTTTGGCAACGTTTGCTGATATGCTGTACCCGATCTCGGCAGATTTTAGCCTTACATATGATGCATCCTGGATGTTAAACTTAGAGTTTACATCGGCAGTGGTGCCGGTTAAAGCATATTTGCCGGGTACCCAAACGGTATTTGGATTGTATGGGTCGGCATTCGGATCAGCCGGGTGATACCTGTCTAAAAACATCTCGAGTGCACTGCCACCACCCCATAGTGGTATGTTCAGCTGCTCTATGTAGGATACAGTTACGCCTGTTGCGCCTTGCCATACCGTGTTAAAATCAAAGCCTTTGTATGAAGCGCCAATGGTTAAGCCAAAGTTTGTTAGCGGTGCACTGTTATATGCTATTGGATGCACATCGTCACCGTTTATCTGGCCATCGCCATTCCAATCCTCATAAATGTAATCACCTACCACAGCGTTGCGCGATACAAATTGCGAGCTGTTCAGGATGTCCTGATAGCTGCCGTACTGGCCGGCTGCACCGGTTCCCCAATAAATGTTGTTCCAGCGGTTATTTTGATTGTTGTGGTAGTTTAGCTGCGAGTTACCAAATTGCGATTGCACCACAGTACGGTTTTGCGTACGGGCGAAAGCAACATTTCCTTTCAAATAATAATTAAAAGCCCCAATATGGCTGCGGTGGCTTAACTCAACCTCGAAACCCTGTGTGCGGTCGCTGTTAAGGTTTTCCTGTGGCAGATCTGCACCTACAACGCTTGGCAAACTTAATGCCTGGGTAGCCAACAAGCCATTTCTATCTCTCCTGAAAACGTTTACAGTTGCACCCAACAGGCCGTTCCATGCTTCCAGATCCACCCCGATGTTATAGGTTTCTGCATTAAACCAGGTAAGATTGGAATTGGCAATACCCAGGCTTTGTACGCCGTTTACAAACGAACCATCAAATACAGAACCCGGAGGCATTTGGTTGTTTGACCCATTTGACGGATAGCGGTAGCCTGTAAGAAATTGGTAAGCCAATGCGGAATCATCACCCACTTTACCGTAAGAAGCTCTCAACTTCAGATCGTTAATAAATGATAGTGCCGATGAATTTTTCCAGAAACCTTCCTGAGATATCCTCCAGCCCAAAGACCCTGCCGGAAAGAAACCCCAGCGTTTTAGCGGAGAAAATCTTGATGAACCATCATCCCTGAAGCTAAACTCAGCAAGATATTTTGATTTATAGTTGTAGTTGATACGGCCAATAATTGATTTATTTACATAGTTGTAAATATCTCCTGAGTTAGATGACCCTAACTGATTCTCGCTGCTACCTGAGAATAGCTGATCGACAGCTAAGGCAAGTTCACGCTGCGCGTAAAAATTATCCTGCTGGCGGTTATTTTCTTCATATAACAATAAACCGGTAAAGCTGTGGTTACCAAAGCTACGGTCATAGTTTAACGAAAGCTGCATTAAAGTACCCGGCCGTTCAAAAAACTCCCTGCGGAATGTTGCCGGTGTTTGATTAGGTACAGCCAAATACATATCAGTATTTGCATCGTAATTATATTGGTTATATGATTTTTGATATATCCTGTTGCTTGAGCTATAATAGTCATAACTGAACAGGCCTTTAGCACTTAAGCCCTGTACAAACGGCACAGTGTATGTGGCAGATACCTGCGACTGAAACCATTTGTTATTATATACCCTGTAACCGTTAACATCTGCATCAGCAAGCGCAACCGGGTTACTACCATCTACTTCGCCTACATTTAAGTAATCGGGATTATTATTGGCATAAATAGACTGGGTTGGCACCTGCCTCCAGAAAGACCTGATGATCCACCAGGCATCCTGATAGGGCTGGTTTTTCTGATCCATAGTACCGTTAAGGTTCAGATCAACAGTTAGGTTCTTATTTATCCTGGTAGAAAGGTTTGACCGCAGGTTGTATCGTTTGTAATTCAAATCATCACTTCGCAGAAAACCATCCTGTTTAGTAATACCCATACTAATAAAATAGTTGGTGTTCTCGTTACCACCCGTTGCATTTAGGTTATGCTGCGATTGTGGCACGCTCCCTTTAATAACCGGCGTATACCAATCTGTGCTGGTTCGGGTACCGTTGTTAAATGCATCAAAATCAGCCTGCGAGAATTTTACCTGCCCACCGTTTACGTTATGCAGCAATTGCTCGTTTACAAGGGTCATAAAATCGGTTGCACCTACTGCTTTAGGCAAGCCCGATGGTACCTGAAAGCCATAATTACCGGAGTAATTTAGCTCCAGCGATCCTTTTTTGCCTTTTTTGGTTGTAACTAATATTACACCGTTTGCCGCACGCACACCGTAAATAGCGGCAGAGGCATCTTTCAAAACAGATACGCTTTCAATATCATTTGGATCAAGACGGGTAATATTGTCCCGTGGAACGCCATCAATTACCACCAGTGGGTTACCAAAACCCCGGATACTGAATGAGTTATCAAACGAACCGGGTTCTGCAGAGTTTTGTGTAACACGTAAGCCTGCAACTTTACCGGTAAGTGAGTTTAAAACGTTCTCGTTTTTTGTGGTTACAATCTCGCTGTTGTTAACTGTAGCCACTGAGCCGGTAACGGTAACTTTCTTTTGTGTACCATAACCCACCACAACAACTTCATTTAAATTAGAAGAGCTTTGCAATAAGGTTACGTTCACAGTTGGCTGCGTTGTTACGGCAATCTCCTGCGGGGTGTACCCTAAAAAGGAAAATTGGAGGGTTTGGCCGGAATTTACGTTGATGGAATACCTTCCGTTTACGTCCGTTATAGAAACGGCGCCGGTCTCTTTGATTTTTACGGTAACACCCGGAAGCGGCCCGGCGTTGTCTGAAACTCTCCCTGTAAGAGTTTTGCTTTGTGCGAAAGAGGAGCTGTAAATTAGTACAAACAGCAAGGATAGCATACAGCACTGTAAAGCTTTCCTCAATTTCGCACCATAATGAATGCCATGGCATTCACCATAATTAGTAAAATTTTCATCCATAGGTTAATTGGTTAAACTGGTTTATAAATTGCCGGCAGTGATCAAAGCAGGTCAGGCTCTGAGTTAACCGGTGAACAAGTATAGATGAGGGTGTATTAAAAGAAGGGTTAAAAAAAGGGTTAATACAGCTATAAATTTCATTAACCGCAATAAATTAACCCAATTATTAAGCGATGGAGCTTAAAAACGGCACAGGAAGTACAAAACGTTCTATTTACAAATTTTATCGAAATGTACGGGGTACTCGCTATCTAGTGACTTTTTGTAGTCGGCGGTAAACTCTTCGTATACCTTTTTAGCAAAATCGACACCTTTAAACCGTCTGAGAGATTTTAACTTATACTTTAAAGCAATATCATTAAAAGGGTCAATTGCCAGCGCTACCCGCGACAGCTCAAGCGCCCTTCTATATTCGCCGGCTTCGTAAATTTTCTTTATCCCGGGTTGCAATAGCTCCAGGAGGATCTCCTCAAACTCAACCTTTACTTCGTCAAGCCAGGGTTCGGGTACATCATGAAGCAAACCACCGCGCGCGAATAGGTCAAACTGATCTGTAAGAAATTGTTCCGGTATTAATTGATGTTCACGGATACAATGGATAGCACCGGTTATTTCAAAATAATCACAAAAGAAATTGTCGTTTATTATGAACCGGTAAGTATCGTTTGTAAAAGCAAGCTCTAATCCATCAATATCTGAAACGATGTTCCTCAGGTGGTTTATAGTAACCCCCCTTATGTTTTTTGTTTTGATGATATCTTTTTCGGGCCATAATGTGGTAGATATCTTTTTAGATACCACGCCATGCCCGTCTTTGCTGTTCAATAATATAAGAATGAACAGTTGTTTGATCTTAGGACTGAACAGATAGGTAATGTTCTTACCTGCTTTATTATATGCGGTAAATTCGCCCAGCAAATAAACAGCGTTAGGTTTACTATCGGGTTCTTTCTTTTGATTATAAAACCCGGGTTGCAAATCATCATCTGAAATAACTTCAGGAACCTGTTTTTTTCTCCGCCGGATAATGTACCATAAAGCAAGGGCGGTTATTACAAGGACAATCGCAATAATAAGATATACATACAGCCTGTTTAAACCAGCTTCGGCAGGCCGCTGCGAACTCAGATAAACCTGTTCGCTTACCGGCGGGGAGACCAGCGTATAGATGCGGATGGTTGATCGTTCCGGCGATACAAACTCTTGCGCCGTACAAATAAATTCACCCTGGCCGGTATTGTAAAACAGGTTAAAATCGCTTTCTATACGTTCGGAAGTGACGGGGATTGTACCACTCACTACCTGGTATGACCCGTCCTGCATAGAAAACTTATACAGCCTTAAATTTGTTTTTGGCTTTTCATGCGGGTAACATAACGCATAAAAATATTTCTTATCCGCAGAGATGATCAGGTTATTGGCAGATACAAAAGGTTCCTCACCCGGTTTAATTTCCCAAAGCTTTTTAATGGTGTGTGTAGTGAGATTAACCCGGTATAGATCATAAAAATGCCTTCCGCCTACAATTTGATTGCCCGATTCGTTACCGTATCCTCCAAATATATATACATTGTTTTGCTCATCTGCCTGGCTGCTGCCCGAGAAGAAACGGGGTAAAATTGTGTCGCCCTTAAACGGGATTTTTACCCATCGGTCATTCAGTTGCTCATACTTAAAAAAGTCGTTATGATAGGAGAATGAGCCATAGCCTCCAAACAGATAAAAATTGCCCTGCGCTTTATCATGAAAAATATTGTGATGATGCCTTTGCTCCTTTAAAGGCCCCTTGCCAATGTACTCCCACGTAAGGGTATTAAGGTCGAGCGAAGCGATACTGTGCATTGTATCCGGTGGCAATACTTCATATACATAGCACTTATTTTGTATTGTATTGACGATGCTTTTTCCCAGTAAGAGCTTTACGGGCAACTTGTTTTGATAAGGCTTACCGCTTACATTGTCTGTTTGCATATTGTAACGGATTACAGAATCCGTTTTAAATACAAATAGTGATTGCTGATTGACGTCGAAATTTAAACCTGCTACTTCATTAAACGTCCGTTGGAATTTTGGCGTCCAAAAATACGAGTCGTTGATGAGCCAGGAAGGATGATCTACAAAACCCTGTATCTTGCCATCGCTGTCATGTACAGCAGTTCCCTTCCATTCGTCAAGCGGGAAAAAGTGTTTTTCGCTGTCGTCACTTATAGCAAGATTCTTGATAGCCATGTTAGGTACGTCAGAATAGTGCGGATTTTTGCCAAAAGTTATCCTGGGTGTTATCTGATCCTGAAAGGCGAAACCTTTTGCCCTGTACCATTTCCCGTTCACCAAAACACTTACAGTGTTCGCCGTTAAATTAATGTCGGCTTTTACCTTGAACCATTTACGTTTTTTTAGTTGAGCGGCTTCAAGAGGGATCTCTATCTTATTACTCTTACTGTCAATGTTAAAATTTAACGTAGGTGAGCCGTTGTGATTAAAGATATAAGTAAGGCTATACGAGTTATTGCGGTTATCAATAATATTGAAAACGTAACCAAGATGGTCATTATCCCACAGGGAAAGGTCAAAGCTTATTATTAAATGATTATGAAAGGTTGGCTGTTCCCGGGCAAAAACTACGTAGGACGTACGTTTGCTCATTAAACTGTCGTTGGAGTTAAACTGCAAGCCCTGTGCTTTGCCCTGTAAACCAGGCAGTAAGAAAATTAACAGACAAACGGCTTTACATACTGTTTTAGGCAGTAACAAATACCTTTTAAGCACTTCCATTATGGCCAGCGGACAATAGTTTATAACATGAATCAGCTTGTAAAGTTAGTTTATTTTGATGGTGCAAAAAAGCAGAGTTTATATGCTACCTTCTTTAACTATTCATCCATATGGTTACGCTTTAAACACACCGTTGATGTTTTTATGGTTTCTGTATTATCCATAACTGTTTAAGTTTAAAAAAAATAAAAAAATTCATCTTCCTTATGGAAATGGGATATGATGTGCATCATATAAATATTAAACGCATTAATAATCAATTATATTAATTTTATAACCGCCTCTCATATCCTTAACCTTATGCCTTTACAACTTCTTCCCATCCAGAAATACTTCCTGATCATTTGTCTCTCTCTTATCATTCAACCGGCATTTGCCCAGGACTACCAGGGTATTATTTACAAAATAGATTCATTGGCGGCTGTAGGTTTACCAAAGTCGGCCATAAAAGAAGTTGATAAGCTGGATGCTTTCGCCCGGAAAAACAACAATGTGCCGCAGCAGGTAAGGGCTGCCATTTATCGCATGACTTTTCAATCGTACACCGAAGAGAGTGCCCTGGCCGCTATAATTACGCGTTTGCAACAGGATATTGAACAGGCTAAGTTCCCGGTAAAACCAGTGCTGCAATCGCTGCTGGCCGATACCTACTGGAAATATTACCAGCAACACCGCTATAATTTTGTTAATCGTACCCGTTTAACCAAACCAGATGCCGACTTTACCAAGTGGGACCTGCAAACTATTGTCACCGAGACCAGTCGTTTGTATCGGCTATCCTTATCAGAATATAAAATGGAGCAAAATACACCCATTAGCCTGCTTGATGGGGTACTATTGGGCGATAAAACCACCCGTTATCTGCGCCCAACTTTATACGATATGCTGGTACAGCGCGCCCTTGACTTTTACCTGTCAGAAGAACCCGCCCTGTTAAAACCCAGGTCGCCGTTTATTTTGAATGATGCAGCTCTTTTTGGTGATAGTAAGACATTTGCCGGGTTAACCATTACTACAACCGATACCGCATCTACCTGGTATACGGGCATTAAATATCTGCAACAGGCTACAGCATTCCATCTTCAAAATAATGAGCAGGAAGCCGCGGCGGATCTTGATTTGCAACGCCTGCAGTTTTTATTCAGTAAAGCCAGTGTCCAAAATCAAGACTCGCTATACCTTTCTGCGTTGCGACAAATCGCTGTAAATTATTCGGCGAAGCCCATTAGCAGCGAAGCCGTAATGTTGCAGGGAGTGTACTACCAAACCAGGGATAGCTTAAATACCGCCCGGTTGTACTATAAAAAAGCAGCCCTGGCGTACCCAGAAAGCTTAGGCGGCAAAAATGCTAATGCTTTTATAGGGCAGATAGAATCGAAGTCCCTCTCAGCAACTGTTGAGAAAACAAATGTGCCCGGCAAGCCCTTGCTGGCATTGATCAGCTATAAAAATATTACTGCGGCCAGTATCATTTTGTACCGGTTATCAATAGCACAGTCTATTAAATATACAAACGGTAAAGACGCAACGCGGGCCGATATCCTTAAAAAGTTAACGCCGGTACAAAGCCACCAATATCAATTACCACAAGTTAGCGATTACCGTAACCACACTACCGAAGTTAAGCTGGATGCTTTACCTCCCGGAAATTACATCCTAAAGATTAAGGATGCGGCATCTGATGCGAAAACACTGACCGGTGTAAACGAGTTCAGGCTAAGCAATCTGGCTTATAGTGCACGCACTACTCCGGATAACAAAACTGAATTGCTGGTAATGAACAGGGAAACCGGTGCCCATTTAAGTGGCGTGCAGGTGATCTTAGCCGGAAAGTATTTTGGATATAAAGATTCTGCAAGGGTAAAATCATGGATAGATATTGTGGAAAAAAGCACGACCGGAAAAGAAGGCATTTTTGCCACCAACAGGCCTGTTTCCAACAATGTTTCGATCACCTTACGGATAAAGGGCGATACTTTGATTGACGAATCTAAATACATTGTTGGTGCGAGTGGCTCGTCTGCAGATGACAACGACACTACGGACAAAACCGTTTTATTTACCGACAGGCAGATCTATCGTCCCGGGCAGATCATATATTTTAAAGGGCTTCAATTACAAACCTTCGGTAGTAAAAGCAGGATAATGCCGGGTATGGATGCCGAGATTAAATTCAATGATGTTAATGGTAAAGAAGTAAGCAAACTGAAGCTGAAAACCAATGAGTATGGCACATTTGCGGGCAGTTTTGTTATCCCGCAAACTATGCTGGGTGGTGCTGTGGAACTGGAAACCGACGATGGGTCGGTATCGGTACAGGTAGAAGAATATAAACGCCCAACGTTCCAGGCGGAGTTTTTGCCTGTTAAGGATAGCTACAAGCCAAATGATTCGGTAACTGTAAAAGGTGCTGTAACCGCTTTCTCCGGTTATGGTTTATCGCAGGCCAGGGTGGCTTATCGCATTGTGCGCACAGAAAATTTAGTGTATGCTGATCAAACAGGCGAGCAAATGTACAGGTACATACAGCCGGTGATTACCGAAATTAAATCGGATACCATAATAACAGATGATCAGGGCAAGTTTAATGTAAAATTCAGAGCTGTTACCGGGGCAAAAACTACGGGTGTAAACAGCTATAACTATGCTATTACGGCTGATATTACTGACGCCAGCGGCGAAACCAGGTCTGCACAAACATCGATAACTATTGGCAAAAACAACATCGTGATCAATGCAGATGTGCCTAACCGGCTTTTCGCCAAGGATACCATGAGATCAGCAATAAGAGTAAATAATTTGAATGGCCAATCACAAAAGGCAGACGTGAAAGTGGCCATTTATGCTTTACAAAACCCCGACAAAGTATTCAAGGCCAGGCTTTGGCCGATACCTGATCAATTCAGCATCAGCAAAGAAGAATTTAAAAAGGATTTCACGGAGTATGCTCACGCGAAAGAAGACATGTTTGCAACGTGGGTAACAATTAAACAGGTCATCAACTTAAACCTGAGTGTAGATGAAGAAAAACCGGGCATAGTAGACCTGAAAAATTTACGGAACCAGTTGCCAGGTGTGTATCGGATGGTAATTAGCGCACGCAATGCCATGGGAGATACCACTTCAATTACCCGTTATGTTGATCTGATAGCGCAACCGGGTAAACCGTCATCCATTAACAATTGGGTGGTGCCGGTAATAAACAATGTTAAACCGGGCCAAAGCGCTGAGTTTTTAGTGGGTATAGACCAAAATGTAGCCGTATTGATGGAGCACTATAACGGCACAAAGCTTATATCATCTAAATGGGTTACAATTGAAAAGGGGCAGCAAAGCATTAAAGTTCCGGTAGCTGCGGGGGACAAACATCCCGCTGTTCAGTTTTTGATGATGTACCAAAACAGGCTTTATAACAGCTATCAGAAGATCAACGTTATTAATCCTGATAAAAGCCTGAAACTGAAATTCCTTACCTTCCGCGATAAGCTGCAGCCTGGTGAAAAAGAACAGTGGAAACTGCAGATAAGCGACTATAAGAACGAAAAGCAATCGGCAGAGCTGCTGGCGGGCTTATATGATGCGTCATTAAATGACCTTGCCCCGGCTGCAAACTGGGAACAGGCAATCGGCGGGAATGCTGTATATCAGCCTAATTATTTCATGTGGAACTATTTTGATTTTAACCAGGCATCAATTACCAATCCGCTGGCATACAATAATTTGTATTATACCAGGCAAACACGCGATTACGAAAAGCTAAACCTGTTTGGCTATGATTATTATGGCGGGTACAATGTTGGGTATCACAATTATTTAGCCAAGGCCAAACAAAACCTGCTGTATGCAGAGAATGATAAACTGATAGAAGCTAATTATCAAAAAAATGCTGCCCTTATTAAAACCGGCTATGATGTTACCGGCAAAGTACTGGGTGCAGAGGATGCAATAGCGCTTCCGGGTGTAATGGTAACCATTAAAGGTAGGGGTATTGGCACCATGACAAATTCCAAAGGTTTCTTTAAGATAAAAGTACCGGTAAACGGTGTGCTTATATTTACCTATTTAGGCTATAATGCTAAGGAGTATGCAACATCAAAAAGAGAGAATATTGCCATTCGTTTAACAGCTAACAATCAAATGCTGAATGAGGTGGTGGTTGTAAGCTATGTAGCACAACAAAAAAAAGCTTTAGGTTTTGCATCAACAAGTATGGTTTTGCGGGAAATCCGAACAAAAAGCAGCGTAAGAGTAAATGGTAAAGACTTTGAGAGCTCAGCTGCAGATATGTCGTTCGTTTCAGGTAGAGTACCCGGCGTGCAGATTCATTTAAGGGGCCAAAGTACACTCTCAGAACGGAAAGGCAGCGTACACTCGCCTAAACCAATCTCAATCCGTACCAACTTTAACGAGACAGCATTTTTTTACCCACAGCTCCACACCGATAGCAAGGGGCAGATCCTGATAGAATTTACCATTCCGGAAGCTTTGACTAAATGGAAATTCAGGGCATTGGCACACACTAAAGAATTGCAAACCGGTTATACCGAAGAAGATGTAGTAACACAAAAACAGCTGAGCATAAGCGCCAATACGCCCCGTTTTTTACGCGAAGGCGATACCCTAACCATATCTGCAAGGTTAGCAAATTTAACCGCCGGCCAGCTAAAAGGAAAGGTAAATATGCAACTGTTTAACGCGCTGAACATGCAACCGGTTACCTTGCTGCAACACCCCGCGGATGCCATGCAGAACTTTGAGATTGCCGAGTCTACCAATAAGGCCGTATCGTTTAAGATCATTATTCCACAGGGCTTGGACGCTTTAACGTACCGCCTTACTGCCGAAGCCGGCCAATACAGCGATGGAGAGGAGAACACCATACCCGTATTGCCAAACCGGATGCTGGTTACTGAGGCTATGCCAATGATGGTCCGCGCCGGGCAAACACGTGCTTTTACTTTTGATAAACTGCTGAATAATAAAAGCACAACTTTAAAGAGCAAGACCCTCACACTGGAATATACCCAAAACCCCGCCTGGTATGCCGTGCAGGCTATTCCTTATATGATGGAGTTTCCATATGAATGTTCCGAGCAAATATTTAGCCGCTATTATGCCAACACTATGGCCACCAAACTGGTAAACAGCATGCCGGTGATTAAACAAGTGTTTGACCAGTGGAAGATGGGCAACAGCCAAAGCCTGTTATCAAATCTTGAAAAAAACCAGGAGCTTAAGGCCACCTTATTAGAAGAAACCCCCTGGCTGCGCGATGCTGTAAATGAGACTGATCAAAAAAAACGCATTGCCCTGCTGTTCGATCTGAATAAAATGAGTAACGAATTACAGCTAAACTTAGATAAGTTGCAAACGCGCCAATTGCCAGATGGTGGCTTCCCCTGGTTTGCCGGCGACAGATCCGACCGCTATATTACCCAGCATATTTTAGCTGGGATAGGTCAGCTTTACCATTCAGGCACGGCCGATGATAAGAGTGCTGTGCTAAAAAGCATTTCTACGAGTGCCATAAAATATCTTGATGCCCAAATCATTAAAGACGAGGAGAGCGCAAAAAAAGCAAAGAATTATGAGACCCGGGATAATACCGCTACAGAGATACATGCCTGGTATACCCGCAGTTATTTTACAAATAAGCCTATGAGTCCTGCATTAAAAGCGGTATTCAATAATTATTTAAAACGTGCCGAAAAGCAATGGCTGTTTCAAGGCGTTTATGAGCAGGGCATGATAGCCCTTACCATGCAACGAAGCGGCAAAGCGGCAATTGCTAAAGCCATCATTAAATCTCTGATGGAAACCGCGCAGCAAAACGATGAAATGGGCATGTATTGGGCAAAAAACCAAAGGGGCTATTACTGGTACCAATCGCCGGTGGAGACGCAATCACTGCTGATAGAGTTAATGACCGAAGCTGGCAACAATAACAAGGCGGTTGAAGATATGAAAATATGGCTGCTGCGCAACAAACAAACCAATAACTGGAAAACCACTAAGGCAACCGCTGCCGCCTGCTATGCGCTGCTGTTAAAACAAGGCGACTGGCTATCGGCATCTAATACATCAGAAATTAAATTAGATGGTACCCTGCTTACCCAATTAAAGCCAGACATTACAGCCGATGCGGGCACCGGCTATTTAAAAACCAGTTGGGTGGATGACCAGATCAAGCCCGCATTGAGCAAGGTGGCTATCACCAATAATGGCAAATCTATTAGTTGGGGGGCAATGTACTGGCAGTATCTTGAGCAACTCGACAAGATCACCCCATCGCAAACCGATATTCATTTGGAGCGCAAATATTTTATCATGAAACAAACAAATGCCGGCCCGGTGGCCACAGCGGTAGATGCCACCCATCAGCCCAAAACTGGTGACCTCCTTAAAGTGATAGTTTACCTGAAAGCAGGCCGCGATTTTGAATATGTGCAGCTGAAAGATATGCGCCCGGCAGGTACCGAGCCGGTAACCGCCCTGTCCGAATATAAATACCAGGATGGGTTATATTATTACCAGGTCACTAAAGATGCAGCTACTAACTTTTTCATCAGCAATTTAAATAAGGGTAACTATGTGTTTGAGTATCAGCTAAGGGTAGCACAACCGGGTAATTTCTCTACCGGCGTAGCCACTGTTCAATGCATGTATGCCCCGGAATTTAATGCCCATAGTGATGGGTTAAGAATAGATTTTAAACCTTAATATAAGTCTTTATAAAAACAAAAAGTTGTCGCTTTGTGAATCACCTATTTATCAGTAGCCAAATAAAAGTTAAAGGGTTTGTCACGGTCGCAAACCAATGTGCCGCTACTAAACTCCAATTCGGCAGCGTGGATAGATGTCCTTTTTGACGAGTAAGTAAATGTGCCATCCTTGTCTAACCCGCCTTCATCCTGATGCGTTTTACGGCCCGGATGGGTAAAGTAAATAATATAGGCATGCCCGCCGCTTATAACCACATCGGCATGGGCGCCGGTTGGGGTATCCTCATTACGATGGCCAGGCTTATCAAGTATCAGCCCCTGGCGTTCCCATTCTTTGGCATCTTTTGACCGGTAAACACGCTGCCCCTGCCACTCGTCGGTTATCATCCAGTAATAATTTTTAAACCAAAAAACCTTTGGCCCCTCGTGCGCCTTTCCGCCAATTGCAGGCTTAGCAGCAACTTTCCAGTTAACCAGATCGCTGCTTACAGCCGTCATAGTAATACTCCCCAGCTTTTGATCTTTATACCACATGTGCCATTTGCCATCGTTAAGCTTAATCAAAGTAGGATCTATAATGTCGTGAGCAGGCAATTTAACAGGGCCAAGATATTTCCAGTCCCACAGGTTTTGGCTGGTGTAATGAACCAGTTGCGTTTTGCCGCCCCATTGGCTATATACACCGCGTATATAAACAACAAACATGTGGTAAGCCCCCTTGTGGTATATAACATCGGGGGCCCAAAAGGTATTCATCCCCCTTTCAAAGTCGAGGTTGAGCGTGCCTCTGTAAACCCAGCTATGGCCATTATCTTTTGAGGTGGCTACGCCTATTGCTGTGCCATAGCAAAATGCCACACCAGGCGATTGCACATTTGCCCTGCGCTGGGTGTAAAGCATGCTCCATTCTTTTTGCCCTTTATTATAAACCAAAACCGGGTCGGCAGCGCCGTCAAATATCGGGTCGCGGTACAAGGGTGATGGCGGCTGATATTTTATGCTGTCGGCTTTAGACTGTGCAATAGCAGCCGGACCTGCCATCATTAAAAGCAGCAAATAACCAAGCAATTTAATTGTCTTCATTATCGCTTATTTATTTCATTCTGCTACCGGGAATGACGAGATCCTTAACCTTGCACCACCCATAGGCACCAAAGTTAGCTGCGTTACAGGCTGGCCGTTTTTGATAGGGCTTTGCGGCAATACACTACATAAACCGTATTGATCTACCGTCCAACCGGGGATTTGTTTCCCTTTGGCCATAAGCTGTATTGGGGCACCGGTATTGGTAAACGGGTTATTGTCTTTAGGCCATGCACGGTGTATGACCTTAAAAGAGTTTTCGGGATGTTTTTCGTCAATTAACAATCCATAATTCCATGCCGAGGCAGGATGGATCTCGTACGATGGCCATTTTTCCGGATCGGCACCAGCCTGCCAGCGCGAATCGCCAATAGCCGTTTTCTTGCTATCTTCCTTAATGTATTTTTCATCGATCTTTAAAGAATAAGTTAGCGGGCCATAATTTACGCTCACACTATTTTTATTTTGCTCCCACTGGCGAACCTTTAATTGCATAGGCAGATGCAGTGTCACTTTGTCTCCATTTTTCCAGGTTTTAACCAGCCGGATATAATCGCCGGTTGAACTGTTTACCTTTACCGGAACACCGTTTATCTTAACCGATGCCCCATTACACCATGCCGGTACCCGCAGATACAATGGAAAGGAAATTGCTTTAGCAGCATTCACCGTAAAGTTTATCTGATCTTCAAAAGGGTACTTAGTGGTTTCGGTTATGCTAACTACAGTACCATTACCCACTTTAGCGCTAACTTGCCCCCCGGTGTAAAGTTGGGCTGCCAAACCATTATCAGGCGTAGCCATCCAGCTGTTCTCGGCATAGTAAACCCAACCGGCAGCATGGTTATGCTGGCAGCAGCGGCTGCTAAAAGGGTTCATCATCAAAAACGGCCCGCTATTATCAATACCCGGATTATGGTTTTTCCCGTCGCTGATAACCATGTTGGGTGCCGTTAAATACCGCAGCGATCTATAATCTGGCATAAAGGCCGCAGAAAAAGTGTTAAAGGCCACATCCTCGCAATTTTCAGCCCAAAAGCGGTCGCCGGTAATACTTAACAACATTTGGTCGGATGTCATTTGTTCTACCATGCCGCATGTTTCTACTGCCTGGCGCGGATCGTCATACCCCTTGCGGGCATTTTCGTCAGCTCCAAACATCCCACCTGGCACCTGCCCGTAAATAGTATGGATCAGTTTAAAGTCATTATAGGTTGCTGCCAGATCCTGAGCTTTATGGCTTTGCAGGGAAAAGATAGCCGGCTCCCTAAAGCATTGTGCAACGTTTACATTATGCCAGTTGGGAAGGTTACTGGCCTGGCGCCAGTCGGCGGTATTTTTATCCAGCTTGGTGGCCAGATCGAGTAAAAATTTATCACCGGTGCGGTTGTAAAGCCAGTACACACTCGTAATGTTATCGCCACCGCGGCTGTTCTCCCAGTAATCTTCCAATAACTTATCATCAGGCAGGGATAACTGATACTTAAAGTATTTGGTCATGAAGGGAATAACACGCGGATCTTTACTGTACTCATAATACGACTGCAGGCACCAAAGCATCGGCATATTGGTCCACAGATCGCGATTGCCTTTACGCTCAACTGCGGGACCAAAGTCGCCGTTATCCCGCTGATTATTTAGTACGGCATCAATCCAGAACTTTGCTTCGGCAATCATCTTTTTATCACCAAGCATATAGCCAATGTTGGCATATCCTTTAAGCCAGTAAGGCAGTTCTTCCCAGCCGTACTCGCCTTTGCCCTCTTTATTAAGCCATGCATTATTAGTTTTTGACAGCCAGATACTTATTTCTCCAAGGTTGCCGGTAAGCCCGTCGCGCTGTAGTTCCAATGCTTTTTTAAGCCAGCCACTCGCTTTAATACTTCCTACCGGCAGCTTAACAAAGTAGGCCTTTTGCAATGGTGCACGGTTACTTACATAATTGGCATTTATTTGGCCATTATCTATCTTTTTAAGCGCAATGGCCTTAATAGCCTGAGCCGATGATATTTCCATACCGGCCCAGTTGAATATCATTGATAAACAAACCAGCTTACCAATCTTGTTTAAATAGTTCATTCAGTAGTGTTTATTTTACTAACGCCGGATCATATAGTTTTACATGTTCCTGATGCAATTTTTCAACCGGCATTTTTATAAATTTCCGGTCGTAAGTTATAAAACCATTTACCTCACCCTCCACATCTGTAGTTTGTGTATACACAGCAGCCGAAAGGCCTTGCCTGATCAGTTCCTGCAACCTGTTGGTAAAGGTGATGTATTTTTTTAGGACATCATCGCCGTTCTTAAAATTCTGGTAACCCCAGTTTTTATTGGCCTGCCATATGTGGCCTTCAACCGGCCAGCCTAAACCGCCAAATTCGCCCAGCACTACCGCCATGTTTTTTCCAAAAATATCTGGCCGGGGCATAGCAGGGTTTGGATAATTGTGCAGGTCAACAATATGACCTGTTGTATAAAA